>JAWLCA010000020.1:0-90762 GCA_041687395.1 Paracoccaceae bacterium | reverse complement strand
TGCCGCGGTCCCATCATCGCCGATCCTCCCACCCATTGGCAGAATTGAATCCGCATCATGCCAGTCGATCAAGCGCGAGTTTTTCAACGGAATAGGCCGATCAAGACGTGTCGGGCTTCGCTGCATGCGCGAACCGGCCCCGCCGCGCTGGCGTCAATTTGGGCTCAAACCCGACCAATTGCCAGACACAGGGCAGTGTCGGCCCGCCGAGCAGGCACCGCTGGTCGCGGGTCTATTCGGGCAGGGCGCGGGTCGAGTCGGGCACGGCAAACCCGCCTGTACCCGGTTAAAATCCGGTAAACAAGAAATCGAATATCACGTCTTTTCAGTTACTTGAGATTTCGTGCACGCGTGCACACCCCCTATCCCCGCCCCGATCCCGGAGGATCGGCGGCCAGCGCCCGGCTGATCTCGGACCGGATCATCTGCCGGACCCGCCGGGTGATCTGCTCCCCCAGCGCCCCCCGCAACTCGGCCCGCACCATGTCCGAAACGATGGCCCGCAGCTCCGCATCCTCCCGCAGGTCCGCCGGCACCGCCGCCCGCGGCCGCGCCAGCGCGATCCCCGCCACCCGCGCCTCCAGCGCGGCCAGGCTGTTCTCCAGCCGCGCGATCTCGCCCGCCTCGCCCGTCGGCGGTCGATCCACCCGCATCGCAGCCGTCAGCACCAGCCGCGGCAAGTCCCCGCCGCCGACCATCCGCCGCACGCTGTCCAAGGTGTCGCCCTGTCGGGTCTCGTCGATCATGAACCTTCCGCTGCTTCCCGCCGTCCCAGCCTAGCCCCGCAGCCGTGATCCGGCAACGCCACCGCGATCAGTCGCGGCCCAGCCGCTGCAGGATCCGGTCCAGCTGTTCCCCTTGCGGGCTGCGGAACGGCGCGTTCTTCACCGCCTCGTAATATGCCGAGGGGTCGTAGGTCGGAATGCCGAGGTTCAGGTGCGTCACCGTCAGCAGCCCCATCGACGCCAGCAGCGCATAGGCCGCCACCTGTCGGTCCGTCTCGGCGATGATCCGGTCGGCCTGCGCCTGCAGAAGCTCGTTCTCGGCGTTCAGAACGTCCAGCGTCGTCCGTGCCCCCAGCGCCGCTTCCTCGCGCACGCCCTCGTACGCGGTGCGCGCGGCGGTGATCTGCCGGTCGCTCGCCTCGATCCGCGCGCGCGCCACCTGCAGCCGCGCCCAGGCGTTGCCCACGTCGCGCACCACGCCCACGGCCGTCTGATGCAGCGCCGACCGCGCCGCATCGCGCCGCGCCGCCGCCTGCCGCTGCCCGGACGACAGCGCGCCCCCCTGATAGACCGGCAACCTGTAGCTGAGCGACAGGCCCGAGGTATCGCGGCCGTCGTCGTCGACCGACAGTTCGGCGCCAGCGGTCACGCTGCCCCAGCGCGCGGCCTGGGTGCGGGCGAGGTTCAATTCCGCCACCGTCACCTGGCGCTGTGCCTGCCGGATCGATGGATGGCTCCGCTGCGCGACGGCCTTCGCTTCGTCCATGCTGCCGGCCGTCGCGGGCAGCGCCGGCGGCGCGCGTAATGTGCCGGGACCCTGCCCAGTGGCGGCGCGGTATTCTTCGCGCGCGACGGCCAGATCGCCCTCCGCCGCAGCCAGGTTCGACCGCGACGCCGCCAGCCGCGCCTCGGCGATGGCGACATCGGTGCGCGTGATCTCGCCCACCTCGAACCGGTCCTGGGCGGCGCGCAATTCCTGCTGGATCAGGCGCACGTTGTTCTGCCTGAGCGACAGAAGCTCGCTGGTCGCGCGCACGTTCATGAAGGCCTGCACCGCGTTGAACAGAACCTGTTGCTCCACCCCCAGAAGGGCCTCCCGGGTAGCCAGGACGGTTTCCCGCGCCGCTTCAACACCCAGGCGGTTGGCGCCGAAGTCGAACAGTGTCATGTCTGCCGACAGCGCCAGTTGCGCGTTCAATTGGTCCACCGTCACGCCACGCTGCGCCCCGGTATAGCTTGCCCCCGCTACGAAGTTGATCACCGGCCGCAGCCGGGCCACGGCGGCAGCCACATCCTCGTCATCGGCGCGCAAAAGCGCCCGGTTCTGTTCCAGCAGGTTGGAATTCCGGTAGGCCGCAACCAGCGCGTCGGCGAGGCTCTGCGCCGAAACCGGTGCCGCGACGGCCAGGGTGGCGAAAATCGTCACCAGACGAAGAAAACGCAGCGGGAATACACTCATTGCTCTGCCTCGGTTCGGTTCTTGTTCAGCGACCGCAGGCATCGCCGGCAGCCGTCACAGGGTAAAGGCGCGCTGCTTCTGGAAGCCGGGAAGCACCGGAGCAGCCGCATTGAACATATCGCGCCACGACACGTGTCCATCACTTTTCCAGCCTTGCCGGACCACGCCCAGCGCGCCCTCCATGAAGAGCGCAACGATGCGGCCGCCGTCCTTCAGCTGCTCGGTGATGCTCTCGGGCACCTCCTCGACGCCGCCCTGGATCAGGATCACGTCATAGGGGGCGTGTTTCGGTGCCCCCTCGGTCAGGGGCGCGTGAATTACTGCCACATTGTCGGCGCCGGTAGCGGCAAGCGCCGACTCGGCCTCCGTCGCCATGGCCTCGTCTTCTTCGACGGCGACGACCGCTTCTGCCATCCGGGCCGCCACGGCCGAGGAATAGCCGAACCCGCAGCCCAGATCGAGCACCAGTTCGCTATCGCGGATATTCAGCGCGTCCAGCATCTTGGCCAGGGTCCGTGGCTCCAAGAGCACGCGGCCGGGGGCCAGCGGCAGGTTTTCCCCGATATAGGCGGCCTCGCGCCGGTCGGCAGGCACGAAAGCTTCGCGCGGGACGGCCAGCATGGCCGCAATGATCGGAAACTTGGTCACGTCCGACGGGCGTACCTGCGTGTCCACCATCATCCTGCGGCGGGCGGCGTAATCCGGCATGTGCTGAACCCCGTGATCTTTCAGGTTCGGTCTTGCCACAGAATGCAGGGGCCGGCAACTCTGGCCGACGGTCAAACGCGGCGGGCGAACGATCTGCCGCAGGGTCAGGCGCGGGCGCGAATCTCCGCCACGCCAAGCGTCGATAGAGCCGTGGCCGCAATGTCAGCGGCTGTCAGCCCCGCCTCGCGATACATCGCCGCGGGACTTGCCTGTTCGATGAACTTATCTGGCAGCGTCATGGTGCGGATCGAAAGGCCGCGGTCCAGCCGGCCGATGCGCGCCAGATGGTGCAGCACCTGCGCGCCAAAGCCACCCTCTGCGCCCTGCTCGACCGTGATAATGGCCGCGTGATGATCGGCCAGTTGCGCGATCAGATCGGTATCCAGCGGCTTGGCGAAGCGCGCGTCTGCCACCGTGACCGATACGCCCCGCGCCTCCAGCGCCTCTGCCGCGAGCAGGCATTCCGGCAGATGCGCCCCGAAGGACAAAAGCGCCACGCTGGTCCCTTCTCGCAGCACCCGGCCCTTGCCGATCGCCAGCACCCGTGGCGCCTCGGGCATCTCCACCCCCGACCCCTCGCCGCGTGGATAGCGGAACGCGATCGGCCCCTCGCCGTAATCGGCAGCGGTGGCGACCATGTGGACCAGTTCCGCCTCATCCCCCGCGGCCATCACCACAAAACCCGGCAGGTTCGCCAGATAGCCAACGTCAAAGGCCCCTGCGTGGGTTGCGCCATCGGCGCCCACAAGCCCGGCGCGGTCGATGGCGAAGCGCACCGGCAGCTTCTGCAGTGCCACGTCATGCACCACCTGATCATAGCCGCGCTGCAGGAAGGTGGAATAGATCGTGCAGAAGGGCTTCAGCCCCGCCGCCGCCATGCCGGCGCAGAAGGTCACGCCATGCTGTTCGGCAATACCCACGTCGAACACCCGCGCCGGGAACCGCTTTGCCATGATGTCCAACCCCGTGCCCGAGGGCATGGCGGCGGTGACCGCGACGATGCGATGGTCGCGCTCGGCCAGCTTGGTCAACGTCTGACCGTAGACCTTGGTATAGGCCGGCGCGTTCGATTTCGATTTCGCCTGCGTGCCGCTGGCAACGTCGAACTTCGCCACGCCGTGATACTTGTCGGCGCTGCTCTCGGCCGGCTTGTAGCCCTTGCCCTTGACCGTGCAGCAATGGATCAGCACCGGCCCCGTGGCCCGCGCCCGCGCCGCGCGCAGGACCGGCAGAAGCTGCGTCATGTCGTGCCCGTCGATCGGCCCGATGTAGCTGAAGCCCAGTTCCTCGAACAATGTCCCGCCGCCGGGAAAACCGGTGACAAGCTGCCGCGCCCGCCGCGCGCCCTCGCGCAGGGGGCCGGGCAGGGTGCGCTCGAACCCCTCGGCCATGTCCTTCAGCGCACCAAAGGGCGTGTTGGCGTAAAGGCCCGAGAGGTATTTCGACATCGCGCCCACCGGCGGGGCAATCGACATCTCGTTGTCGTTCAGGATCACGAACAGCCTGCGCCCTTCGGTGCCCGCGTTGTTCAGCGCCTCGTAGGCCATGCCGGCGCTGATCGAGCCATCGCCGATGACCGCGATGGCGTCGCCAGTGGGCTGCCCCATGTCGCGGCTCACGGTGAAGCCCAGCGCGGCGCTGATCGAGGTCGAGGAATGTGCCGCCCCGAACGGGTCGAATTCGGATTCCGACCGCTTGGTGAAGCCCGACAGCCCACCCTCTTGCCGGAGTGTGCGGATGCGGTCACGCCGGCCGGTCAGCACCTTGTGCGGATAGCACTGGTGGCCAACGTCCCAGACCAGCTTGTCGAACGGAGTGTTGAACACCGCATGGATCGCCACCGTAAGTTCCACCACGCCGAGGGAGGAGCCCAGATGCCCGCCGGTTTCCGACACGGCCGAAATCACCTCGTCCCGCAATTCGTCCGCAAGGGTGGCCAGTTCCCGATCCGACAGCGCCTTCAGATCGGCGGGGCCTGCGACGCGGTCAAGCGTGGGGGTCAGCGGGCGGGTCATGGTGTCGCTCCTGAATGAAAAGGGGCCGTGCGCGGGGGATGCCCGGCACGGCCCAAGGTTCCTGTAGCCAACAGGAAGGGAACCGGGGTGTGTGTGCCCCGAACTTCGGACCCGGCCAGGGGCCCGAAGGGCGTCGGGCGGGCGGTTTTCACCGCCCTGCCCTACTGGTAGACCGGCGCGCCAGGTGCGGCGAGTTCCGGCCAGTCAGAGATCATGTCCATCCCGCCCATCGGCTTCTGATAGCCCTTGTGGCAGGTGGCGCAGGCCGCCTTGGGCGCGTCGGCGTGGACGGGGCCAAGGCGTTCGGGCGGCAGTTCGGCGCCCAGCGGTACCAGGTAGGTGTTGTTCAGATCCTGCACCATCGAGATACCCAGCGTCGCATTGGCCCATTGCGGCGTATTCTGGCCAGGATCGTAGAAGGCCCGGCTGTTGTGACAGAAGACGCAGTTCACGCCGAGCGAGTTGGAGAAGTAGTTCATCAGGCTGTAGGTGCGCTCCGTGTTCTGCCAGGTCGGCAGCGTCGGGTCGCGCGGCACCCGCGCGTCCAGATCGTGCACCGCGATCACCTCGCCATCCAGCAGGTACTTCTCCAGCGCGTCAGAGGGCAGGCTGGTGTACTGGCTCTGCACCGTGGCCCGGTTCTGCACCGAGGCCCAGCCCGCCGTCGCTTGGGTCACCGGTGTGACGCTGAACCAAATGTTGCTGGGCACAGGTTCGCCGCGGTGGCAGGTGTAGCAGTTCACCCCCGCCTCGCCGGACCAGTTGGTATGCCCGCCCCAGTCGTCGTTCAGGGTCTGGGTCATCTCGATCATGCGCCGGGCGACGATCGTCTGATAGTTCTCCTCGCCCGCCAGCAGATCGGGGATACCGGTCCAGGCCTGCATCGCCGCAACCAGCCTGTCGTAGTTGGCCTGGGTCAGATCGGCCAGCAACGGCTCGGCGTCCGGGTAGACATCGCGGGCCAGCGGATCACCTTCACCCGGCACCACCGGAGCAGAGCTGACATAGGCCGCGACGGTGGGATCGGGGGTGTTGATGTCCGACTCGAAGCCGACCACCGACATCCCGGTGCCGCGCGGGCCGGTCTGGAAGCTGTCGGTCTTGAAGGGTTGCCCCCAAGCGACCAAGAGCGCCGCGACGAACACCGCCCCCCCCAGCGCCCCCACCAGGATGGCGGGGCCGTAGATGTCCCTGGGGTTGTCGGCGTTCCATTTGTCAAACCACTTGGGAAACATCTTACCCTCCGTTGCCCTGATAGGCTTCGTAGCCGTAGGCGCCGTCGTAGCTTGGCGCAAAACGGTGCTCCTGGGCCCAAATGAACCAGTTGTCGACGACGGTGCCCGTCAGCAGGATGCCGATGCCGCCGGTGATCGGGGTCAGCACGGCGAACCACCAGGCCCAGCGATGGATGCCTTCCATCGTGGCGTTGAATCCCATGGTCCAGCGCCAGAACAGCGCCGCGCGTTCCGATGCGGTGCCGCGGTCGTAGATCTGCTCCAGCTCGCGGTCGCCGCCGAACCGGCTGACGGCCAGGATCGTGGCCCCGTGCATCGCGAACAACAGGACCGAGCCGTAGAGGAACACGATCGAAAGCGCGTGGAAGGGGTTATAGTAGAGGTTGCCGTAGCGGATCGAGAAGGCGGTGGTCCAATCGAGGTGCGGGAAGATGCCGTAGGGCACCGCCTCGGACCAGGATCCCATCAGGATCGGCCGGAACAGGCCGAGCACCAGGAACAGCCAGATCGCCGCGGCAAAGGCCCAGGCGATGTGCTGGCCCATCTTGTGCTGCCGGGCGAGGCTGTAGACCCGAAGCCACCAGGAACAGACCGAGATCAGCAGGAACAGGCTTGCGATGATGTACCAGCCGCCATCGTTCAGCGGCGGGATGCGCAGGCCGTATTCCGGGCTGGGCGGTTCCAGCGCCAGCCAGAACAGCTGCCGGATGAACTCCGGTATCGACCAGCCGACCTGCGCCAGCATGTTGAAGCCGATGATGTTCAGGCACAGGATTCCGGTCGCAACCGAGATCACACCGTAGAAGCCCAGGTAGATCGGCCCCAGTTGCGCATTGCCCAGCCAGCCGATCAGGTTCGAGAAGCCGGGCTTCATCGTCCTTTCGGCCATCATGTTGTTTTCGTTGTCCATCCCCCACTCGGGCGCGCCGCGCACCTGAACTTGGGTGAAGATGTTCTGATACTCGGGCATCTTACTGCACTCCTACCACGGAAGCCGCCGGCCAGATCGGCAGATCGAGCCACCAGTTCCACCATTCCGGCCAGCCCTTGGTCCAGACCGGGCCGGAGATCACGATGCAGATCGCCGACCAGAAGCCCGCGTTCAGCGCCAGAAGCAGGCCCACGCGGTGGATCCCCAGCGTTCCCACCGAATAGCCGATGAAGTCGCGGAAGAAGGTATCCTCGTGGTCGGGCGTCTTGGCTTCCTCGCCCTTTTCCGGGTTCGCCGCCGACAGGATCAGACCGCCATGCAGCGCCAGCGCCAGCGTGGTGGTGAAGAAGAAGGTCACCGCCAGCATGTGGGCCGGGTTGTAGTGGAAGTGCAGATAGGCGTAGCCGGTGTTGCTGACCCAGTCGAGGTGGCTGAAGATGCCATAGGGAAAACCGTGCCCCCAGGCGCCCATCAGCAACGGGCGGATCACCACCAGGGTCACATAGGCAAAGATCGCCACGCCAAAGGCGAAGGGTACGTGATACCCCATCCCCAGCTTGCGGCAGATTTCAACCTCGCGCAGCGCCCAGGACACGAAGGCCCCGATCGCGCAGATGGTGATGAGCTGCCACAGCCCGCCCTCCATCAAGGGGGCCATGCCCAGACCGTAGCTCAGGTCGGGCGGGGCTATGTTGATCAGCCAGGGGTTCCAGGTGTCGCCCTGGCTTGCGCCCCAGAAGATCAGGATCGTGCCCAGGGCCGCAAAGAAAACCGTCGTGACCCCGAAGAAGCCCACGAAATAGGGGCCAACCCAGAAATCGAACAGGTCACCCCCGACCAGCGTCCCGCCCCGGACGCGGTATTTGCGTTCGAAACTCAGCAATGCCATGCGTCTGTCTCCGCTATCGGCGGCCTTGCCGCCCGAACCTTTCGGTCGTGGCGGTCTCCCGCCGGGGCCTCAGCCGTCAGTTCCGTTTGTCTTGTTTGGTTGCCGCGGGCGGTGGCAGGGCCGCCGCCCGCGAGCTGTCTTGGTCAATCGACCTGCGAATACTTCCGCTCGGCCGCATTCTCGAACCAGTTCAGGCCAGAGCTCAGAACCACCAGGTGGATCATCACTGCCAGCAGGAAAAGGAACACGCCCTGGGCCACGAACACGCGGCGCGGGTCGAAAATGAGCCAGATCTTGTAGAACTTTGCCATTTTGTTTTCCTCTCCCTCAGAACCAGGGCGCCCAGATGTACGTGGCGATATGAGCAACCAGGGCGACGGCCGAGAACAGCCAAAGCCCGCTCATATACACCGAGTGCAGTTCCTGCGCCTGCTCGTCGGTTAGACCCGTGAACGACAGGTCAGAATTATCAGCCATTTTTTCCTCCGGAAAAGTTTGACCGATGCCGCGCACCCCGGCGGCCGGGTCCCGGACTGGCCTCATGCCAGCCCAGCCATTCGCCCCACCGGGGGGAGGGACGAATTTCGTTGTCCGCCTCTCAGGCGGAGAAAATCGTCGCGCAAGCGGCGCGCTCGGCAGTCATGCCGAAAAGATCGCGGGCGTGATGATCCGGGCCTGTGTCCAGGCGCGGGCCATCGGCCCTTTGTCGGGAAGCCGGCCGCCCTTCAGCAGCGCCAGCGCCCAGGTCAGCGTGGCCAGCGGCAGCGTCGCGGCGAAGATGATCGCGAAGTAGACGCGAAACTCAGCCTTCGACGGCTTCACGTGGCTGCGGCCAAGTCCGTTCGTGGTCTGGTCGGTCATGCCGATCCTCCCTTCTCGGTTACGTCCATTCCCGCGGGCGAAAGCCGCCGCACGGTCTCCAGAACCACCCGCTCGGCGCCGGCTTCCAGCGCTGCCTTCTCGGCCAAGTCGCGCAGGTTGCGCGCGGCCGAGATACGGGTGAGGATCGGGTGTTCCGCGACGATCCGGTCCAGCAGACGCTGCGCGTCGTCGTCCCAGGGAAAGTCGCGGCGCAGGGTCGTGGGTGTCGCCGCGGCGCTGTCCATGTCGGTGCCCAGCGGCAGGATGTGAAACAGGGCGTCGAACAGCGCATTGCAGACTTCCTGCAGGAGGTAGGTCGCGCCAGCGTAGCCCATCATCGGCGTGCCGGTGGCCCGGCGGATCGCCGCGCCGGGGAAGCTTGCAGGAATGAAGGTGGGCTTCGGCCCGTGGCCGACCGACATCTCGGCCAGGTACATCTTCTCGTTGATCGACCCCAGCACCACCAGCGGGCGCTTCTGCGCCATCAGCGCACGGACCTCGTTGTTGTTGGTCTTGGTCCCGCGCTTGCGTTCGACCGCAAAGGCGCAGGGCAGGCCCAGGTCGTCCTCAAGGTACTTGCGGATGCCGCGGGCGTAGGTCTCGTTCGCGACGATGGCGAAGCTTGCCGTGGCAAAGAAATCCTGCGTGACCGACCGCCACAGGTCCCAGACGGGCTTCAGCGTCGAATGCTTCTCGCGCTGGATGAAAGGTTCGGGATCGAGCCCCAGGAGATCGCCAAGCGTCCGCAGAAACGCCGTGGTGGACTCGATCCCGATGGGCGCCTGCAGATAGGGCTTGCCGAGAACCTCTGCCAGCCCGCGCCCGAACTCGCGGTACATGACGACATTGACGTCGGCATTCACGAGCTTGTTCATGTCGGCCAGATGCGCGCCCAGCGGCATGACCATGTTGATTTCGGCACCGATCCCTTCGACCAGGCGGCGGATCTCGGCCAGATCGCTCGGCATGTTGAAGCTGCCGTACATCGGGCCAAGGATGTTGACGCGAGGTCTCGCGCCCTCCTCGCGCTTGGCTTCCTTCGGCATCCGGCCCTTGGTCTGGCCGAATTCGGTGAACAGCCAAGTCATCGCCCGGTCGGCGCTCTCCCACTGATCCTCGTCGATGGTCCGGGGCAGGAAGCGCTGGATGTTGGTGCCCTGCGGCGTGACGCCGCCACCGATCATCTCGGCGATGGACCCGGTCACGACGACCGCGGGCAGCGCCGGATCCAACGTGTCCCAGGCGCGCTTCATCGCATCCTCGGTGCCCTTGCCCATCTCATCCTCGGACAGGCCGGTGACGACGATCGGCAGCTCATGCGGCGGCAGCGCGTCGGTGTAGTGCAGGACGGAGGTAACCGGCAGGTTCTCGCAGCCCACTGGCCCATCGATCACGACCTGCAGGCCCTTGATCGCGGTGAAGGCATAGACCGCCCCCCAGTAGCCGCCGGCCCGGTCATGATCCTGGATCAGCATGGCGCACCGCCTCTCTGTGCAATGACGCACATGACGGATGGTTCTGTGCGCTTTTTGGGTAGGCACGTTGTATGCACGGAAGATGCACGTGATGTGCATGTGGTGTGCATACGAGTTTTCGGGGCGCGGGCGGGCATCAGATCATCTCCTCCGCCTTGGCCGCGCGGGCTTTCTTGTCGAGCTTTTTCTGATAGGCGGCACGGAATTGCGGCTGGATGTTCGGATCGCCCTCCCACACTCCGGCGGTTTCGCCGAGGCCAACTCCCTCAAAGAAATCGACCATATGGGCCATGCGGTCCTTGTTGCCGATGGCCGCGTTGACCACCTGCTGCAACGACCCCGCCCCCGCCGGCCCCATAAGTGGCCGGGCTGAAATCAGGTTGGTGAAGTAAAGCCCCGGAATGCCTTGTTCCTTGGCCTTTTGGACCACCGGCGTCGTCCCGATCGCAAGATCCGGCCGTACCGCCTCCATCGCCGCGCAGTCGTCCTCCAGACTGGCCCGGTACTTGACCTGCACCCCTTGGGATTCCAGCCATTCCCGGTCGGCCTTTGACTGTTCGGTGGGGAAACAGGCCGTGCCGACGTAGGGCACCTCGGCCCCGCTCTCGATCAGCAGGCGCGCCACCAGCAGCTCCGACCCCTCGTAGCCCGACAGGGTGATCGTCCCCCTGATCGGCGTGGCAGCCAGCGCCGCCTTGATGGCAGGCAAGAAAGCGTTCTGGGCTGCGGCAATCTTTTCCGCACCAACTCCATAGGCTTCGCCAATGCTCTCCAGCCAGAGCGCGGTGCCGTCGTGCCCTACCGGCGCCGATCCCACGACGGGCCGCCCGGCCGCCCGGAACTCGCGCATCGCGGCTGTGTAAAACGGATGGATCGCCGCCGCGACACCGCAGTCCAACGCCGCATACAGCTCTCGCCATTCGCGACACGGCACGACCGGCCCGGCGGCCAGCCCCATGGGCGCCAGCATCGCGCCGATCATCATCGGATCGGCCGGGAACATCTCGCCCAGAAGGGCGACCGTGGGCCGGTCATGCTTGCCACCTGCAGGCTTCTGCACCGGCCCGGCCTCGATCTCGGCGCGGGCATAGTTCAGCATCGCGCCCGCCAGCACATCCTTCGCCTCGGCGTGGGTCGGCACGCCAAACCCCGGCACGTCGATGCCGACGATCCGCACCCCGTTGATTTCCGTGGGCAAAAGCCGGAGCGGCACGCCACTGGCCGTCGGCACGCAGAGGTTCGTCACCACGATCGCGTCGTAGCGATCGGGATCCGCCATCTCGTGCACCGCCTCGCGGATATCCTCGAACAGCTTGCCGGTGACGAGCGTTTCGGAATTGAACGGCACGTAGCCGACCGACCGGCGCGCGCCATAGAAATGCGACACAAAGGTCAGGCCATAGACGCAGCAGGCCGATCCCGACAGGATCGTCCCCACCCGACGCATCCGCAGACCGACGCGCAGGCTGCCGAACGCGGGGCACATGCTCTGCGGCTGGTCGTGCGGACCCTGTGGATAATCCTGTGCATACTGGTCCAGGATTTCGGACTTTCCCGCTGTTCTCGCGGCCTTGGCCAGCTCGGCTGAACCAGCATGGCAGCCCAGCCCGTCACCGCCTTGCCTGGTCGCGGGATCATGGGCGTTGGCCTCGATCACCTGTGCCTCGTGGGCGGTATCGTGGCGCAGACCCGTCATGCCGCACGACCCTCGGCGTGAGGGCAGCCCTTCGAGTGTGAGTGCGGGCACCGGGCATTCGGCACCGGCGTCTGCCGATCCCTTGCAACCAGTGCGTGGTCGAGGCGTGCAAGAGCGTCGAGATCAAGCATCGTCATAAACCACTTCCAGCGATTTCTTCGGCTTGGCGTACTTCCCGCGCATGTCGGCGTCGGACGCAGGCACAAGCTGGTAGTCGCCGCCGGTATCCTTGGCGTCGAACAGACCGAGCAGCCCGTCCTGGTCCAGCGGCTTGGGCCGCACCGGCGGCGCGATGCCCACCGCGTCTGCCAGGTCGCCGAACAAGCTGCCCCACCGGCTCGCCGAAGTGCCGACGATCTGATAATTGGCCGATTTCTTTCGCAGATCGTCGTCCTGCGGGATCGCAGCCAGCACCGGGATGTTCACCGCCTTGGCAAAGGCCTGGGCCTCACCGGAATGATCGTCCTTGTTGATGACCAGCCCGGCGACGCCGACGTTGCCGCCCAGCTTCCGGAAATACTCCACCGCCGAGCAGACGTTGTTCGCGACATACAGCGATTGAAGGTCGTTTGACGCTACCAGGATAACCTTCTGCGCCATGTCCCGTGCGATCGGCAGGCCAAACCCGCCGCAGACCACGTCGCCCAGGAAGTCGAGAAGCACGTAGTCGAAATCCCAGTCGTGGAAGCCCAACTTCTCCAACAGTTCGAAGCCGTGGATGATGCCCCGACCGCCACAACCGCGGCCCACCTCGGGCCCGCCCAGTTCCATCGCGAAGACGCCGCCGCGCTTGAAGCAGACGTCGCCGATCTTCACCTCCTCGCCCGCCAGCTTCTTGCGGGTCGAAGTTTCGATGATCGTCGGGCAAGCCTTGCCGCCGAACAGCAGGCTCGTGGTATCCGATTTTGGGTCGCAGCCGATCAGCAGCACGCGTTTACCCTGTTCGGCCATCATGTGGCTTAGATTTGCCAGCGTGAACGACTTGCCGATGCCGCCCTTGCCGTAGATCGCGATGATCTGCGTCTTCTTCGACGGCGGATCGGACGGCACCTCGAGCGTTGGCTCCTCGTGGGCCTCGTCCCGCAGCCTTTGGTCGAAATCTTTCAGGTTCGGCACATCAAGCGTCATGCGACAGCTCTCCAGTCCAGGATCATTTTCAGACAGGCCGCATCCTCGAACGCGGTGCGATAGGCCGCGGGCGCGTCCTGCGCGGCCGCTTCGTGCGTGATCAGACCCTGCAGCGACAGCGCCCCGCTTTCGACGAGTGAGCGCGTGGCCAGCAGGTCGTCGCGGGACCATTCGGCGGCGATCCTGAGGCGCGCCTCCTTCATGAAGGCGGGCGGGAAGGCGAAGCTCAGCGGCTTCGTGTAGAAGCCAGCCAGCACAATCTCGCCGCCCTTGCCGATGCGTGTGATCAGGGTGTTCAACAGATCGCCGTTGCCGCTGGCGTCATAGATGGCGCGATAGTCGCGGCGCGGGTCGGCGTCCGGGTGGATCACCTCATACCCCCTTGCGCCGCTGCTGCGCGTGGAGTCGATCTCCCAGACTGTGGGGACCGGCGCACCGGCGGCGATTGTCAGGCGGGCGAGCAGCCTGCCCAATACGCCGTGGCCCACGATCAGATCGGGCATCGCCTTGTCGAGCCCGGCCATCGCGTGGCGGGCGGTGGCGGCCAGCGCCAGAAGCGCCCCCTCGGCCTTCAGGGCCGGGTCGATGCGGGTGACGCGGGCGGCATCTGTGACGATCCGGCGGCTTGCCCCGCCGAAAAGGCCGCGCACTTCGCCGTAGCAGTTGGCCCCAGGCACGAAGACCCGGTCTCCAGGTTTGAAGTGCGTGTCCGCCCCGGCCTCGACGACCTCACCGGCCGACTCGTATCCCGGCACCAGCGGGTAACCCATGCCCGGGAACGGCGGCATCTGGCCCGACCAGAACAGCTTTTCGGTGCCGGTGGAGATACCGGAGTGGCTGATGTCGATCACCACATCCGTCGGGCCGGGCGCAGAAAGCTCGACAGCGGCGAGGGAAAGATCCTGGGGCCCACCGAGGATCACGGCTGTCGTTTCCATCTCGCTCCCCTCCCCTTTTCCGGTGTCGCCCCTGGCAGATTGTCCAGTTCGAGTGACGGCCCATGTGTAAGTTTCGATTGACAGTAGCATCTGTAAAGAAGTTTGGACAGATTCTTTTTCGGTTTTCTTTTGCACACGGATTTCAGGTCTTTCTGGCCATCACGACACTGGTGACGAAGGGCCGGAACGGACGTGGGCAGCGGACCGCGGCAAAGCCGGCCGCCGTCAGCAAGGCCGCGATCTCCTGCTGTGAACGCGCTTTGCCTGTCCGCATGGCCGCGGTGTAAAAGGCGAAATAGGCGTCTCCTGCCCGTTCGGGGCGCGCGCCGCCCGACATCGGCTCGGACACGATCAGTTGGCCACCAGCGGGCAGGGCCGCGTGCGCCTTGGCCAGCAGAGCGGATACCGTATCGTCGGCATGATCGTAGAGCACCCGGATCAGGCTGATCGCATCCGCCCCCGACGGAAGCGGCTCGCGGCGAAAGCTGCCCTCGCAGATCTGTGCGCGCGGGATCATCCCCTCTGCGGCGAATCGCGCCTCCGCGCCTGGCGCAACAGCGGGAAGATCGAACAGCGTCAGGGAAAGCCGGGGATAAACCCTGCCGACGGCGGCAAGGAACACCCCTGTTCCGCCTCCTATATCGAGCAGATGCCGGCTGTCCCGCAGATCGACCTGGCGCAGGGTATCTTCGGCCACCAACACCTGGCTTTCCGCCATCAGCTCCGAGTAGGTCGCTGCAACCTCGGGCGCCACTTCACCCTGCGCACCGAAGACATAGGGCCAGAAATGCGCAAGATCCGTCTCGACCTCTCCGCGCAGCAGGGCGACCGGATCGGCCAGATCGCGGTACAGTACCGCGTGATGGCGGATCATCTGGCGCAACCCTGCCACACCCAGCAGCGCCGCGCCGCGCCGCGACGTCTGAAAACGCCCGTCGCGCAGCCGGTCAAGCAAGCCAAGCGAGGCCCCGGCCTGAAGCAGCATCTGCATCCGGTCCGACGCAATACCGCACCGCGCGGCGAGGCTGCCCGCGCGCGCCGGCGCGTCGCGCAAGAGCGACAGAATGTCCAGTTCGACCAGCGCCTGCAGGGCCTGGCTGTAGACGAATCCCGAAATGAGATCGAAAAGCTGCTGCCCCTCGGATCGCACGACCCCGCGTAGGCCCGGCAGCCGTGCCGTCCAGCGCTGAAAGACCGGCTGCCCGATCAGCCGGTTGCGCCAACCGCGCCAGTTGAACCCGGCGCGCGGCAGGGTTGGAGCAGGTTCTATCCGAACCTCGTCCACCTCACGCCCGCATTCGGGCCGGGGCCATCGGGGTCAGCCGCTCGGCATACTTGCGCACCATCTCGGCCAGCATCGCCTCGCCCGAGCAGGACGGAATCGAGGCGATCGCGCCCGAGAGGATATCCGTCAGCCGCCGGATCGCACCCTGCACGCCCAGTTCGGCCACGGCATTCGGGCGGGCATGGATTGCATCCTGCCCGGCCGGTTTGCCCAGCGTCGTCTCGTCATAAAGCGCATCGCGCAGGTCGTCGGCGACCTGGAACGCCTCGCCGATCCGGGCGCCAAGTTCTTCCCAAGGCTCAGCATCCTGCCCGGCGGCGATCGCGCCCATCTGGGTTGCGGCGATGAACAGGGCGCCGGTCTTGGCCCGGTGATAGGCGGACAGATCGACCGTCGCTTCGCTTTCCCAGCCCTGTCCTGCACAGATGCCGTTGGGGCTGCCGGTGCGCTGCGCCAGCGTGGTGACCAGTCGAATCGCGCGCATCGGATCACGCCCTGCCGCCCGGCCCAGCACGTCGAAGGCGAGAACGATCAGACTGTCGCCGGTCAACAGCGCCAACGGCTCGGAATAGGCGCGATGCACCGTGGGCTTGCCCCGGCGCACATCGGCATCGTCGAAGCAGGGCATATCGTCGTGGACGAGGCTGGCACAGTGGATCAATTCCAACGCAGCCGCAGCCGCATCGGAAAGCGCCGGCCGGTCATCACCGCAAGCCAACGCCACCGACATCAGGATGGTTGGGCGGATTCGCGCGCCACCCGGCGTTACGGCATAGTGCAGGGCAGAGGCGAGCCGGGGGGGCGCGGCCCCGTCTTGCGCGGTGCGAATCGCCTGCGTGATGGCGGTCTCGATACGAGCGGACAGCATGACAACCTCCGTGTCAGCGGCGACATGTCATTTCTAACTGACATTCTGATTGTAAACTATACTGGACAGTCTATCCTGCCAAGTCAACGGTGTTGGCGGTCATGGCGCAGATGGAAGACAGGGTGGTGGTGATCGGTGCGGGCCTCGGCGGGCTCGCCGCAGCGCTGCGGCTGGCCCACGCCGGAATGCGCGTGACGGTCATCGAGGCGCAGGCGGGACCGGGTGGAAAGATGCGCACCCTGGACAGCCCGGCCGGGGCGGTCGATGCCGGACCGACGGTGCTGACGATGCGCCATGTGTTCGACGACCTGTTCGAGGACATCGGCGTATGTCTGGCCGATCATGTCACGCTGATCCCGGAAGACATCCTGGCGCGGCACTGGTGGCCGGATGGCTCCACACTTGACCTTCACGCCGACATGGAAGCCAGCGCCGCAGCGATCCGAGACTTCGCCGGGCCGCAGGCAGAGCGGGAGTTTCTCGCCTTCACGCGTCACGCAACCCGCCTGTTCGACACCTTCGATGGGCCAATGATGCGGACTGCCGAGCCACGTCTCGGGGCGCTCATGCAGGCGGCGTCGCGCGCGCCCGCCGTTCTTTCGACGATGGTGCCCTTCGCCACGCTGGCCGGGACGCTGGCCCGCCGCTTCACCGACCCGCGCTTTCGCCAGCTCTTCGGGCGCTACGCCACCTACGTCGGCGGGTCGCCCTATGCCTCGCCCGCCCTGCTGGCCCTGATCTGGTCAGCCGAGGCGCGCGGAGTCTGGCGCATCGCGGGCGGCATGCACAGGCTGGCCCGGGCAATGGCCGATCTGGCCACGGCAAGGGGCGTCGCCTTCCGCTACAACAGAAACGCGGTGCGGATCGAGACTCAGGGCAACCGCGTGGCGGCGGTGCACCTGACGGATGGCACGCGCCTTGCCGCAGACGCCATCGTCTTCAACGGCGATCCCGCCGCCTTGAGACGTGGTCTGCTGGGACCGGCGGCGCAAGGCGTGGTGCGCAAGGCCGCCGTCAGCCCGGGCAGCCTGTCGGCACATGTCTGGGCCTTCGCGGCCCGTGCCGCAGGTCCGGCCCTTGCGCATCACAACGTTTTTTTCTGTGACGACTATCAGGCCGAATTTGACGCCTTGGGCGTCGGCCGGATGCCCGCAGACCCCACGCTTTACGTCTGCGCGCAGGATCGCGGCGGCAAAGAACCGCAGGGGCTGGAACGCTTCGAAATCATCATGAACGCCCCGCCCTTCCGCGACGGTGCGGCCCTGAACCCAAGGGAGGCAGAGAAATGTCGGACACGGGTTTTCGACACGCTCGCCAGCTTCGGGCTGAGCTTCGATCCGCCGCCCCCGGAGAGCTCGCTGACGACGCCGGCGGGCTTTGCGGCGCTGTTCCCCGGCTCGGACGGTTCGCTCTACGGCCGCAGCCCGCACGGGATGACCGCATCGTTGAAACGACCACGGGCACGGACGGCGCTGCCGGGGCTTTACCTGGCGGGGGGCGGGGCGCATCCGGGGGCGGGGATCCCGATGGCCACCCTTTCCGGGATGCACGCGGCCGCGGCGATTCTGGCGGACCGTGGTTCGACCTCCACGTCCCGCCGAATGGTTACGCCTGGTGGTATCTCGACGCGATCAGCGACTGCGGCGAGAAAGCCCTCAGCATCATCGGCTTCATAGGGTCGGTCTTTTCGCCCTGGTACCGCTGGTCGGGGCGCAGGAACGCGGCCGATCACTGCTGCCTGAACGTCGTCACCTACGGCCGCGGCGGGCGCTGGACGATGACCGACCGGGGCGAAGCTGCGCTGCGCCTGTCCGCAGATACGCTGCGCATCGGCCCGTCGTCGATGCACTGGGACGGCACGCGCCTGTTTGTGGACATCGACGAGGCCACCCTGCCCCATCCCGGCCGCCTGAAGGGGCGCGTTACCCTGACGCCGGCGGCCATCACCTCGGTCGAACTGCCGCTGACGCCGGACGGCGCACATGTCTGGCGGCCATTTGCCCCGGTAGCAGAGGTGTCGGTCGATCTGAACCAGCCTGGCTGGCGCTGGCAGGGGCATGGCTATTTCGACGCCAACTTCGGCACCGCCGCGCTCGAGGATGATTTCAGCTACTGGACCTGGGGCCGCTACCCGACGCCCGAGGGCGCGGTTTGTTTCTACGACGCCACCCGCCGCGACGGCAGCGCCCTCGCCTTCGGCGCGGCGTTCGACCGGCGGGGCCACGCGACGCCCATCGCGCTGCCCCCCAAAATCCCGATCGCGCGATCGCTCTGGGCCGTGCGGCGGGAAACGCGGGCAGACCCGGGCTATAAACCCCGACAGATCAAAGCGATGCTGGACGCCCCCTTCTACACCCGGTCCGTGGTGCGCACACGGCTGGACGGGCTCGAGAGCGACGGTGTGCACGAGGCGCTGGACCTCAACCGCTTTCGCAGCCCTTGGCTGAAGCCGATGCTGGCAGTGAAGGTGCCGCGGCGGCGGCATTGGCAGTGGAACGACTGACGCCACCTATCCGGTCAGCGGCACCATCGTACCCAGAAGGATAGCCACCAACGCACCATCGGCGCGGACCTCTGCCTTGACCACCGTCAGGCGGCGGCCTGCCTTGATTACCTCGCCCGTTGCTACAAGCACGTCGCCAGCGGCGGGGCGTAGCGGGTTGATCTTCATCTCTGACGTCAGTACCTCTGCGCCCTCCGGCATCAATGACAGTGCTGCATAGCCCGCCGCCGAGTCGCCCAGCGCGAACGTCAGGCCGGCGTGGGCCACGCCGTGCTGCTGACGCGCGCCGGGGACAATTGGCGCCTCGATCCGGCAGGTGCCCGGGCCAAGCGCGGCCATCCGCGCACCGAAGGTCGCCATCATTGTTTGCCGAGCAAAGCTGTCGCGGATCGCGGCCTCATGCTCCGGTGTCATGCGCTTGCCCTTCCCTGTCTGTCGATCCGGCGCGGCATCGGGATCGCGTGAAGCTGCTTGCCCAGCAGCACCGCCCGCGCCCCCATCCCCATAAGTTCTGACAGCACCGCGCTGTCGGTCGGCAAGCCACCGGTATAGGTGCCATAGGCGGGCAGGATCACGCGGGCGGTGTCAATCAGAAAGCAGGGCCGCGCGATGCGTGCGCCCGGCGCCGAAAGCCGCGCCTTGGGGTGATAGTGGCCCGACACCTCCCCCGCCGCACGGGGATCGGCAATGTGTCGAAAGGTAAGCGGCCCCAGCGAGTGCGCCGCGCGGTGGGTGCCAGAAAAGGCCAGCGGGCCAGGATCATGGTTCCCCTCGACCCATACCCATTCGCGCCCAGCCTGCAGGCGAGTGATCCACAGCAGCATCTCTTCTGGCAGCGCCTCTGCCGCGGCGCGGTCATCGAAGGTATCGCCAAGGCAGAGCACGGTCGCCGGCTGCGTGGCGGCAATGTCGGCATCGAGCCGCGCCAGCGTATCGGCGGTTTCGAACGGCGGAAGCAGGCTGCCGCCACGCCGGGCCGTCCGCTCCGATTTCCCAAGATGCAGGTCGCTCACCGCCAGCAGCCGTTCGGCCGGCCACCACAGCGCGCCCGTTGGCAGTGCGGTCAGGTCGGCACCGGTGCAGGTGAAATCGTAGCCCGTCATGCGCCTGCGATGCCCCATCGCCAGCGATCAGGCAAGCCCCGCCTCGGCCATCAGCCGCTCGGCGGCCTCGGCCACCAGCCGTTCGCGACCGGCGCCCTCGACGGGGATGCGGCCCGGCTCAAGGAATAGCGGCGCGGCGAGGGGTGAGACGCGGGACAGGCGCACATGGTCGATGCGGTCGCCGATCCGGTCAAGCATTTCCTCGACCCGGCCAAAGTCGATCATCCCGCGCATGGCCTCGTCCCGTGTGATCTTCAGCAGGAGGTGCTCGGGGTCGTATTTTCGTAGCGTGTCATACAGGATGTCGGATGAAAACGTAGCCTGGCGTCCGGTCTTGTGCTGGCCGGGCATGTTGCGGTCGATCAGCCCGGCGACGATGGCGCAGGCGCGGAAGGTGCGTTTCATCACCGCATTGCCGGCCAGCCACCCCTCCAGTCCCGCCCGCAGGGCCGCACGGTCGAACAGCGGCGCAGCATCGCGCAAGGGCTCCAGCCCCCAGATCAGCGTGGCGTAGTCGGTGGCGACGAAACCGAGCGGCTGGTGCCCCGTCTCCTCCAGCCGCTTGGTCAGCAGTAGGCCCAGCGTCTGCTGTCCGTTGCGACCGGCAAAACCGTAGACGCAGACATGCTGGCGACCGTCATGCGGAAAGCTTTCGATCAGCAGCCGGTCGGGTGCGGGCAGGCGCGAGACATGGCGCTGCAGGGCCAGCCATTCGGCGGTGTGGCGCGGCAGGACGGGCCAGCGGTCTTGCTGGAAGATCTCCAGGATGCGCTGCGTGAGCAGGGTGGAGGTGGCAAACTTGGTGCCGTTGAAGACCGCCACCTTCGGGTCGCGCGCGGGCTGGCGGGTGACCTCCACCACCATCTCGCGCAGACCCTCGTAGCGAACCACCTGACCGCCGATCAGGAAGGTGTCGCCAGGGGTCAGCGATGCGGCAAAGCCTTCCTCCACCTCGCCCAGCGGCGTGCCGCCCATGCGGCCGCGCAGTCTGACCTTCAGCGTCTCGGTGTCGATGATCGTGCCGATGTTCATCCGGATGCGCTGTGCCGCGCGCGGGTCGCGCAACTGCCAGCGGCCCTCGCGCTCCATCAGCCGGCGCCAGCGGTCGTAGGTGCGCAGCGCATACCCCCCCGTTGCCGCGAAATCGAGGCAGGCGTCGAAATCGGCGCGGGACAACGAAGCGTAGGGGCCGGCGGTGGTGACCTCTGTGTATAGTGCGTCCGCGTCGAAGGGGCCTGCCGCGGCAACGATCAGGATATGCTGGCACAGCACGTCCAGCGGCCCGGCTCCGCGCGGCTTTCCGTCAAGGGTGCCGTCTCGCACCGCTTCCAGGGCGGCATGACATTCCACCACCTCGAACCGGTTCGCGGGCACCAGGCGGGCCTTGGACGGCGCGTTGTAGCGGTGGTTCGCGCGCCCGATCCGCTGCACCAGCCGCTTTACGTTCTTTGGTGCGCCGACCTGGATCACAAGATCCACGTCGCCCCAGTCGATCCCCAGATCCAGGCTGCCGGTGCAGACGATGGCGCGCAACTCACCCGCCACCATCGCCGCCTCCACCCGCTCGCGCTGTTCGCGCGACAGGCTGCCGTGGTGGATGCCGATGGGCAGGCCCTCGGTGTTGGCCAGCCACAGGTCGTGAAAGAAGATCTCGGCCTGGGCACGGGTGTTGTGGAAGATCAGCGTGGTGCGATGGGCACGCACCTGATCCAGGATCGCGGGGATTGCGTGCCGCCCGCCTCCGCCCGCCCAAGGTGGCGGCGCTGCCACGTCCAGCATGGCAATATCCGGCGCGGGTCCGGGATCGGCCACGATGATCCGCGCCGGATCGGGATGCCGCGCGAAGAAGCGCGCGATGGCCGCCGGATCCTCGACCGTCGCGGACAGGCCCACCCGGCGCAATCCGGGCGCAAGCGTCTGCAGGCGCGAGAGACAGAGCATCAACTGATCGCCCCGCTTCGATTCCGCCAGCGCGTGAATCTCGTCCACCACCACCCGCTGCAATCCGGCGAAGATACGCGGCGCGTCCTCGTAGGAGATCAGCAGCGCGAGGCTTTCGGGGGTCGTCAGCAGGATATGCGGCGGATCCGCCCGCTGGCGTTTGCGCGCGGCCTGGCTGGTGTCGCCCGTGCGATCTTCCACCCGGATCGGCAGGCCGGCCTCGACAATCGGCGTGGTCAGGTTGCGGCGGATGTCGGCCGCCAACGCCTTGAGCGGCGAAATATAGAGCGTGTGCAAACCCTGGCGCGGGTTTTCAGTCAGGTCCGCCAACGTCGGCAGGAACCCGGCCAAGGTCTTGCCGCCCCCGGTCGGCGCCACCAGCAAGAGCGCCGGTTCTGACGCTGCATCCAGCATCTCCCGCTGGTGCGGGTGGATCTGCCAGCCGCGGCGGGCGAACCAGTCGGAAAGCGGGGCGGGCAGGATCGTCATCGCCCCAATGTAAGGTCCGCATGAGGGACGGGAAGCCCCTTTGATGCGAGGCCGAACTAGCGGGCGATCATCTCCTCGCGGACAAACATGTTGGCCCAGGCGCGATCGATCAGGTCAGGAGTCATCTGATAGGGGAGTCCCTCGAACTCGCAGATCGCGATCATCTGGTCGATCAGGAAGACCGGCTGATAGTTCGCGTAGTTGTTGTCGATCTCGGGGTATTTCACCTCCAGAAGATGCGCGAGCGCCGCGTCATTCAGCGGCATCCCCTTCTTGTTCGCGATAAGGGCAAAGATTTTCAGGAAGTTCTGCTGGTTCGGGCCGTCGATCTTGATCTTGAAGAAGATCCGGCGCAGCGCGGCGCCGTCGAAAATCTCGTTCGGATGGAAGTTGGTGGAGAAGATCACCAGCGTGTCGAAGGGCACGACGAACTTCTCGCCCGATTGCAGCGCGAGGATGTCGTAGTTCATCTCCAGCGGCACGATCCAGCGGTTGATCAGCGCCTGCGGCGGTTCCGCCTGGCGGCCAAGGTCGTCCACGATGAAGACGCCACCAGTGGATTTCAGCTGCAGTGGCGCTTGATAGGTCCGTGCTGTGGGGTTGTAGGTGAGGTCGAGCATCTCCAGCGTCAACTCGCCCCCGGTGATCACGGCTGGTCGCTCGCACAGTATGTAGCGCTTGTCGAACCGGTTGTCGGTGCGGCGGAGAGAGTTCGGATCGTCGGCCTCGGCGGCGACGGCCCGGTGGACGATCGGGTCGTAGACGGTGATGACCTGGCCGGAGAACTCGATCGCGCGGGGCACGTAAATCCGGTCGCCCAGCGCGTCGCGGATGCCATTCGAGATTGACGATTTGCCGTTGCCAGGCGGGCCGTACATCAGGATCGACCGGCCGGAACCCACGGCAGGGCCGAGATGGTCGATCAGACTGTCGGGCAGCACCAGATGGCCCATCGCTCCCAGAAGCCGCTCACGCGTAAGCGCCATGTTGCGGATCGACTGCCGCTTCACCTGCTCGCCATAAGCTGCCAGCGGGATCGGCATCGCGCCATAGTATTCCGACTGCGCAAGTGCATCCAGCGCGCGGGCCTTGCCGGCATCGGTCAACTGATAGCCCATCTCACCGCCCGAGGTGGCGTGGAGCGTGCCTGTCGCCTCGATCAGTTTCTGGACTCGGGCGGCGTCGATCAGTTCCTGCGTCACCGGGACCGGCAGGCAGAGCACCCGCGCCAAGTCGCTGACGTAGTCGAGGCTGGTGCGGAACATCGTCTTCAGCAGGATGTCGCGCATCATGACAGGCGTCAGCCCGGTGTCGGTTGCATTGCGTGGAGGAGCGGGCGCGATGACGCCCGCGCTGCTGGCCTGAATATTCATCTCTGCACCCCGTATCGGAACCCGGGCGCAATTCTGCCCAATCGGTCTTTCGGGAAAGTGAACGACCGGGTGCAGGGACAGGCAGGCTCAGTACCGCTTCATCGCCTTGCTGAAGCTGTCGGCGATCGAACTCCAGGCGTCCATGAAGCCCTTGGACATGTCCGCCCAGGCGGCTTCGCTGGCGTCGCGGATTTCCTTCATCTTCTTCTCGGCCTCGTCGCGATGTTCGCGCATATCGGCCAGTTGCTCTTCATACTTGATCCGCGCATCGGCGCTGGCCTCGCGGGCCTTGGCCTGCATCTTCTCGATCTCGGCGTTCCACTGATCGATGCGGGCCTTCATCTTTTCCACTTGGGCGTCACGGTCGCTCATCGAGTCCTCCCTTGGTTGACATTCATATACTGCCACAAGCATGAACGCGCGTCCAAGGCGATCAGTTTGCGCCCTCAGTCTCGATCATCAGTTCAGTGCCGCAGTGCTTGCAGTGAACCGCGTCGATTTCATGCCGGGTCAACCCGCAGGCGGGGCATCTGTACCGCACCTTGGTTGGAAGAAAGATCGCCCGGGCGAGGCGAAAGAACAGTGCCACGCCCATCACCATCATGAACACCGCAAGCAGCTTTCCGGCGGGCGTGGTCATCGTAAGATCGCCGTAGCCGGTCGTCGTCAGCGTCGCCACGGTGAAGTAAAGCGCGTCGATGTAGCTCTCCGCGCCGACGCCCCGCTCGAACTGCAGGACGAAGACGATCGATGTCGAGACGAAGATGAAGACCAGCAGATTGACACTCGCGAAGACGGTCTCTTCGTGCTCGCGGAAAAAGGCGGTGTCGCGCCGCAGGTCTCGGAGCAGGTGATACGAGTGCAGCAGCCGCAGGGATCGCAACACCTTCAGGAACGCGAGGTTCGCGCCCAACAAGGGTTCCAGCACCAGTGAGGCGATCACCACCAGATCGGCCAGGGTGTAGACCTGTCGCAGCATTTGCCAGCGATCCGGCGCGATCCAGAGCCGGGCAAGGAAATCTGCCAGGATCAGGCTGCCGATCACGGCCTCTGCCAGCAGTATACCCCTGTCGGGTTCAAGTGGTGCGGTCAGCACGAAGAAGATGATCGTTGCCGCATCGAGCGCGATCAAGCCATAGCGAAACAGGCTCGCCCGTCGGCTGCGCCCTGTGTAGAGGTTCGCGATCACCTTCTTCATCGCCGCCAGCATTGGGGCAGTGCAGGCTCGGCGCAAGGGGCCTTGCAGGTCTTGCGTTGAACGTGACGGTGCAAGGTGCCTTACTGATCCACGCCGAAGACGGCTCAGGCTGGCTGCTGATCCTGCTGCGGCAGTTCCGGCTGCTCCGGCTCAGGCGCCAGTTCCCGGCGGGAAATCAGGCTATAAAACGACGGCACGACGAACAGGGTGAATACCGTACCGACGGTGATGCCCGAAAAGATCACCAGACCCATTGCGAACCGTGCCGCCGCACCTGCACCCTCGGCCATCATCAGCGGCACCACCCCAAGCGCCGTCGCCGCCGTGGTCATCAGGATCGGCCGCAGCCGCAGCCGGGCCGAGGCGATCATCCCGGCCTCGCGGCTCATCCCCTTCTCGCGGCGCAATTGGTTGGCGAACTCGACCAGCAGGATGCCGTGCTTGGTGATCAGACCAATCAGGGTGATCAGTCCGACCTGAGTGTAGATGTTCAGGGTGCCCAGCCCCATGTTCAGGGGCACGATCACGCCGAAGATGGACAGCGGCACAGACATCAGGATGATCAACGGGTCGCGGAAGCTTTCGAATTGCGCGGCCAGCACCAGGTAGATCACAACTACCGCCAGCACAAAGGCGATGGCCACGCCCGCGCCCTCGGATTTCTCCAGCCGCGACTGGTCGGCGTAGTCGATGAAGAACCCGTCCGGCAGGATTGGACGCGTGATCTCCTCGATGACCGCCAGGCCTTCGCCGGTCGAGACGCCCGGGACCGGCAGGGCAGAGATCGTGGCCGAGTTCAGTTGATTGAACTGCTCGATCGCTTGGGCCGCAACGCGCGTCTCGACGTCGATGACCGCCGACAGGGGCACCATGTCGCCGGTCGTGGCGCGGATGTAAAAATCACCCAACCGCTCCGGGTTGTCGCGATATTCCTGCGGCACCTGCACGATTACGTCGTAGCTGTTGCTATCGCGATCGAACTGCGTCACCGCGCCATCCCCCACCAGCAGGCCGAGCGTGGCGCCGATCTGGCTTGCCGGAAGGTTCAGGGCGGCCGCACGGTCGCGGTCGATCTTCACGTTGACTTGCGTGGTATCGAAGGACAGCGAGTTCTGCACCACGATGAACCGCCCCGAAGCTTCGGCCTCGGACTTGATCAGTTCGGCCACCTCATAGACCTGGCTGGGATCGCCCGTGGACTGGATCACGAGGCTGATCGGCAGACCGCCGCCCGCACCCGGCAGCGACGGTGGCGCAAAGACGAAGGCCTGCACGCCCTTGATCGGCGCCAGCCGCGCCTGCAGATCCTGCTGGATCTCTGCCTGGCTGCGCTCTCGGTCGGCCCAGTCGTCAAACGCCCAAAGCATGATGCCCGTGCTTGTCTGCCCCCCAAAACCCACGACCGAGAAGTTTGCCGCGAGTTCCGGCAAGTCTTTCGTCCGCTCCCGCATCTCGTCGACATACCGCCCAGTGTAGTCGACCGTCGCATAGGACGGCGCGTTCACGAATGAGAACAGCGCGCCGGAGTCCTCTTCCGGCGCCAGTTCGGAAGAGGTTTTCAGGAACAGGAATCCTGTCACGCCCATGAGAACGGCAACCATAAGGATCGTCACCGGCTTGTAGTCGAGCGAGGATGACAGGCGCCGCTCGTACCAGCCTTCGAACCACAGGAACCCCCGGTTCAGGACTCTCTGGAACCGGTTTTCACCCCCCTGTTTCAGGATCCGAGCCGCCATCATCGGCGAAATCGTCAGCGCCACGATCCCGGAAATGAAGACTGCCCCAGCCAGTGTGACCGCAAATTCGCGGAACAGCGCACCGGTGAGCCCTCCGGTGAAGAACAACGGCAGAAAGACCGCAATCAACGTCAGCATCATGGCGATGATCGCGGTCGACAGCTCTCGCATCGCGGTGAAGGACGCCTGCATCGGTGACAGCCCGTCGTCGATGTGGCGCTGGACGTTCTCCACGACGATGATCGCGTCGTCGACCACGAGGCCGATCGCCAGCACCATCGCCAGCAAGGTGAGCAGGTTGATCGAATATCCCATCAGAAACAGGATGAAGAGCACGCCGACCAGCGACAGCGGGATCGCCACCAGCGGCATCGCAACCGACCGGAACGATCCGAGAAACAGCAGGATGATCGCGGCAACGATGGTCGTCGCCTCGACGATCGTGCGCAGCACCTCGTTGATTGACGCGGCGATCTGCTCGGTCGCGTCGTACATCAAGGTCAGCGTCATCCCTTCGGGCAGGCTGTCCTGGATGGCCGGCAATTCCGCCAGTACCGCCGCCGAAGTGTCCAGTGGGTTGGCCGAGGGCGAAGGGAAAACCCCGATGAACGTGCCCGGCTGGCCATCGAAGGTCACGACCATGTCGGTATTCTCGGCGGCCAATTCGATCCGCGCCACGTCATGCAGGCGCACCACCTCGTCACCGGTTCCGGCGACGGGCAGCATTCCGAACGCTTCGGGCGACTGCAGAGTCGAATCGATCGTGATCGAATAGGAAACGAATTCGTTCCGGGTCCGCCCCGGCGCGGACAGGAAGTTCGCGTTGTTGATAGCCGCCATCACATCAGGCGCCGTCAGTCCCTGCCCGGCCAGACGCACGGGATCGACCCAGACCCGCATGGCAAAGTTCGCGGCGCCCAGTACCTGGCTTTCCGCGACGCCCTCAATGGTGGACATGCGCGGCACGATGACCCGCTGGATGTACTCGGTCACCTGCTCTGGCGTCATGTTCGGGTTCTGCACCGCCAGGTACATGGTGGCAAAGGTCATGCCCGTGCCCTTCACGATCGACGGATCCTGCGCATCCTGTGGCAGGCGTGACCGCACCTCCTGCACCTTGGACATGACCTCGGTGAGTGCGGCGTCCGGATCCTCGCCCAGCCGCATGTTGACCGTCACCACCGAGGCAGATGGCCGCGACTGCGTGGTCACGTAGTCGACGCCCTCGGCGGTGGCAACTGCGGTCGAGATCGGCGCGGTCACGAAGCCCTGGATCAGTTCGGCAGATGCGCCGGGATAGACGGTCGTCACGGTGATGACCGTCTCGGCAACCTCGGGATATTGGCGGGTCTGAAGACCGAACAGGCCCTGAAGCCCCAGAAGCGTGATCAGCAGGCCAAGCACCGTCGAGGCGACGGGCCGGCGGATGAACGTGTCGGACAGGCTCATGACTCGCTCTCCGGTTCCAGCGTTACCGGGGCACGGTTCGACAGCCGGTTCTGCCCGGCGGTCACCACCATGTCACCGGCCTCGACGCCGCTCACGATCTCGATCTGTCCGTGCGACCGGCGTCCGGTGGTGACGAAAGTCTGCCGCACCTCGGTCCCCTCGGCCTCGTCGCGTGGCCGGACGATGTAGACATAATCCCCATATAGGCTGGAGATGACCGCGGTCTGCGGCACGGCGATCACGCCGGTTTCCTCCGGCAGGTCGATGTTCAGACGTACAAACTGGCCCGGCGTCAGCGCCCCTTGAGAGTTGGCCACGGTTCCGCGAACGGCGACCATTCGGCTGGAGGGGTCCACCCGCGGATCGATCCCCGTGATCTCTCCGTCGAAGGCGCGCTTCTCGCCCTCGATCACAACATGCAGCGTCTGGCCGATGAAAATCTCGGACAAGTTCTGCTCGGGCAAACTGAAATCCACCCGCATCGTGTTCAGGTCCTGCAAGGTCGCGACCGTCGTGCCGGGCGCGACATACTGGCCAAGGTCTACCCGCGGCAACCCGATGGTTCCGGCGAACGGCGCAGTCAGCCGGCGTTGTTCGATGACTGCGGTCGCGCGGGCGATCTGCGCCTCTGCCGCATCAAACGCCGCGCGCGCCTGGTCCAGCGAGACGTTCGAGGCGACGCCCCGACTTTGCAGTTCCTGCTGACGCGCAAGGTTCGTGCGTTCCAATTGCAACTGGGTCCGCGCGGCCTCCAGGTCTGCAGCCTGCACCTGGTCGTCCAGCCGCAAGAGCACCTGTTCGGCTTCGACCTCCTCGTTGGCCGAAAACAGGATTTCCCGCACGATGCCCGCCGCTTCGACCGTCAGGTCGACGCCCTGCGCGGCATTCGCGGTCCCGATGGCGACGATGGACGGCTGCCATGTCACAGGCTCGGCCTCGATGGTTTCGACGGGCAAGGGTTGCACCGGCATGTTCTCGAAGAACTGCGCGATCATCTGGTCCCGAAAGAAATTGAACCAGATCAACCCACCCCCGATCAGAGCCAGAAGAATGGTCACTATGATCAGTCGCTTGAACATTGCCGCTTACTCGCTTTTCCAGCGGCAGGCATGCCGCACCCGCCCCTTGAATTCCGGACCGGGCAACTATACCGTCCGGACGGTAAAGTCAACGAGGTGCTGATGCCGACCGATCCATCTGCCGCAGCGAAATCGACCAGAAGCCGCATTCTTGCCGCAGCCGATGCGCTGGCCCGATCGGACGGTCCGGGGCACCTGTCCCTTGATGCCGTGGCACAGAGGGCCGGTGTGTCGAAGGGCGGGCTGCTCTACCATTTCCCGTCCAAAACCAAGCTCCTCGAGGCGCTGGTCGAGGAATTTCTGTCAAACTTCGACGGGATGCTGCGCGCCCGCGAAACCGATGCGCGCAAGGATGTCCTGATTTCCGCCTATGTCGAATTTTTCCTGAACGAGCGGCGGCTGGGTGATCCACCGCCCTCTGGCCTTCTCGCCGCCTTGGCAGAGGATCCGGAGTTGCTAGCCCCAGTGCGCCGGTATGAGCGCGACTTCCTCGACCGGATCCGCGCCAACGCCTCGGATCCTGCGCTGGCAACGCTCGCGTTCCTTGCCGTCCACGGCATCCGCGCGATGGAACTGTTGAACGTGAAGGTCGTCGACGAGGAAGAGGTCGCCGAGGTCGTCACCTGGCTCAAGCATCGCCTGACCGGTGAATCGGCGTGACTCCGTGGCGGTCGCTCGCGGCGGGCGTGGGGTCAGACTGGTAGGCCTCAGCCGGCGTCGCGCACCGCGATCCAATCGAAATCAGGGTGGTTCCGGAACCGCCACTTCCGCTGCGGCCCGGCCATCACGTTGAGGTAGTAAAGCTCGAACCCATAGGGTGCGGCACAGGGATGGTGGCCCCTGGGCACCAGCACCACGTCGCCGTCGCCCACGGCCATCGTCTCGTCCAGGCTGCCGTCCTCGGTGAAGACCCGTTGCAGGCCGAATCCTGTTCGCGGGTTCAAACGGTGATAATAGGTTTCCTCCAGATAGGTCATGTTCGGGAAGTCGTCCTCGTCGTGCCGGTGCGGCGGATAGGACGACCAGTTCCCCTGGGGCGTGAAGACCTCGGTCACCAGCAGACTGTCGGCCACATCGCGGTCTTCCATAGCGAGCGCGTGGATGTGGCGCAGGTTCGCCCCCCTGCCCCGGTCGATCAGCGGGACGCCGACGGGACCGATCACCTGCGCCGACCGCCCCGACCGGCCCGGCGCGGTGCAAACGGCCAGCGTGCAGGGCGTGGTCGCGGTGGCGGTCCAGTCAGACCCCGCCGGGACATAGATGGCATGCGGCGGCTTGCGCTCGAACACATTCATCCTGTCACCCAATTCGCCGAAGTCCTCCCCGCTCGCCGCAATCCGCGCCCTGCCCTCGACCAGGACCAGGATCACCTCGGTCTCGCCAGTGGCCTCGGCCGCGCTGTCTCCTTGGTCGAGGCGATAGAGACCGAATCCAACATAGTCCCAGCCGGCGCGTTCGGGCGTGATGTCGTGCACCTTTCCCCGATCCCCCGTCGGTCGCCGCAGCAGCCCGCCGGTCATGCGGACACCCGGTCGAGACCGGCCTGACGTGCCATCGACTTCAGCGCCCTTAGGCCCATCGACTGATATGTAACGGGATTGCGCACCGCCGGATCCTGCTCGGCCTCGATCACCAACCAGCCGGAATAGCCATGCTCGGCCGCGATCCTCAGCACCGGCGGGAAATCCACCCCGCCCTCGCGGTCGCCAGGCACGGTGAAGACGCCCCGACGCACGCCCTCAAGAAACGACAGCCGCTGGTCTTGGACCTGCGCCATGACGGCGGGGCGGACATTCTTGGCATGGATATGTGCAACGCGGCTCATGTACTTGCGCGCCAGGAGTGCCGGATCGCCGCCACCGAAGAAGCAATGCCCGGTGTCGAGCAGAAGCCACGTCGCCAGTCCCGTGGCCGCCATGAAACGGTCGATCTCCTCAGGCGTCTCGACCACCGTGCCCATGTGGTGATGATACACCAGCGTCAGGCCCTGTGCGGCCACATGATTCGCGATGGCCTCGACATCGGCCCCGAACTTCGACCATGCCGCCTCGCCCTCGATCCGCGGGCTGTCGGCCAGCGGAACCGCATCATTGCCATGGATCGCGTTCGATGTTTCGCAGACAATGCAGGCGCTGCAGTCCATGGCGTTCAGCAGATCCAGATGTGGCTGGATCGCGCGCTTCTCGTCGTCGACAGACTGGGTCAGCAGGTTCAGGGAATGCCAGCCCGAGACGAAGCGCAGCCCGTGCGGCGCCAGAGCGGCCTGCAGCGCGGCGGGGTCCCTGGGCATCTTGTGGCCCTTCTCGATCCCGTCGAAGCCGATCTCGCCTGCCTCGCGCAGGCATTGCTCGAGCGGGATATCCGCGCCGAGGGACTGGTCGTCATCGTTGGACCAGGCGATGGGATTGGTTCCGTAAAGGATCATGAGCTTCAGTCCTGGTCCTGGCGCTGGAGTTTGCGTTTCGCCTCGTATGCCGCACGAGCCACGCGCACCTGCGGGCGGCCCGACACTTCGGCGACGGCCACGTCCCACCAGTGCCCGCCCTCCGGCGTCGTGGCCATGGGATCGGTATCGATGACGATGACATGACTGCGGTCAGAGGCCTGGGCGCGAACCATCGCGGATTCGAGTTCGCCGATGGAACCCACCTTTTCGGCGTTTGCGCCCAGCGCAGCCGCGTGGGCGGCGAAGTCGATGGCCGAGGGTTCGACAATACCGCGTGCGGTATCCAGAAGGTTGTTGAAACTCTCGCCCCCGCAGGAAATTTGCAGCCGGTTGATGCAGCCGAAGCCCCGGTTGTCGAGCAGCACAACGATGATCTTGTGCCCCAGCATCACGCTGGTGGCGAGTTCCGAGTTCATCATCATGTAGCTTCCGTCGCCGACCATCACGACCACCTCACGGTCGGGATGGGCCATCTTCACGCCCAAGCCGCCCGCAACCTCGTAGCCCATGGTCGAGAAGCCGTATTCCAAGTGATAGCCGTTGGGGCGGCAGGCCTTCCACAGCTTGTGCAACTCTCCCGGCAGGCCGCCGGCGGCGCAGACGACGATGGCGTCCTCCGGCAGGCTGCGCTGCACCGCACCGATCACCTGCATGTCGGTGGGCAGCGCGTTGCCCTGCGGCGCGGCGGTCACGCGATCCACCGCGGCCAGCCAGTCGGCCTTTAGCGCCGGATCGACGTCGACGGCGCGGTGATCGCCGAGCAGCCCCGAGATCTCGGTCAGCGCCTCGTGCGCATCGGCAACGACCGGCACGGAGTCGTGCTTCAGGCTGTCGCGGGCGGTCACGTTGATTGCCACGATGCGCCGATCTTGAGCCTCGAACAGCGCCCAGGATCCCGTGGTGAAATCCTGAAGCCGTGTGCCCACGGCGATCACCAGGTCGGCCTCGGCTGCGACTGCATTGGCCGCAGACGAGCCCGTGACGCCGACCGAACCCAGGTTCAGGCGGTGATCCCACGGCAGGGCCGACTTTCCGGCCTGTGTCTCGCCCATGGGAATGTTGTGCCTCTCGACAAAGGTGCGCAGGGCCTCACAGGCTTCAGCATAGTGAACCCCACCTCCTGCAATCAGGAACGGACGCCTTGCCGCCCGGATGGCGGCAGCGGCGGCCTCAGCCTCGTGCCGGTCGGGGCGGGGCCGACGGCGGGGCCAGCCGCGCGGCGCGAAGAAGCTGGCAGGCCAGTCGAAAGCCTCGGCCTGCACGTCCTGGCAGAGGGACAGCGTTACTGGGCCGCAGTCGGCCGGATCGGTCATCGTAGCCATCGCGCGCGGTAGCGCGGTCAGCAGTTGTTCTGGTCGGGTGATGCGGTCGAAATATCGACTCACCGGGCGAAAGGCGTCGTTGACCGAGACAGTGCCGTCCCGCCAGTCCTCAAGCTGCTGCAGCACCGGATCGGGCGCGCGGTCGGCAAACACATCGCCGGGCAGAAACAGGACCGGCAGCCGGTTCACATGGGCTGCAGCGCAGGCTGTAACTAGGTTCAGCGCCCCGGGGCCAATCGATGTGGTCACGGCCATCGCGCGTGTGCGGTTCAGCGCCTTGGCATAGGCAATGGCCGCGTGCGCCATGCCCTGTTCGTTGTGGCCCCGCCATGTGGGAAAGGCGTCGCCAATCCCGTGCAGCGCCTCGCCCAGCCCAGCGACATTGTCGTGCCCGAAGATCGCCCAGCACCCGGCAAGGAACGGCACGCCGTCCTCGTTCCTCTGTGCCGCGAGGTAGCGCATCAGCGCCTGCGCAGCGGTCAGTCGGATTGTCCCGGTCATGCTGTTGCTCCCGCTTCGGCCCGCGCATTGGACCATAGCTGACAAAGATTGGCATAACGGGCAGCCATTTTATCAATGGCTTCTTCATCGGCGATGCGACCGGACAGCCAGGCAACGGCGGCATCGGAGAATATCGTGCGGCCGACCGCGAAGCCCTTGACCAGTTCGTGACGCGCGGCGACGGCAAAACTCTCGGCAAGATCCTCTTGAGACGCATCGAGACCGAGAACCACAATCCCGCGGCAGTGGGGATCGTTCCTGGTGATTGCGGCGCAGGCGTTCCCCCAGGCCGCATCGGTCGCCGTCGGCTCCAGCTTCCACCAGTCGAGGGTAAATACTTAAGCTGTATATCCGCGCGATCACCTCGGCCGTCGTGGTATCGGTCACCCGCCCAACTCTGGATGGCGTGATCTCCAGAAAAAGCTCAAGACGATTGGCCCGCGCGGCTCGGGCCAGACGTATCAGTGTGGCGTCTTGCGCGGCCTTCAGGTCCGCATCGTCGTCGGGATGATAAAGGCAAAGCACCTTCACCACCTGCTCCAGCGGCCATTGGGACAGCGCCGAACCGTAGTCGGGCTCCAGATCAGGCTCAAGCCGCAGGGGACGGCTGCCGGGGTATTCCGCGGGCCGCCCGATCCAGAGGCCTGAGCCTGCCGCCGCGTGCAAAGCGCGGCGGCCGAGGCGGTCATCACAGAGAATGCCGTGCCCCGGACGTCCGGCAGCGACGCGCAGCGCCGCCTCTAGGCAAAGCTCCTTGAACCGGCCGATGCGGTCGCGCGAGACGCCGGTCTCGTCGGCCATCTGCTCCAGCTGCGCGCGGTGATCGAAGGCGAAGACCTGCAATAAGGGCCAGTCACCGTGACGGTTCGTGGACCAATGGAGTCACCCAGCGCCATATCGGCGCAGTTCTCGCTATAGAAGATCAACGGAAAGCGGTGTTCATCGCGGATGCCGAGCAGCACAAGCGCGGTCAGGCGTTCCGGGTCGGTAACGATGCAGCGTGTATCCACCCCTTCTGCGGCCAGGGCCTCGCGGATGAAGCGCCCCATGTGTTCGTCGCCAACACGCGTGATCAAGCCCGATCTCAGCCCTAGCCGCGCAGCGCCCGCCGCGATGTTGGTGGGCGAGCCGCCGATGTATTTCCGAAACGACGCCATGTCTTCAAGCCGGCCGCCGATCTGGGCGCCGTAAAGGTCGACGGAAGACCGACCGATCGTGATGACATCGAGCTTCGGCATCCCTTCCCCTCGCCTGCTGTCACAGGTCCAAGCCGCAGCACACTGCGTTGGGCTGCTGCGGCAGGGCCGTCCTGACTTTCAGGGAAGAAGTTCTATCGAATTGCCGCACATGGGCAAGCAAGCGTCGGCGAAGCGAACCGTGAAGGCCGCCGATGCAGAGCCGAAGTGGCCCGCCGCCCCTAAGGCGGCGGGCCGCAATCCTATCACGCCAGATCGAAGCGATCCGCGTTCATCACCTTCGTCCACGCCGAGACGAAGTCGTTGACGAACTTTTCCGCAGCGTCGTCCTGGGCATAGACTTCGGCATAGGCCCGCAGGACCGAGTTCGAGCCGAAGACCAGATCGACACGCGTTGCCGACCACTTCACCTCACCCGTCTTGCGATCGCGGATTTCGTAAAGGTTGTTGCCCTTCGGAACCCACTTGTAGGCCATGTCGATCAGGTTGACGAAGAAGTCGGTCGTCAGCGCGCCTTCGCGGTCGGTGAAGACACCGTGCTTCGTGCCGCCGTGGTTGGTTCCCATGGCGCGCATGCCGCCCACGAGGCAAGTCATCTCATGTGCCGTCAGCCCCATCAGCTGCGTGCGATCAAGCATCAGCTCTTCGGCGCTGACCACATAGTCCTTCTTCATCCAGTTGCGGTAGCCGTCGGCGACCGGTTCCAGCACGTCGAAGGACTCGGCGTCCGTCATCTCGTCGGTGGCATCGCCCCGTCCGGGGGCAAAGGGAACGTCAATGTCGAAGCCTGCGGCCTTTGCCGCCTGCTCGACCCCAAGATTGCCAGCCAGCACGATCACGTCGGCGATGCTTGCGCCGGTCTCCGCCGCGATGGGTTCCAGCACCGACAGAACCTTGGCCAGACGCGCCGGCTCATTGCCCTCCCAGTCCTTCTGGGGGGCGAGCCGGATGCGGGCGCCATTGGCACCGCCGCGCAGGTCGGAGCCACGGAATGTGCGGGCGCTGTCCCATGCTGTCGAGACCATTTCACCGATCGAAAGACCGGATGCCGCAATCTTCGACTTCACCGTCGCCGCATCATAGTCGGTACGGCCGGCGGGAACCGGATCCTGCCAGATCAGGTCTTCGCCCGGCACATCCGGGCCGATGTAGCGTGCTTTCGGCCCCATGTCGCGGTGGGTCAGCTTGAACCAGGCGCGCGCGAAGGTGTCCGAGAAGTAGTCGTGATCCTTCTGGAACCGCTCGCAGATCTCGCGGTAGACCGGGTCCATCTTCATCGCCATGTCGGCATCGGTCATGATCGGCATGACGCGGATCGACGGATCCTCCACGTCAACCGGCATGTCCTCTTCGCGGATGTCGATCGGCATCCACTGCCAGGCGCCAGCGGGGCTTTTCTTCAACTCCCACTCGTATCCGAACAGCAGATCGAAGTAACCGTTGTCCCACTTGGTGGGATGCGTGGTCCACGCCCCCTCGATCCCCGAGGTCACGGTGTCACGGCCGATCCCGCGCGTGGTATGGTTGTTCCAGCCCAGCCCCTGTTCCTCGACGTCCGCGGCTTCCGGCGCGGGGCCAAGATTTTCGGCCCGTCCGTTGCCGTGGGTCTTGCCGACGGTGTGCCCGCCGGCGGTCAGCGCGGCAGTCTCCTCGTCATTCATCGCCATGCGCGCGAATGTTTCGCGTACCTGGGCCGCCGTCTTGAGCGGATCAGGATTGCCGTTCACCCCTTCGGGATTGACATAGATGAGGCCCATCTGGACGGCAGCAAGCGGGTTTTCCATCGTCGCGGGGTTGTCGACATCGCCGTACCGCTGATCGGACGGCGCAAGCCATTCCTTTTCGGCGCCCCAGTAGATGTCCTTCTCGGGGTGCCAGACGTCTTCGCGGCCAAATGCGAAGCCAAAGGTCTTCAGGCCCATCGAGTCATAGGCGATATTCCCGGCCAGGATCATCAGGTCGGCCCAACTGACCTTGTTGCCGTATTTCTTCTTGATCGGCCACAGCAGGCGGCGCGCCTTGTCCAGGTTCGCGTTGTCCGGCCAGGAGTTCAGCGGAGCGAAGCGCTGGTTGCCCGTGCCGCCGCCGCCACGGCCGTCGGCCAGACGGTAGGATCCGGCCGCATGCCACGCCATCCGGATCATCAGGCCGCCATAGTGACCCCAGTCAGCCGGCCACCACTCCTGGCTGTCGGTCATCAGCGCATGCAGGTCTTTCTTAAGCGCCTCCACATCGAGCTTCTTCAGCTCGTCGCGATAGTTGAAGCCCTTGCCCAGCGGGTTTGTCTTGGTGTCGTGCTGATGCAGGATGTCGAGATTAAGCGCGTTCGGCCACCAGTCCATCACGCTTGTGCCGGTGGCCGTGTTGCCACCATGCATGATCGGGCATTTGCCTGTCGCCTTCAGATCATTTCCATCCATGTTACCCTCCGAATTTCTGTTCGTTGCGCGCGTCAGGAGCAACGAGGCCGCGACGGGCCGGCTGCCCGACGTCGGGGCGAATCCGTACCAGACCGCCCCCCTGATCGCCACTGCCTCTAGCATGGCCCACACATAAACGGAATTTGCATTTTCCTATCGTTCCGATAAATTCTACCTATGACTCAGGTTTCCATGCGACATCTTCGATACTTCGAGGCGCTGGCCCAGCACGGCCATTTCGGCCGCGCGGCCGAAGCCTGCGCCATTTCGCAACCTGCGCTGTCGATCCAGATCAAGGAGCTTGAGGAAATCCTCGGCTCGCCGTTGGTCGAGCGGGGAGCACGAACCATCCGGTTGACCAACCTTGGAGAGGACTTCGCGGCCCGCGCGCGCGACATCCTTCGATCGGTCGATGAACTCACCGATCTGGCGCGCGCGTCCCAGCGCCCGCTGGTGGGGCGGCTTCGGATCGGGGTGATCCCGACCGTCGCGCCCTACCTGCTTCCAAGGGTCATTCAGGAACTTGCGGCGGCTTTTCCGGGGCTGGACCTGAGACCGCGCGAGGCCGTCAGCCAGAAACTGATCGAAGATCTGGTCGAGGGGCGGCTCGATACCGCGATCATGGCGCTGCCGGTCTCGGAGGCCTCGCTGAGCGAGCAATCCCTGTTTTCCGAGGACTTCGTGCTCGTCCGCCCACTGGAAGACGCCGGCAAACCCGTCCCGAACCCCGAGACACTGCGAGAGATGCGCCTGCTTTTGCTGGAAGAGGGCCACTGCTTTCGCGACCAGGCGCTTTCTTTCTGCAAGATGTCGCCCAGCCTTCCCCGCGATCTGATGGAGGGCAGCTCGCTCTCGACGCTGGTGCAGATGGTCGGTGCCGGGATCGGCGTGACGCTGATCCCGCAGATGGCCGTTCCGATCGAAACCCGATCGGCCCCGGTATCGATCGCCCGTCTGCCCGACCCGCGCCCCAGCCGGACGATCGGGATGGTCTGGCGAAAGACAAGCCCCCTGTCGGGCCAGTTCGCGCGATTGGCCGAGATCGTGCGAGATGCGGGGATCAGTCAGCCGTCAGATGGTCAGCAATGCGCGCAAGGGGCTACTTCGCCGAGCAAGCCCCGATAGCGCAGCGCCCTGCGCGGAAACCAGAAAATTCTGCCCGCTTTCCTGCAGGACTTGTGCTTGCGTCTTGGGATTTGTCATGGTCATCATGCGCACAGACGCCGCTTGCCGACCAAGGGGCGATCCAAGAAAGTCAGAGGCGAGAAGCTTCGAACGGCGCCGTGTTTCTGTCGGCACGTCGTCAACCGGGGAGAGTAATGACGGAAGGCGTGATCCTGGCCGCCCGCAACCTTGTGAAGGAATTCAGGGGATTCCGGGCCGTCGACGATGTGAACCTCGAAGTGCGCGCAGGAACGATCCATGCGCTGATCGGCCCCAATGGTGCGGGAAAGACCACCTGCTTCAACCTGCTGACCAAGTTCCTGCAACCCACGGAAGGCTCGATAACCTTTCGCGGACAGGACATCACCAGACTGCAACCGGCAGAGATTGCGCGACTTGGCATGATCCGGTCGTTCCAGATCTCGGCGGTGTTTCCGCATTTGACAGCGATGGAAAACGTGCGCATCGCGTTGCAGCGACGCCGGGGCGACAGCTTTGATTTCTGGCGTTCCGAGCGGGTTCTGGGAAAGTTCAATGCCGAGGCCGAGGCGCTGCTGGCTGATGTCGGGCTGCAGGACTTTGCCCACACGACCGCGGTCGAACTGTCGTATGGCAGAAAGCGCGCGCTGGAAATCGCGACGACTCTGGCGCTCGACCCCGAGATGCTGCTGTTGGATGAACCGATGGCCGGTATGGCGCAAGAGGATGTCGAGCGGATCTCGGCTCTGATCAAGCGGATCGCGAAGGATCGCACGGTGCTGATGGTGGAACATAACCTGTCGGTCGTGGCGTCGTTGTCCGACAAGATCACCGTTCTCGCCCGCGGCAAGGTTCTTGCCGAAGGCGACTATTTGACAGTGTCAAAGGATCCCCGCGTGATCGAGGCCTACATAGGAGCGCCCGAATGACCGACACGCAGCACGCGGACGTGACGCCGTCTGACCTGGTCCGATCCGCAGGCAAGCCACTGTTGACCGTGGCGGGTCTGCAGGGCTGGTACGGTGAGAGCCATGTGCTGCATGGCATCTCGTTCGACGTCAAAGAGGGTGAGGTCGTTACGCTTCTGGGCCGCAACGGCGCGGGGAAGACCACGACCCTGAAGGCCATCATGGGTATCCTGTCGCGGCGCACCGGATCGATCACCTTCAAGGGCCAAGAGATCATCGATCAGCAACCACGCAAGATTGCGCGGCTCGGCATTGGCTACGTGCCCGAGGAGCGCGGCATCTTTTCTACCCTTTCGGTCGAGGAAAATCTGATGCTTCCGCCCAAGGTTCAACCGGGGGGGTTGTCCGTGGAGCAGGTCTTCGAGCTTTTTCCCAACCTGAAGGAGCGCCTGCAAAGTCCGGGCACGAAGCTTTCAGGGGGGGAGCAGCAGATGCTGTCGATCGGCCGCATCCTGCGCACTGGCGCCAAGATGCTGCTCCTCGACGAACCGACCGAGGGCCTGGCCCCCGTGATCGTTCAGCAGATCGGCGCGACGATCGCCCGACTGAAACAGCAGGGGTTCACGATTGTGCTGGTCGAGCAGAACTTCCGCTTCGCCTCGTCGGTCGCCGACCGGCATTTCATCGTGGAACAAGGCCGGGTGATCGACACAATCCCGAATGCCGAGATGGATCGCAACATCGACAAGATCCACGCCTACCTGGGTGTCTGACCGACAGGCCCAGCGATTCCGACCAACAAATGGAGGAGACCAACCAATGAAGAAACTGAAATTCCTGTCAGCCCTTGCGCTCAGCACGGCCCTGATGGCCCCGGCCGCAGTGGCCGAGATCTCGGTCAAGATCGGCGTCCTGAATGACCGTTCGGGCGTCTACGCCGACCTCAGCGGCGAAGGATCGGTCATCGCGGCCCGCATGGCAGTCGAGGATTTTGACGCCGAAGCCAAAGGCATTACGGTCGAGATCATCTCGGCGGACCACCAGAACAAGCCGGACGTCGCGTCGAACATCGCGCGACAGTGGTACGACGAGGACGACGTCGACGTGATCGCCGACGTGCCGACCTCGTCCGCGGCCCTTGCCGTGAACGACATCACCCGTGAGAAGCAGGGGGTCTTCCTTGTCTCTGGCGCTGCGACCTCCGACCTCACGGGCTCGGCCTGTTCGCCCTATACGGTGCACTGGACCTACGACACCTGGGCGCTGGCGAACGGCACGGGCCGGGCGATGGTGGAAGTGGGCGGCGACAGCTGGTTCTTCCTGACTGCCGACTACGCCTTCGGCCACGCGCTTGAAGCCGACACCAGCGCGGTGATCGAGGCGAATGGCGGCACAGTCGTGGGCAGCGTCCGCCATCCCTTCCCCGGTCAGGACTTCTCGTCCTTCCTGCTGCAGGCACAGGCCTCTGGCGCGAAGGTGATCGGGCTGGCCAATGCTGGCGGCGACACCATCAACTCGGTCAAGCAGGCGGCTGAATTCGGCATCACCCAGGCCGGTCAGGCGCTGGCGGGGTTGCTGGTGTTCATCACCGATGTTCATGCCCTTGGGCTGGAAACCGCGCAGGGCCTCGTGCTGACGGAATCGTTCTACTGGGATCTGAACGATGACACACGGGCCTGGTCCGATCGCTTCTCCGAGGCCGCTGGCGGCCAGAAGCCGACAATGGTCCATGCGGGCGTGTATGGCTCGGTCCTGCACTACCTCAAGGCGGTCGAGGCAGCGGGTACCAAGGAATCGGATGCCGTCATGGCGATGATGAAGGAAATGCCGACTGATGACCCGCTGTTCGGTCAGGGCGAAATTCGCGTCGACGGCCGCAAGATCCACGACATGTACCTGTTCGAGGTGAAGTCGCCGGACGAATCCGCCGGTCCGTGGGATTACTACAAGCTGCTGAACACGATCCCTGCGGCAAACGCCTGGCGTCCGCTGGAAGACGGCAACTGCCCGCTGGTCCAGTAAAGACCAGAAGACTTCCTGTCGTGGCGGGCCCGGTGGTCCGCCACGACCCACTGAATGCGGGTGACGTCCAATGTTGTTCGATCTTCTCGGCATCACGCCACAGGCGCTGTTCGGACAGCTCCTGCTGGGCCTGATCAACGGCTCCTTCTACGCGCTGCTCAGCCTTGGGCTGGCGATCATCTTCGGCCTTCTGAACATCATCAACTTCACCCACGGGGCGCAGTACATGTTGGGCGCCTTCTGCGCCTGGCTGCTGCTGCACTATTTCGGCCTTGGATACTGGTGGGCACTGATCCTGGCACCGATCATCGTCGGGATAACGGGCATCATCATCGAGCGATTGCTGGTCTCGCGGCTTTACCACCTTGACCATCTGTACGGGCTGCTGCTGACGTTCGGCCTTGCCCTCATCATGCAGGGGCTGCTGCGCAACGAGTTCGGCATTTCCGGCCTGCCCTACAACATCCCGTCCGAACTGTCCGGCGGCCAGAACCTAGGCTTCATGTTCCTGCCGAACTATCGCGGCTGGGTTGTGGTCGCCTCGTTGATCGTCTGTCTGGCGACCTGGTACATGATCGAACGGACCCGCCTCGGCGCCTACCTGCGTGCCGCGACCGAAAACCCGACCCTGGTCGGCGCCTTCGGGATCAACGTGCCACGCATGATCACGCTGACCTACGGCTTCGGTGTGGCGCTTGCAGCTTTTGCAGGCGTGCTTGCCGCGCCAATCTACTCGGTCAACCCGAACATGGGCGCGGATCTGATCATCGTGGTCTTTGCCGTGGTGGTGATCGGCGGCATGGGGTCGATCCTTGGGTCCATCCTCACGGGCTTCGGTCTCGGGATCATCGAGGGGTTGACGCGCGTCTTTTATCCCGAGGGGTCGTCGGTCGTGATCTTCGTCATCATGGCCATCGTGCTTCTGGTGAAACCAGCCGGACTTTTCGGAAGGAGAGCGTGATGAGCGACACCACCGACACCAGCGCCATCGCGACGCCGCTTGCCGCCAAGGAGGGGGCGGGAATGCCTCGGCATCATGCCTATATCTTCTTGGCCCTTCTGGCCTTCGCACTGATCGCGCCATTCCTGTTGTATCCCGTGTTCCTGATGAAGGTTCTGTGCTTCGTGCTGTTCGCCTGCGCATTCAATCTGCTTCTGGGATATGGCGGGCTCCTGTCCTTTGGGCATGCCGCCTATTTCGGCTCGGCCAGCTACGTGGCCGCCCATGCGGCAAAGGTCTGGGGACTGACGCCGGAGCTGGCGATCATCTGCGGCACCGGTGCCGCCTTCGTGCTCGGCGTCCTCTTCGGGTCACTGGCGATCCGCCGTCAGGGTATCTATTTTGCGATGGTGACACTGGCCTTTGCGCAGATGGTCTACTTCTTCGCGTTGCAGGCCCCCTTCACCGGCGGCGAGGACGGCATCCAGGGCGTGCCGCGCGGGGATCTGTTCGGCGTTTTGAGCCTGCAGTCGGATTTTGCGCTCTATTTCGTCGTGCTGGCGATCGTGGCGGCGGGAATCCTGCTGATATACCGCATCATTCATTCGCCCTTTGGCCAGGTCCTGAAGGCGATCCGCGAGAACGAGGATCGGGCCATCTCGCTCGGCTACCGTGTGAATCAATACAAACTGGCAGTCTTCGTGCTGTCGGCGACGCTGGCGGGATTAGCCGGGGGCACAAAGGCCATGGTGTTCCAACTGGCCTCCCTGACCGACGTGCATTGGTCCATGTCGGGCGAGGTGGTGCTGATGGCATTGCTGGGCGGCATGGGCACCGTGTTCGGGCCGATCGTCGGTGCCGTCGTGATCGTGACGATGCAGAACTATCTGGCTACCTTGGGGGCGTGGGTGACGATCATCCAGGGCACGATCTTCGTGATCGCCGTTCTGCTGTTCCGCGAAGGGATTGTCGGGGTCATCGGACGTTGGCTGAAAAAGCCCCTCTAGGCGACCACGCACAGAGCTTAAAGACCGTCGAAATCAATCGCTATCGCAGCATGATCGCTGGCGTGGGGGCGATGTTGCCCCACGCCCCTCAGCCGTGGCCCCGCACCTGCCGGCGCTTCCCGCGCCATCCCCTCGCGCACGATTTGCGGGCAGGCATTCGGCCAGTCCCGTGCCAGTGCCAGTGAGGCAAGCAGCACATCGGGCTGGGTCCGACGGGCCGAGTCCCGCTCGAAAAACGTCCAGCGTTCTGCCTCGGGCAGGCGCTGCATCAGATCCACGCTGAACGCCCCCAGCAGCGGGGTGATCGCGGGTTCCGCTTTCAGCATGGGATCGCCGGGTTCATTCAGGTCGCCGAGGATCAGCCAGCAGGCATCCCTTCGCCCGGCAAAGCGCCGCTCGATCAGCCGGCGCACGCCCGCGGCTTCCAGCCGCCGGATCGGCCACGTTGCCTCGGCATCGGGATAGGGTGCCTTGAAGTGGCAGATCACCAGCGTCAGCCTGCCTATCGTCGCCATGAGGCAATCGCGGCGAAAGAGCGGGAGGTCCGGCTCTGCCGCCCCCTCCAGCCCGAGGTCTCGCGGCGTCGTATCGGCATGGCTGCGCAGGTCATCCACCGGGCGGCGGCTCAGCAAGGCCAGATCCAGCCCACGCCCGTCGTTGCCCGGCACGCAGATTCGGGTTGGATAGGGGCTGACGCCTAGACCCAGAAGATAATGCTCGTGAAAATGGTCCAGCGTATCCCGGTCAAAGACCTCTTGCAGCGCGACGACGTCGGCGTCGATATCGCGCAGGACAGCCGCCGTCAGCCATCGGTCAAGCGGGTCGAGACGGGCGGCGTCCGGTCCGGTATCCTCGGGCATGTCGAGGTCGCGCGCGCCATCTATCCGCGATTGCCCCGCATCGCGACGCAGGCGCATGTTCTGAACGTTAAAGCTTGCGATGCGCATGGCGCTCCCAACGGACAGCCGCAGGACTGACCAATCAACTCGGGGCCTCCCCCTCTGCCTGGGCAACGTGCTCCTTCACCGAGAAGAAACTGTCCGGCGTGACCGAGATCGAGTCGATGCCCGCCTCGACCAGCAGGCGCGCGAACGCGGGATCGTTGCTGGGTCGCTGCCCGCACAGGCCGACCTTTGCCCCCGCGGCGTGCGCCTTTGCGATCACGGTCTCGATCATCCAAAGAACGGCCGGATCGCGTTCGTCGAAAAGTTCCGCCAGTTCACCGGAGTCGCGGTCGATGCCCAGGGTCAATTGAGTCAGGTCATTCGATCCGATGGAAAACCCGTCGAAGCGTTTGGCGAACTCTTCCGCCAGCAGCACGTTCGACGGGATTTCGCACATCACGTAGACCTGCAGCCCGTCGCGCCCACGCTCCAGGCCCGCTTCGGCCATCACCTCCAGCACACGGTCCGCCTCGGCCGGCGTGCGGCAGAATGGAATCATGACGATGACGTTCCGGAACCCCATCTCTTCGCGCAGTTTGAGGATCGCGCGACATTCCAGTGCGAAGCCGTCGCGATAGCGATCCGAATAGTAGCGGGACGCCCCCCGGAACCCGATCATCGGGTTCTCCTCGTGCGGTTCGAACTGGGCCCCGCCGAGCAGGTTGGCGTATTCGTTTGTCTTGAAATCGCTCATCCGGATGATGACAGGTTCGGGATGAACCACGGCGGCAATGCGCGAGAGGCCCTGCGCGAGGCGATCGACGAAATAATCCGCCTTCTGGTCATAGCCTCGGGTCAGCGTCTCGATCTCCTCGCGCACCGCCTGGTCTGTCACCTCGTCGAACCGGGTCAGCGCCAGTGGATGCACCTTGATCGCGTTCGAGATCACGAATTCCATGCGCGCGAGCCCCACGCCATCGGTCGGCAGGCGCCACCAACGGAATGCCGCAGCCGGATTTGCAAGGTTCAGCATGATCCGGGTGCGGGTTTCGGGTACTTCGGAAGGATGCAGTTCCTGCACCGTGAAGTCCGCAGTGCCCTCATAGACGACGCCTTCGTCGCCACCAGCGCAGGAGACCGTGACCTCTTGTTCGTCGTGCAGAAGCTCGGTGGCGTTGCCGGCACCGACGATGGCTGGAAGCCCAAGCTCGCGGCTGACAATCGCGGCGTGCGAGGTGCGCCCGCCATGATCGGTAATGATCGCGGCCGCGCGCTTCATGATCGGCACCCAGTCGGGGTCGGTCGTGGGTGTGACAAGGATCGATCCCTCGCGGAAGCGGTCAATGTCGCGAGCGCTTTCGATCAGACAGACCGGGCCGGAGACAACGGCGTTTCCGACACTCAGGCCGCGCAACACCTCGCTCCCGTGCCGCTGTACCGCGTAGGACAGGAAAACCCCGCCGGTCGTTTGCGACTGCACGGTTTCCGGCCGGGCCTGCACGATATAGATCAGCCCGGTCTCGCCGTCCTTGGCCCATTCGATGTCCATCGCCTGGCCGTAGTGCCGTTCGATCACACAGGCCTGCCGCGCAAGATCAAGGATATCGCCGTCGGACAGTACGAACTGCCCCCGCTCTGCCTTGGATGTCGGCACGGTCCGCGTCTTTCCCCCGTCGCCCGAGGCGTAGATCATCTTGCGTTCCTTCGCGCCGAGCTTCTTCTCCAGAATTGGCGACAGCGCGGGGTTATCGAGCAACGGCTTGAAGACCTGGTATTCATCGGGGCTGACGGTTCCTTGAACCACCGTCTCACCCAGGCCCCATGCCGCGTTGATCAGAACCACCTTGTCGAACCCGCTTTCCGTGTCGATGCTGAACATCACACCAGAGCCACCGATGTCCGACCGCACCATCAGCTGCACTCCGACGGACAGCGCCACCTTGTCGTGCTCGAAGCCCTTCACGTTGCGATAGGTGATCGCCCGGTCAGTATAGAGCGAGGCATAGCAACGCCGGCAGGTCTCCAGCAGCGCCGCTTCGCCACGCACGTTCAGAAAGGTTTCCTGTTGGCCTGCAAAGCTTGCATCCGGCAGATCCTCGGCCGTGGCGCTCGACCGCACGGCAACTGCAGGTTCGGCATTACCACTGCGGCGCGCCAGCTCGCGATACCCGTCACGAATTGCCGCTTCGATCTCTGCAGGCCAGTCACCGGCGATTATCGCCTTGCGAATGCTCTCACCAGCCTCGGCCAAGGTAATCTTTCCCGCCTCCTGCCTCTTCAGCGTCTCGGCGATCGTTTCGTTGAGGGTGTTCTCTGAAAGGAACCTGCGAAACGCCGCGGCGCTTGTGGCGAACCCCGGCGGGACCAGAATGCCCTTTGCGCCCAGTTCCCGAACCATCTCGCCCAACGAGGAATTCTTGCCGCCGACGAGGGCAACGTCGCCCCGGGCCAACTTCTCGAACCAGATGACACTGGGCAAATCGTCAGACACTGGTGTTCCTCCCAAGTAATTCGCCGCCTGACAAGATTGCGCGGGCGCGACGGAAGTTGCGTTGACCTACATCATGGCCGACATTCCTGCTTCCGGTAAGCAAACAATGCGGTGCATGATGGCAACGTGCCAAGAGTTTTCAGAGATGCCCTCGTGCATGTTGGAAGAAGTGCCGGGCGGTGGCGTCACCAAGTGATGAACGCAAGACGGGAGTAGACATATGGATCATGACGGACTGACGAGCCTTGCAGATGCGATCGAATCCGACGCCACAAGCGATCCAGAAGTCGTAGCCCAAATTCTTCATGTGCTGCGCGAGATTCAGGCAGATGTTCCCAAGGGGGAAGGATTGGATGAGACGGTGCTGACGTCTTCTGATGCGGCGCTTGGCCTGGTCTGCAGCGTTCTGCCTGGTTGGGAGATCCGGATGCAGGGCAACGCGGTTTCCGGGGGCGGCAACTGGACCTGCTCGCTTCGTCAGGGCAGCGGACGCGACGATGACGAGGTCATTGGGATAGGCAAGGCCCAGTCCCCGGCCAAATCAGTAGTTGCAGCGCTCCTCATGGTGGCTGCGCGGCGCAAGCGGGGCTACGTCTGATCCCGCAGGCAGTGCGTCGTCCAGGACGAGCCCCAAACCCTAGCCACGGCGCCTTACCTTCAGTGACGCCTCGCGCCAGACGAGATAGAGTCCGCCGGACAGAATCATGGCCATCCCGACCCACGTGAACCGGTCGGGCCAGTCGCCAAAGACGACGACCCCCCAGAAAACTGCGAGCGGAAGCGTCGCATATTCAAAAGGCGCTGCAAGCGCCGCTTCGGTCACGCGATAAGCCTGACTGATCAGAAATCCGCCGCAGGCGCTGGCCATGCCGATCAGACCCAGCAACCACAGATCGCCCTCATCCGGCCAGACCCAGGCCCGCAGCAGGAATTCGAGCGAGCGATCCCCCTGCCCCGCAAACCGCCCATCCCCAACCGTTAGCCCCATCATCGTCGAGACCAGGATGAAGGTCATCTGGATGTAAAAGGCCATGGTCACCGCGCGCTCGGTTCCGCCGATTCGACGGGTCAGAATGTGCAATCCGGCATAGCCCGCAGCCGCCAGCACCGGCAGCAGCGCCGCAGGCTGGAAAACGCCGGTCCCGGGGCGCATGATCACGATGACGCCGAACAGCCCCAGCAACACCGCCGTCCAGCGGCGCGGTCCGACCTTTTCCCTTAGAAACACAACCGATGCGGCGGCAATCATCAGCGGGCTGACAAAGAAGATCGCGGTTGCATCCGCAAGCGGCATCGCGGCGAGCGCGAGGAAGAAACACATGTTGGCAAAGACCACACAGGCCCCGCGCAGCAGGTGAAGGCCGAGACGACGGGTCCGCAGGACGGCTGGCCCGCCATTCAACGGCACCAGAATGCCCAGAGTGAATACCAAAGCGACAGACGCGCGCATCAAGACCACCTGATGCAGCGCATAGCCATCGCTCAGGAGTTTGATCGCCATGTCGTTCACCGAGAAGCAAAGCGCCCCGCCGACGGCACATGCGATCCCTAGAGCATTGCCTTGCGATGCTGTCGTACGCGCCTGGTTCATCCGGGCTGCCGACCACCCGCCCGCACCACAATTCGCGCAGATCGGAATACGCGGCCAAGCGGATCCGCCCTGGCATCGAAAGGCTGTCTGTTCGGCATGGCGCATCCGTGTCCCGCAGCTGGTGCTAGCCGCAAAGGCAGCTCGCGGCAACGCCTGCCTTGCCGAAGAGATCGGAAGCGGCAGTTCCCAAGGAACCCGACCTGCTCGTCAGGCGTTGGATTGCTCGACATTCAAACTCGCCAGCCGACCGTTCCCAATCGCAGGACTGACACCCGATGGACCGACAGGGTCAACGCATCGCCAGCTACCCGCACGCCCCCCGTCGTCCGCGCACCCTTTTCCGACCGTCGCGGGAGTGGTTGCAGACCGCTGCCCTTTTGATCATCGCAGCGATCCTACTGTTCGGAACCTTGCATCAGGCGAAGAGCTTTGCCATCCCGACGGTCCTCGCGCTGCTTGCCGCAGTCGCGCTGGAGCCCCTCGCCAGGCGCGCGGATAGGCTTGGCGTTCCCCGGACATTGTCGGCCGCTGGTTTCGTGACCACGGGCATCCTGATCACCGTCGGTCTGGTCTATTACCTTCTGCCCAGCGCGGAGGCTTGGAACACACGCTGGCCCGAAGTGCTGGAGAAGTTCGACCGCGTCATGCAAAGCCTGCAGCGCGGTTTCTCGCGCACTTTCGAGAAGAAGGAGGAAGAGTCAGAGGCTGAGGAAGGAAGCGGGAGCGGCGGCGACGACGAGGCCGAGGGCGAAGCCGACTCCGATCCGATCGAGCAGCTTGCCGACTCAGGGCAGGAAATGCTGACCGACCTCGTGATTAGTGCGCCGAGCCTTGTGGCAGGGCTTTTGTATGCGGCCATCCTGACCTTCTTTATGCTCAAGGAACGGGGATTGATCGCACGGCTGGCGACCAGCATGGGTTCGACGCAGGGCCAGCGGCTCGTTCTTGCCCGTTCGATGCGCGATATTCAGCAGCGCGTTTCGACCTATCTGCTGACGATCTCGATCATCAACCTTTGTCTGGGTCTTGTCGCGGCTGCCGCCTTCTGGGCGGTCGGGCTGCCCACCCCCCTGCTCTGGGGGCTGCTCGTCGCCGCGTTGAATTTCATGCCCTACATTGGCCCGGCGATCATGGCTGTCGTGGTGTTTGGGGTTGGGCTGGTAACCTACCCGGATCCCGCCATGGCGCTGATGCCCGTTCTCGTGGTGATCTTGCTCAACGCGGTCGAGGGTCAGCTTGTAACGCCACTGCTTGTCGGCCAGCGGATGCAGATGTCCGCGCTGTCCGTCTTCGTGGCCATCACCTTTGGCGCCTGGCTCTGGGGTCCGGCAGGGGCGATCCTTGCGACGCCCGTGCTGATCGTCCTAACCGCGTTCACCCGCCGGATGTGGCCCCCGAAACATCGGCCCTTGCTGAGCGGTGCGCGTGAGGGACAACCGGAACTGTCCCGCCACAGCAGATCAGCAAACCCTGACTAGATCAGGCCCAATGCGACGAGAGCGATCGCCGCGACAGTAAGGTACCCAAGAAGAACGAAAACGCCGTCACGCGCCATCAGGCCCGTCGCGAAAAGTGCAATGACACCGGAGGCGAACGAGGACGCGAACGGCAGCAGTTCCATTACCGGCATGACGACCGCGATGGCGAGGCAGCACAGGATGGCCAGCAGACCCAGCGGGCGATCCGTCAGCGCCGTTAGCCGTGTTCGAATGACAGGATCTATCCGCCGCAGCGGCGCGCGCAACCATTCCAACGCGCGGCGCAGGCGCCTGGTGGGAATACGCAGACGGCGCAGCCGCCGCGGCAGCCAGAGCGCGTCGCGCGCAAGCAGCATCTGGATGCAGATCAGTAGATATAAGGCGCCCGAAACCGTAGGGGAGCCCGGGATACCTGAAAATGGCGAGACCATGATCAGCGCGACGATCAGCAGGATCGCGGAAAAGGACCGCTCTCCCATCGCGTCGACCAGCGCGCCGACCGTGACATCATCGCCCTCAAGTGAGACGGCGATGATGTCCAGAAGCTCGGTCAAGGTGCTGTCGCTGTCGGACATTACTCCCTCCACGGAAAACGGATGCACCGTGCGGCGCGGCGAACAACCCAGCCGTGTGCGTGTAGGCGGAGAACTGCCGAACCGTGGAGCTTCCTTGGCGTCAGCGATGCCACTCGATACTTCACTTGTGCGACAAAATGGTCCAGTAACATTGCCTTTCGGCCAGACAAGCAGCGACGATCGGGTCACGCTTGGCCACGCGAAAAGGGATCGCGATGACAGACTTGGAAACCAGCATTGCCGTCCTGACGGCAAACCCGCTGATCGCGCTCGATCTCACGGCAACGATCGAAGACCTGTTTCCAGCAGCGACCATCGTCACGATGACAACACCGGTCGAATCCGTGGACGAGATCACGGGGCTTCCTCGTCTTCTTGCGGTTGTGCTCGATCAGGCAGAGGCGCGGTCGATCGATCTGCACGCGATCAAGCACACCGGCGCGGCGATCATCGTGCTCGGAGAGAGTGAGGCGCCCGAGGAGCATGACGCGGATATCGCTTATCTGCAATTGCCCTTCACGACCGAAATGCTGGCCGGTGTGCTCGAATCGCTTCAGCAGGCCGAAACCGCACCTGAGAGCTGACGGCGCGAGCCAGAGATCGCCCCTCGCCAGACAAGCGCGCTCCATGCTTCGGCTCGTGTTTGAACTCGCGCGGGCGTCGCAGGCGCGCTGAAGGCCAAAAAACGGCGGTGCGAAAAGTCGGAACCATTCGGGAAGTGAGCCGTTGTCATGGCAGAGCAACCGAAAGGAGACCGACATGAACTGGGATGTCATTGAAGGAAAATGGAAGCAGTTTGCCGGCAGCGCCAAGGAGCGTTGGGGCAAGCTGACCGACGACGACCTCGACCAAATCGAGGGCAAGCGCGACCAGTTGGTGGGCAAGGTGCAGGAAAAGTACGGCCTTGCCCGTGAAGAGGCCGAGAAGCAGGTCGACGACTGGACCAAAAGCTGACGTCAGCCTGACGACGCAAGCAAAGCGAAACCGCGCCCCGAGGGGCGCGGTTTTTGCATGTCTGGCAATGTGCAAACCTCGTTACAACGCAACACCTCGCGATTTGGTTCCGCAGATAAATGAATAAAAATCTGATGCTTGAACAGGAACCATAGCCGGATTGGCATCGTTGTTCAGACATCTTCCCACATGGGAGACTACAAAGGAGGCGAACACATGAAACGCATTCTGCTGACAACCGCACTGGTTGCATTTGCATCGACGCCGGCACTGGCGCAGTCGCAAACGGCGCCTGAAGCAGCGGACACCGCTGGCCAAGAGATGAACGCGCAAGCTCAGCACGGCATCTATCTTACGCCCACGGGCGAGGCTACCATCTACGGCTCGGAGTTACTGGGCAAGAACGTCTACGTGACCGAGGGCACGACCGACGCGGGCACTGTTGACGGTGTTCCCGAGGACTGGGAAAACATCGCCGCCATCGATGACGTCGTGATGACACGTGACGGCGAAATCCGCGGCGTCCTGATCGACGTCGGAGGGTTCCTGGGTATCGGTGCCCGTAAGGTCGCCGTGGACATGAGCGCGCTCGACATCGTCTACGACAACGAGGATGACGATTTCTACGTCGTCTTCACCTCGACGCGCGAGGAACTGGAATCGGCACCGGAATATGACACCACGGTCGATATCCAGAACCGCACGGAGACCTGGCAGCTTTCGGACGACGCGCGCGACGACGCGTCGATGGACACAGCCCAGAACCAAGCTGCTGAGAACTCCGCGACAGCTGAAGAAGCGCCGATGGAGCAGGCCGGAGCCAACATGGCCGCCGACATGGAGCGGGAAGACCGCGACGGCTTCGTCACCGTGGCACACGGCGAGATTTCCGTCGAGGAACTGGAAAGTGCCGAAGTCTATGACGCGAACGACGAAAGCGTCGCCGGCGTGTCGGACGTCCTTGTGACCGAAGACGGTGAGGTGACGAACCTGATCGTGGACGTGGGCGGCTTTCTCGGCATCGGCGTCAAACCGGTTGCCATCCCCTTCGAAGAGGTCACCGTGTACCGCGCTGAAGATGGTGACGAGCTGCGCGTTCAACTTCCGATGAACCGCGAGCAACTGGAAGAAATGCCCGAACACGAGGGTTGATCAATCCAGCTTCTGCCCGCCCCCGGCACCGGGGGCGGGTATCTTCACATTTTTTCACGCAGATGGAACCGGGTGGACGCTCGTGCGTTCACTGCGATAGCGTGCAACAAGCTGGATCCGGTTAGTAAACGGCATGACAAATTCGATACGTGACACCAACAATAGTCGGCCGCATCGCAAAGGCGATCGGCCGCTTTCACCATCCGTGGAGCAGCAGATCAACGAGAACCTGAAGCGGCTTTATCAGCAGGCCGCCGACGAACCGTTACCTGATCATCTGTTGCAGTTGCTGGATCGGTTGAAGCAAGAGAGCGGAAGCAAATGACATCGGATACCGCCCCCCTCGCCAATCCGCGAGATGAGCTGGTAGAGCATCTGGCGCCGCTTCGTGCCTTTGCCCTCAGCCTGACACGCAGTTCCGCCGCCGCGGACGACCTGGTGCAGGATACGATCCTCAAGGCATGGAGCAAGATCGACCAGTTCACGGTCGGCACCAACCTGCGGGCCTGGTTGTTCACGATCCTGCGGAATACCTATTATTCGGACATGCGCAAGCGGCGGCGCGAGGTCTCTGACAGCGAAGGGCACCATGCCGCCAGGCTGTCGCAGAAGCCCGATCACGACGGCCGCATGGCACTGGCGGATTTTGCCAAGGCGTTTGCCACCCTTCCCGTCGAACAGCGCGAAGTGCTGATCCTCGTCGGTTCCAACGGTTTCTCGTATGAAGAAGCCGCGGAAACCTGTGGCTGTGCCGTCGGCACCGTGAAGAGCCGCGCCAACCGTGGACGCAAGCGGTTGGCAGAGTTGCTGGGCCTTGTAGAAGGTGAGGCATTAGAGATGACGGACGCACACACCATGGCCGTGGTCACATCCCAGTCCAACTGACCTCGGCCGCAGTTCCTGACGAAGACGTCGGTTTCAGATCGAAGCAGCCGATCCTAACAAGGCTTACGCAGTCAGATGAATGAGACGATTCTTACAGCGAAATGGGAACCTGAAACCGGCTGGCACGTTGATTTTATGATGGCACGGACGTTGCCAAACACCTGTTTGAAAGGAGATCGACATGCTTGGATGGGCTCTCACGTTTCTCGTTATCGCGCTGATCGCCGCTGTCTTCGGCTTCGGGGGCATCGCCTCTGCTTCAGCCGGGATTGCGCAAGTCCTGTTCTTCATCTTCCTGATCCTGTTCGTCGTAGCGCTGGTTGCGCGCGCGGTTCGCGGTCGCCCGCCGGTCTGACCCGGAAATTGCAGGATTGAGCCACCGGCGCCCGTAGCTGCGGGCGCCGGTTTTTTCGAACCACTGAGCTTCCTGAAAGGACTCCAACATGGCTACCAGAAATGAACCGCCCAGCAGCGAAGACCTGATGAACGAAATCGCGACATTGCGAGCTGACATCGGGAAGATCACCGAAACACTCACGGCCATGGGACGGGCCGAGGCTGAGTCGATGGCGGCGGGCGTCCGGAACAAGACGCGTCGTACCCGCCAGCAGGTCGAGGCTGAACTGGAGCAACTGCGTGACAGCGCAGAAGGGGCGATCGAACGCGCCGACGACCTGGTCCGCGAACGGCCGGGCATGGCCTTGGCAATCGCCGCAGGGTTGGGGCTCGTGGCCGGGCTGCTGTTGCACCGGAAGGATTGATGGGACGGGCTGCGGACCAGATTGCCGACGCGGTGCGCCGCGCGATCCTGCAAATGCTGGGCGCGGCGTTTGCCGTCGTCGCGCTGGGTTTTCTGACCGTCGCCGGCTGGATCGCGGTCGCCGAAGCCTATGACCAGCTGGTGGCGGCGCTGGCAGTTGCCGCTGCCTACCTGCTGGTTGCTTTCATCCTGTTCCTGTTGGCGCGCCGGCGCACGGCAGCGTCTGATATGGAAGACGAGGCCTATGAGGCGTCACGCCCACCCGCGCCGCCTTTGCTGGATGCTTTCATGATGGGGCTACGCACCGGACAAAGACTGCGCAGACGTTGACCAAGTCTACACCGGCAGCGCAGTCGCACCAACGCTGAGTGAATCGGCCCGGCCGCCACACTCTTGCGCTGTGGCGGCCTCTGTCGTGCTTAACCGTCGATGTTCTCGACGACACCATCGGCGAAGGCGTTCACGAGGGTCTCGTAGAACTCCGGGGTGTCTGCCGGAAGCACCGTGATGTCCGCGTCGGCCGGCAGCAGCGGCTGAAGCTGCTGCGCCGTGGCTGTCACCGTGAACTCCTGCACGACCAGATCTCGTGCCGGATCGCTCACGCGCACCTCGCCCGACAGAAGTGAATGATCCAGGCCGATCCGTGCTTCAAAGGCATTGGCCAGTTCCAGCTCGTCAATGTTGACCTCGATTTTCAGGCCTTCCTCGCCCAACCGATCAACGAGGCGCTCAGCGAGCGCAGCTTCCAGATCGGCGTCAAGGGTCGCCCAATACGAGGCAGCTTCCTCGTTCTGGATCGCACCCAGGTCCGTGGTCGATTTAATCTCGGCAACAGCGGGCAAGTCCTGCCCCCAAGCGCCCCCGACAATCAGCGCAACCAGCGTGGTCGCCAGCATCGTGGTCTTCAGAATGTACATGGCTTGCTCCTTCTCCATGATGGCGGGGCATGTCGCCCAACCAGTGGAGAAGAACGCCCGACTGCAGAGGCAGTTCCTGCCATCAAATTGAATTGGAAGCAAAAATGATTGATCCCGGGACGATGCCCGGGATCGGAAAATTGCAGGACAGGACGGGCACTCAGGCGGCAAGCGTCTCGGTCGACGCAAAGAACATCGCTTGGCTGACGGCCGAGCGCACCTGGTCTTCGCTGTAGGGTTTCGTGATCAGGAACGCGGGTTCCGGCCGCTTACCGGTCAGCAGACGCTCGGGGAAGGCGGTGATGAAGATCACCGGAAGCTCATCGAACTTGCCAAGGATATCGGTGACGGCGTCGATGCCCGAGGAGTTGTCAGCCAACTGTATGTCGGCAAGGATCAGGTCAGGCTTTTCGCGGTCCGCAAGGGCAACGGCTTCGGCGCGCGTACGGGCGATCCCGGTGACGCGATGCCCCATCCCCTCGACGATCGCCCGGATGTCGAGGGCGATGATCGCCTCGTCTTCGATGATCATCACCTTTCCGGCGATCGAGCCGGCCATCTCTTGCAGTGCGATCTCGATCAGTTCCTGGGCCTCCTTGGCTTCGGTCCCCATGATCGTCGCGATCTCCTCGATGCGGAAACCTTCGATCGAATGCAGAAGAAGCGCCTCGCGCGTGTTGGGGGTCAATTTCGCCATGTGCGCCTGCGCACGGGCCGACAGCGCCGAATCCGGCTCGCCCAGGGGGGCACCGGCGCTGGACCAGACCATGTGGAAGGCATGGAACAGGGACACCTTGGGGCTGTCCGCGGCTTCCAGAACGCTGCGGTCTGCCAGTATCGCCTCAAGCGTCGCGGCGGCGAAGCTGTCCCCGGTTTTCTGACTTCCAGTCAGCGCGCGGGCGTAGCGCCGCAGGAAAGGCAGCGCATCGGCCACTGCGTTGACGAGATCGCTCTGTTCGTTTGTTGACATTTTTCCCTCAGTGCAACGTTGATCGGGAACCGAACGCCCGACACGTGCGTTCGGTTCCCTGAGCAGTAAAGAATAGGATCGTCCGAATGCGGGCTGAGCGTGGTCAAGTAGTAAAGAGTTCTGGGCGTGTCGCCGGCGCGGCGCAAGTGATTCATGAGAATCTGCGGCGCGCCTACGATGAGGGCTTGGAAGACGGCATTCCTGATCGGTTCCAACGGCTTCTTGAGGAACTGCGCGCGCGCGAGGGAGAGAAATGAGGGTGCAGGGCGATCCGCGTGCCGAATTGTTTGAGCATATTGCAGCCCTTCACGCATTCGCCCGGAGCCTGTGCAGCTGGCCGGACACGGCAGACGAGCTGGTTCAAGGGACGCTCGCAATAGCGTGGACCACCATAGGCCAGTACGCTGCGATCATGGATATTGCAGTTGGGAAAACTACAAACCGGGCGAAACGCGCGCGGCCAAGTCTGGCAGGCCTGCTGGATCTGACGAACGGAGCGCCCGCGATGACAGCGACCTGCGGACACATGATTGTAGTCCTAGCGCACTCGGGCATGCGTGCAAGGATTCGTGCTGCATGAGGGAGACGTCACGGCGTTTGTGGCGTTCGACAGATAGCCTAGGCTTCCGGCTCGGGCTGCTCCTTTCGCTTGCGTTGCTTCCTCTTGGTGTGATTGCCATCCTGCAGACGGTCAGCACGGTCAGGGAATCCGAGGCGCGCGCGCAGGCCGCACTTCTGGGCGAAACGCTGCTGGCAGTGGATGGACAACTGCGGGTGATCCAGCGAGCACGCGGCCTCGCCGAGGCGCTTGCGACGACCTACGAGACCATCGTCACGGGCGAGAACGAGTGCAATACACTCATGCAGGCGTTCTCCGACGATGCCGATCGGTTCTCGATGGTAGCCTTCGTACCCTTGAACGGCCAGATCACGTGCGACTCTGTTGGACGCGACTTTGACGTGTCGGAGGATCCCATCTATCAACAACTCCTTACCGCCAATGCGCCACGCTTTGCAGTCAATCCCCGGGCCCCCGCCATTCAGGCCTCGGTGATTTCCGTGAGCTACCCGGTGTCGGATGCCGACGGCGAGCCGGCAGGCATCATTTCGGTCAATCTGCCGCATGCGGAACTCTACAGGGCTCAACTGACAGAAGGCACGGGCCCGTCGTCCTTCGCCGTGTCCGAGGAAGGCGGCGCGCTTGTGACCTTCAACCGTCAGGGAGAATTGCTGTCTTCGAGCCGCGGTCCGGAAGACCCCGCAGAGTTTCTGCCGCGCGACCGCGCGCTGGCCGCCCTGATCGGAACGCCGCCGGTGACCTTTACCGCGATATCACGGGGCAACATCAACCGTGTCTATGCCGTGGTGCCCCTGATCGAGCGCGAACTCTACGCCCTCGGCACCTGGCCAATCGAAGCCTACCAGGCGCAATCCTTCACCTTTGCGCCATCGGTGCTTTTTCCAACCCTGATGTGGATGGTCAGCCTGCTGGTCGCGTCGGCAGGCATTTCCCGGCTGGCCTCGCGCCCCATCCGCCGGTTGCGCAGCGCGATTACAGCATTCGCTGGCGGCGATCAGCGCGTCAAGGTAACGGGACTGGAACGCGCGCCGCGGGAGATCCGCGAACTGGGGATGGCCTTCAAGACGATGAAGCGCACGATCATTCACGACAAGGCGGAGCTGGAAAACGCGATCCACCAGAAGGAAGTGTTGCTGCGCGAGGTGCACCACCGGGTTAAGAACAACCTGCAGCTGATCGCCTCGATCATGAACATGCAGATGCGGCAGACCCGGTCGGAAGAGGCGAAATGGCTGATGCACGGCCTGCGCGACCGGGTGATGAGCCTCGCCACGATCCATCGCGGGCTGTATCAGACAACGGGCCTGACCGACATTCGCGCCGATGAATTGCTCTCGGACATCCTGCAGCAGGTCGTGAAGATGGGGACCGGTCCTGGCCGCCGGTTTCAGGTGACGTCGCATTTCGATCCTGTTCGCCTGACCCCCGATCAGGCCGTCCCCCTTGCACTCCTCCTCACCGAGGCGCTGACGAACGCGCTGAAATACGCGCACGGGCCTGATGGGGCGCCGGCGAAGCTGAGTGTCTCTTTCACCGATCTGGAACAGAACCGCGCCAAGCTGGTGATTGCAAACAGTGCCGGCGCGGGCGGTCCTCGCCCCGTTCCGCGACCCGGCGATGTGGACGGCGGAACGGGCCTTGGCTCGCAATTGCTCGAAGCTTTTGCGATGCAGATCGACGGCACGGTGGAAACCGAAGAGACCGACGGGGAATTCCGCCTGAGCGTGACGTTCAACCTGCGCCCCCTGAACGAGGCCGAGGATCGTCATGCGCCACAGGGTGATGAGATCGAGGACGACGAGGCCGAGGAAGAAGCCACCGAATGAACAGCCCGCGACGCGGTTGCATCCTTGACCGCAGCAGCCCGTTCGCGGGGTTCTGAAACTGAAAAGGCGCCCCGTGGGGCGCCTTTCCGTTTCGTGCTCATGACATGGCTCAGAAGCGCATGTCGAAGTAGGCGCGCACCGCGTGGCCTTTGTAGTCGCTGTCGAAGGCACCGCGATACTCCAGCCCGACCCGCTGCAGGCTGTTGCCCGGCCCACCCGAGGTAGCCGAAACGCCCAAGCCCACATCGACCCAGGTCGCATCGGCGGCGTCGACCGGCATCGCAAAGGCCGAATTGGTCCCGAAGCCGGTGCCCACCGTCGCGGCATCACCCGAGCGGCTGGTCAGCGCGAGGTGACCGAAGGGGGTAACGTCCCAGCCGCCAGCGCTCATGAAGCTGGTGTTGGCCCGCACACCGGCCGTGGCGATCGTCACCTCGTCGGTCTGCGCACCCACACTCATGTTCCAGATGCCTGCGCCGGTTTCCGTGAAGGCGTCCGTCTTCACCCGGTAGTATTCCAGCGAGCCCATCGGACCCCAGTTCAAGGCACCACTGCGCATCATGTAGTCGGCCTGGATCGCCGCAAAGGTCACGTCGACATCCGTGCTCGCACTCGCAACCTCGCTTGCGAAAATGACGTTCCGGGTGCTGTCCACGTCCAGCTTCTGGAAGCCGATCATCGCCTGCACGCGTCCCGACTGACCAAAGGTGGAGCGGCCAAAGACCGCGGCGCCGTAGCCGTCACCATCGAGTTCACCACGACCACCGTCGATATCGGCATTGGTGTTCAGCGCGCCCAGCATGACACCGAACGAGGTCATCGGTGCAACCTCGGTTTCCAGCCCGGCGAAGATCGACCGGGTGTCAAGCTCGAAGCCCGCGTTGTTGCTCGTCGGATCATAGGTGGCGCGGCCGCCTGCGATCGAGACGAACCCGCTCAGGTTCTCGCCCATCGCCCAGGTCGGGCCGCCGCGGGTCACCTGTGCGCCGGGCTCGTTGTCCCAGGGCTGGCCCAGGGCAAAGACCTGCTCGCGCCCGGTCGCGAAACCGGTGGCGCCATAGGCCGCCAGGAAGCTGTAGCCGAGCTGCTCAATGGCTTCCTGCTGCGCGGCCGGATCGTCAAGCGCGACGATGGTATCGACCATGTCGCCATAGCCATCATCCGCCCCGAGATACGGCACGTTCGCCAGAGCATCCAGGTTGCCCGCCGTCACGAACTGTGCCTGCGTCGCGGTCTCTTCCACGATCTCGGCAAACCGCGGCGTGGTCCGAATGATGAATTCGTTGCCGTCGATCATGCCCACCGCGATGGTGTAGTTGATGTTCGCGTTGCGCAGGTCTTCGATGACATCGATCTCGAACAGCTCGTCCGCTTCCATTTCGGCAACGATGGTGGGATCTATCAGCCCGCCGGCTGCGTAGCCAAGCGCCTCCACGGCCGTTCCGGTCTGCGTCAGCCCCAGATCGTCGACGATTTCCTGTGCGCGGGCTTCAACATCGGCCGCGAGTGCGAGATTCCCCCAAACCCAGGCGCCTGCACCGGCACTCGGGTTGTACCAAGCGAGCAATGCACTCTCATTGGTGGGATCGCCATCGTCATCCCAGAAGATCCCGTCCGGAATCATCGTGTTGTCGAGGAATGAATCGCCAAAGTTGTCAACGTAGAAGACGTTGCTCAAGAGTGCGGTCGCAGGATCGATCTGCACACCGAAGTCCAGGGTGTTCTCAGATTCATCAAGGCTGAACCCGGCTCTCGCGTCCGAGAAGAACCCGATATCACCTTCCTGACCACCCGCGCCGAACAGGCCGTCGACCAGACGTGCGCCAAGCCCGAGATTATCAACCACATCCGCAGCCAGATCAAACAGTACCGAATTGGCAGAATCCGCAGGATCCATGAGGGTACCGTCCGCACGCAGCAATTCAATGCTCATGCCGGTGATGCGCGCGCCGGTAAAGTTGGAGACCTTGCCGAAGTTGAAGTAGTCGACGCGCGACACGTCAACCGGATCGCCAAATTCATCAGTATAGGCCGACTCGGTGCGCAGACGCATGTCGAACGGCACCGGCCCGGTCAGCCAGGTCTTGATCCGCTTGCCCGACCCCGGTGCCGAGTCACAATACACGTCCGGGTTGTTGGCGATAAGGCAGTTCGGTACCTCACCGCGCGAGGCGAGAGGATCGTCGAAGTTGTCGTCACCGTTCAGGTCCAGGAAGTTCGTGACGACGTTCTCGTACGGGGGAAGAAAGCGCGGATTGGTGATCGGATCCTCCGGAAGGGCGTTATCGAAGGCCGGATTGCGCGTCGATGTGAAGGTCACCGCCTTGATGCCCGGCGGGTTCACGCCCTCGGCCGGGTCGGCAAAGATCAGGCCATCGCCCGACGTGCCGATCAGTACACTTTCCGCCAGAATGTCCGCCAGCGCGGGCGTTGCACCCAGCGCTGCCGCCAGCGCGAAGGGCGCGGCGCTCAGCATCAGCCGGTTGCGGTTGTTTGTCTGCTTCATGTCATCTCCGTGGCTTGATCGGCGGCGGCAGACGGCAAAGACAAACCAACCCGCACGCGCCCGTGAAATTTGTTGCAATTTTGACCAACGCTACGGGCGGCTGACTGTCAACACAAATGGAACTATCCGCATGCGTTTTTCCGGGCTTCGTGCCCCGGTGTCGCGCGGGCGCAACACGCTGCACCGGCGGGGCCTGAACAGCGCGCCCGACAGCGGCTGACCGCCGATCAGCCGGCCGGTGCCAGGCGCACCTGGGTTCCCCACCCCTCGCACCGCGTGCGCACCCTGGATGGGGGGGCCGCGTCGGTGAAGAAGGTCTCGATGTCGGCCAGAGAGGCGATGCGGACCGGGGCGGTTCGGGTGAACTTCGAAGCGTCGGCCGCCAGCCAGGTGCGGCGCGATTGCCGGATGATCGCCTGGCTGACGCGCACCTCGCGAAAGTCATAGTCGAGCAGGTCGCCGTCCTCATCCAGGGCAGATGCGCCGATCACCGCGATATCGACCTTGAAGTGCCGCACCATCTCCAGCGTGACGTCGCCGACAAGACCGGCATCCGCACGCCGCAGTACGCCGCCCGCCACGATCACCTCGATGCTTTCGTTTGCGGCCAGAATGTTGGCGACGTTCAGGTTGTTCGTCACTACCATCAGGTCGCGGTGCCCCAGAAGCGCGCGGGCCACCGCCTCGGTCGTGGTGCCGATATTCAGGAAGACCGAAGCGGCATTCGGAATCTCGGCGGCGACCATGCGTCCGATCCGGTCTTTCGCCTCGGCGTTCAGGGTGCGGCGTTCCTCATACCCGATATTGGCCACGCCCGAGGGCAGGACGGCACCGCCGTAGACCCGTGTCAGGTGGCCTGCATCGCAAAGGTCGGTCAGGTCGCGCCGGATGGTCTGCAGCGTGACGCCGAAATGCGCTGCCAGGTCTTCGACCACGACCGAGCCCTTTTCCCGCGCAAGGTGCAGGATTTCCGCATGCCGAAAGGACACCGCCACCCGTTGTTCTCCCCCGCTGTTGCCGTGCGTTGCGCAGTCGGACCTTACTGTCTGTTGATTGCAACGGAAATCTTCGATTGGCGCAAGATTGATTTATCAACAACGTCCAGACCGAAAGAAAACGAACATAATACTTGACAGAACATCCCATCTGCGGGTCTAAATCCTGCCAGCAGGGAGGAACGGGACAGATGGCTGACGACAGCGGCCTCATCGACCTTCTGGTCATCGGCGGCGGGATCAACGGCTGTGGCATCGCGCGCGACGCCGCAGGCCGCGGGCTGTCCGTTACCCTGGCCGAAAGGGGCGATCTTGCGCAGGCCACATCCTCGGCCTCGACCAAGCTGTTCCACGGCGGGTTGCGCTATCTGGAGTTCTTCGAGTTCCGACTGGTGAAGGAAGCGCTGGTCGAGCGTGAGACGCTTCTGCGCGCGATGCCGCACATCAGCTGGCCACTGCGTTTCGTGCTGCCGTTCCACCCCGACATGCGGTTCGACAGCGACACGCCGACCTCGCGGCTTCTGTCCCGCATGATGCCGTGGATGAAGGGGCGCCGGCCGGCCTGGCTGATCCGGCTGGGTCTCGCGATCTACGACCACCTGGGGGGGCGGAAGATCCTGCCCGGCACCCGCACGCTGGATCTGACGGAAGACGAGGCCGGCCGCCCGCTGAACCCGAAGTTCCATCGCGCCTACGAATACTCCGACTGCTGGGTCGAGGATTCGCGCCTGGTTGTCCTCAATGCCCGGGATGCCGAGGCCCGGGGCGCGCGCATCCTGACCCGCTGCACCGTGAAGCGCGCCCGCCGCGCCGGCGATCACTGGCAGGTAGAGCTTTCCCATGCCGACGGCCGCTCCGAAACGGTCCGTGCCCTCGGCCTGGTGAACGCCGGTGGTCCCTGGGTCGGCGACATCATCGGCGAGCGGCTGGGCATCAACAGCCGCGAGAAGGTGCGGCTTGTCCGTGGCAGTCACATCGTGACGCGCCAGCTTTACGACCACGACAGGTGCTATTTCTTCCAGGGCACGGACGGGCGGATCATCTTCGCGATCCCCTACGAGACCGATTTTACCCTGATCGGCACCACCGATCAGGAGCATCAGGGCGATCCCGCGGACGCGCGCTGCACCGAGGACGAGCAGGAGTATCTTTGTAACTTCGCCAGTCAGTATTTCGCGAAACCCGTGACGCGCGACGATATCGTCTGGACCTACTCCGGCGTTCGCCCGCTCTATGACGATGGGGCGAAGTCGGCGACAGCCGCCACGCGGGACTACGTTCTGTCGCTCGACGAGGCTGGGCCGGTGCTGCTCAACGTATTTGGCGGCAAGATCACGACCTATCGCAAGCTGGCTCAGGCCGCGCTGGCCAAGCTTGCTCCGCATTTCCCGCAGGCAGGTGGGGCGTGGACCGCAGGGGTAGCCCTGCCGGGGGGCGATTTTCCGGTAGATGGTGTTGGCGCGCTGATCGCGGAACTCCGGCGCGACTATCCGTTCCTGACGGATTTTCACGCCAAACGCCTTGTCCGCGCCTATGGCACCGAGGCAGGCCTGATCTTGGGCAACGCCCAGGCCGCCGAAGATCTGGGGCGCGATTTCGGTGCCACGTTGACCGAGGCCGAACTGCACTGGCTGATGAGCCGGGAATACGCCCGCTCCGCCGAAGACGTCGTCTGGCGCCGCAGCAAGCTCGGCCTGCGCCTGACGCCGGATCAGATCGCGGCAATCGAGACGTTCATGAAGGGCGAGAACCGCAACGACGAACGACGCGCAGCCGCGCGCTAGACGCGGCCTGCAGGGGAGGACAGGAATGACGCTGGTACTGGACGGGGTGAGCAAGGTGGTCAATGCACAGACCCACATCCACCCGACCGACCTGACGCTGGAACGCGGCACGATGAACGTGCTTCTTGGCCCTACGTTGTCGGGCAAGACCACCCTTATGCGGCTCATGGCCGGGCTCGACATCCCCGCCACTGGTCGCATCTTTTGGGAGGGGCAAGAGGTCACCGGCCAACGGGTGCAGGACCGGAAGGTCGCGATGGTCTACCAGCAGTTCATCAATTACCCCTCGATGACGGTCTACGACAACATCGCCTCGCCCCTCCGCCTGATGGGCAAGTCAAGGGCCGAGATCGACCGGGCCGTGCGCGCCACGGCCGAGATGCTGCGGCTGACCCCGATGCTCGACCGCAAGCCGCTGGAACTGTCGGGGGGGCAGCAACAGCGCTGTGCGCTGGCCCGCGCGCTGGTGAAGGATGCGGGGCTCGTTCTTCTCGACGAACCGTTGGCGAATCTCGACTACAAGCTGCGCGAGGAACTGCGCGCCGAGATTCCGCGCATCTTCGCCGAAAGTGGCGCGATCTTCGTCTATGCCACCACCGAACCCGAAGAGGCGCTGCTGTTGGGCGGCAATACCGCAACTTTGTGGGAGGGCCGCGTGACGCAGTTCGGGCCGACCCCACAGGTCTATCGCACGCCGGCCGACGCCACCACGGCTCGCGTGTTCTCTGATCCGCCAATGAACTTCATGTCCGTCACCAAGGCCGGAGATCGCGTCAGCTTCGCCCAAGGGCAGACCGCACCGGCGACCGGCACGCTTTACTCCCTGCCAGACGGACGCTACACGGCCGGGTTCCGCGCCAATCACCTGCGCATAAGCGATCCGGGGGAGCAGGCGCTGCGCTTCGATTGCACGCTGGGCATCACCGAGATCACCGGGTCGGAGACCTTTGTACACATCGACCACGGTCGCGACCGCTGGGTCGGGCTGGTGCATGGAGTGCATGAACTCCGCCCCGGTCAGTCGCTCAGCGTCTGGCTCAGCCCCGCCCACGTCTACGTCTTTGCAGGGGATGGCACGCTGGTGGCGCCCGCAGCCTATGCCCAGGCGGCTTGAAGGGACCACGGATGGCACAGATCACGCTCGACAACCTTGCGCATGCCTACCTGCACAATCCGAAGTCCGAAGAGGACTATGCGCTCAAGCAGCTTGATCACGTCTGGCAGGACGGCGGCGCCTATGCACTGCTCGGCGCGTCGGGCTGCGGCAAGTCCACGCTTCTGAACATCATCTCCGGGCTGCTGATCCCTTCGCGGGGGCGGGTTCTGTTTGGCGAACGCGACGTGACGCATGCCGCGACCGCAGAGCGCAACATCGCGCAGGTGTTCCAGTTTCCGGTCGTCTACGACACCATGAGCGTGCGCGAAAATCTGTCCTTCCCGCTGAAGAACCGCGGCGCCGAAGCAGGCTACATCGCGCAGCGGGTGCAGGCCATCGCCCAGATGATCGGCATGGCGGATGTGCTGGACCAGAAGGCGCGTAACCTGACGGCAGATGCCAAACAGAAGATCAGCCTCGGCCGCGGCATGGTGCGCGAGGATGTCAACGCGATCCTGTTCGACGAACCGCTGACCGTGATCGACCCGCACATGAAATGGGAGCTGCGCACCCAGCTGAAGGCGCTGCACCGCGACTTCGGGCATACCATGATCTATGTCACCCATGACCAGACCGAGGCGCTGACCTTTGCCGACAAGGTCGTGGTGATGCACGACGGCCGCGTGGTTCAGATGGGCACGCCCGAGGATCTGTTCGACACGCCGGAACATACCTTTGTCGGTTATTTCATCGGCTCGCCCGGCATGAACGTGATGGACGCCGAGGTCGAAGGCCGCATCGCCCGCGTCGCGGGGCACAGTGTGCAGCTGAGCGGCGCCTACCGCGCCTTGAAGGGCCGCGTGCAGATCGGCGTCCGGCCCGAGTTCGTTCGCATTGCCGAGGGGGGCGAGGGACTGCCGATCACCGTTCGGCGCGTCGAGGATGTGGGGCGCCACCAGATTGTGCGCGCCGATCTCGCCGGCGCGCCCCTCAACGCGATCCTGCCCGAGGGGGCGAGCCTTCCGGCCGGGGCGAACCGCGCAAGCTTCGATCCCGACCGGGTCAATGTCTATGCCAATGACTGGCGCGTAACGCCGCTTCATGCCGTTTCCAACTCCGACAGAGAGGCCGTCTGATATGGAGAAGACCCAGAACAACAAGGCCTGGTTTCTGGTTCTGCCGGTGCTGGTGCTTGTCGCGTTTTCGGCGGTGATTCCGCTGATGACGGTGGTGAACTATTCGGTCCAGGACACCTTTGGCAGCAACGTCTTCTTCTGGGAGGGACTGGGCTGGTTCGAACAGGTGCTGACCTCATCACGCTATCAGTCCGCCTTGGGGCGGCAGCTTCTGTTCTCGGCGATCATCCTGGCGATCCAGATCCCGCTTGGCGTGCTGATCGCGCTCTGCATGCCAAAGCGCGGGTTCTGGGTATCTGTCTGCCTGGTTCTCATGGCGCTGCCGCTGCTTATTCCGTTCAATGTCGTGGGGACGATCTGGCAGATCATGGGCCGGTCCGATATCGGCCTGCTAGGCTACGTGCTCAACAACCTCGGGATCAGCTACAACTACACCCAGAACGCCCTGCACGCCTGGATCACCGTCGTCGTGATGGACGTCTGGCATTGGACCTCGTTGGTTGCATTGCTGGCCTATGCCGGGCTGAAATCGATCCCGGATGCCTATTATCAGGCCGCCAAGATCGACCAAGCGAGCCGTTGGGCGATATTTCGCTACATCGAACTGCCGAAGATGCGCGGCGTGTTGCTGATCGCGGTGCTGCTGCGGTTCATGGACAGCTTCATGATCTACACCGAACCCTTCGTTGTCACCGGCGGCGGGCCGGGCTCAGCCACATCGTTCCTGTCGATCGATCTGGTGAAGATGGCGCTGGGGCAGTTCGACCTTGGCCCCGCGGCGGCCTTCTCGATCATCTACTTCCTGGTGATCTTGCTGATTTCCTGGGTGTTCTACACCGTGATGACCAATCTCGACAAACAGGAGGGCAAGTGATGGCCACGCTTGACACCGCCGCCGCCCCCCCCGCCGCCCGCTCGTTCAGACTCCCGCAGGTCCGTGTCTCGACCCTTATCATGGCGATCTACCTCGCCTTCCTGCTGGTGCCGATCTACTGGCTGGTGAAGATGAGCCTGCAAACCAACCGGGAAATCCTCGGCGCCTTCACCCTCTGGCCGCAGGACCCGACCCTCGCCAACTACCGCACCATCCTGACCGATCCCTCGTGGTACATGGGCTACGTCAACTCGATTACCTACGTCACGCTCAACACCGTCATCTCGATCACGGTGGCGCTGCCCGCAGCCTATGCCTTCAGCCGCTACCGGTTCCTGGGCGACAAGCACCTGTTTTTCTGGCTGCTGACCAACCGCATGGCCCCGCCCGCGGTCTTCGCCCTGCCCTTCTTCCAGCTCTATTCTTCGGTCGGCCTGTTCGACACGCATATCGCGGTGGCGCTGGCGCACTGTCTATTCAACGTGCCGCTGGCGGTCTGGATCCTCGAAGGTTTCATGCGCGGGGTGCCCAAGGAGATCGACGAGACCGCCTATATCGACGGCTACTCCTTCCCCCGCTTCTTCGTGAAGATCTTCATGCCGCTCATCGCCTCCGGCATCGGCGTTGCCGCATTCTTCTGCTTCATGTTCTCGTGGGTGGAACTGTTGCTGTCGCGCACGCTGACGTCGGTGAACGCAAAACCCATCGCAGCGACGATGACACGGACGGTCTCGGCGTCCGGCCTCGACTGGGGCGTCTTGGCCGCCGCAGGCGTACTGACGATAATCCCCGGCGCGCTCGTGATCTATTTCGTCCGCAACTACATCGCCAAGGGCTTCGCCCTGGGCCGCGTGTAAGGGAGAAGCCCCATGACCCTGCAATGGATGGCCTGGACCTGGCCGACCGCAAGCTTCTTCATGGTGATCGCAAGCCTGCTGATCCTCTTCACGATCCTGGCGATCCGCTATCCTGAAACGCCCCGCCGCGGCGTGCTGATGATCGAGACGACGCGCGGCGACCGGCTCTTCATCACGCTGCTCGGCTCGGCCTTCATCAATCTGGCCTGGCTGGGGATGACCGATTTGCCCCAGTTCTGGGCGCTTGGGCTTTGCGCCCTCTATGCCGCGGCGGTTTTCCGCTGGGTCTAGGGGCGTCGAAAGGGTGTGACCGGGCGCCGTCGCGTTGACGTCCCGCCCCGGACGCACAGGACTGAAACGGTTCAATCCATGGGAGGACATAATGAACCAACTCTTGAGAACATCTACCGCGCTGGGTCTGGCACTGACCGTGCTGGGCAGCCCGGCCTTTGCCGACATGGAGGCCGCGCGCGCCTTCCTCGATGCCGAGATCGGCGATCTCTCCGCGCTCACGCGCGAGGAGCAGGAAGCCGAGATGCAGTGGTTCATCGACGCGGCGGAACCCTTCCGCGGCATGTCGATCAACGTGGTGTCGGAAACCATCACCACCCATGAATACGAGGCCCGCGTCCTCGCCCCGGCATTCTCCGCGATCACCGGCATTGAGGTCACTCATGACCTGATCGGCGAAGGCGACGTGGTCGAGCGTCTGCAGACCCAGATGCAGACGGGCGAGAATGTCTATGACATGTATGTCAACGACGCCGACCTTATCGGAACCCACTGGCGCTACCAGCAGGTCCGCAACATCACCGACTGGATCGAGGGTAAAGGCGCAGACGTCACCAACCCGAACCTTGATCTGGATGATTTCATCGGCACCTCCTCGGCCACCGGCCCCGATGGAAAGCTTTACCAACTGCCTCTGCAGCAGTTCGCCAACCTCTACTGGTTCCGTCACGACTGGTTCTCGGACCCGGATATCCAGGCAGAGTTCGAAGCCGAATACGGCTACCCGCTCGGCGTTCCGGTCAACTGGTCGGCCTACGAGGATATCGCCGCCTTCTTCACCGGACGCGAGATCGACGGACAGACGGTCTATGGCCACATGGACTATGGGCGCCGCGACCCCTCGCTCGGCTGGCGCTTCACCGATGCGTGGCTGTCGATGGCCGGCGCCTCCGACCTCGGCCTGCCGAACGGCCTGCCGGTGGACGAATGGGGCATCCGCGTGAACGAGAACTACCAGCCCGTCGGTTCCTGCATGGAACGGGGCGGTGCCACCAACAGCCCGGCGGCAGTCTACTCGATCCAGAAATACGCCGACTGGCTGCGCGACTATGCCCCGCCCACCGCGGCCGGCATGAACTTCTCGGAATCCGGCCCGGTACCTGCCCAGGGCAACATCGCCCAGCAGATCTTCTGGTACACCGCCTTCACCGCAGACATGGTGGCCGAAGGTCTTCCCGTGGTGAACGAGGACGGCACCCCGAAGTGGCGCATGGCCCCCAGCCCCCACGGTACTTACTGGCAGGACGGGATGAAGGTCGGCTATCAGGACGTGGGATCCGCCACGCTGATGCAATCCACCCCGGTGGACCGCGCGCAGGCCGCCTGGCTCTATGCCCAGTTCATTGCGTCCAAGACCGTGGACGTGAAGAAAAGCCACGTCGGCCTGACCTTCATCCGCGAAAGCACAATCCGGCACGACAGCTTTACCGAGCGCGCACCTATGCTGGGCGGTCTGGTCGAATTCTACCGCTCGCCCGAGCGCGAGCTGTGGACTGACACCGGCTTCAACGTCCCCGACTACCCGCGTCTGGCACAGCTATGGTGGCAGAACATCGGCGACGCCTCCTCGGGCGCCAAGACCGCGCAGGAGGCGATGGATGCGCTCTGCGCCGAGCAGGAAGCCGTGCTTGACCGCCTGCAGCGCTCGGGGGTGCAGGGCGACCTTGGCCCGGTCCTGAACGAGCCTCAGGGCGCCGACCACTGGCTGGCGCAAGAGGGCGCGCCCTGGCCGAAGCTGGACGACGAAAAAGGCGAACCGGTCACCATCGCCTACGAGGAGCTGATCCAGCGCTGGGCGGAATAAGCCTGCCCTGACAAGCTGGCCCGGGGGCAAGATGCCGCCCCCGGGCCTTTGCGCTGGGAAGGTTCGAGAAAGTGCAGCATGGTCTGCCCCCCTCGGGTAGTCCGGGTTCATATTCATTGCTTCGTCGGTCTGGCTCCACTCCGTCCTTGGTCCGGGCTTCATTCGACCTTCCAGGCAAGGCGCCTAAATTGGCCATAAAAACATCAGCCCAACAGCTGCGCCAAGCAGGACGAGAGTTTCCATGGTCACTACCGCCAAATGGCCGCCGCCCACCTCGCTCATCGCCTTGAGCGAGGTCTTGACCCCAAGCGCGGCTATCGCGGTGATGAGCAATGTCCGCGATGCGGTTCCGACGGCATCGGTCAGCCATAAGGGCATTGTCAGAATGCTCCCGAGGATCGACAGGACAAGAAACAGGATCATGAACCAGGGCAGAAGGGGAACCTTGCCGCGTGTCGACATTCCACGGGTTCGCAGCGTCAGCACGATGCCGATAAGCACCACTGGCAGAAGCGCCACGCGAAAGAGCTTGACCACTGTCGCGATTTCGCCGGCCTCGTCGGACACCGAATAGCCTGCACCTACGACCTGTGCGACGTCATGGATCGTTGCGCCAATCAGGAAGCCAATCTGTGCATCAGAAAACGAAAGAGCAGAAAAAAGGATGGGGTAGGCAACCATAGCAACCGTCGAGAGCGAGGTAACGGCCATCACAGTGAACAGGACATTCCGCTCAGTCTTGTCATTGTGCGGGATAACCGCGGCGATGGCGAGCGTGGCCGACGCCCCGCAGATCGCCACCGCACCACCGGTAAGCAGGGCAAAACGCCATTTCCGCGAAAAGAGCCGCGCCGCGACGAATCCGGTGGCCAGCGTCAGCACCATCAACGTGGCGACGAGCGCTGCGCCACCAGCACCGAACGCGACTATATCGCCCAAGGCAATGCGCAGGCCCAGAAGCCCAACGCCGAGCCGAAGCAGGAATTTCGATGAAAGCTCCACCCCCGGCTTGCAGGCCGGATCCTGGCCCAGGAAGTTGAAGGCGATGCCCAGCAGAAGCGCGAACAACATCACCGGAGCGCCATAGTGGCTCCCAAGGAAGGCGGCCGCCGCACCGATTGTCGCGCTCAGAAGAACGCCCGGAAAGTTGCGATGCACCACGGACATCGCTGTCGAGACTGACGGGATCATGCACCGAACTTCTTTGCTGCACCCACGCGGGCACGCGATTGGCCGGCGGGCCGAGTTGACCCGCCGGGGTGGTTCGCGGTGTGCCGGTCAGGCCGACCGGTAGAGCTTGGTCATTGAGAACTCTCGATGCCCCAGCGCCTCGGCGGCGGTAACGCGGCCATTGGCCGTGCGCCTGATCATTTCGATCAGTGCGTCGCCGGCCTGATCGATGGTCATGTCGCGACGTAGGACGCCAGTGACATCCACGTCGATATGCTCGGACATTGTGCGCAGCGTACGCGGGTTGCCCGAGATCTTGATCACCGGCACGATCGGATTGCCGACCACATTACCCTGACCCGTGGGGAAGGTGTGGATGACATAGCCTGCCGCCGCCATCAGCGTGACGCATTCCGCCGCCGCCGAGGACGTGTCCATGAAATAGAGTCCATTGCCCTTTGCCGGTGCCTCGGCCGGTTCCAGGACATCGATATAGGTGCTGGTGCGACCAATCTTTTCGAGATTACCAAGCGCCTTTTCCTCGATCGTGGTCAGGCCGCCAAGGATATTGCCTTTCGTCGGCTGACTGTCGGACAGATCCGAGGTCTTGAACTGTTCGATCACGTCATCCTGGTAGGCCTGCCACGTCTTCATGAACTTGTCGGCGGCTTCCTGATTGGCGGCGCGCTTCACACAGATGTGCTCGGCCCCGGTGATCTCCGACGTCTCTCCGAACACGCCATAAAGCCCATGCGGCAGCAGTTTGTCGTACATGTTGCCGACAGTCGGACAGGATGACAGGCCGGTGGTGGTGTCGCTCTCTCCGCACTTGGTTGAGACCCACAGATCGGTCAGAGGGCATTCCTCCTTTTTCAGTTCGGTCGCCCAGTGGACGAACTCCTTGGCCTTCCAGCCGGCCTTTCGAATGGTCTCGAAATCGCCGTTCTGCTCGATCCAGAAGCCTTCGACCGGCTTGCCGGTCTTGGCGATGCCATCGACGATGATCTTGGTCCATTCCGGCTCGATCCCGATCACGATCACGGCCGCGACGTTGGGGTTGGCGCCAGTGCCGATGATGGTCCGGAAGTGCAGGTCCAGATCCTCGCCGAACTGGAGCCGGCCATAGGCGTGCGGGATCGCCATCGTCCCCTTGACGTTGTTGGCCACCGCCTCGCAGGCGGCGTTGGAAATGTCGTCGACGGGCAGAATCAGGACGTGGTTGCGCACACCGACACGGCCATTTTCGCGCCGCCATGCGTTCACCGTCGCTTGTGTGAAATCAAGTGCCATTGTGTTTCCTCACCACCGCTTGGTTTTCAGGTTCTGGGTGTGGACATGCCCACCCTCTTCGACGTCGCCGATCATCTTGCCGATATCCTCGCCGTACTTGATGACCGTATCTCCGGCCTTCAGCGGCTTCAGAGCGACCTTGTGGCCGATCGGAATGTCGGCCTTCGCGGTCAGCCGAAAGTCCGAGTTGTCCTCGGTGCAGACACAGAGCATGTCGGTGCCGGCGGTCAGCCCCTCGACCACGACGACGCCGACATTGTCGGCCTCGTCGTGCTTCAGAAGCTGGGGATGAGTGGTGGTTGTCATGATGTCCTCTCTCGTTGCGTGATGGAATGAAGCGGGTGATCGGGCGCGGCCTCTGCAAGCGCGGTCAACTCGTCCAGCAGGGCATCGGGCAAGGTCAGCATCTCGGAGTTTGTGGCGCGGATCGCCAGGCGGCGACTGCCTGGCAGGCGCGCCCCCTCCTGTGCAGCGATCTGTTCGAACAGCGCCTCGGCTCTTGCGGTGAAGTCGCCGGCAAAGCGCGCCGGGTCGAGCACGAGGATCAGATGCGCCAAACCCGGCGGTGGACCTTCGGCATCGAACAGTGAACTGGCTTCGTAGCCAAAGTTCCCACCAGCGAGGCCGGCGGTCAGCAATTCGACCATCAACCCGAGTGCGGCACCCTTGGCGCCGCCGACGGGCAGCATCGTACCGGCCATGGCTGCGTCCGCGTCGGTCGTGGGCCTCCCCTCTGCGTCGAGCGCCCAGTCGCCGGGGATCGGTTGGCCGGATTTCTGCGCCAGCATCACCTTGCCTCGCGCCACATGGCTGAGCGACAGGTCAATCACCAGCGGATCCGCCCCGCTCGCGCGTGGCGCGGCAAAGGCTATGGGGTTGGTGCCGTAAAGCGCCCGATGTCCGCCCCACGGCGCCATCGCTGCCGGCGAGTTCGAGAAGGCAATCGCGATCAGACCTTGCCGCGCCAGCGCTTCGACCGGATATCCCGCGACGCCGAAGTGATGCGACCGCGTGATCGACAGGGCGGCGATACCCAGCTTCCGCGCCACTTCGGCCGCCGCGACATTACCAGCAGCCAAGGCTGGAAAGGCTAATCCATGGTCTGCATCCACCTGAACGACAGCACCGTCCTGACGGACGGTCGGTTGCGCGTTGGCGTGGATCTTACCGGAGCGAACCTGTGCAACGTAAAACGGCAGACGCGCGAGGCCGTGCGAGGAAAGCCCGTCCCGTTCGGCAGCGACAAGCGCCTCGGCTGTCGCGGTCGCGGAAGGCTCGGACACGCCGGCGCTCGTCAGCGCCAAGACCGCCAAGCGGTGCGCCTCGACCAGCGAGATTGCCACGTTGTTCATCCGCCGCCCCTCCCCGGACGTTTTCGTTTCATGTCACTCGACGGACTTCGCCCGACACGACTTCTCTGCTACGAAAGACTGGATGCATAAGTAAACTATGTTATATATAGTTTATATGACACGAGTGAGTCAAGGGTTCCTTGGTCACTGGCGGAGAGAACAATGGACAACAAGCGACGCCCCATAGCGCAGCCGCTACATAGCCAGCTGAGAGCGCTGCTGCTGGAAAGGATCAGCGACGGCGAGTGGTCTCCAGGCACCTATCTGCCGAGCGAAACGCGGCTCGCCGAAGAGTACGGGGTCAGCGTCGGTACGCTGCGCAAGGCCCTGCTCGACCTTGCGCAGGAGGGTATCGTCGTAAGGCGTCAGGGTCGCGGAACCGTCGTCGCGACTCACGAGGGGGATGAGGCCTTGTTTCGCTTCCTGAACCTCCGGCGCGAAGATGGCAGCCGGGTGCGACCCGACTCGCGCGCGTTGTCGAGGAACCTGCGCGTCGCGACCCCTGAAGAGGCAGCGGCGCTGCAACTCGATCCCGGGGCGTCGATTGTTCACATTCGGCGGATTCGCGATGTCGATGGCCGGTCCGCGATTCACGAAGAGATCTTTCTTGACGCCAAGCGGTTCGCCGGCATCGAGCGAGAGCCCGAAGCGCTGCCGAACACGCTCTATGATCTGTACCAGCGCGCCTTCGGCGCGACCGTACACCATGCGGAAGAGCGGCTTACCGCGATTGCCCTTCCCCCCGAGGTTGCACGAGAGCTTGATCGTGAGGCGGGAACGCCCTGTCTGCGGGTTGTCCGCATTGCCAAGGATTACCAAGGCGCACCGCTCGAGCTGCGCATATCGGTTCTGCCCACCGACGGCGTGGAGTATCGATGCGTCCTGTAGTGGACGGTGTCGGCGGCGGCGCAAGGGGTCCGATGGATGGGGTTTTTGCTGCATCGTCTATCACAGCGTCAGGATGATCTTCGGCGCCGCGACGCGCCCGGCGTGCAAATCAGCAAAGGCCAGCGCCCCCTCGGCCATCGGCCGGCTCTCGGTCCAGCCAAGCGAGCCCAAGGAGCCGTCGGCGATCGCCGCGAGCGCAGCACTGAAATCTTCGGGGGTGTAGCAGTAGGACCCGGTGACCGTGATCTCTTGCAGGGTGATACGGCGCAGGTCGAACCCTGCCGCTCCTGGCAGCAGCCCGACGTGGACGATCACACCACCCGGCCGAACGGTTTTCGAGGCAAGCACCCGCGTCGCTTCTGCCCCTACCGCGTCGATGACAAGGTCGGCACTATCGTCGCCGGTGTCTGCAGACTGATCCGAGGGATCGAAGACTGCAATTCCGGGTTCCGATTGCAGCATCGCGCGACGTCCCGGGTGGGTTTCGGCAATCCTGACGCTCGCCGCGCCCAGATGCCGCGCGATGATGGCGGCCGCAATTCCGATCGCCCCACCTCCCAGAACGAGCACCCGCACGTTTGGCGGGCTCTCCCGCAGATGCTCAAAGCCGATGCGCACGGCGTGCCAGGAAACGGCGATTGGCTCGGCCAACGCGGCGTGGCGCATATCAAGCTCGTCAGGGACCGGCAGTACGTTCCGCTCGGGTATCGTGACGTATTCCGCAAAGGCGCCGGGGCGCTGCGGCATGGAAATGATCTGGCGGGTCGGCGACAGATGCGGCCGGCCAGCTTTGACAACGGGGCAGTCAGGGTCGGTGACCAATGGGTTGATTGTCACCCGTTCGCCATCGCGCGCACCACCCTCGATCACGCCCGCGGCCTCGTGCCCCAGTACCAGCGGGGGGGGCCGCCGGTCGTCGTGCCCGTGATAGGCGTGCATGTCGGAGCCGCATATGCCGACCGCCTGCACACGGACCAGAACTTCGCCGGGCTTTGGTCGGGGCTTCGCGGTTTCAGCCCAGGTCATTTCCAGCGGAGCGGTATAGATCAGCGCCTGCATGGTGTCCTCTTCGTCATTTTGCGGTGAACCCGCCATCCACGAACAATGTCTGGCCGGTGATGTAGCCGGATGCGTCCGAGCAAAGGAACACGGCGGCGCCATACAGATCTTCCAGCCGTCCGTTGCGCCCGATGGCGGTGCGCGCGGCGTTGGCTGCGGCGAGGTCGCGGTCGGCAAAGACCGGTTCCGTCAACGGTGTCGGAAAGAAACCTGGCGCGATCGCGTTGCAGGTGATGCCATGCGGCGACCAGGCCTCGGCCATTGCGCGGGTCAGTTGCATGACGCCGCCTTTGGCGGCGCCATAGGGCGCCGAGTTGGGGAAAGCGCGCACCGACTGGAGCGACGCGATGTTGAGCACCCGCCCCCAGCCGCGATCCCGCATTCCCGGAGCCAGCGCCTGAAGCAGCAGGAACGGCGCCCGAAGGTGCAGATGCATATGCGTGTCGAAAGCCTCTGGTGTGACCTGCCCATAGGGCTGGCGCAAATTGACGCCGGCGGCCGTTACCAGAATGTCCACCGACCCGCAGGCCGCCGCGAGTTCCGACAGCGCATCGGGATCGGCCAGATCGGTGGCGTGGGGCACGGACTCCAAATCGTCGACAGCGAGCAGCCCGACCGCCTGATCCAGGCGGTCCGCCGACCGCGCGGCCAGATGCAGCCGCGCGCCCTGAAGGCCAAGCGCACGGGCAATCGCCAGCCCGATGCCAGAGTTCCCGCCGGTTACGAGCGCCGTGCGCCCCGTCAGGTCGAACAGTGATGCAAGTTGTCCCATGATGCCTCTGTCACGTTACGGGATGGCGCGTCGCGGCTATTCTGCCGAGGCGACCGGCACGCCCAGGTCAAAGTCGTGACCGGGGAAATACTTGGCCATGCGGACATCCGCGGTGCGGGCATGGGCCTCCATCCCCTCCAGTCGCGAGATACGAGCGGTGGGAAGCGACAGCGTCTTGCAGGCCTCGTGGTCGGCCTTTTGCCAGGTCAGCGGCTTGAGGAACTTGTGCACCGACAGCCCTGCAGAGTAGCGCGCCGCAAACTTGGTCGGCAGGATGTGGTTAGGACCCGATGTCTTGTCACCGAAGGCGACCGTCGTTTCTTCGCCCACGAAGAGCGAGCCGTAGACGGTAAGGTTGTCCAGCCACCAGTCCAGATCGGTGCAATGCACCTCCAGATGCTCGCTGCCATAGCGGTCCGACACCTCGACCAGTTCCTCGCGGGTGTCGCAAAGGATCACTTCGCCATAATCGCGCCATGCGGCAGCGGCCGCCTCGCGTGCCGGTTCGGGAAGGGTGTCGATCAATTCCGGCACGCGCGTCATGACCTGTTCGCCGAGCTTGCGATCCGACGTGAACAGCCAGGCGGGCGATTCATGACCGTGTTCGGCCTGCCCGACCAGATCAGCCGCCACGATATCGGGGTCGGCACTGTCGTCGGCCAGGATGCCGACCTCGGAGGGGCCGGCGAAGACGTCGATGCCCACCTTGCCGAACAACATGCGCTTGGCCTCTGCCACGAACTTGTTGCCGGGGCCGACGATTATGTCCGCGGGTTTGCCGGTGAACAGACCATGCGCCATCGTGGCAATCGCCTGAACGCCGCCTAGGGTCATGATGATGTCCGCGCCAGCGACCTTCATTGCATAAAGCACATAGGGATGCATGCCACCGCCACGGTAGGGTGTGGAACAGGCAATGACGGTCTTCACGCCGGCCGCCTTGGCCGTGGCCACCGACATGTAGGCCGACGCGATATGTGCGTACCTGCCGGTGGGAACGTAGCAGCCGGCGACGTTGCAGGGGATCCATTTCTGACCGACAGTCAGACCCGAGGGCATGGTCATCTGGAAATCCCTCACCGACTCTTTCTGAGCCAGGCTGAAGGTGCGCACCTGTTCTGCCGCGAAAGCGATGTCGTCGCGCACCTGTTGGGGCACATCCGCGCAGCGCGCCTCGATCTCCTCTTCGGTGACGATGATCGGTCCGTCCCACTTGTCTAGCGCCTTGGCGTAATGACGGATCGCCTCTTCGCCCTCCGCTTCGATGCGCGCCAGCATCTCGGTGACCACCGCCTGCGCCTGTGCAGACTCGGTCTCGGGCGTCTTGGCGGCTTTCTTTAGGTAGGTGACGGTCATGGTGCAGTCCTTTCATTCCAACTCAGGGAGGGTGTGCAGCGCCGGCGGCCTCGGCCGCCGCGGGCCAAAAGTCTCAGTGCGAGGTGTCCCTCTTGGGTGCGGCATGCCCGGTACACCGGACACGCCGTGCGATGACCGGTCTCATCGCAGCATTGGCGGCAGCAGGCTCGTCGAGATCCACGGCACATAGGCGATCAACATCACGACGATCAGCATGAAGAAAACGAAGGGAATTGCCTGGTAGGCGATCTTCAGGATCGACTCGCCTGTCAGCCCGGACACGACGAACAGATTCAGCCCAAGCGGTGGCGTGATGAAACCGAGCCCCAGGGTCGTGATCATCAGGACACAGAACTGGATGTCGTTCATCCCGATTTCCTGAGCCAGTGGAAACAGCAGCGGCGCCAGGATCACGATGTTCGGCGTCGTCTCCATCACACAACCCGCAATGATCAGTATGCCGATCATCAGCAGGATCAGAATCCAGGGCTCTTCGGTCAGGGTGGTCATGGCGTAGACGAAGCCTTGCGGCACCCCGATGATCGCCATCGCCTGCGACAGCGGCAACGAAAAGGCGACGATGGGCAGGATCACCCCGTTCACCTTGGCGGAACTGACCATCATGGACGGGAAGTCGGACAATTTCAGCGTGCCAAGCATGAAACCCATGATCATGGTCACGACCACGGCGATCGCCCCGGCCTCGGTCGGGGTGAACCGGCCCGAAAAGATGCCGTAGAAGATGATGCCGGGGATCAGGAAGGCGTACCAGCCATCGCGCAGGGTCCGGCCCAGATTCCTGGCCCATTCGCCGAATGTCATCATGGTGCCGTCCATGTTGGCGAGACGGCGGCTGATGACGATGTTCGTCACCAGGATCGAGATCAGGATCAGGACGCCCGGAATAAGCGCCGCCTTGAACAGGGTCGAAGCGGATATACCAAGGACAAGGCCGATGACGATATAGGCGATGGACGGCGGGATCAGGATGCCGGTACAGGCGCCGGCGGCCACGAGTGCGCAGGCATAGGGGCGCGAGTAGCCGCTCTCGACCAGCCGGTCGATCGTCATCCGGCCCACTGCTGCGGCCCCCGCCGCATCCGATCCCGAGATGGCCGAGAACATGCCGCACACCAGCACTGTCGCCGATCCAAAGCCGCCGCGCGCCCAGCAGGTCAGGGCATTGGCGACATCCAGAAAGCGCCGACTCAGGCCGGTGCGAACCAGCACGTCGCCCGTCAAGATGAACAGCGGCACCGCTGTCAGCGCGAAATGGTCTATACCCGAGAACAGCGACTCGCCGACCAGAGACAGCGGTAGCGCACCCGAAAAATAAAGGATCCCGACCGACGCCACGCCGATACAGGCCCAGATCGGGACGCCGAGCGCGATAAGGACGAAGAAGGCGATGAGGGGGCCATAGAAGTCCCAGCCCAGATCGACCGTGAATTGTTCTGCATTCCAGAGCATTGTCGCTTCCCCTCAGTCGAACAGCTTTGTGCCCTCGAAGATCGGCTCGCCAATGATGAGCGAACGGAAATCCCGATAGAGCGATTGCAGAAGACGGGCGATCATCAGCGCGAAGCCGATTGGCACCGCAAGCAGGAACCAGACCATCGAGACCCGCAGCCCGTGACTGACCGAACCGAAGCGGAGCGACGTTCCAACCGAGTGCCAGGTCCAATTCACGACCGCGATGGCGAGCGCCAGCATTACCAGATCCCCGAAGATATAGAGCAGCGCCTTGCCGCGGTTCGGAAGCGCGTGGAAGATTATGTCGATGCGGATATGCGCTCGTTCCTTCACCGCAGCCGCGGCCCCGATCCAGACCAGGTAGATGAAAGAATAGCGCACCAGTTCCTCGCCCCAGATCGAGGAGTACTGGAACACTTCGCGGCGAAAGACCTCGACTGCCATCGTCGTCAGCAACAGGGTGTAGAACACCAGGAGCGCCCAGCGCTCTGCATTGCGGTCCAAGGCGTTGAGCATTGGCCACCTCCGGAAATGTGAATTGTGGGCGAGTGGCGGCGGGCCAGAGGCGATGCCCCTGCCCCGCGCTCCGGCACCGATCAGGCGTCGTTGACGGGGATGCCCGAATAGGTTTCTGCAGCCTCGACCAGCGCGTCGAAAGTCTCCATGTCGCCGGCAAGCTCGGTCTTGAAGCTGTCCCACTCGCTGCGCTGATAGCCGACGGTTTCACGCCATTCGTTGAGCTGGTCGTCGCTCAGCGTGTGGAACTCCACCCCGGACTTGATCATCTCGGCCATGGCGTAGTTTCGGGCTGACGGCACCTTCGCAAGGTTCTGGACCGCAGTGATCTGGCTCGCTTCCTCAATGCCTTCCCGCACGTCCAGCGGCAGGCTGTTGAACCATTCCAGATTGCACGAGTAGACCTGACTATCGGGCACGGCCCGGTTGAAGGTGACGTGGCTGAGAATGTCCTTGAAGCCAAATACGTGCAGCGCGCCGACGGCCGGATCAAGCGCGTCGGCCACGCCTTGGGTAATGGCCGACGGGGTCTCGCCCCAAGCCACCGGCGTCGGATTGGCCCCTGCCATCGAGTAGAATTGCTGCAGCATCTGCGATCCCGGCACCCGGAACTTGATCCCGGCCATGTCACTCGGCACCATCACCGGTGTGTCGATGCCGCGCCGCAACGCAACCACGCGCGGATCGATCACGATGTACATTAACGGCTTGAATCCGCGCTCTTCCACCTTTGGATTGACGTTGGTGCGCCAGACGTCTGAATTCACCAGGTTCACGAAGCGCTGGTTCGATCCGCACAGGTAAGGCAGGTTGATCAGGTCGACGACCGGCGCGAAGGGTGCGAAATTTGCCAGCGAATGCTGTGCCGCCTGCGTCGAACCCTGCTGCACCATCGAAACCAACTCGCCGCCAGTAGCAAGCTGCCCACCCGGCGCGAGGCGAACGTAAACCTTCCCCTGTGTCGCGTTCTGGATGTTTTCCTTCATGTCGAGCTGCATCAGCGGGTAGCTGCGCGTCGCCCCGAGCACATAGGCCGTGGCCAGCGTCATCACGTGATCTGCCGCCTCCTGACGTTCGCGCTCCTCGGCCGAGGACTGCGCCGCAGCCTCGCTCGACCACAGGGTGCCGGCAGCGCCGGCCACGAGCGCAGCCGTGAAGCTGCCTGTCGAGGCAAGCTTCAGGAAGTTCCGGCGCTCCTCGCTGGCCAATTCGCCTCTATGCGTCTTCGTTTTCATTATTCACTCCTCCCGGTTGTGACATTCCATGGCGGCGCATTCTTGCCTCCCGCCCCAGGCAGCCAGCCGCAAAACACAGCACGGCAAACAGCAAGATCAGGACCTCGCTCCGCACCCCAATGATCGGCGCGCGCGTCGCGGCAGCATAGGCGACGTGGGAAAAAAATCCCACGAACGCCAATGCCGAAACGATCAATGACAGATTTTCCCAACGATGCATGCTTCTCTCTCCCTCTATGCAAACGCTTACATTAAATTCTCGCTGTGTCAACGATTGAAGTTGACCAATTGGTTTCTTTTGGCCATCAAGAGATGTAAATTTTCATTCTGGAGTTCGACGTGCCTCGAAGGCGGACCCCCGGACTTGCCGACGTCGCGCGCGAGGCAGGCGTCTCCATCGCAACCGTTTCGCGCGCGTTGGCCCAACCCGATGTGGTGGCGAAGGCCACGCTCGACAGGATCCGCGCCGTCGCGGCGGAACTGGGCTATGTGCCCAACATGCGCGCCAGCGCGCTCGCGTCAGGCAGGTCACGTGCCGTCGGGCTGGTCGTGCCGACCCTGAACAGCGCTATCTTCGCGCAGGCCTCGCAGGAGATTCAGAAAACCCTCTACAACGCCGGTTATCAGCTATTGATCGCATCGCACGAATACGAACCAGCGGCCGAAACCGCGGCGATAGCGCAACTGCTGTCGCACGGGGTGGATGGTCTGATCGTGGTCGGTGGCGCCCGACCGCAGGCGACCCTGCGGCTCGTCGAAGATGCCGCCGTGCCACTGATCCAGATGTGGGAAGGGGTGCAGCCGCACGACTTCGTGGCCGTCGACAACCATCGGGCCGGCTACGTGGTCGCACGCCACTTGCTGGACCACGGGCATACTCGGTTCGGGGTCGTCTGCGGACATCTGCGCAACAACGACCGGCAGCGCCAGCGGGTGCAGGGGATACGGGCGGCCCTGACTGAAGCAGGTGTCGCGCTCAACGACTCGCATGTCAGCGAGCAGCCGCTCAACATTGCCAGTGGCCGCAGCGGATGTGCGGCCCTGCTGGAACTGGTGCCGCGGCCAACGGCGATCATCGGGGCGATGGACCTGCTGGCCATAGGCGCCCTGATAGAGGCCCACGCCCGCGGTGTCTGGGTGCCGATGCAAATTTCGATTGCCGGGATAGACAATATCGAGTTTGCCGGCCACGTCTTCCCATCGCTGACCACCGTCAATATTCCGGCCGCCGAGATCGGGCGGCGAACGGCCGCACACATGTTGGAGCTTCTGAGGTCACCCGGACAGACACCGCTACGGCTGACCCTTCCGATCGAACTTGTCGTCCGCCACTCCACCTCAGCGCCACCTGAAGCTTGCAGCGCAACTAGCGCGACATAATCATTTCAGCGCCAGCCCGGTTGTTGCCGAGTGCCTGATTTGCAGGCGTCCGGCGAAGGCGCGCGATCAATGGGGTCTTTGAGACGCTCCTTGGCCCGCTCTGTGTTCCGGCAGTTCCTCTTCAGGTGTGGACTCTGACCTGCCCCCCGGTCGTTCCTCGTTCATAACGAGAGTCCTTGGGGTTGATGGTCGTCGGTTTCGGGTTGGGCAAGCGCGCCGGGCGCGGAGCCCTCAGATTGCTCGAGTGTCAATCAGCATTGAATCGGCCCCCCTATCGGCACGCAAAAGGGACCCCTCCGGCGCATCGGTAGCTGACCCGAGGCGGCGGAGGTATCAAGCTGCGCAGCCGGCTCGGGTTAGCGGGCGTCTGGGCGTCAGGCGCGCGTCTTGAACCGCCAGCTTTCGTTGCCGATCTCGACGATGTCGCAATGGTGGGTCAGGCGATCGAGCAGCGCGGTCGTCATCTTGGCGTCGCCGAAGACGCTCGGCCATTCGCCGAAGGCGAGGTTGGTGGTGACTATGACCGAGGTGCGCTCGTAGAGACGGCTGATCAGGTGGAACAGAAGCTGGCCGCCGGTCTGAGCGAACGGCAGATAGCCAAGCTCGTCCAGGATCAGGAAGTCGAGGCGGCAGAGCAGATTTGCGATGCGGCCCTGGCGGTCGGCGCGAGCTTCTGCGTCGAGCTTGTTGACCAGGTCGACGACATTGAAGAACCGACCCCGTGCACCCTTGGGATGCAGGCTCGCGCGATGCCGACGGCGAGATGGGATTTGCCGGTGCCGTTGCCACCGAATAGGACCAGGTTTCGCTGATGCTCGAGGAAGTTGCCGCCGGCGAGATCCCGGACGAGCGTTTCGTTGACCGGGGTCCCCTCGAAGGCGAACTCGTCGATTTCCTCGGCCAGCGGCAGCTTGGCGATGATCATCTGGTATTTGATCGAGCGCGCCTGCTTCTCGCTGATCTCGGCTTGCAGGAGATCGCCGTGGACCTGTACCAGTTTCGTTCCGTGGTCTGACACCGCGCCAGGTTGCGTCAGATTTGGGGATTGGGCTTTCGACGCGCGGCAAGTGGGTTCGGTCGGTTTTCGAGGAAGCCAAGGTGCCAGCACAGGACGCCGAACTTCTGCGCGAACACGAACGGCTGCGCAAAGAGAACCGCATTCTCCGGGAGGAGAGCGAGGTTCCAAAAGAGGCGGCGATGTTCTTCGCGGCTCAAAAGCCGTGAAGTTTCTGTACATTGCTGAGTATCGCGGTCCCCCGACCCGCGGCCATCTGTGCCGCCTGATAGGCGTTTCAGAGCGTGGGCTCCGTGCCTCGCAGCACCGACCACCGTCGCATCGCCAGCGGCGCGACATGGTGCTCCTCGCCCATATCCGCGACCAGCACCGCTTAAGCCTGGGCAGCTACGGCAGGCCTCGCATGACCGAGGAGTTGAACGAGCTGGGTATCCGGGTCGGCCAGCGTCGGGTCGGTCGCCTGATGCGCCAGAACGGCACTCAGGTCATCCGCAGCCGGAAGTTCAAGCGCACCACCGACAGCGACCATGCTTTCAACATCGCGCCGAATCACTTGCAGCAGGACTTCACCGCGAGCGGGCCGAACAAGAAGTGGGCGGGCGACATTACCTATGTCTGGACGCGGGAGGGTTGGGTTTATCTTGCCGTGATCATTGACCTGTCTTCAAGGCGCGTGGTCGGATGGGCTATCAGTAACCGCATGAAGCAGGATCTGGCCTTGCGGGCCCTGAACATGGCGATCGCAATTCGCAGGCCGCCACCAGGCTGCGTCCATCACATGGATCGCGGGACGCAATACTGTACCCACGACTATCAGAAGTTACTGCGCAAACACGGCTTCGAGGTTTCGATCAGCGGCAAGGGCAAGGGCAATTGCTACGACAATTCCGCCGTCGAAAGCTTCGTCAACTCGCTGAAGGCCGAGCTGGTCTGGCGCCGAAACTGGCAAACCCGACGAGAGGTCGAAGTCGCCCTCTTCGAATACATCAACGGCTTCTACAACCCGCGCCGCAAACACTCAGCCCTCGGCTGGAAATCACCCGTGGCCTTCGAGCAATGGGCCGCCTAACATGAGCACCTGACCGGAACAGAACCGGTGCCGCTGGCCATGTCTTTCTCGCCTTCGATGAGGAAACACCGCTACCGGCCGACATCGCTAGCGACATCCGGCGAAAAGGCTATGCGGTCTCGTTTGGTGAAACCGATCCTGACTGTGCCGCGGTAGCGGCCCCCATCTTCGGTCATCGCGGGGAGATTGTCGGTGTGCTCTCCATCTCCGGACCGCGCGATCGATTCACCGAGCAGCATATGCGCAAGCAGATCACTTACCTGTTGCCCGCCGCTCGCTCCCTGACCCATGCGTTTGGCGGAAGGTTCACCGCGACAGAAGACGCTGTTTCGGCAGCTTGAGACCTACGAAATCTCAGATATCGAATGTTCACGATGGGGATTGGGTTTGGGACCAAGGCTCCCTGGCTGCCGAAGCGACTCTGTCCGACATTTCGTGCGTCTCAGCAGGTGCGGTAGTGGTCACGTGAGATCAGACAGTGCTCCGCCGCAGAACTCTTGCGATCATCGCGGCGGTGATATCGCATCCGTCTGGCAGTAGTTGAAGTCGCAAACTCCAGCTCGACCATAGACCTCGATGGCCACGCAGCATTACGCCAAACGTGCCGCTGAACACCATCTCGAGGACACGACCTGTCTAGAAGCGGACGCCCGCTTTGCTGAGGGCGTAGCGGCCCCGGATCAGGACGTCGTATCTACAGCGCTTCCCAACCGTTGAAGAACATCGGCAGCAGCTACGACGGAGAGATACCCTGGCTCGCGTGCGCTGGCCTCGCTTCCCGCCAGGCTGAGACGGTCGGCCCAAGACCCTTCCACCCATACCTGAGGCGCGGCCGGATGGCCCGACGCTTCCAGATCATGCGCTGTGGCGGTAAGCGCGTCAGCGGCCCAGTCCTTGTAGAGAATGGCTTGGAGCCGCGCAGCCACCGACCCGAAGAGATGGGCCACTGGGCCAACGCGCATGGCGCGCATGGCGCCTGACCATGCTGACCAAGACGCGATCCCTGAGAACGCCACGCACTCGACCCGCGCCTTGACGAAGGCCGTCGTGGCGATGCATGCCGGCATGGACATCGAGGCGCCGGAAACCGATATTGAGGTATACGTGGCTGTCTCGCCGAGCGCAGCCAATGAAAGACGAAACCGGCCCGCGGAGCTGCGCGGCGGCTGCGCGGCATCCCCCAGAGAAACCCTGCGGGGCAGTCCAGAAGGAGACCCACATGCCCGATGGTGCAACCCGTCGCGCCGAGCTTCATCGGATGGAGATGGCCGAGCACGTCTGTCCCTACGGGCTGAAGAGCCTCGATCTGCTGAAGCGCGAAGGTTTCGAGGTAGAGGACCACAAGCTGACCTCGCGCGCCGAGATCGACGCCTTCAAGGCGCGCCACGATGTCGAGACAACGCCGCAGGTCTTCATCGACGGCCGGCGCATTGGCGGCTACGAGGAACTGCTGACTTTTCTGGGAAAGGAGGTGAAGGACGAGGGCGCCATCAGCTACGAGCCGGTCATAGCGATTTTCACCATGGGAGCGGCCATGGCGCTGGCAGTGAGCTGGGCGGCCCACGGCAGCCTCGTCACCGTGGCGACGGTCGAGTGGTTTATCGCGATCTCTATGTGTCTGCTCGCACTGCAGAAGCTCAAAGACATAGAAAGCTTCGCGACGATGTTTCTCAACTACGATCTTCTTGCGCAGCGCTGGGTGCGTTACGGATACGTCTATCCGTTCGCCGAAGGGCTGGCGGGCGTACTGATGATCGCGGGTGCGATGATGTGGCTCGCGGTTCCGGTCGCGCTTTTCATCGGCAGCGTCGGCGCGGTCTCGGTCTTCAAGGCGGTCTACATCGACCGGCGCGAGTTGAAATGCGCCTGCGTCGGCGGCGACAGCAAGGTTCCGCTGGGTTTCGTCTCGCTCACCGAGAACCTGATGATGATCGGCATGGCGGTCTGGATGATACTGAAGATCTGACGCGGCCAGGCTGCGCGCTTTTGTCGAGTTACCCCTGCTGGAGCGGTGGTGCCATCATCAGAAGACGACAAGTGCTCATCGAACAATATGGAATTCCGCGTCTGCCGGCGCCTCGGCGTCCGTGACATGGACTTCCTTGACCTCGGCTGCAGGAGGGCCCTCACGCAGTGCCGCGATCAGCGCCTGGACGGCTTCGTCCGGCCCCGCGACGACCGCCTCGACCGAACCGTCCGACCGGTTGCGAACCCAACCCGATACGCCGCGAGCCTCGGCCTGCTCTCGCATCCACGCCCGAAACCAGACGCCCTGAACTCGGCCCGTCACATGCACATGTCTCGCCGTCATCACTTTCCTCGCCAGCTTCCACCAATTTCTTTTCGTCGGTCCGTAACCTGTTATCGTGCGAACGACCGATTTACCCCCCCAGAGATCGGCCTTGGAGCGCGTCCGCAGCACACGTTGCTTCGACAGAAGTCGGGTAAGGCCTGGCAAAGCGTGCTCCCTGACCGGGGCTACCAGTGAGAAAAGTATCAGCAATCGATGGAGCAAATCACGCTGCCCTAATGCGGCAAGCCACAACGCGGCCTGGTCTACCGCCCCACTTTGGGTGGCGGAGTTCCTGGCAAGGCGGCAGGTTTAAGGATTGGCAGGAAGTAATCCAGATCATGATGCGTGAGCGGTGTTGCATGAAAAGCCGTTGAGGGCCCTCTCACTTGGCGGCACACTACCTTGACTTAACCGCCGAAGTGACCGTGCGGTCCAGGTTAAATGGCAAATAGCCGACAGTGAGCCACCTCCGCGAGGGACGCGCCCGAGAGGCGCGCCATGTGCCAAGCCAGCACCTGATTTGACGAAAGCACGGGCAAGCCAAGTTCGGATTCTAGTGCTGCGATGATGTCCAGTGTGCGGAGGTTGGTGCAGGACAGGAACACACCGTCGATTGCGGCTCGTTGGGCAAGAGCCATCGCGGCCTCGCAGATGGACGCCGAATCGATCCGGGCCACACGCGCCTCGACCTCTTCGCCAAAGGACAAGGTGTCGGAGACAATGATACCCTGAGCCTCGAAGGCGGCGCGGATCGGCTCGGCCACGGAGGGAACGTATGGCGACACGATACCGATGCGCTGCAGACCGAGTGCCCGGATCGCAGTGAGCGCAGCGGTCAGCGGCTCGGTCACCGCGCGTGTCTGGGCATTGCCCTGCACAAGGTCGCGCACGCGGTCCGCGCCGATCAAGGTCGTGCCCGAGGTGCAGCCAAAACCGATGACGTCGAAGGCGGCAACCGGCGGCAGCAGCCCGGCGGCGGCGGGCAGAGTAAACTGCATGGTGGCGATGCTATCGGGGGTGAGTTCAGCGCCGGAGGGCACGCGGGTGACATGCAGCCTGGCCCGATCTGGTGGAATGAGACGTCTGAAGTCCTCCTCGATGGTCTCGTCCACTTGCAGCACGATCAGCCCTAAGCGGGGTATGGTCGACTCGGTTAATTGGTAGGGAAAGGCGACCATCAAAGAATCTCCGGCAAGTCAGGCGGGGCGCGGGGCGACAAAAGCTCGACCCCATCCGCACGCAGCACGAAGTTCTCTTCGTGCACCATGATCCGACCCTCGGCCAAGACCGCGCCCGGCTCCAGCGTCAGTACCATGCCCTCGCGCAGCAACGTGTCGTCGAGCGGGGTGAACGAGGGCCATTCGGTCAGCGTGATCCCGAGTCCGTGTCCCAGCCGCCCCGCGCCCGGCATTGCGCCCTGACGCTCAAGTGCATCGGCCAGCAGTCGGTGGACATCGCACGCGCGCATGCCTGGCCGCAAGGTCTGCAGCGCCTCCTCGGTGGCCTGCCAGAGTGCGTGATGGGTGCGGCGGGCAGCGTCGGAGCCGGAACCGATGGCATAGTTGCGGTCGAAATCGCAGTAATAGCCGTCGCGCACCGCGCCGGTGTCCAGCATCAGCACATCGCCAGCTGTCAGGGGCTGCGACCCGGCCGGCGAGATCACGTCGCCATAGCCGCCCGGCCCGGCGCCTCCTGCAACATAGCTGACCCAGTCGGCCCCTTCCTGCAGAAGCGCGATCTGAAAGTCGCGAAAAACCTGATCCAGCCGTCGGCCCGGCTGCGCGTATTCAGGCACGCGAGCGAAGGCGCGGCCCGCGATGGCACAGGAGTCGCGGATCTTCCCGATCTCGGCCTCCGACTTCACTTCGCGCACGCGCTGGACGGTCGCCGTTCCATCAACAAATCCGCGGGGCGCGATGCGGTGTGATAGTTCCGCGTAGTCGGCGAGTGGCATCCGCAGATGGGTTTCCAGACCCATGGGCACCCCTATCCTCCCGCGCTCCAGCACAAGGTCGCAAAGTGCATCGGCCAGCAGGCTGACACCGTCGTCACGCGGGTCCGGCGCGTCCCAGGTGCGGATCTCTCTGATCCAGGTGCGTCCCATGAGGTCAGCACCGATGGCGGGGATCACGGCGACCGGATTGCCGGACTGGGGCACGACCATGAACCAAGGGCGCGCGGGGCTTTCCCAGAAACGCGTCAAGAACCCGCTGACGTAGAAGACATTGGCCGGTGTCGTGAGAAGCAGCGCGTCCTGCCCGACGCGAGCCATCTCTTCCTGCAACCGCGCGACGCGATCGCGGTATTCCTGTGCCGGGAAGATCAGTGAGCGCTCAACCATCCTCCGGACCCTCGCTCAAGATCGCCAGCACCCGCGCATCTGGTCCCAGGACCAGCCCAGCAAGCAAGGCTGCCAATCCGGCCCCGCCCGACGGTGTTGTCTTCAGCTCATGCCCGGCAAGGATCGCCACGCCATGCGCGGCCTCATCCTCGGTGATGGTCACGAAAAGGTCGGCGTCCCGAGCAAGCCCGGCCAGAGCGATCATCGACGCCGTCTTGCAATCCAGCCGCCCCATGGACGAAACCGGGCCTTGGGTCGTGACCAGGCGACCGGCGCGGATGCTCTCGATCAGCGCAGGCGCGGCCTCTGGTTCAACCACGATGATCTGCGGGCCATCGCCCCAAACATCCCGGAAATGGGCCGCCAAGGCCGCCGCGAGCCCGCCAACACCGGCCTGTAGCAGGATATGCGTGGGTGGTGCGTCGATCTGCTCCGCGACCTCGGATGCCAGTTGCAGATAGCCTTCCATCACGCGCAGGGGTGGTTCGGTGTAGCCGGGCCAGGAACTGTCCGACAACAGCGTCCAGCCCTGATCGCGCGCAGCCTGCTCTGCGGCTGCCATGCTGACCTCATATGTGGCGCCCGCGCGCACCACATCTGCACCTTTGGCTCGCAGGCGCGCGGCAAAGGCCTGGGGCACGGATTCCGCCAGATAAATCACCGCACGCGCGCCGAAGAGTTGCGCGCCGGCGGCCACCGATAGGCCGTGGTTGCCCGCACTCGCCGTGACATAGGTCCGACCTGTCAGGGTCTGCGCCCAGTTGCCGTCCTGAACGGCGGCGGCGGCCTCGCGCGCAATCACGTGTGCCGCCCCCAGCGCCTTGAAGCTGCCGAGCCCCATGCGCCCGCGTTCGTCCTTGACCAGAACTTGCGCAACACCGAACCGCGCCGCAAGTTGGGGCATGTCCCGAAGCGGGGTCGGCGCATGCGCCGGGCACATCATGAGCAGATGACCGACGCCCGCCGCATCGTGGAAGGGCAGCGGCGCGTCGATCTGGAGACCGGTTCCGCGCCACGGGTTCGCAAACGTCTTGGGCATGTTCAAGGCCACCATTATTGTTCGCTTGGACTGAGCCTAACGGAAATCCGTGTTCCGTTCGATGAAACATGCACGCCAGATGCGATCAAAATCGGCCCTGACCTGCCGACCCGCTGCGAAAGTCGGCCGAACGCGCTCCAAATCCTTCGCTGGCATGGCGCACGGGTCACATGGCGAGAGAGGTGGATTTCGCTCCTGCGCGCCATCTCGGTCCTGTCGCAGACGGCTCGCGCCGATTTGCTCACTGCGCTCGGCGCGGGCGGCGCGAAGCTGGAGCGGTTTCGTTTGCACGTGGAATGCCACGACAGCGCGGCCAAGCTGATTGGTTGCCTTGGCGAGGTCGAGGCGCGCGGAAAAAGGTGCGACGGTGAATGATCGAGATTCTGTGATGGATGGAACCCATCGATGGATGGAACCCATCGGAGGATGGGGCGTTTCGCATACTCCGGGGATTTGCCCCAAAAGGAGGCTCGCGATGTCCATGCTCAAGGTGATTGAAGTTCTAGCTGAATCCGATAGCAGTTTTGATGCTGCTGCCCAGAAAGCGGTGACGCAGGCGTCTGAATCGGTGCGCAATATCAAGTCGATCTACATCAAGGAAATGAGCGGCGCGGTCGAGAACGGTCGCATCACCAGCTACCGGGTGAATGCGAAGATCAGCTTTCTTCTGGACGATCAGGCGTCAGGCTGACCTTTCATATCATCGGAGGTGGTGTAGCAGATAGCACACTTTGACATGGTAGTATTCTGAGACAGGAGCCGTGAAGCCATCAGCTGACCGCTTATCAGAGCGCTCATGGCAACAGGGGATGATGCCCCAAATCTGTGCCGACGGTGATGTTGAAGGTTTGGTGAGGGGCAAATGCCTACTCCCAGCTAGAGAAACAAGCAACCGAGGCAGGGTCTATCCGGCCCTCGGCCACGTCGGTGCTCTGACCCCCGACGCTCATCCATCTGAAACCAGAGCCGACGATTGAGAATTTCCTGCTTGCGCTGAGGGAGAAATGGGCGATGCCGCTGGGCGTTGTTGCACATCTCTGACGACAGAGGATTCACTTCGCGAATCCATGCCGTTAGACGCGCGGCATGAGCAAGCCATCGCCCGCCCGCGATCGCACG
>JAWLCA010000019.1:0-93530 GCA_041687395.1 Paracoccaceae bacterium | reverse complement strand
CAGCTGGCTGATCACACTGCTCCGAGCGTTCACGCGAAGCACCGGGAGCCGTCCTGCACTGCAAATCGCAGCCTGATATCATTGTTCCGGATGATCTCAATAACCGATGCGGTATATACTCAAAACGGTATAAATGAGTGCAGACGCGCCGGACTCATGTTACACCTTGATCCGAAACGTCTTTCCCGGCCACCCTCGCAGTAGCCCGCGCAACGTGTGCACGTGATATGCACGCCGGATGCACGTGAATCACACGTGATGTGCACACGCCTCAGCGCAGCGCCTGCAGCCCAGCGATCAACGCCTGGGTGGACCTGTCCCGGTCATCCAACGGCACCTCGCCCTCGACCATCGGCAAGAGCGACGCGGCAAGTTCCTTGCCCAGTTCGACGCCCCACTGGTCGAAAGAGTTTATGTCCAGAATCACGCCTTCAACGAATACCCTGTGCTCGTAGAGCGCTATGATCCGACCCAGCGTATGCGGGTCGAGCTTGCGATAGATCAGCGTGGTGGAGGGGCGGTTTCCGGGGAAGACCCGATGTCGCGCCTGCCGCTCAAGCTCTTGATCTTGTAGACCTTTCTGCGCCATCAGCGCGCGAGCCTCTTCCAACGTGCGTCCCCGCAGCAGCGCTTCGGACTGGGCCAGGCAATTGGCGATCAGCAGGCGGTGATGATGCGACAGATCAGGCTCGTGCCCCTGTGCAGCGATCATGAATTCGCAGGGGATCACCCGCGTGCCCTGATGGATCAGCTGGTAGAAGGCATGCTGCCCGTTCGTCCCCGGCTCCCCCCAGACCACGGGGCCTGAATGGCGCGGCAGGTCCGTGCCATCCATGCTCACACGTTTGCCGTTGCTCTCCATCTCAAGCTGCTGCAGGTAGGCAGGAAGCCGCGCAAGCCTCTGATCGTAAGGCAGTACTGCCCGCGTGGCATACCCGCAGATCTGGTTGTGCCAGAGGCCTACCAACGCCAGCAGCACCGGCAGATTTCGCTCGAACGGCGCCTCGCGAAAATGCCGGTCCATCGCAGCGCCGCCCGCCAGAAACTCACGAAAGCGCTCGGGCCCGATGGCGATCATCAGGCTCAGCCCGATCGGTCCCCACATCGAATAGCGTCCGCCAACCCAATCCTCGAAGCCAAAAACACGTTCCGGATCAATACCGAAGGCTGCGATCTTGTCTTCTGCCGTCGACAGCGCAACGAACTGCGCCGCAGGGTCCTTCACCGATCCGGCCATCCAGCGGCGGCTCGACTCGGCATTCGTCATCGTTTCGATGGTGGTGAAGGTCTTGGAGGCGACAACCACCAGCGTGGTCAAGGGATCAAGGCCCTTGAGCGAGTCGGCCAGATGCGCTGCGTCCACGTTCGAAACGAAGTGCACCCGCGGCCCATTGTGATAGGGCGCGAGCGCAAGGCAAGCCATCGCCGGCCCCAGATCTGACCCGCCGATGCCGACATTCACCACGTCGGTGATCGGCCCGCCCTGCCCGACAAACCGCCCCGCGCGGAGATCGAGCGCGAACTTCTCCATGCGCGCCAGCGTCTTGCGCACGCCGGGCATGATGTCTTGCCCGTCCACAATGACCGATCCGTCCAGGTTGCGCAGCGCCGTGTGCAGCACTGCGCGGCCCTCGGTCTCATTGATTTTTGCACCCGAGAACATTGCGTCTCGGCGTTCCGCGACGCCGCCTTGTCTTGCCAGTTCCACAAGCAGTTCAAGGGCTTCCGCGTCGATGTTCGTTTTTGCGAAATCGAAGAGCATGTCGTCGAGCCGGGCGCTGAAGCGCGTCATCCTGTCGGCATCGAACAGACCCAGGATAGGCCGATCCGCCGCCGCGGCCTGATGCGCCGCCAGTCTCTGCCAAATCATCGCCTTACTCCGCCCAGTGCACCGTCGCGTCGGCCAGGAATGCCGCGATGGGCGCCTCCATCGGGTCCATCCCCTGGGCCTTCTCCAGCGCCTCTCGCTTTTCGGCACCGGTGATCAGCACGTGGGTGCTCATCGCCCCGCGCAGCACCGGCGCGGTCAGGGTCACCCGCGGCTCCCCCGCACCCTCAGCCCGCATCGGCAGCAGCGTCGGCGCATTTGAGGCCATCGCCTCTGCCAACCTGTCGGCGCCGGGAAACAGCGAGGCAGTGTGCATGTCCACGCCCATCCCGAGCAACAGCACCGAGATCGGAAGTTGCGGCTCGATCCCCTTCTCCAAGGCCTCCAGCGCCTCTTCCGGCGTTTCCGTATTCGCGACCATCGGCACCAGGGTCGCCGCTGCCGCCTTTCCGGTCAGCAATCGTTCCCGCAACAACCGGGTATTGGATCTGGGGCTGTCCTCGGGAACCCAGCGCTCGTCATTCAGAAAAACGCTGACCCGCGCCCAGTCCAGATCAGCGCCGGAGAGGACATCAAAGATCGGGCCGGGCGTGGTGCCACCTGGCACGCAGAAACTGACGCGTCCCTCGCGCCGCACGAAATCGCCCAACTCCCCCGCCAGCTTGTCGGCAAGGCTCAACATCATCAGTTCGCGATCAGGATAGTCCAGAAACTTCATTCCCTTATCTCCCGCCATCGTCGGCCGTCCCTGTGCATCAGCATCAACGCATCCTCGGGCCCCGTCGTTCCGACATCGTAGGGCTTCGGTCGGTCTTCGCGCGCCTCCCACGCCGCGATGATGGGGTCTGTCCAAGCCCACGCCGCCTCGACCTCGTCACCGCGCATGAACAGTGTCTGGTTGCCGCGGATCACGTCCATGATCAACCGCTCGTAAGCATCGGGTATGTCGGTCCCCTGTTCTCCCAGGGCCGTGGCGAAGGACATGTCCAGCGGAACCTCGGTCAGGCGCATGCCGCCTGGGCCGGGCTCCTTGATCATGACCTTAAGGTTGATCCCTTCGTTAGGCTGCAGCCGGATCACCAGCACGTTCTCGCGCCAAGTCTCATCTTCCCCGAAGATCGAGTGCGGTGGCTCCTTGAAGGTGATGGCAATCTCGGACGTGCGCGCGCGCAGGCGCTTGCCGGTGCGCAGGTAGAACGGCGTGCCCTTCCAGCGCCAGTTCGAGATGTGGATTTTCAGCGCGATGTAGCTTTCAGTGCGGCTGTCGGCGTTTTCGGAATCCTCCAGATAGCCGGGCTGCTGACCGCCCCCGACGTACTGGCCCCGCACGATATCGACCGGCTCCACCGAGTCGAGCGCGCGGATGACCTTCAGCTTCTCATCCCGCACCGCGTCGGGTTCGAAGCGGAACGGCGGCTCCATGGCGATGAGGCAAAGCAGCTGCATCAGGTGGTTCTGCACCATGTCGCGCATCGCACCGGAGCGGTCATAGTAATTGCCCCGCCCACCGACGCCGACACTTTCGGCCACAGTGATCTGCACGTGATCGACGTATTGCGCATTCCACAGCGGCTCGAACAGGATGTTGGCAAAGCGAACGGCCATCAGGTTCTGCACCGTCTCCTTGCCCAGATAGTGGTCGATCCGGTAGATCTGATGCTCGCCAAAATGCCTGGCCAGCGTCTCGTTCAGCTTGCGCGCGCTGTCGAGGTCCCGGCCGAAAGGTTTCTCCACCACGATCCGGCTGTCCGATGTGGCGATTCCATGCTTGTGGAGTCGCTCTGCCAAGGGGCCGAACAGGGACGGCGCAACGGAGAAATAGAAGGCACGCACGGTGTCCGCACGCATCATGGCCGAAAGGTTATCCCACCCTTCGTCGCCCATGGCGTCCACTGCCACATAATCCACCAACTTGAGGAACTGGTCCAGAATCGCCGCATCGCGTTTGCCATCGGCAACGAACTCGTCCACCGCGTCCGCAACGAAGTCTCGATACTGCGTCGTCGTCATGTCGCTTCGAGCGGCGGCGATGATGCGACTTTCGTCAAGCATCTGTCCGGCCCAGAAGCGACGATAGAGGCCGGGAAGGATCTTGCGGCGGGCCAGATCGCCTGTGCCGCCAAAGACCACAAGATCGAACGAATCAACCGGAATGACGCGAGAAACCATGACTTCCTCTGATCGGATCTGAGTGTAGATGCAGGCCTTCGTTAGCGCTAACGCTCCTGCCTTCTAATGACCTCGTCGGTTTAAGTCTAGCACCCAGTCCGAAAGGTCGAAACCCGTCCGTTGCCGCTCTTACTGAGCTTCAGGCTTCAAGCTCCTGATCCCAATAAAGGAAATCCAACCAGCTTTCATGCAGGTAGTTTGGTGGAAAGCGTCGGCCAAGGTTGCGCATCTCTTCGGCCGAAGGCTGCCGCGGTGGCTTGCGCAGCGAAAGGCCCGAGTTTCGCAACGACCGCGATCCCTTCCGCAGGTTGCAGGATGAACAGGCGGCGACGACATTTTCCCAGCTGGTGATCCCGCCACGGGCGCGCGGAACAACATGATCAAAGGTCAGGTCGCCCCTCGCCCCGCAATACTGGCATGAGAATTCGTCCCTCAGAAAAAGATTGAAGCGCGTGAATGCCACGCGCTTCTGAGGTTTCACATAATCCTTGAGGACGACCACGGACGGTATTCGTATCCTGACCGTAGGGCTGCGTACGTAGTCGTCGTATTCGGCCAGAATGTTCACGCGATCCAGGAAAACCGCCTTGATCGATTCCTGCCAGGGCCACAATGACAGCGGGTAGTAACTGAGCGGCCGGAAATCCGCGTTCAGAACCAACGCAGGGTGCTGGCGCAACGCGGATGGCTCGCGCACGAAGTTTTCCCTGAAGTCACCGTCCATAGGCCGTCTCCGCCCCTGTCCTGTCAGGCACCAGAGGCTGCAACACCACCCCCGGCGGAATTGACTATATATGTCGTTATCCGGCTGACAAGCCCCGCTACATCCTGTTGTGCAGCCGCAGACATAAAGCCCCAAATTGACAGAAGCATGACGAACGGCAGCGGGTGTCTGTTCAGTCCGGCAGCTTGTCCTTCAGAAACGACAGAGCAAGGGACAGGCCGTCGGGGGCGATGCCGTGGGCCGTTCCCTTTGACACGTGCGCGTAAACTTCGAAACCGGCTTCCACCAGTGCATCTGCGGCATCTGTAAGCGACTGCACGGGAACGACCGGATCGACATCGCCATGGATCAGCAACACAGGCGGGCGACTTGCCACATCGGCGCCCAGCCGTTCCGGCGCGAGCAAGCGGCCCGAGAACCCCACGACTGCAGCCACCGGATCCGCCCGTCGCGGCGCGACATGCAGGCTCATCATCGTGCCTTGGGAAAACCCGACCAGCGCCAGCCTGTCCGCGGTCAGCCCCTCGGCGTCCAGCATCTCGTCCAGATAGGCGTCGAACAAGCCCGAGGCGCGGGACATCCCGGCCGCAGCCTGTTCTTCCGAAGATCCATCCAGCCAGGGAATCGGGAACCACTGGAATCCGAACGGGTTGCCGCTGCACCGGTCCGGGGCGTCCGGCGCCACGAAGACCGTTTCCGGCAGATGCGCCGCCAACGGGTCTGCCAGTCCCAGCAGATCGGCGCCATCGGCACCGTAGCCGTGGACGAAAACGACCATGTTGCGCGCCGAACCCTGCGCAACACCCTTGCGGCCGAAATTCAGCGTCGCTTTCATCGCACCCCCTCGCGATCCTTGGCCACCCGGTAGTAGGACCACAAGAGCCGCGCCGCAACCGCGCGCCAAGGTGACCATGCCGTGGCCATCTCGCGCATGGCGCGCTCTTTCGGGCGCTCCGGCAAGTCGAACAGCAGCCGCGTTCCTTCCTGCAGCGCCAGATCCGCCGGGGCAAAGACGTCGGCACGGCCAAGGCTGAACATCGCATAGATCTCCGCGGTCCAACGCCCAATGCCCGGCACCACGATCAAGGTCTGCACGACATCTTCGGTCGGCATGCCGCGAAGGGCCTCGAAATCGATGGCCGCCTCGGCCAATGCCTTGCCGTATCTGATCTTCTGCCGCGACAGACCGCAGGAGCGGAGACCTGCATCATCGGCCCGCAGCAGGGCCTCTGGCTGCGTCACCCCTGCGGCTTGCAGTCGCGCCCAGATCGCATCTGCCGCCGCAACGCTGACCTGCTGGCCGACGATGGCATCGAACAGCGCCTCGAATCCGTCAGGATGGCGCCGCAGCGGTGGCGGACCGGCAAGCTTCAACGCGTGGGCGAACCGCGGCTCTGTCTGCGACAGCCAAGCCGTGCCTTCGGCGATGCAATCGTGAGAGTGTATGATACGCCCTACCATGGCCCCCTGATACCCCGGCCCGCGCCGGGGCGCAATTTGCCCTCTTTCCAAGCCCCTCGGCCGGCGGTAGGGGAACCGCATGGTTGAAACTGCCCTCCCCCAGTCCCGCGACACCCGGACCCGTCGCAACGTGATCGTGCTTGTTGCCGCACAGGCGATCCTTGGCGCGCAGATGCCGATGATTTTCACCATAGCGGGGTTGGCTGGCCAATCGCTGGCAAGCAACGCGTGTTGGGCAACGCTGCCGATCTCGATGATGGTCATCGGCTCGATGCTGACCGCGACGCCGATCTCGGCCTTCATGCAACGCTACGGTCGGCGGGCGGGATTTGCCTTGGGCGCTCTCGGTGGCGCGCTTGGCGGCGCGATCGGCGCATGGGGCCTGATCATCGCTTCGTTTCCTCTGTTCTGCCTCGGCGCGCTCTTTTCCGGCATCTACATGTCGGCGCAGGGCTTCTACCGCTTCGCCGCCGCCGATACCGCGACTGAGGAGTTCCGGCCCAAGGCAATCTCCTACGTGATGGCCGGTGGCTTGCTGTCGGCGGTGGTCGGCCCCCAATTGGTCAAGGTGACCGCCGATGCGATGGTCATCCCGTTCTTCGGCACCTACCTTGCTGTGATCGCGCTGAATTTCATTGGTGTTTGGCTCTTTGCGCTTCTCGACATTCCGCGTCCGCCCGTGCCGTCCGAGGATGCGCCGAAGGGTCGCAGCCGCGGTGAATTGCTGCGCACGCCAGTGATCGCTGTGGCGGTGATCTGCGCCACCGTCTCGTACGCGTTGATGAACCTTGTGATGACGTCGTCGCCGCTCGCCGTCGTCGGCTGCGGATTCACCACCGGAAATGCGGCCGATATCGTTTCCGCGCATGTTCTGGCGATGTATCTGCCATCCTTCTTCACTGGCCACCTGATCGCGCGGTTCGGGGTGGAGCGCATTGTTGGCACTGGCCTTCTGATCCTTGCCATGGCGGGCGCGGTGGCCCTTACAGGCGTGGAGCTGGAGCATTTCTTCCTCGCCCTCGTTCTGCTGGGGGTGGGCTGGAACTTCGGCTTCATCGGGGCCACGACGATGCTGGCCGGCGCCCACGCGCCGCACGAGCGTGGGCGGATGCAGGGACTGAATGACCTGATCGTGTTCGGCGGCGTTTCTTTTGCCTCGTTCAGTTCGGGTGGCTTGATGAACTGCAGTGGCGGGTCGGTGCAGGAGGGCTGGCAGGCGGTCAACCTGGCGATGCTGCCTTTCCTGGTTCTGGCCGGCGGTGCGCTGATCTGGCTCGCCCTGCGGCCAAAGGAAGCCTGATGGGCCATTGCCCGGACGGCAGGCAGGCCCCATATTCTGCGCATGTTGAAGCTCACGCCGATCCTGCTGGCGATCGCATATGCCTACGTAATGTACCGCTTCTCGGTCTGGCGGACGTCACGCGAACTGGACACGCGCTCGACCATCCTCGCCGACCGAGAGATCCGGCGCGTCACCGACCGGATGGCGCGGGCGCTTGGGCTCGATGCCATCAAGGTTCACCTCTACGAGGTCGATCCGGTGAATGGCCTGGCCGCGCCTGACGGGCGCATCTTCCTGACGCGGGGCTTCTACCGAAAGTTCCGCGAGGGCGAGGTCACGGCCGAAGAGCTGGGCAGCGTCATCGCCCACGAACTGGGGCATGTGGCACTGGGACACACGCGCCGACGGATGATCGACTTTTCGGGCCAGAACGCGATCAGGGTCGCGCTGGCAGCGGTTTTGAACCGGTTTCTGCCCGGTGTGGGCATCTGGATCGCCAACATGCTCACTTCGCTCCTTGCCGCCCGGCTAAGCCGTCAGGATGAGTATGAAGCCGATGCCTATGCCTCGGCACTTCTGGTCAAGGCAGGAATCGGCACCGGACCGCAGAAGTCCCTGTTCCGAAAACTGAACGATCTGACCGGCATGGGCGGCGGCATGCCCGTCTGGCTGATGAGCCATCCGAAAACCGAAGAGCGCATAGCCGCGATCGAGCAGCTTGAAGCGCGCTGGCGGCAGGTGCCGCAGACCTGACTTACCAGCGCCCCGTCGCTGCGCGCCACAACAGCGATCCCCGTCGCGCGAATTCCGACTGAACAAGCCCACCGGCAACCACCCGTTCCGGCTGCCGGGTCGCCATGGCAAGGATCGGGGCGCTTCGCCATCCCGCCAGCAGCGCCGGCACCGCCGGGCGCGGGACGCCAGAGCGGCCCGCACGCGCCTGCGCCAACCGCGCAAGACCCTCTTCTGCCAGCCGGTGGATCGCATCGGGCGATTGGTCCGGCAATGGATGCCGACCCCGCGCCGTCAACTCTGGGACCGCGACCAGCCATGCGGCAAGCCCGGCCGCCTGACCGGCAGCGCGCACCGTCTGCTCATCCGCACCGCCCAGCAGGCGTGTAGCGGCCCACATCAGGGTTCCCGCCGTCGCATCGAGGTGATCCCACAGCGCACCTTCATCCGGGAACGGTTCACCCGCGATGTCCCAGCGCCGTGCCGCCACCAGCCCGTCCAGCGGTGTGACCGGCACCGCCGCCTCCCGCAGTTCCTGCGCAAGCGGGGTCGTCACCTCATGGGCGCGGACCGGCTCCGCGCCGCCGATCTCGTCCAGCGCATCGCGCCACCACTGCAGGCGCATCTCCGCAATCAACGGCTCCTGCGTGACCCAAGGCGCGCGCGCCACCTCCAGGTTGAAGGCATAGAGCGGAAACAGCTTCGTCCGTGCGGCGGGCGGCGCTGCCATCGTGGCCAGAAAGCGGTCAGGGTCGCCCCGTTCAACCAGCGCAGCGCAGGCAGCAAGGCTCATGCCGGTTCCGCCACGACCTGCAGGTAGCCATACTCCGTCCCGCGCGCGCGCCAGCACGCGACTTCGCGTTCGGCCTGGTCCAGAACCTCGGCCAGGTCTGCATCCGCACCGGGGCGCAGGCGCCGCAACCGCGCCTGCAGCGGGGCATAATAGGCTGCCCATGCCGCCTGTGGCAGCCATCTGTCGGCCAGTACGCGGTAATTGGCTTCGGCAACCTGAGCCAACACCCCTTTGCGATCTGTCATCTCAGGATACTCGGCCATCCAGAATTCGCGCGCCGTATCCGAGGGTGCCGGCACGACCCAGGCGACCTGAGAGAACGCCACGCGCCCGCCCGGTGCCAGATGCTGCCGCCAGGCCCGCAGCCCGGCCGCGACACCCGGAAAATAGATCGCACCCGCCGACCAGATCAGATCGAACGGGCCTCCCGGCGGATCGGTCATGTCGCCGACCTCGGCCCGAACACGGGGATCTTGGCCATGTGCACTGCGGATACGCTCGATGAAAGGCGCATGCAGATCGACCGCCACGACGCGCCCGTCAGGAGCATGTGCAAGAAGACCCGGAATGTCCGCGCCCGATCCGCATCCCGCATCCAGTATCACCGCGTCTGCGGGCGATCGCGCCACGCCAACCGCCCAGTCGAGGCTCTCGCGGTCCCCTGGACCCTCCCGCTCAAGTTCCCCGTAAACCTCGAAGAAGGCACTCATGCCACCGCTGCCCCGTCGCGAACCAGCTTCCAGTTGATCGCATCCAGCAACGCCTCGAAACTGGCATCGACGATGTTCGGCGAAACGCCGACAGTGGACCAGCGCCGCCCCTGCCCGTCTTCGCTGTCGATGATCACGCGGGTCACGGCCTCGGTACCGCCCTGGGTGATGCGCACCTTGAAATCCACAAGCTTCATGTCGTCGATCAGCGCCTGATATGGGCCCAAGTCCTTCGCCAGCGCCTTGGCCAGCGCGTTCACGGGGCCACGGTCCGATCCGCTCTCGTCCATCGATTCCGAGACCGACAGAACCTTGCGCCCACCCAACTTCACCACAACCACCGCCTCGGACAGGCTGACCATCCGGTCATACTTGTTCTTGCGCCGCTCCACCGTGACCCGGTAGCGCTTCACCTCGAAGAACTCGGGCATCAGGCCGAGTTCGCGTCGCGCCAGCAACTCGAACGACGCCTGCGCGCTGTCATAGGCGTAACCCTGATCCTCGCTCGCCTTGATCCGTTCAAGGATCCCGGCAAGGCGGGGATCTCCCGGCGACACCTCGATCCCCGCCGCCGCCAGTCGCGCGCGCAGATTCGACTGGCCCGCCTGATTACTCATCGGGATGATGCGTGCATTGCCGACGACGCCGGGATCGACATGCTCATAGGTTGCCGGATCCTTCAGGATCGCGCTGGCGTGCAGCCCCGCCTTGTGCGCAAAGGCGCTGGCGCCGACGTAGGGCGCACTGCGCAGAGGCACGCGGTTCAGGATGTCGTCCAGCCGCCGCGACATCCGCGTCAGCCCCGCCAGGGCGTCCAGGCTGACCCCGATGTCGAACCGGGTCACCCATGGTTCCTTCAGCAGCAGCGTCGGGACCAGAGAGGTCAGGTTGGCATTGCCACAGCGCTCTCCCAGGCCGTTCAAGGTGCCCTGCACCTGACGCGCGCCCGCCTCGACCGCGGCAAGGCTTCCGGCCACGGCTGTCTCGGTGTCATTGTGGGTATGGATGCCGAGCCGATCCCCGGGCACGCCACTTGCGATCACTTGCGCTGTTACCGCGCCGATCTGACCCGGCAGCGTGCCGCCATTGGTGTCGCACAGCACCACCCACCGCGCACCCGCGTCCAGCGCGGCGGTCAGACAGGCCAGCGCATAGTCCGGGTCGGCTCTCCAGCCATCGAAAAAGTGCTCGGCGTCAAAGATCGCCTCGCGTCCCAGGCCCACCAGATGCGCGACCGAGGCGCGGACACACTCGAGGTTTTCGTCAAGCGAAATGCCCAGCGCGGCTGTAACATGAAACGGATGCGCCTTTCCGACCAGGCAGACCGTGCCCGTTCCGGCATTCGTCACCGCCGCCAGCACATCGTCGTTCGCCGCCGAGCGCCCGGCGCGCTTGGTCATGCCAAAGGCCGTCATCCGCGCCCGCGTCAGCGGAGCCTGAGCGAAAAAATCGCTGTCGGTCGGGTTGGCTCCGGGCCATCCGCCCTCGATGTAATCGACACCCAGTGCGTCGAGCATCTGCGCGATTTCGACCTTCTCGACTGTCGAGAACTGCACGCCCTGCGTCTGCTGCCCGTCGCGGAGCGTGGTGTCGTAGAGGTACAGGCGCTCCGGGGTCATCTAAGTGCCTCGATCTTGCGAAAGTCAAATTCATCTGTGGGCAGAAGTTCGACGCCAGTCTTGGAAATGCGCACCTCCACTCCTGCCTCCACGAGCCCGCGCTTCAGACGATCAACCTCAGCAAAGTCTTTTGTCGCCAATGCCGTTTCACGCTCCTTATGCAGGATATGAGCCAGGTCATCTAGCAGCGACAGATCGGCACCTGACACGAGGGAACTCCCTTCCCAGCCAGAGAGTTCAGGTGTCAGCAGCCCCAAGAGTTGTGCAGAAGCCAGAAGTGTCGGCTGATCCGATGCGTGCGAAAGCTGATGCAACTCAGCAATTGCACCCGCAGTGTTCAGATCGTCCGCCAGGGCCGATTCAACCGCCGAGTATGGATGTCCGCACGCCACGCCACTTGTCTGCGCCCTCCACTTCCTGAGCGTCGCGTGGGCCTGCCGCGCCTTCTCCGCCGTCCAATCCATCGGCTTCGAATAATGCGTCTGCAACATCACGAACCGGATCACCTCGCCCGGGATACCCTGGTCCAGCAGATCCCGCACCGTGAAGAAGTTGCCCAAGCTCTTGGACATCTTCTTCCCCTCCACCTGCAACATCTCGTTGTGCAGCCAGTAGCGGGCGAAGCCTCCCTCTGGGTGGGCGCAGCGGCTTTGGGCGATCTCGTTCTCATGGTGGGGGAACTGCAGGTCGATGCCGCCGGCGTGGATGTCGAAGGTCTCCCCCAGCAGTTCATGGGCCATGGCGGAGCATTCGATATGCCAGCCGGGCCGACCATGGCCCCACGGGCTGTCCCAGCCCGGCTGGTCGCCGGTAGAGGGCTTCCAGAGCACGAAGTCCATCGGGTCGCGCTTGAACGGTGCGACCTCCACCCGGGCGCCGGCGATCATGTCGTCGAGGCTGCGGCCCGACAGCTTGCCGTAGTCGGCGTAGGAGCGCACGTCGAACAAGACATGCCCCTCGGCCGCATAGGCGTGACCCTTTTCGATCAGGTCCGCGATCATGCCGATCATCGCGCCGATCCATTCCGTAGCGCGCGGCTCGTGCGTCGGGCGCAAGGCACCCAGCGCATCCATGTCCTCATGATACCAGCGGATCGTCTCGTCCGTGATCTCTCGGATCGGGCGGCCCGTCTCGGCCGCCTTGGCGTTGATCTTGTCGTCCACGTCGGTGAAGTTGCGCACATAGGTCACGTGGTCCGGCCCGTAAACGTGGCGCAGCAGCCGGTACAGCACGTCGAACACGACCACGGGGCGGGCATTGCCCAAGTGCGCCCGGTCGTAGACCGTGGGGCCGCAGACATACATCCGCACGTTCTTCGGGTCGATCGGTTCAAAGACCTCTTTCCGGCGGGTGCGGGTATTGGTCAGCCTGATCTCGGTCATGGTCCCCCTCGGGCCTTGCCGGCGGGCTGCATCGTTCCGGTGTGAAGACAGAAGAACGGCCCGCCTGACGGTGTCAGCCGGTAATGCAGCAGGTGGCAATGGTGCGGCGCGTTCTCATGCCGCATCTATCGCGCCTGCCCGTGGTCGAGGCAAGCGAAACTTGCACCACCCCCCCGCCCGGTGCGACTGTCGCGCCGCGACGGAGGGTTGGATGAATCACGATGATCTGAGACACTGGTCGAAGGTGGCGGCCGACTGGGCGCATGAGTATCACTCCACCCTCCGCGACCGTCCGGTACGCGCGCAGACAGCGCCGGGCGAGATATCGGCCCGCCTTCCCGCCACACCGCCCGAGCAGGCCGAGCCGATCGAGGCGATCTTTGCCGATTTCGAACGGCTGATCCCCGACGGGATGACGCATTGGCAGCATCCGCGTTTTTTCGCCTATTTCCCGGCCAATGCCGCGCCCGCCTCGATGCTGGCCGAGCAACTGGCGAACGCGATCGCAGCGCAGGCGATGCTTTGGCAAACCTCCCCGGCAGCGACCGAGGTCGAGCAGGTGATGATGGTCTGGCTGCGCGAGGCGCTGGGACTGGGGCAGCACTTCACAGGTACGATCCACGACAGCGCCTCGACCGCGACGCTGGCCGCGGTGCTGACGATGCGCGAGCGGGCGCTGGACTGGGAGGGCTTGCAGGAGGGCCTGTCGGGTGGCCCTCGCCTTCGCATCTATGCCTCGAACCAGACCCATTCTTCGGTCGACAAGGCGGTGCGCGTGGCCGGGATCGGGCAGGCCAACCTGGTGAAGGTGGCGACCGACGCCGATCTGTCGATCGACGCTGTCGCGCTGGACGCCGCGATTACGGCCGATGTTGCTGCGGGGTACCGTCCCGCCGGGCTGATCCTCTGTGTCGGCGGCACCTCGGTCGGCGCGATCGACCGGCTTCGCCCTGCGCTAGAGGTCGCGCGGCGCCATGGCCTCTACACTCATGTCGATGCGGCATGGGCGGGGTCCGCGATGATCTGCCCGGAGTTTCGCAGGCTTTGGGACGGGATCGATGGCGCCGACAGCATCGTTTTCAATCCGCACAAATGGCTGGGTGCACAGTTCGACTGCGCGGTACAATTTCTTGCTGACGCCACGCCGCAGGTTCGCACCCTTGGCCTGCGTCCCGATTATCTGCAGACGCTGGGGCAATCCGAGATCGTGAATTTCAACGAATGGACGCTGCCGCTTGGCCGTCGGTTCCGGGCGCTGAAGCTGTGGTTTACCCTGCGCGCCTATGGGCTGGAGGGGCTGCGCGCGCGCATCCGGAACCACGTTGCCTGGGCCGCCGAGTTGCGCGACAGACTGGCGGCGCTGCCCGGCATCAGCATCATCACCGAGCCGCGACTGTCGCTTTTCAGCTTTGCAATGGAAGGCGGCGATGCGGCGACCGAGGCCTTGCTGACGCGCATCAACGACGACGGGCGCGTCTATCTGACACAGTCACGCCACGAGGGCCGCTTCGTGATCCGCGTTCAGGTTGGTCAGTTCGACTGCACGAGAGAGGACGTAATGACGGTGGAAACGGTGGTGCAAGAATTCAGTAGCGTGGGCTGGAAAGCATAACGGGCGGTGCATTGCACCGCCCGTCGAGAGCTTTTCGGTTCGAGAAACTCAGAAGCGGAACGAAACCTTCGCCCGCAGTGACGTCGCATCGGCGTCCACGCCAGTACCGTCGAAATCATCAAACTGATGGTACAGCAACTCACCCCCAACAATGACGCTATCGGTCACCGCATAATCAACGCCGACGCCGCCAAAGTAGCCGTTGTCGCGCAACGAGCCGCCCCCTGTGTCCACACGCGCGCGGGCAACACCTGCTGTACCATAGAGCATCGTCTGGCCCAGATCGACACCAGCCCGGCCCTTCAGCCGGATGACTTGATCGATTTCCCCAAAGCCGCTGTCAAGTTCGAGCTTGCCGAGATCGCCGTCCAGTTCGACGCCCAGCACGTAGCCGCCAAGGTCGAAGTTGTAACCCACATGCGCGCCAAGCAGACCACCGTCGAAATCGTCACCATCAGCGTCCCCGGTGCCATAGCCAAGCTGGCCACCAGCGTAGAAGCCGCCCCAGTTGCCGTTCGCGCGCGCCACGGGCGCTGCAGCCACTGGTTGAAGCGCCGGCTCCACCACCGGGTCTGCCAATCCGCCGGCAAGCGCCGGTGATGCGGCGACTGCGGCCATGATCGAGGCCGACGCGAGAATTGCTTTACCTGTCTTCATCACTGTTCTCCTTTGTCCGGAGCGCATCGCGCGCCCCAAGGCTACGCAGGTCGTGTACTCGCCCGCGCCTGTGATTGAGGTGGTGGTGCAGGCCGACCAACGCAAGCGGCCTCAAGGCGCCGTGATCGCGGCGTCACGAAATCGCGCAATAATCCGCTCAGCCGAGGTTCGGCCTTTGCCGAGCCAGCCGCCGACGGCGCGGTGTTTGCAGAGGTTCACATCCAGGTGCGGCTGGCATAGATCATCGGGGCATAGGAAAAAATATTGTGGGGCGGATACTGCCCGGAAATCAGAAAGGACAGGCCATGAGCGACGTCAGTTTCTCGTTCAACGGAAGGACCGCCATCGTCACCGGCGCCGGGTCCGGCATCGGCGCCGAAATTGCGCGCGAACTGGGACGGTCGGGTGCGCATGTCATTGTCAGCGACATCGACCGCGATGCGGCCGGCCGCGTGGCTGACGAAATCCGCACGGCGGGCGGCAAGGCCGATGCCTCGGCCGACGATGTTGCCGATCCTGCAGCGATGGAGCGCCTCGTTGCGCTTGCCGAAGACAAGGGCGGGGCGTTGCACATGGCGGTGAACAATGCCGGCATCGGCGGTCCGCAGGCGCCGAGCGGAGAGTACCCGGTCGACGGATGGCGACAGGTTATCGACATCAACCTGAACGGCGTCTTCTACGGCATGCGCCACCAGATCCCCGCGATGCTGCGCGCGGGCGGCGGCGCGATCGTCAACATGGCCTCGATCCTGGGCAGCGTCGGCTTCTCCAACTCGTCGGCCTACTCGGCGGCCAAGCACGGACTGCTTGGCCTGACCCGGTCTGCTGCCATCGAATATGCATCCCAGGGCGTGCGTGTGAACGCCGTTGGTCCCGGCTTCATCGCCACGCCGCTGCTGACGAAGAACCTGAGCGATGAGATGCTGGACGGACTGGCCGGGATGCATCCGATCGGCCGCATCGGAGAACCGGAGGAGGTCTCTGCCCTCGTCTGCTTCCTGCTGTCTGAGCGCGCAAGTTTCGTCAATGGCAGCTACCACCTGGTCGATGGCGCCTACACAGCACAATGATGATGGCGAACAATTGCATGGTCACGATGGTGGGTTCTTGTCGCTCGTCGGCTTGGTCCCCATCGCTTGCATCCTGCTGCAAATCAGCGGGCGGGCAGCGATGACACGGAAAGGAACGAGGTGATGACGGACCCACGCGGGATACCAGTGGCGGTCTCGGGGCGGCATGTCCATCTGTCGGCGGACGCCGTGGAGGCGCTTTTCGGGCCGGGCTACCAGTTGACCGAGGAACGCCCACTTCGCCAGCCCGGGAATTGGTGTGCCGCGGAACGCGTCGCGATCGAGGGGCCGAAGGGGCGCTTCGATCACGTTGCCATCCTGGGTCCACTGCGCCCTCACACCCAGATCGAAGTATCGCGGACAGATGCAATGTCGCTTGGCATTGACCCGCCGGTGCGGGACAGCGGTGCGCTGGATGGTACACCGAAGATCCGGATAATCGGCCCGGCCGGCGACTTCGAGACCGATGGTATTATCGTCGCCGCGCGGCACATCCACATCAACCCGGAGGATGCGGCGGCAATGGGCCTGCAAGACCGCCAACTTGTGAACGTGCGGATTCAGGGCACGCCGCGCGAGTTGACCTTTGGCCGCACGCTGATCCGAGTTCAGCCCGGCGCCTTTACCGAGATGCACATCGACACCGATGAGGGCAATGCTGCCGGTATTCGCGCGGGTGTCGAGGGCTCGCTGGTGCCGGGGGCCGAGGCGACGGTCTGGGACGTGGGCTGAGGGCGTCGGCTTGACTTCAGCGCGGCGGGGGCCAAGCATCCGCGGGCAGACGCATGGGGACGGGCTAGACAGATGAACCGAACGACGGCTGATCCGACTTGGGCCGATCTGAACGGCAAGGCGGCGCTCGTCACCGGCGCCTCCTCGGGCCTTGGCGCGCATTTCGCCGAGTTGCTTGCCCGCCATGGCGTGGCGGTCACTGCCGCGGCCCGCCGCGAAGAGGCCGTGCGTTCCGTCTGCGACCACATTGCCAACGAGGGCGGGCTGGCCGACCCGCTGGTCATGGATGTGTCGGACGCAGACTCGGTGCAGACAGCGCTTGCGGGACGGCGCTTTGATATCGTCATCAACAATGCCGGCATCTCAACCTCGGCCTCCGCGCTGGACCACGACACCGCTACGATCGACCGGATCATCGATACAAACCTGAAGGGCGCGTTCCATGTCGCCAAGGCGGTCGCCCCCGCGATGCGCGAGGCGGGCGGAGGTGCGATCGTCAACGTGGCGTCCATCCTGGGGCTGCGGGTGGCCGGGCATGTGTCTGCGTATGCCGCATCAAAGGCCGGGCTGGTGCAACTGTCGCGCGCGCTGGCGCTGGAATGGGCACGGTTCGGCATCCGCGTCAACGCGCTCTGCCCGGGCTACATTGAGACCGACCTCAACCGCACATTCTTTGCTACCGAATCCGGGCAGGCGCTGATCCGCCGAATTCCGCAGCGGCGCCTCGGTCAGATGCGGGATCTCGATGCGCCGCTCTTGCTGCTGTGCTCAGATGCGGGGCGCTACATCACCGGAACCGAGATCGTCGTTGACGGCGGCCATATGGTTTCGTCGCTTTAGGGGGCCTGATGGATTTTACCATTACACCGCGCGTCGAGGGGTTCCGCGCCCGCATCGCCGATTTCGTCGATCGCGAGATCCTGCCGGTAGAAGCCGACCGCGCCAACTGGGACGCACACGGCAATATCGATGAGGCTCCCTTGGAGATGCTGCGCCAGAAGGCCCGCGCGGAGGGCCTGTGGTGCCTGCAACTGTCGCCCGAGTCCGGTGGCCAAGGACTGAACAAGGTCGGCATGGCGGTCTGCTACGAGGCGATGAACCGTTCGATCTTCGGCCCGGTGGTGTTCAACTCCGCCGCGCCCGACGACGGCAACATGATGGTGCTGGAAAAGGCGGGAACGCCCGAACAGCGCGACCGCTGGCTGCGCCCGATCGTCGAGGGGCGCGTGCGGTCGGCCTTTGCGATGACCGAGCCTGCGCCCGGCAGTGGATCGGACCCATCAATGATGCTGACCACCGGGACGCGCCGGGGCGACAGCTATGTAATCGAGGGGCGGAAGTGGTTCATCACTGGGGCCGAGGCCGCGCAGCACTTCATCCTGATTGCCCGGACGTCCGACGACTCCCGGCGCGGTCTGACCGCTTTCCTGTTCGACCGCGACCAACCCGGCTGGCGGATCGAGCGCCGCATCCCGATCATGGGGCCGGAGGAACATGGCGGGCATTGCGAACTGGTTTTCGACGGGCTGGAGATCCCGGCCGAGAACGTGCTTCTGGGCGAAGGGCTGGGGCTGAAGCTCACCCAGATGCGGCTTGGTCCTGCACGGCTGACGCATTGCATGCGCTGGCTCGGCCTGTCGAAACGCTGCGTGGAGATCGCGCGCGACTACGCTGAAACGCGCAGCGCCTTTGGCGAGCGGTTGGCCGAACGCGAGAGCATCCGCATGATGCTGGGCGATCTCGCCATGCAGATCGAGGTCGGGCGGCTGCTGGTGATGAAGGCCGCCTGGGCGCTGGATCAGGGGAGTTTTGCGCGCAAGGAGATCAGCATGGCCAAGGTGCATGTGGCCAACCTGCTGCACCGGGCGGCCGATACCGCGATCCAGATCAATGGCGCGCGCGGCTATTCCACCGACACCGTGCTGGAATGGATCTACCGCTACGCCCGACAGGCGCGGCTGGTCGACGGCGCGGACGAGGTGCACAAGATGGTTCTGGACCGCCATCTGAAGGCGGAAGGGTCCGATTTCTGGCACTGGCCGGTCGCGGGCGCTTTATGACCCCCAACCTGGACCGTCACGCACTCGGGCGCTGGTTGCAGAATCATTTCCCGGAGCCGGGTGCCGCGTTGCGGTTTGAGCCGATCTCGGGCGGTCAGTCGAACCCGACCTTCTTCCTCGACTGGGGCGACCGGCGGCTGGTGCTTCGCAAGAAACCGGAAGGGCCGATCCTGCCGGGCGCCCATGCGGTTGAGCGGGAATTTCGAGTGCTTTCCGCCCTTGCCAGTACGCCGGTTCCGGTGCCCCGCGCATTGCGACTTGAGGAAGACCAGCAAGTACTGGGCACACCTTTCTACGTCATGGACAGGCTCGATGGCAGGGTGTTTGCCGACGCTTCCTTGCCCGGCCTTCCGCCGAAGGATCGACACGCCATCTATCTGGCAATGGCCGAAACGCTCGCCGCGCTGCACCGGGTCGTGCCGGATCAGGTCGGTCTCGCCGACTTCGGTCGGCCGGGTAACTATTTCGAGCGCCAGATCGCCCGCTGGAGCCGCCAGTATCGCGATTCTCCCGGCCCGCGGATCGCGGCACTGGATCGCCTGCTGGACTGGCTGCCCGCCAACATGCCCCCCGATGACGGCGACAGCGCCATTGCGCATGGCGATTTCCGGCTTGGTAACCTGATGTTCCATCCGACCGAGCCAGAGGTAATCGCCGTACTCGACTGGGAATTGGCGACGCTGGGGCATCCGCTGGCTGATCTGGGGTTCTGCGTGATGCCCTGGCATTCCGCGCCAGCAGAATACGGTGGTATCCTGGGGCTGGACCACCACGCCCTCGGCATCCCCTCGCGGGCCGAATTCATCGCGTATTACTACGCCACCGCCCGCCCGACAGCCGCTCTGCAACCGTTCCACGTGGCATTTGCATTGTTCCGCTTCGCAGTCATCTTCGTGGGCATCGCCGACCGCGCGCGCGCCGGCAGCGCGGCTTCGGCAGAGGCTGAGGCCCTGGGCCCACTGGCCGCGGCCTTTGCACATCGCGCGCTGCAGGCGACGGGGCTGGACAGCTAATCAGCGTCCCGCGACGCCGTCATGCAACGGCCCGCCGAAGATACGCGCATGCTCCTGTATGGCAAAGCGGTCGGTCATCCCGGCAACGTAATCAGCCACGATCCGCGCGAGTTCCGTCTCGGTCCTCGCCGCCTCGACATCCGCGCGCCAATCCTGCGGCAACTGATCCGGATGCTGCATGAAATGCGGGAACAACTCCTCGACCATCCGGGTCACGCCCGCCCGCATCTCCATCACCGCGGGGGCGCGATACATGCGGTGGAACAGGAATGACCGGATCGATTTCAGCTCCATGTACAGCTTCTTGGAAAACCGGATGATCGTGGTCCCCATCTCGCGGATGTCGTCGGCCGATTGGGGCTGCGCGCTTTCGAGGCGAGTGCGGGCGACGGCCAGCACGTCCTCGACCATCACGCCAAAGACGCGACGTAGGGCCTCGTGCCGCCGCCGCATCGGGTCGAGGCCAGGATAAAGCCGGTCGACTTCGGCAAAGGCGGGGCCGGTCACGGGCAGGTCCATCAGGTCCTCCTCGGTGAACAGCCCCGACCGCAGGCCGTCGTGCAGGTCGTGGTGGGAATAGGCCACGTCGTCGGCAATGGCCGCAACCTGCGCCTCGGCGCTGGCGTGGGTGTGCAACTCCAGATCGTGGCGGGCGTTGTATTCGGCCAGCGCATACGGCAGGTCGCCGGTCACGGGGCCGTTGTGCTTCGCCAGCCCCTCCAGCGTTTCCCAGGTCAGGTTCAGCCCGTCGAATTCGGCATAGTGCCGCTCCAGACGGGTGACGATACGGATCGCCTGGGCATTATGATCGAAGCCGCCATACGGGGCCATCAATGCTGACAACGCATCCTCGCCGGTATGCCCGAAGGGGGTGTGGCCCAGGTCGTGGGCCAGTGCCACCGCCTCTGCCAGGTCGGTGTTCAGGCCCAGCACGCCGGCGATGGTGCGGGCGACCTGCGCGACCTCGATCGAATGGGTCAGGCGGGTGCGGTAATAGTCGCCCTCATGCTCGACAAAGACCTGCGTCTTGTGCTTCAGGCGACGAAAGGCGCTGGAATGGATGATCCGGTCCCGGTCGCGCTGGAACGGGCTGCGAAAGGTGCTGAGCCGTTCGGCGTGAAGCCGGCCGCGGCTTAGCGCGGGATCGGACGCGTAGGGGGCCTGCATTCTGGTCCTGTTCTTGTCGGTCTGCCTGTGCGGGCTTATATTTCAAAGTGACCCAGAACGAAACGGATGATCCGGATGAACCTGAACCTTCCCCCCAAGGTGACCGACCGGGCCTTTGCCCGTCTGGCAGAGATCAATGACGCCTCGGCCAAGCCTCGCGCCCTGCGCGTCGCTGTCGAGGGTGGCGGCTGTTCCGGGTTCCAGTATGACATCCGGCTGGACGAGCCGGCCGAGGATGATCTGGTGCTGGAGAAGGACGGGCAGAAGGTGCTGGTGGACAGCGTGTCCCTGCCCTTTCTTCAGAACGCAGTCATCGACTTCTCCGAGGAACTGATCGGCGCGCGGTTCGTGATCGAGAATCCGAACGCGGCCTCGTCCTGCGGCTGCGGGGTCAGCTTCTCGATGTGACGCTTGCCCCGACCGTGCCCGCAGCCTAACAGGGGGCGACGGAGGGGCCGGATGAAGATCGCCACATTCAACATAAATGGCGTCAAGGCGCGGATCGACGTGCTGCTGCGCTGGCTTGAGGAGAGCCGGCCGGATGTGGCGCTGCTGCAGGAGATCAAGTCTGTCGACGAGAGGTTCCCGCGCGAGGTGATCGAGGAACGCGGCTACACGGTCGAGACGCACGGGCAGAAGGGCTTCAACGGGGTCGCCATCCTGTCCCGGCTGCCTCTGGAAGATGTGGCGCGTGGTTTGCCCGGCGATGATGCCGACGAACAGGCGCGGTGGATCGAGGCGACAGTGATCGGCGCGCGGCCGGTGCGGGTCTGCGGACTGTATCTGCCGAACGGCAACCCGGCGCCGGGGCCGAAGTTCGACTACAAGCTGGCGTGGATGGCGCGGCTGGAGGCGCGGGCGCGTGCTTTGCTGGCGACCGAGGAGCCGGTGGTGATGGCGGGGGATTACAACGTGATCCCGCAGGCCGAGGATGCGGCGCGGCCGGAGGCTTGGAAGGAGGATGCGCTGTTCCTGCCCGAGAGCCGGGCGGCGTTTCGGCGGATCGTGCATCTGGGCTTCACCGAGGCGTTCCGGGCGCGGCATCGGGGGCCAGGGCATTACACGTTCTGGGACTATCAGGCGGGCGCTTATGAGCGGAACGACGGCATCCGGATCGACCATGCCCTGCTGTCCCCGCAGGCGGCGGATCTGCTGCGGGACTGCCATATCGAGGCGGCGGTTCGGGCCTGGGAGAAGCCGTCGGATCATGTGCCGCTTTGGGTGGACCTGGACGCCTGAGGGGTGGCGTGTGCACGGCTGTGCACGCGTGCACAAAATATCAAGCCATTGAAAATGTAGACTTTCCGATTTTTTCTTTACCGGATTTTAACCGTGCACAGCCCCTAGGCGGCGAAATCCGTCACCACCGCCACGCCGGGCGCCGTTGGGCCGTTGAAGGCGCGCAGCTCCTCTGACACCCCCGACAGGCCGATCTCGCGGGCGATCAGGGGGGCCATGTCCACCCGGCCGGAATCGACCAGCGCCAGCAGCGAGGGGAAGCGCCAGGACGGCATCCCGCGCGTGCCGAACAGCGCGAGGTTCTTCATGTAGACCGTGTTCATGTCGATCCGCATCTGCGCGGTGTGGCCCACCGGCATGCCGACCTGTACGTGCCGGCCCAACGGGCGCAGGCAGCGGATCGAGGCGTTGGTCGTGACCTCGATCCCCAGCGCCTCGACGCTGACATGGGCGCCGCCGCCGGTGATCTCGACAATCCTTGCCGCCGTGTCGCCGTCGCGAGCGTCCATCGCAGCCTCGGCCCCCAGACTGAGCGCATGGGTCAGCTTTTCGGGCACCACGTCCACCACGACGACCCGGGCGCCCATCGCCCGACCAAGGATCAGGCAGGCCAGCCCGATGCCGCCCGTCCCGTGAACGGCCAGCCATTCGCCGGGCGCCAGGGCCGCGCGGCCAGTCAACGCGTGCCAGGCGGTGGTGACGCGGCAGCCAAGGCCCGCCGCGACCGTAGGCGACAGGCTTTCGGGCAGACGCGCAAGGTTCTGGGCAAAGGGAACAGCCACATATTCGGCAAAGGCGCCGGGTTCGACAAAGCCCGGAAGGCGCTGGCTGGGGCAGGTGTGGCCTTGGCCGCTTTGACAGGTCGGGCAGGTGCCACAGGCGAGGATGAAGGGGGCCACGACCACATCGCCCGGCTTCCACGGCGCACCGGCGCCGACCTCCACCACCTCGCCGCAATATTCGTGGCCGCCGATCTGGCCGGGCTTCACGCGGGGATGTTCGCCGCACCAGCCATGCCAGTCGGAGCGGCAGACGCCACAGGCCAGCACCCGCAGGACCACGCCACCCGGTTCCGCCACCGGATCGGCGACATCCTCTATCGACAGATCTGCGTTGTACTGCCTGAGAACCGCCGCGCGCATCGCCTTCCCCCCGTTTTCCGGCGCCCATGAGCACCGGCACGGGCGGGAAGGTCAAGCGCGGGTCAGAGAATTTCGACCGAGTAGCGTTCGATCACCGTGTTCGCCAGAAGCTTCTCGCACATCTGGCGCACCTCGGCCTCGGCCGCGGCGCGGTCGGTGGCGTCGAGGTCAAGCTCGATCACCTTGCCCTGCCGCACCGCCTGCACGCCGTCGAATCCCAGCGTGCCGAGGGCGTGGCGCACCGCCTCGCCCTGCGGGTCGAGCACGCCCTCTTTCAACATCACTTGAACACGCGCCTTCAACATGCTGCCCTGCCTCAGTTAATCAGTTTTGGACGGGCCATGCGCGGGCTGTTTTCCTGCAACACGCCCAGACGCTTGGCCACCTCGGTGTAGGCATCGGCCAGGCTGCCGAGATCGCGGCGGAACACGTCCTTGTCCAGCTTGCGGCCGGTCTTCACGTCCCACAGGCGGCAGGAATCGGGGCTGATCTCGTCGGCGACGACGAGGCGCGGGAAATCGTTTTCCCAGATGCGCCCGATCTCGATCTTGAAATCGACCAGACGGATGCCGACACCCATCATCACGCCCGACAGGAAATCGTTCACGCGCAGCGCCAGGGCGATCATGTCGTCCAGATCCTGCTGGCTGGCCCAGCCGAAGGCGATGATGTGTTCCTCGGATACCAGCGGGTCGCCCAGCTTGTCGTCCTTGTAGTAGAATTCCACGATCGGGCGCGGCAGGGGCGTGCCCTCTTCGATGCCCAGTCGCTTGGAGATGGAGCCTGCGGCAAAGTTGCGCACGACCACTTCCAGCGGGATCATCTCGACCTGGCGGATCAGCTGCTCACGCATGTTGATGCGGCGGATGAAGTGCGTCGGCACGCCGATGTTGTTCAGGCCGTTCATGAAGAATTCCGACAGCCGGTTGTTCAGCACGCCCTTGCCTTCGATCACTTCCTTTTTCTGGGCGTTGAAGGCGGTGGCGTCATCCTTGAAATACTGGATGAAGGTGCCCGGCTCGGGGCCTTCATACAGGATCTTGGCCTTGCCTTCGTAGACCTTGGTGCGACGTGGTGCCATGGAAACTCCGGATCTGGGGCAAAAGCGGTTTCGGGGCACCGCCACGCGGCCCCCTGCCCTGCGCCTGCTATATGCCAAGGCCGCCCGCGTCGCAAGCGCCGCACACGGCCTTGCGGTTCAGCGCCGGTCAGCGCATATCAGGGGGGTCACGCAGGCCAGACGGAGGCATTGATGTCCAGCACATTCGACGATCGCGAACGCGCGTTCGAGGCGAAATTCGCCCATGACGAGGAGATGCAGTTCCGCGCGGTCGCGCGCCGGAACAAGCTTCTTGGCCTTTGGGCCGCAGAACTTCTGGGCAAGAAGGGCGACGAGGCGAACGCCTATGCGCTGGAGGTCGTGAAGGCCGATTTCGAGGAGGCCGGGCACGAGGACGTCGTGCGCAAGGTTTCCGGCGACCTAGGCGATCTGGCCGATGCCGAGACCGTGCGCGCCAAGATGGCGGCGCTGCTGCCGCTGGCCAAGGAACAGGTGATGAACGAGGCCGGCTGAGGCATTTGTTCGAATTCGCGCATGTTTTTCATGCCGATTATGAATTTGCCTCACGTGGTGCTTTGTGGCATCCAGATTGGAACGGGCAGCCGGAAGGCTGCCCTTTTGACATGCGGGAAGGACCAGGAATGACGGATGCGCTGTCGCGGATGCTTGCCGGGCGGGACTGGATCATGGCCGACGGGGCGACTGGGACGAATCTGTTCAACATGGGCCTGCAGTCGGGCGATGCGCCCGAGTTCTGGAACGTCGAGCAGCCCGAGAAGATCCGCACGCTGTATCGTGGCGCGGTCGAGGCCGGGTCGGACCTGTTCCTGACCAACACATTTGGCGGCAACGCGAGCCGGCTGAAGCTGCACCAGGCCCAAGGCCGCGTGCGCGAGTTCAACCGCGCGGGCGCAGAGCTGGGCCGCGAGATCGCCGACACGGCGGGGCGGCCGGTGATCGTGGCAGGCTCGATGGGCCCCACGGGCGAGATCATGGCGCCGATGGGCAGCCTGACCCACGAGATCGCGGTGGAGATGTTCCACGAACAGGCCGAGGGCCTGAAGGAGGGCGGCGCCGACGTGCTGTGGGCGGAAACCATCAGCGCGGCCGAGGAATACAAGGCGGCGGCCGAGGCGGCCGAACGCGCGGGCATGCCCTGGTGCGGCACGATGAGTTTCGACACCTCGGGCCGGACGATGATGGGGCTGACGTCGGACGGGATGGTGCAGCTGGTGGAAAAGCTGCGCTATCCGCCGATCGCCTTTGGCGCCAACTGCGGCGTGGGCGCATCGGACCTGCTGCGCACGATCCTGGGGTTCGCCGCGCAAGGGACCGAACGGCCGATCATCGCCAAGGGCAACGCCGGAATCCCGAAGTATCACGAGGGGCACATCCACTACGACGGCACGCCCGAGCTGATGGCCGATTACGCGGTGCTGGCGCGCGATTCCGGGGCGACGATCATCGGCGGCTGCTGCGGCACGACGCCCGAGCACCTGCGCGCGATGCGGAATGCGCTGGAAACCCGCCCGCGCGGGCCGCGTCCGACACTGGAGACGATCACCGCCGCGCTCGGCGGGTTCTCCTCGGCCTCGGACGGCACCGGAGGGGAGGCGCCGCCCGCGCGCGAGCGGCGCAGGCGGCGTGGGTGAGCAGGCGTCAGAACAGCGACAGCTGATCGCCCGGTTGTGGCGGCGGGGCAAACAGGTCGCTGCGCAGCGCAAAGCCGCCGTGCGACAGGCCAAGCCGCCTGCACGCCAGATCGAACCGGCGGCGCAGCAGGTCGGCATGCACCCCCTGCCCCGTCATCCGGGTGCCGAAGGCCGGATCGTAGTCGCGCCCGCCATGCATCTCGCGCACCAGCTTCATCACGCGGACGGCGCGGTCGGGGAAATGCTCGGCCAGCCAATCGCGGAACAGCGGTGCCACCTCCAACGGCAGGCGCAGCGGGATCATGCTCGCACTGGTGGCCCCTTCGTCGCGGGCGGCTGTCAGGATCGCCTCGACCTCGTGATCGGTCAGGCCGGGAATCATCGGCGAGGCCATGACCCGCACCGGGATGCCGGCCGCAGCCAGGCGTTCGATGGCGCGCAGGCGGCGTGCGGGCGCGGGCACGCGCGGCTCCATCACGCGGGCGACGGCCGGATCCAGCGTGGTGATGCTGATGCCGACGGCGGCCAGCCCGTCGGCGGCCATGCCGGCCAGAATGTCGATGTCGCGCTCGATCAGCGCACCCTTCGTGGTCACGGTAACCGGGTGGCGGAAGTCATGCAGCACCTGCAGGATTGCCCGCATGATCTGCCGGTCGCGGTCGATCGGTTGATAGGGGTCGGTGTTCGTGCCAAGCGCCAGCGGTGCGGGCCTGTAGCCCGGCCGGCGAAGTTCGACCGCCAGCGCTTCGGCCGCGTTGGGGCGGGCCACAAGGCGGGTTTCGAAATCCAGCCCCGGCGACAAGCCAAGGAAGGCATGGCTGGGACGCGCGTAGCAATAGATGCAGCCGTGTTCGCAGCCCCGGTACGGGTTGACCGACCTGTCGAAGCCGATGTCGGGCGAAGAGTTGCGGGTGATCGCGCGGCGCAGACGCTCCTCGCTCACCTCGGTCCGCAGGGGCGGCTGATCCTCGGGCAAATCCCAGCCATCATCCGCCCCTTCGCGGCTCAACCGGTCGAAGCGCGAGGCGGCGTTCGTGGATGCGCCGCGTCCGGGGCGGAGATCGCTGCTGATGCGGGATGTGTCAGGCTGGAACATAGCACCAGAATAGAACACAACAGGAACATCCGCAACCACCCGGCGACTTCGCGCGCGGGTGTCGGTTGCGACGCGACGAAAGTCGCAAATCATCGCGTCCGCTGAACGGATCGGGCGCATTGGACGACAAACCGGCGGCTATGCCCGCCAGCGATTGGAGAGCCAGATGACAGAGGACGACGACATCATCCTTTCGGAGCTGCCCGACGACGAGCTGGTCCTGCAGATGTACGACGACCTGTACGACGGAATGCGGGAGGAGATCGAGGAAGCGGTGAACATCCTGCTGGAACGCGGATGGGAACCCTATCGCATCCTGACCGAAGCGCTGGTCGGCGGGATGACAATCGTCGGCAACGACTTCCGCGACGGCATCCTGTTCGTGCCCGAGGTGCTGCTGGCGGCCAACGCGATGAAGGGCGGCATGGCGATCCTGAAGCCGCTGCTGGTCTCGACCGGTGCGCCGCGGATGGGCAAGATGGTCATCGGCACCGTCAAGGGCGACATCCACGACATCGGAAAGAACCTTGTCGGCATGATGATGGAGGGCGCCGGGTTCGAGATCGTCGACCTCGGCATCAACAATGCGGTCGAGAAATACCTGGAAGCGCTGGAACGGGAAGAGGCCGATATCCTGGGCATGTCCGCGCTGCTGACCACCACGATGCCCTACATGAAGGTCGTGATCGACACGATGAAGGAAAAGGGCATCCGCGACGACTACATCATCCTGGTCGGCGGCGCGCCGCTGAACGAGGAATTCGGCCGCGCCATCGGGGCCGACGCCTATTGCCGCGACGCGGCCGTCGCAGTTGAAACCGCCAAGGAATTCATCGCGCGCAAGCACAACCGGCTCGCCGCCGCCGGGTGAGCGACCGCCAGCGTGCAGAAAACGGCGTTCGCTGGGCAAATCCGTCGCGAGCGCCCTTCTGCCGTGCGGGGTTTCACGGTATGTCGTAAGACATGGACCTGATTGCGCTTGTCCTTGTTGCTGCCTCGCTTTTTGTGGTCATTGGTCTGACAGAGCCATTGGCCGCGCGGTTGCGTTTGCCCCACACGGTGCTTCTGGCTGTCGTAGGCGTCGTGGTGGGCATTGCGGCGGTCTTTTTGCTGATCACCGACCTGACCGATGCGTTGAACCCGGTCGCCGTGGTAATCACGACGCTGCCGATCACGGCGAACGTGTTTCTTTACGTCTTCCTTCCCACGCTGCTGTTCGAGGTGGCGCTGGGGTTGAACCTGCGTCGGATGCTGGACGATTGGGTGCCGATACTGCTGTTGGCAGTGGGGGCGGTGGCCGTGGCGACCGCGGCCGTGGGCTTTGCCCTGTTCCCGCTGACCGGGATGTCGCTGGCCGCCTGCCTGCTGATCGGCGCCATCGTGTCCACAACCGACCCCTCGGCCGTGGTGGCGATCTTCCGCAACATCGCCGCCCCGCAGCGGCTGACCCGCATCGTCGAGGGCGAGAGCCTTTTGAACGATGCCGCGGCGATCGCGCTGTTCGGGGTGTTTCTGACAATCGTCATGCGCGGCGTGGCCGACCCATCGCTGAGCAGTGCGCTGATTGGTTTCCCGCTGCTGATGCTTGGCGGCGGCGCGTTGGGCTGGTTCGTCGCGCGCATTGCGATCTGGCTGATGGCCATGTTTCCGCGCCACCCCCTGGCGCAGGTGACGCTCTCGATCGCCCTGCCCTACCTGGTCTACATCGCGGCAGAGCGTGGCCTTGGCGTTTCGGGCGTGGTGGCGGTGGTGACCGCCGGCATGACGCTGAACCTGATCGGACCGGGCCGTCTGCCCCCAACCGCATGGAGTCAGCTGCGCGAGGTCTGGGGGCTTCTGGCCCACTGGGCAGGATCGCTGATCTTCATTCTTGCCGCGCTGCTGATCCCGCGCCTGATCGGGGATGCGCGGCTGTCGGACCTGGGCCTGGTGGCGGCGGTGATCGTCGCAGCCGTGGTGGCGCGCGCGGTGATCCTGTTTCTTGTGTTGCCGTTCCTGACGCTGGTACGCGCCTCTCCCCCGGTGCAGGCACCCTATCGGCTGGCCATCCTGTGGGGCGGCCTGCGTGGGGCGGTGACCTTGGCGCTGGCGCTGGCGGTCACCGAAAACCCGGCTGTTCCGTCCGAGGTGCAGCGGCTCGTCGGGATCCTGGCGACGGGCTTCACGCTGTTCACGCTGTTCGCACAGGGGACGACGCTGCGATGGGTGATCGGTCGGCTGGGCCTTGACAAACTGTCGGCGCTGGACCGCGCGCTGGCCAGTCAGGTGGTCGCCGTCGCCCTGCAGAACGTGCGCGAGGACGTGGCCGAAACCGCGCGCGATCAGGCGCTGTCGCGCGATACCGTCCGGTCCGAGGCAAAGCGGTTCGGCGAACGGCTCGATGCCGCCGTCCGCGCTGCCGAGGAGGGCGCCGGCATCTTGGACCGCGACCGCATCACGCTGGGACTGGTCGCGCTGGCCGGGCGCGAGCGTGATCTGATCCTTGAAAACTTCCGCCAGCAGCTGATCTCGTTGCGGCTGATCGAACGGATGCTGCTGGATGCCGATCGTCTGATCGAGGCGACGCGGATGGGCGGGCGAAGCGAATACCGGCGCGCGGGGAGAAAGGCGCTGGGTTACGGCACCGGCTATCGGCTGGCCACCTTCCTGCACAACCGGCTGCGCCTGTCTGGGTTGATGGCGCGGCTCACTGCCGAGCGGTTCGAGATCCTGCTGAATCAGCGCCTCATCCTGAGCGAACTGCACCAGTATATCGATGCCAAGATCCGCCGGATCCACGGCCGCCGCGTGGCCGAGTTGCTGCACGAGTTGCTGCACCGGCGCGAGGAAGAGACCGAAAGCGCCCTTGAGGGGCTGCGGCTGCAATACCCCGGATACTCCGAACAGCTGGAGCGCCAGTATATCCGCCGCACCGCCTTGCGGCTGGAAGAACGCGAATACGACATCCTGCGGGCCGACGGGCTGATCGGGCCGGAACTCTACACCACGCTCTCGCAGCAGGTCGGCGCCGCCCGGGCCGAGTTGGAGGCGCAACCAAAGCTGGATCTGGCGGTGCAGAAGGTCGATCTGGTGCGGCAGTTCCCGCTTTTCGCCGACATGGACGAGGCCGCGCGCAAGCGGCTGACGCGGGCACTGGTCACGGTCTACGCAGAACCGGGCACCGTGCTGATCCGCAAGGACGAGATCCCGCGCTCGGTTTATTTCATCGCGTCGGGCGCCGTCGAAAGCGAAGTGGCCGGGCAGAAGGTCCGCCTGGGCCGGGGTGAGATGTTCGGGCAGCTTGCGCTGCTGGCCCGCACCAGGCGGCGGGCACAGATCGTGGCAATCAGCCCCTGCACGCTTCTGGCCCTGTCAGAGGCGCGGTTCCGCCGACTGATGCAGCGCAATCGCGCCCTGCAGGAGGCGGTCCGGGAAAGCGCAAGGAAACGCGGCGTGAAACTGCCCCCCGACCTAATGCCCCCCGACCCGAAAGACGAAGTGTCCCGGAAAGAAGCCAGGCAGACCGAACGAACGCAGCCGGGCCCTGCAGCCGTGACGCCGAAAGAGCCCGAGCCGGCTCAGTCCTCGGCCTCACCCTGATCGGCGATCCGTGCGACGGAGACGACGACCTCGCCGCGACCGGTATCGAAGACCTTCACGCCGCCCGCGCTGCGCGACCGGAACGAGATGCCTTCGATCGGCACCCGGATCGACTGACCTGTCGAGGTGGCGAGCATGATCTGATCGGCGGGGTCCACCGGGAAGCTGGCGACCAGCGGGCCGCCGCGCATCGCGCGGTCGATGGCGGCCACGCCCTGGCCGCCGCGCCCGCGCACCGGGTAGTCATGGCTTGACGACAGCTTCCCCGACCCGCGCGCCGTGATCGTCAGGATCAGATCCTCGGCCGCCGACATCTCGGCGTAGCGTTCCGTGGAGAGCTGCCCCGCCTCCACCGCGGCTTCGTCCTCATCGACCTCACCGTCGTCGGGCGCACCGGCGACCAGGCGGCGCTGCTTCAGATAGGCCGCGCGCTCTTCCGGTGAGGCCTCGAAGTGGCGAATGATCGCCATGCTGACGACCCTGTCGCCTTCGGCCAGGCGGATGCCGCGCACGCCCGTGGAATCGCGGCCCTTGAAGACGCGCACCTCGGTCGTCGGGAAGCGGATCGCGCGGCCACCGGCGGTGACCAGCATGACGTCGTCATCCTCGGTGCAGATCCGGGCGTTCACGAGGCTGACACCCTCGGGCAGTTTCATCGCGATCTTACCGTTGCGCATCACGTTGGTGAAATCGGACAGCGCATTGCGGCGCACATCGCCATCCGAGGTGGCAAAGAAGATCTGCAGCTGATCCCAGTCATCCTCGTCGCGATCCACCGGCATGATCGCGGCCACCGACACGCCCGAGGGGATCGGCAGGATGTTGACGATCGCCTTGCCCTTGGACGTGCGCCCGCCCTGCGGCAGGCGCCAGGTCTTCAGCTTGTAGACCATGCCTTCAGTGGTGAAGAACAGCAGCTGGGTATGGGTATTGGCAACGAAGAGCGTGGTCACCACGTCTTCTTCCTTGGTCGCCATGCCCGACAAGCCCTTGCCGCCGCGGCGCTGCGCCCGGAATTCGGCCAGCGGCGTGCGCTTGATGTAGCCGCCCGAGGTCACGGTCACGACCATGTCCTCGCGCTCGATCAGATCCTCGTCCTCCATGTCGCCGGCCCAGTCGGCAATCTCGGTCCGGCGGGGGACGGCGAACAGCTCTTTTACCTCTCGCAACTCGTTCGAGATGATCTCCATGATCCGCTCGCGCGAGCGCAGGATGGCAAGATAATCCCGGATCTTGGCAGCAAGCTCCTGCAACTCGTCGGTGATTTCCTTCACGCCCATCGCGGTCAGGCGCTGCAGGCGCAACTCGAGGATCGCCCGGGCCTGCGTTTCCGACAGGTAATAGGTGCCGTCCTCGTTGACCTTGTGACTGGGGTCATCGATCAGGTTGATGTATTCGGCAATCTCGCGCGCGGGCCAGCGGCGGGTCATCAGCTTTTCCCGCGCCTCTGCCGGGTCGGCCGAGCCGCGGATTGTCGCCACCACCTCGTCCACGTTCGACACGGCAACGGCCAGACCGCACAGGATGTGGCTGCGTTCGCGCGCCTTGCGCAATTCGAACGCCGTGCGTCGCGCCACAACTTCCTCGCGGAAGGTAATGAAATACGCCAGGAAATCACGCAGCGTCAGCTGTTCGGGCCGGCCACCGTTAAGCGCCAGCATGTTGCACCCGAACGAGGTCTGCATCGGCGTGAAGCGATAGAGCTGGTTCAGCACCACGTCGGGCGTGGCGTCGCGTTTCAACTCGATCACCACGCGTACACCGGACCGGTCGGATTCGTCCTGCACATGCGCGACGCCCTCGATCTTCTTGTCGCGCACCTGTTCGGCGATCTTCTCGATCATCGTGGACTTGTTCACCTGATAGGGGATCTCGTCGACGATGATGGCGAAGCGGTCCTTGCGGATCTCCTCGATCCGGGTCTTGGAGCGGATGATGACGGAGCCGCGCCCTTCCAGATACGCCTTGCGTGCGCCGGAACGGCCCAGGATCAAAGCGCCGGTGGGAAAATCGGGAGCAGGCACGTACTCCATCAGCTGTTCGCTGGTCAGATCCGGGTTCTCGATAAGCGCCAGAGTGGCATCCACTACCTCGCCCAAGTTGTGCGGCGGGATGTTGGTCGCCATGCCCACGGCGATGCCGCCCGCGCCGTTGACCAGCATGTTCGGGAACCGCGCCGGCAGGACGGTCGGTTCCTCGTCCTTGCCGTCATAGTTGTCCTGGAAATCGACGGTGTCCTTGTCGATGTCGGCCAAAAGGAAGTTCGCCGGCCGGTCCATCCGGACCTCGGTGTAGCGCATGGCGGCGGCGTTGTCCCCGTCCATCGACCCGAAATTTCCCTGCCCGTCCAGAAGCTTGAGCGACATGCTGAAAGGCTGTGCCATGCGCACCAGCGCGTCGTATATCGCCGAGTCGCCGTGGGGGTGGTATTTCCCCATCACGTCGCCCACGGGGCGGGCGGATTTGCGGTAGGGCTTGTCGAAAGTGTTGCCGGTTTCCGACATCGCATAAAGAATGCGCCGGTGAACGGGTTTCAATCCGTCGCGCAGATCCGGGATCGCACGGCTGACGATCACGCTCATCGCGTAATCCAGGTAGCTGGCCTTCATCTCCTCTTCGATGGAGATCGTCGGGCCCGTCGGCTGGCGCGGCGGGGTTTCATCCGTGTTTTCAGGGGGTTCCGGGCGGTCGCTCACGCTTTTGCTACCTTGTCAGGGGAAACGCTGGATCTTGTTGGCCACCTTATAGACCATACCGGATATGGGGTGCAATGGCGGCAGCCCCGCCCCTGTGGCAGCCGCGTCAGGTGAGTGCTAACATCTTGTTTTCATTGAAAACTAACGCGAGCATGGCATCATACTTTTGTCATCAATCGGCATGAGGTGCGCCATGGACAGAACGGAAACGGAGTTGATGCTCAAGGGGTATGGGCTGACGACGGCGGAGCTTTACTATCGCCTGCCCGATTATCGCAATGTTCTCAACAGCTTCGTCTGGCAGGAATACGATCTCGCCCCGGATTACCCGCGCCTGTTCAAATTCATCGAGTTCTGGCAGGAAAAGATCGAAGGGCCACTGCACTCCGTTCGTTTCAGCCACAGAAAGATGATCAGCCCAACCGAGTGGCGGAACGTGGTGGGCGAGTTCCGGCTGCACTGAAAACACCCGGGTGGCGGGGTGCCAGCAACCTGCCAGCATTGCGCTAGCATCCGTATGGCATTGGCGCTCGCTGCACCCCGGCTTTCCGCAACACCGGCAACATTCCCCCTGTCGGTCCGCCCGACCTGCGCCGCCCGCGCCGTCAGACGAAAATGCGTGTCGGCCGGTCAAAGACCTTACGGCCCATCAGACTGGCCACGAGATCGACCATCAGCCGCGCCGTGCGGCCGCGTTCATCCAGGAAGGGGTTGAGTTCCACCAGATCGAGCGAGGTGACGAGGCCGCTTTCATGTAATAGTTCCATCACCAGATGCGCCTCGCGGAATGTCGTGCCGCCGGGGACTGTGGTGCCGACGGCCGGCGCGATGGCGGGATCGAGGAAATCGACGTCAAGGCTCACGTGCAACAAACCATTGGCCGCCGCCACCCGGTCAAGAAAGGCGCGCAGCGGCGCCACCACGCCCTGTTCATCCAGCACCCGCATGTCGTTCATCGCGATGTCATGGGCCAGAAGCGCGGCATGTTCCGCCGCATCGACCGAGCGGATCCCGAACAGGCAGATGTTTTCGGCCGGGACGGGGGCCGGAAACGGTGGAAAGGCGTCGAAGCCCGGCATGCCGGCCATGTAGGCAACCGGCGTGCCGTGCAGGTTGCCCGATTGGGTGGTCATGGGCGTGTGGAAATCCGAATGGGCATCGAGCCACAGCACGAACAGCGGCTGCCCCGCCCCGTGGGCATGTTCCGCCACGCCCGCGACCGACCCGAGCGAGAGCGAATGGTCGCCCCCCATGAAGATCGGCAGTCCGCGCATCATTGCCGCCGCCCCGGCCTGCCGCAGGACGGCCGTCCAGCCCAGCACCTCTGGCAGGGAATGGACGGCGGGGTTGGGACATCTGGCCTCGGCCATCTCCGGCAGGGTCACGTCGCCCAAATCCTCTACGCTGTGTCCCAGCGCGCTGATGGCGCGGGCGATGCCGGCGGTGCGATAGGCCGCGGGGCCCATCAGGCAACCGGGATAGCGCTGGCCCGCGTCGATGGGCGCGCCGATCAACAGGCAGGTGCGGGACATGGCGGTTCCTCTCCTTTGCGAAACCCGAGGCTCGCACATCGGCGCGGCGGGTCAAGGGCTGGCGCGCGCGCCCTATCGGCGACGTGTCCGCGTCGCGGCCAGCAGCCAGACCCCTGCCAGCCCGAAGGACAGGATCGCATTCCACGATGCCATCGACAGCGTCAGGAAGTCCCACGGCACCTCATCGCAGCGCACCACCGGCGCGGCCATGATCTGCGCCAGCAGGTCCTGCGGCGAGACGTCGGCGATCGGGCCCGAGGTGCAGGTGTCCGGTCCCGGCCACCAGCCGCGCTCCACCCCCGTGTGGTAGACGCCGATGCCGCCGGTCGTGGCGGCGGCAGCCGCGCCCAGCAGGGGCACCGGGGCACCGGGCACCGCCAGCGCCACGCCACCTAACACCATGGCCGCCAGATGCGGCCAGCGCTGCCAGATACACATGGCGCAGGGTGGCAAGCCGCCCAGATACTGGAACGCGAGCGCGCCCAGCAGCAGGGCGGCGGAAGCGCCGGCGGCCAGAAGGATGAGCCGGTTTCTTGTCACAGCACCCGCACCGCAATAAAACCGCCCAGCAACAAAGCGACGAACAACGTAAACATCAAGCCCAGGCGCCGCTCGATGAAATCACGGATCGGTGCGCCGAACTTCCAAAGCAGCCAGGCGACGGCGAAGAACCTGAGCCCGCGCGCCACGATCGAGGCGACGATGAAGGTGCCCAGCGGCAGACCGGTCCAGCCCGACATGATGGTGATGACCTTGTAGGGAAACGGTGTCACCCCGGCGATGAGCACGGGCCAGAAGCCGAAGTCGTTGAACCGGACATTGAAGGCGGTCATCGCCTCGACCTTGCCCAGGGACATCAGGATCGGCTGGCCGATCTGTTCGAACGCGAACATGCCGATGGCGTAGCCGGCGAGCCCCCCCGCGACCGACGAGACCAGCGCCACCCCGGCGATCAGGAAGGCGCGGGTGGGGCGGGCGATGATCATCGGGATCATCAGAACGTCCGGCGGGATCGGGAAGATGGAGCTTTCGATGAAGGCGACCGCGGCGAGAATCCACAGCGCATAGGGGCTGCGGGCCTGCGCCATCGTCCAGTCGTATAGCGCCCTGATCATCGTCAGCCCCCTGTTGCCGCCCCTGTCACCACGGCCGGACGCGCAGGTCAAGACGACGCGAAGAGAGTAAAGCCCCGCTTAACCCGTCCCCCAGCATCGAACATCTCAGAAGTCTCCGCCACAGCGACCACTGCGCCCGATGAAAAAAGCGAAATCAGTGAGGTGCCAATTTGTTGATCATCTCGCGTGTGAATTCCTTGCGCTTGGCCCGGCACCGATCCGAACAATACCGCACCCGCTCCCAGTCCCGCTCCCATTTCTTCCGCCACGAAAACGGCCGCCCGCAGGCCGCGCAGACCTTCTCCGGCAGGTCCGCCTTCTTCACCCCCCGCGGCATCAGAAATCGAACCCCAACTGCCCAGGCGCGACCGGCTTGGCCCGGCGCTTGACCGGGGCGCGATCATTCACGAACCGCCCCGCCCGATCCTTCCGGCTGGCATGTTTCTCCGCGATCCGCTCGGCCTCGGCGCGAAACGCCGCCCCCGTCCGCACGCCCCACACCGCCTCGCGCGCAGCCCGCGCGGCGGCCGCCAGATCGACCAGCGGCTCGGGGTAGCGGCCACCCAGAACGCGCCGCGCCTCGGTCCATCTCCACGGCTCCTGCAGATAGTGGTCAGGCAAGTCGGCCAGTTCCGGCACCCACCGCCGGGTGAACGCGCCAGCCGGGTCCTGATCCCACCCCTGTTTCACCGGATTGTAGATCCGCACCGTGTTCATCCCCGTCGTGCCCGACTGCATCTGTATCTGCGGCCAATGAATGCCGGGCTCGTAATCGGTGAACGCCCGCGCCAGAAGCGGGCCCGTCGCGCGCCAATCGAGCCACAGGTGATAGGAGGCGAACGAGACCAGCATCGCCCGCATCCGGAAGTTCAGCCAGCCCGTGGCGTTCAGATACCGCATGCAGGCATCGACGAACGGAACGCCGGTTTCCCCCGCACCCCAGGCCGCCAGCCGCGCCGCATCCGCCTCGCGCGGGCGCAGCCCCTCGTAAGCCGGGTGCAGGCAGCGCGTCTCGATCGACGGTTGATCCTCCAGCTTCTGCATGAAGTGGTCACGCCAGGCCAGCCGCGCCTCGAAACTGCGTAGGCTGCCCGACCACTCCCGCTGCCCGCGTGCCGCATCGCGCCGCGCCGCCGCGGCCTGCGCCACCTCACGCCCCGAGAGCGTGCCCCAGGCCAGATGCGGCGAAAGGCGCGAGCAGGCCCGTTCGCCCGAGAGTGGAGACGACATCGCCGCGCGATAGCCTTGCCCACGCCGGGTCAGGAACCCGTCCAGAAGCGCCAGCCCCTGCGCCCGTCCGCCGACCTGCCGATGCGGGCAGCGGTCGCCCGCCAGCTGCAGCGCGCGCGCGGACGGGATGACGCCCGGCTCCACGTCCAGGCGCTGCAAAGCAGGCGGAGAGTCTGCCATCGGCGCGGCGATCCTGCGATCCCGAAGCTCTGCCCAGCCGTCCCGGCTGACCAGCCGCCGCGTCACGCTTGAGTGGGTCAGTTCGACCCACTCCACCCCGGCGTCCCGCGCCCAACCAGCGACGCGTCGGTCGCGTGCATAGGTCCACAGGTTCCCGGTTTCCTGATGGCTCATCAGGCGGTTGATGCCGTGCGACCGGCACAGGCGGCCCAGAACATCAACCGCATCGCCCACGCGGACGACAAGCGGCTGGCCCAGCAGCCCAAGGTCGACGCGCAGATCTTCAAGCGACTCGGCGACGAAGGACCATTGCCGGGCTGAGGCATCGGGCTGGGACCAAAGTTCCGGCTCCACGATGAACAGTGGCAATACCGGTCCTTGGGCGGCCGCAAGCACAAGCGCCGGGTGATCGACCACCCGCAGATCACGCTTGAACCAGAGAATCGAACCCGCCATGCGCAGGGATATATCGCGTCCGCAGGCCCCATCAACGCGCGTTCGCTGCGACCGTCAGTCTGCCGGGGCTGGCTCTTCCGCGTTCGGCGCGTCGGCGGGAACCGCGGTGTCATCCGCTTCGGACGGCTGGCCGGTGCGGCCGTCGATCTGCTCCTCTGCGCCCTCTGGCGGCGTCGCCTCCTCGGCGCCCGAGAACAGTAACACGATCGCTACAACCACGACAACTGCGGTCGCGACCACCATGCCGATCAGGGGCGCGCTGTGACGGCGCTTTTGCTTGTGCAGATCGGTGTTCGGCGAAGACATGAGCACTCCTTTCTGTCGTTGCCAACAAGAAAACAACCCATGGCAGCCGCGCTTGTTCCAAGCCTGCGCCGTCAACACGGCGCGGTGTCTTGCAACCGGCGGTTCAGCCCATACACTCCAACACGGCCGTGCGGACCTGACCGCGCCGGCAAAGGAGTGATACGTGCGAAACGCCCAGCCACAGACCGTGTTCCTGTCCGATTACCAGCCGCCCAGCCATGTGGTGACCGGGGTGGACCTGACCTTTCGCCTGCACCCCACGGCGACCCGTGTGATCTCGCGCATCGGGTTCCGGCCTAACCCCACCCGCCGCCCGGCGCATGCGTTGCGGCTGGATGGCGAGGGGCTGACGCTGATCGCGGCCAAGGTGAATGGACGGCCCATCACCGCTACCCCCGACGCAGCTGGACTGACGCTGACGGGGGCCGATCTTCCTGACGACGCTTTCGTGTTCGAATCCGAGGTGGAGATCGACCCGTCGTCGAATACCGCGCTCGAGGGGCTTTACATGTCCCATAGCATGTACTGCACACAGTGCGAGGCGGAAGGATTTCGCAAGATCACCTTCTACCCCGACCGCCCTGACGTGATGGCGACGTTCCGTGTGCGGATCGAGGGCGATCTGCCGGTGCTGTTGTCGAACGGCAACCCAACCGACAGCGGGCCGGGCTGGGCCGAATGGCACGATCCCTGGCCGAAGCCGTCGTACCTGTTCGCGCTGGTCGCGGGCGATCTGGTGGCGCATTCGGACCGTTTCATCACCGCCTCAGGCCGATCGGTCAATCTGAACATCTGGGTGCGACCGGGGGACGAAGGCAAATGCGCCTACGCCATGGATGCGCTGATCCGCTCGATGCGCTGGGATGAGCGGGTGTACGGGCGCGAATACGATCTCGATGTGTTCAACGTCGTCGCCGTCGACGATTTCAACATGGGCGCGATGGAGAACAAGGGGCTGAACATCTTCAACTCCAAGTACGTCCTAGCGAGCCCCGAAACGGCGACCGATACGGATTTCGAGCATATCGAGCGGATCATCGCGCACGAGTATTTCCACAACTGGACCGGCAACCGCATCACCTGCCGCGACTGGTTCCAACTGTGCCTGAAAGAAGGGCTGACGGTCTATCGCGACCAGCAGTTCGCGGGCGACGAGCGGTCGCGGGCCGTCAAACGGATCGAGGATGTCCTGACCCTGCGCGCCCGCCAGTTTCGAGAGGATAACGGACCGCTGGCCCACAACGTCCGCCCCGAAAGCTACATCGAGATCAACAACTTCTACACCGCCACCGTCTACGAGAAGGGGGCCGAGCTGATCGGCATGCTGAAGACGCTGGTGGGCGACGAGGCGTATTACAGGGCGCTGACCCTCTACTTCGACCGGCATGACGGCCAAGCCTGCACCATCGAGGACTGGATCACGGCTTTCGAGGACGCCAAGGGGCGTGACCTCGACCAGTTCAAGCGCTGGTATTCGCAGGCGGGCACACCAAGGCTGGGCGTGGCCGAAGACTGGGATGGCAGCACCTTCACGCTGACCCTGCGGCAGAAGACGCCCCCGACGCCGGGGCAGCCGCAGAAGGCGCCGCTGGTGATCCCTGTCGCCGTCGGGCTGCTGGGTCCGGACGGCACCGAGGTGCAGCCGACCGTGGTTCTGGAACTGACCGAGCAGGAGCAAGCGTTCAAATTCAAGGGGCTGAGTGCGCGACCCAAAGCCTCGATCCTACGGGGATTCTCGGCGCCGGTCATCCTGGAGCGTGCACTGACGACCGAGGACCGAGCCTTCCTGCTGGCGCACGACACCGACCCGTTCAACAAATGGGAGGCGGGGCGGCAACTGGCCAAGGACGTGCTGACCCGCATGGTGACCGAGAACGCAACGCCGGGGCCGGATTACCTCGGCGCGCTGGAGAAGGTGGCACGGGACGAGACGCTCGACCCGGCGTTCCGCGCGCTGGCCCTGCGCCTGCCGTCCGAGGATGACATGGCGCAATCCCTGCATGATGGTGGCGTCACCCCCGACCCCCTGCGCATCCACGCGGCGCGTCGACGTCTTGCCAAGGCTCTGGCGCAGCATCTTTCACGCGATTTGCCAAACCTTTACGAGGCGATGCTGGTGCCTGGCCCCTACACGCCGGATCCCCGTGCGGCCGGGTGCCGGGCATTGCGGCTGACAGCGCTGGGTCTGCTGTCGCATCTGGACGGTGGCGCCCGGGCCGCGAAGCAGTTTGCCGCCGCCGACAACATGACCGAGCAGATGTGCGCGCTGGTTTGTCTTCTGGATCAAGGGGTTGGGCAAGAGGAATTGGCGGCCTTCCAGCGTCAGTGGAGGGGGGATCGACTGGTCATGGACAAGTGGTTCGCGATGCAGGTGTCGCATGCCGCCCCCGAGGTCGCGGTGGCGACGGCCGACGCGTTGACGCAGCATCCGGATTTCGACTGGAAGAACCCCAACCGCTTCCGGTCGGTGATCGGGGCGCTGTCGGCCAATGCAGCAGGCTTCCACGATCCCAGCGGCGCGGGCTATCGCCTTGTTGCGGAGTGGCTTTTGCGGCTCGACCCGATCAATCCGCAAACCGCGGCGCGGATGTCGACGGCGTTCGAGACCTGGGGCCGCTACGACGCCGACCGCCAGCAGATGATCCGTGCGGAACTGACGCGGATGCTGGCCGCCGACAACCTCAGCCGGGATCTGGCCGAGATGACCGGGCGGATGCTGGGCTGAAAACGAGCGTGCACAGAACATGCATCGGGCGTGCATCTTGCGTGCATACCAAAAAGCACAACGCGGCCCTGCGCGTGCCAGCGCACGGGTCTGCCGGGGTTGCGGGTGCTTGGCGTGGCAGGATAAATCTGGCGCGCATGCAAAGGAGCCGCGTTGCGATGGGCCCCGATATTCCGGTTCTGGAAACACCGCGCCTGCGGTTGCGCGGCCACCGGCTGTCAGATTTCGACGCGAGCGCCGCGATGTGGGCCGACGAAGCGGTGGTGCGCCACATCCTTGGCCGCCCCTCGAGCCACGAGGAAAGTTGGAGCCGCTTTCTTCGCTACGTCGGCCACTGGGTGACACTGGGTTTCGGCTACTGGCTGGTCGAGACGCGGGCCGGCGACTTCGTGGGAGAGGTCGGGTTCGCCGACTATCGCCGTGCCATCGACCCGCCGCAGACCGGTCTCCCCGAGGCTGGCTGGGTGCTGTGCCGCGCGATGCAAGGACAGGGCCTTGCCACCGAGGCGGTCGGGCGCATGCATGACTGGGCCAGTGGTCGTCGCGAATTTGGACGGACCTTCTGCTTCATCGAGCCCGCGCACGAGGCTTCGATCAGGGTGGCGCAGAAGGCTGGGTATGGCGCACCGGTCAGTGGAACCTATGACGGACAACCGGCGCTGTTGATGTTTCGAGGTTGAGGCGCGGGCCGGAGGCAGCCAGGTTTGGCCGCACCGGCAGACGAGCGCCCCGGAAAAGAACTGAGACTCGCGTCGCACGCCTGTTGCGCGCAGATGAGGATTGTCGCACTTCGGATTGTTCTTGCCGCAAAGATGAACAGATCGTGGCAGGAAAGCGCCGGCCAAAGCCCGCCGATCAGGGCAGGTCAGCGGGCAGCCCCGCTGCCAAACGCGCGGCTGTCATGCTAGCGTCATCGAAAATCGGGCAATTGGCACCATGAGAGATCGTATCGACCCTTTGATCGCAGAACGCGCTCCGTGGCTGTTCTCGGGGCGGCCGCATCATCGTCTGGCGCTCCGTGTGCTGATGGGCACGCTGGGCTATGCCGAGACGGTTGCCTTGGCCGAAACCTTTCGCGAAACGCAGCCGGACCGCATCATGGACGAAATGGCGGCGCGGATCGCGCGGCGCGTGTCGGCCAGCGGATTGGATCATTTGCCGGCCAATGGACCCGCGCTGATCGTGTCGAACCATCCGACGGGAATCGCTGACGGGATCGTGCTTTACAGCCTGCTCGCCAAGCGGCGGCCTGATCTGTTCTTCTTCGCCAATCGCGACATCCTGCGGGTGCTGCCGCAGATGGAGACGATGATCGCGCCGGTGGAATGGCGCCCCGATCGGCGCAGCCATTCCAAGACCCGCGAGACCATGGAGTACGCCCATCGCGCCGTGGCTGAGGGCCGGTTGGGCGTGATCTTTCCGTCGGGGCGACTGGCCAAGAGGGTGGGCCTGAACCTGCATGAGCGCCCCTGGATGGCCTCGGCCGCGATGCTGGCGCGACGGTTCGACCTGCCGGTGGTGCCTGTGAACATGCAGGCCCGCAACTCGTCGCTCTTCTACCTGTTCGACGCGATCCACCCGACGCTGCGCGACATCACCCTGTTCCATGAAACGCTGAACAAGCATCGGCAACGGTTCGCCGTGCGCTTCGGCCACCCGATTCCTGCCGCAGCCCTGCCGAAGTCAGCTGCCTCGGCGATCGACGTGTTGCGCAAGGCGACGCTGGATCTGGGCGGCGGCCGGACCCCGCCTTTGGAAGAGGTGGAACCGCAGGGCGACCGCTCACCGGCCCGCGGGCTTGCTGGACCAGCCTGACGCCAGCTTCAGCCTGCCTGGCAGTAGCTTTGCTGGCTGGTCCAGCCGGCCATCGCGTCGACCTTGCGGGCGTCGCGCATCGGGCCCCAGTCGGCGGCAAGGCCGCCCCAGCGACCGTTTTCGCCGACGACAACGCCAGTTTTCTCGACCTGGCGGGCGGCGATGCGCACCGCACACGACAGGTTCGCGCTGCCGTCATACAGGTCGTCGCCCCGGGCGCGGCAGCCGAACCATTCTGCCGTTCGCGGAGAGATCTGCAGCAGTCCGCGATAAAGCCCGCCTGCGCCAGCGGCGCGCGGGTTCCAGGTGCTTTCATATTCGGCCAGCGCCGAAAACAGGCCGACCCAGAAGGCGGCTCGCTCATCCTCGGTCGCGGTGGGATAGCCGGGGCAGAATCGCTGGATGTCGGCCGGCAGCGTGGCGGGAAGCGCCGTGCCGTGGGTATCTATGGCGATGAGGGCGGTGCGCGTCCAGTCGTCGGCCTCGGGGCGGTGGTCCCAGCGGGTCACGGGCAGGTCGGGGTCGGCTCCCAGCTCCGGCATGGCGACCATGCAGGACGGAACGGCAACCATGGCAAGGATCAGCGCAATCGGGCGAAAACGGTGGAACGTGAACATGCGATCTGTCATCGGTGGCACCGCCAGGCACGTGGCGACTTCGTCTCCCTGCGCCGAAGCCGAGGGGCAGGCAACCCGCGCCGTCAACCGGTCGTTAACACTGGGCGAGATTCCGCGCGCCCGAACCGCCGCGTTCGGCGGATCGCCGCCCATCTTGCGGGGCTTGTCCGTGCGCGCCCCCTGCCCTAGAACGGCCGCCATCTGCCGGACGGAGTTTTCCCATGCTCGACCTGACCTACACGCCTCCAGCACCCAAGGTGATCCACGGGGCACGCGAGGATTGGGAAATCGTGATCGGGATGGAGGTGCACGCCCAGGTCGCGTCGAAGGCCAAGCTGTTCTCGGGCGCGTCGACCGAATTCGGGGCGGAGCCGAATTCCAACGTCAGTTTCGTCGATGCGGCGATGCCGGGGATGCTGCCGGTGATCAACGAGTTCTGCGTCGAACAAGCGGTGCGCACCGGATTGGGGCTGAAGGCGGTAATCAACCGCCTGAGTGCCTTTGACCGCAAGAACTATTTCTATCCCGATCTGCCGCAGGGCTATCAGATCAGCCAGCTTTACCATCCCATCGTCGGCGAGGGCGAGGTGATCGTGGAGATGGGGCCCGGCGTGGCCCGACGCGTGCGGATCGAACGCATCCACATCGAGCAGGACGCGGGCAAGTCGATCCACGACATGGACCCCAACCTTTCCTTCGTGGACCTGAACCGCACAGGCGTTGCGTTGATGGAGATCGTTTCGCGCCCGGATATTCGCGGGCCGGAAGAAGCGGCGGCCTATGTGGTGAAGCTGCGCCAGATCCTGCGGTATCTGGGCACCTGCGACGGCAACATGCAGAACGGCAACCTGCGCGCGGACGTGAACGTGAGTGTCTGCCGGCCTGGCGATTACGAACGCTATCAAGAGACGCAGGATTTCAGCCATCTCGGCACCCGCTGCGAGATCAAGAACATGAACTCCATGCGGTTCATCCAGCAGGCCATCGAGTACGAGGCGCGGCGCCAGATCGCGATCCTGGAAGATGGCGGCAAGATTGATCAGGAAACCCGCCTCTACGACCCCGACAAGGGCGAGACACGCTCCATGCGGTCCAAGGAAGAGGCGCATGACTACCGCTACTTTCCCTGCCCCGACCTGCTGCCGCTGGAACTGGAGGAAGCGTGGATCGAGGACATTCGCGAGAAACTGCCGGAACTGCCGGATGCCAAGAAGGCGCGGTTCATGGCCCTCTACGGCCTGACAGACTATGACGCCAGCGTGCTGACGGCGGAACTGGACGCGGCCTCCTTCTTTGAAGAGGTGGCACGGGGCCGCGACGGAAAGCAGGCGGCGAATTGGGTCATCAACGAGTTGTTCGGCCGGTTGAACAAGCAGGGGCTGGCGATTTCCGATAGCCCCGTCAGTGCTGCGCAACTGGGCGGCATGCTGGACCTGATCGCCAAGGGCGACATTTCCGGCAAGATCGCCAAGGACCTGTTCGAGATCCTCTGGACCGAGGGCGGCGACCCTGCCGAGATCGTCGAGGCTCGCGGAATGCGCCAAGTCACCGATACGGGCGCCATAGAGGCGGCGGTTGACGAGGTGATCGCCGCGAACCCCGCGCAAGTGGAAAAGGCCAAGGCGAATCCGAAACTTGCCGGCTGGTTCGTGGGCCAGGTGATGAAGGCGACGGGCGGCAAGGCGAATCCGACCGCCGTCAACGAACTGGTGACCCGAAAACTCGGCCTGTAGCTCGTTCCATCGCTGAATCTGCCGTTACAGGCAAAACGGCGCTTGGAGCAGGCGCCGTTCTGGCCTATTTTTTGAAGTGCATATTCCGGGGGAATGGCATGGAACGCTTCGAATACAAGGTGCTTCCCGCACCGTCGCGCGGGGAAAAGGTAAAGGGTGTGAAGTCGACGCAGGATCGCTTCGCCTATGCCCTGACGCAAGTGATGAACCAGATGGCGGCAGACGGATGGGAGTATCTGCGCGCAGACACTCTGCCCTGCGAGGAGCGCGTGGGCTTCACCGGCAAGACCACGAAATTTCAGCACATGCTGGTCTTCCGCCGCGCAATCGCGGCGCATGAGGCCGAGCAGGAGATCGCGTCGTCGGCCACTATTCCCGAGGCCACCGCCCTTGTTGCCGCGCCTCCCCCGGAACCGCAGCCAGCGACCATCGCGCCGCTGCACCGGCTGCGCAGCACGGCAGATGGCCCCAAGATCGGGCCTGCGCCGACCGAAACGCCGACGCGCCCGGCGCCGATCCCGCTGTTCGGCGCTCGGCGCAATGGCAACGCAGCCGACAGCGGGCCCGAAATGAAGAATTGACAGATCAGGCCGCCGCGTCGATCGCCAGGGCGTGGATGCGGCCGACAAGGTCTGGTCCCAACGCCGCATGGATGGCGCGATGACGCTCGATCCGGCTGAGCGGGCCAAGGGCGCCCGCTCTGACGACCACGCGAAAATGGCTTTCCCCCGATCCGTCGTCGCCCGCATGGCCGCGATGGCGATGGCTTTCGTTGATCACCTCAAGTCGCGTTGTCGTGAACGCTTGCTCGAGCCGTGCTTTTATCTCGTCTGCGACACTCATTTTGCCTGTCAACCCCTTCAACCGGACGCGAAAGACTCTAAACTTACCGGTCCGAGTCGGAAAGGGTTGACCGATGGCAGAGCGCCCCCCGTTTGAGTTCGACATCCGCGTTTCGTCAGACAAGAAGCGGCGCAATCGCGGCCGCCGTGGCATGTCTGGTGCGTTCGAGACCTCGACGCGTCAATGCGACCATCCCGGATGCGCCGAGGCCGGGCAGTACCGTGCGCCCAAATCGCCCGAACGGCTGAACGAGTATTTCTGGTTCTGCAAGGATCACGTGCGCGACTATAATCTGAAGTGGAACTTCTTCAGCGGCCAGACCGAAGAGGAATTTCAACGCTTCATCAACTCGGACCGGGTCTGGGGGCGCGAGACCAAGCCGTTCAGCGACCGCGGCGACGAAGGTCTTGCCTGGGCTCGGCTTGGCGTAAACGACCCGCTGGAAATCCTTGGCGACAAGGCCACACAGAATCCGGGGCGCAGCCCCCTGCAAAGCCGACGCCTGCCGCCCACCGAGCGCCGGGCTCTCGAGATCCTCGATGCGCGCGACAACTGGACAAGAGCCGAGATCCGCAAGCAGTACAAGAGCCTGGTCAAGGATCTTCATCCTGACATGAACGCCGGCAACCGTGCCGATGAGGAACGGCTGCAGGAAGTGGTCTGGGCATGGGATCAGCTCAAGGACAGCCGAAATTTCCGCGACTGATTTCGCCGAGCCCCTCGGTCAGCGCGGGAAGATCAGCACGGCCTTGAGGCCGCCCAAGCGTTCGCTATCGGCGAGCGACAGGCTACCCCCATGGCTGCGGGCGACATCCTGGACGATCGCGAGCCCAAGACCGACCCCCGAGCCGAGATCCTGATTGCGCGCCTCGTCAAGCCGGGTGAAGGGCCGCATGGCTTCTTCCCGGCGGTCAGACGGGATCCCCGGGCCATCATCCTCGACCGTCAGGCGCACGTCCCTTGGCGTGATGACCAGACTGACCTCGGCGCGGCCGGCATAGCGCAGGGCATTGCCGACCAGATTCTCCAGCGCCCGGTGTACTGCCTGCGGGCGCAGCAGCGCCTCGCCCCGACCGGTGATCCCGACGATCCGAGCGTCCTGCCCCGACCGCTGCGCATCCTCGACGACGCGCGTCAACAGCGCTGCCGGGTCGGTCGGTTGCGGCTCGTCGAGCGCATCGGCACGCACGAAGCCGAGAAAGGCGTCGAGCAGGCGCTCCATGTCGGCGACATCTCGAAGCAGCGCCATGGTGTCCTCGGTCTGATCCAGCATCGACAGGCCGAGCTTCAGGCGCGTCAGTGGGGTGCGGAGATCGTGGCTGACGCCCGACAACAGCAGCGTGCGCTGCTCGATGGCGCGTTCGATCCGGCGGCGCATGTCGAGGAACGCACTTCCGGCGGCACGCACCTCGGCCGCGCCGCGCGGGGTGTAGGGCAGCGAACGGCCTTTGCCAAACGCTTCTGCCGCCTTCGCCAACCGCGCGATCGGGCGCATCTGGTTGCGCAGGAAAAGATAGGCGATCCCGGTCATTAATAATGAGGTGACGATCATCAACACCAGCAATTGATGCGGGTTCGATGCAGAGACGCGCCCCCGATCGAGGACTAAGAGCATCGGTCCGAAGCGGGTGTCCATCAGGACATGCACGCGCCGCTTGTCCCGCTCAAGGTCGATGGCGAGCGTCTCTGGCAGGCGATCGCGAAAAGTGTCGATCATCGCTCGTCCTGAAAGATCGTAGAACAGGCGTGCGTCGCCGAACTGCTCTGGTGCGGGCAACGTCACCGTCAGCGCAAGCGGCTCGGTCATCCGTTCCAGGGTTCGGAGCGCAGTCTCCAAGTCGCGCGACGCGTCGACCTGCTGGAGAAGGTAGTCGACCTCGAGCACGATGTTCTCGGTCATCTGCCGGGTGACGGCCTCATAGTGCCGCTGGATGAACACGATCGACACCACCAGCTGGATCGTGATGATCGGCACGATCAGGATCAGCGCGGCGCGGCCATAGATGCCACGGGGAACGAAGGTTTTCATCCATCTGAACGCCATGCCGCGACCCTAGACGGGTACCGGCGGCTTGCAACCGCTTTTCCGCTGCGCCACACAGCCGCTGGGGGGAATGAACCGTGACCCGGAACTTCGCGCCAGAACCCGGACGATGCGAGCGGATTGAGCCGGGCCTGCGGCGTGTTCTGGCGCCAAACCCGTCGCCCATGACCTTTCTTGGTACCAACACCTATCTGGTGGGCGAGGGCGACGTCGCGGTGATCGACCCCGGACCTGATGATCCATGGCATCTGCAAGCCGTGCTGGCGGCGCTGGCGCCGGGCGAGCGGATCAGCCACATTTTCGTCACCCATGCCCATCGTGACCATTCCCCCCTCGCGCGACGCTTGTCGCAGCTCGTTGACGCGCCGGTTCTGGCCTTCGGCGATGCATTGGCAGGGCGCAGCCGGATGATGCAGGCGCTTGCAAGGGACCCGCGGATCGGTGGCGGTGAGGGAGTGGACGAAACCTTCCGCCCCGATGAAACCCTCCGCGACGGCGAGGAAATCGCGGGGCAGAGTTGGTCGATCCGCGCCCTCTGGACGCCAGGGCATTTCGGTAACCATCTCTGCTTTCAATGGGAAGACCGCATCTTCAGCGGCGATCACGTGATGGGCTGGTCTACATCGCTCGTCTCTCCGCCCGACGGGGACATGGCGGACTACATGCGCTCGCTCGACCGGCTGCAGACGGCGGGCGCGCAAATCCTCTACCCGGGCCATGGCGCACCGATCGCGAACCCTGACGCACGGCTCACAACGCTTGCTGCGCACCGTCGAGACCGGGAAGCGCGGATCCTGGAGGCACTGGACGAAACCCCGCGCGATCTCGCCAAGCTTCGGGAGGTCGTCTATCCGGACGTGACACAGTCTCTGGCACCTGCGGCAGAGCGGAACCTGCTCGCCCATCTGCTCGATCTGACCACCCGCGGGCTCGCCCGGGCCGAAGGCGCCCTGTCGCATTCATCGCGCTTTTTGCGACCGTGATCGTGGGGTGGATTTTTTCAATGCGCCCCTCTGGACGGCACCCTGCACCCTTGCTATAGGCACCACAGTTCCGGCGTAGCTCAGCGGTAGAGCAGTTGACTGTTAATCAATTGGTCGTAGGTTCGATCCCTACCGCCGGAGCCAACTAAGCAGAAAATACTTTGTTTTCCGTGGCTTGAGGAAGTCCTCCTCTTGGCTGCGACCCGTCGACATCCCTCTGTGCCCAAAGCTGTAGCCCATGGCTGTAGCCCGGACTCGGAGCATCAGATGTCCCGGACCCCCTATGTCGAGCGCCGCGGCGCGACCTTCTGGTATCGCCGCCGCCTGCCTGCTTTCACCTTTTCTCAACCCGCCGTCGCGAAAGCTGTGGGGAGGGCACGAGGCGCGCCCGACCGCGTCGCGGTCAGCCTGCGCACGCGCTGCCCGCACGAGGCGCGACGCCGTGCGGCGCGGCTGAACCTCGTGTTCGAGGAAACCGTACAGCGCCATACGCCGCCGAACTGGACCCAAGGACGGATGACACCGATCGATCTGCAGAGAAAACTGGCAGCGGACATGATGGCCGCGCTCCGGAATGCAACGGAAGTCGCGAGATTGGCTTTTGACCCGAGCGCGGACGGGGCCCCCCTTCCGACCGCTGCAACCCCTGGTGCCGCCACCGCCGCACGGCGCAAGTCGCTGGGCGGCAGCCTGCTCGAGGACGAGGCCTTCCTTGCCGCGCTCGGCGACGAGATCGACCCGGATGTCTCGGAGGAGGATCTGATCTTCCAGATGGATTGCCAGCTTGAATGGCTGCTCCACCTGCTCGATGTCTATGTCCGGCACTGCGCCCGCGAGGGCAAGGATCCGGCCACGGCGCTGCCCTCGCTTGCCCGCCTGGCGAGCGGGCTTGGCACGGTGGCTGCAATGACCGGCCTCTCCGAGATCCGGACGATGCCTTCGCCCCCCGAGGCGAACGATGTGGCGCCGTCCGCGCCCACCACCGGGTCTGCACCCGCCCTGCGCCCGGCGCCCGCACCGGTCTCAGCTCCGGTCCCGGCGACCGTGCCAAACTCGGACGCCGGCATGGACGCAGAAAAGACCTCTGCCCCCTCGGAGCCGTTCTCCGAGTTCGCCCGCCGCTATCTCGACCTGCGCTCGCAAGGTTTCGCGCTTCATCGGCGCCACGAGACTCCCGATGCGGGCGCGGGACGCGCCTTCAACGCGAACTCGCGCGGGAACATCGAGAGTTCCATACGCCTTTTCCTGGAGATCTGCGGCGACCCGGAGGTCGCCCGGATCAGCGAGACGGCGGGACGGGAGTTCATCTCCTACCTCGAGCGGATCCCGCGCAGCCACGGCAAATCGTCCAAGGACAAGCGCCGCCTGCGGCAACTCGTCGAGGACACGGACAGCGAGGAGCGCGCCACGCAAGTCAGGCTGGAGTCCCAACTGAAGAAGGACGGGCTGAGCCCAGGCGAGATCGAGGAACACCTCGATACCGTGCGCATCAAGCGGCTGAAAACGAACACCTGCCTGCGCCACATGCGCGAACTGGCCCGGATGCTGGATTTCGCGATCCTCGAGGGGATCAGGCCGGACAATCCGATACGCGCGTACCTGTGGAACGCGCGCGAGGTCAAGGCGCGCATCGCACGCGAGGCCGACAGCGATCGGATGCCGTGGGAGGACTTACTGAAGGATCTGCTCGCCACCCCGATCTTCCGCGAACCGCTGGAGGACCCGGGGGATCCCCTGTTCTGGGCGCCGCTCCTCGCCCTTTTCGCGGGCCTGCGCCTCGAGGAAGCGCTGCAGCTGCGAACCGAGGATTTCCAGACGAGCCAAGGGATTCCGATCCTCCAGATCCAGATCGGCAGCAATGGTCAGCGCCTGAAAGCCGGCGCCTCGCGGCGGCGCATCCCGATCCATGATGCCCTGCTCGACCTTGGTCTGCTCGATCTCGTCGCCCTGCGCCGCAGCCGGAACCAGACCCGGATCTTCACCCACCTGGAACGTGGCAAGTCGAAGGGCAAGCTCGGCGAGGTCTTCTCGAAGCGTTTCACCTACTACCGGAAGACCAACAACGTCTACCATCCGCGGAAGGACTTCCACAGCCTGCGTACGGAGTTTCACAGTTGCCTCGAGTCGGTCGACATCGAGGACCACAAGCGCAAGCAATTGATGGGACACGCGAACAAGGACATCACCTACAAGAACTACCTCAAGCGCGGTGTTTCCCTCGAGCGACTGCGAAAAGCGATCAACACGATTTCCGTCGACTGGTCGGGTATCCGGCGGCCTTGCTTCGGCCCGGAGGGAGGGAGGCATGCCCCGTCACAGACGTCCGCAACGGCGGCGGAATAGGGTGTCGGTTCGTTCATCATGGTCGCATCCTTGTGTTGAGTTACGGGGCGCAGAGATGCGTCCCGCCAAGGAACTGGGTTCCGCAGAGCGGAAACAGAAATCGGCTGTCAGGATGAGGCCGATGGCCGGTCTGGCCCGACCTCGGCGATGAGGCGGTCGCCTTGGCGCGGCCAGACTGCATCAAGTAAATGCATGATCCGGTCACGCACGGCGCCATTATCGGGCGCCGCTGTCATCGAGCGGGCATTGGACAGAACGACGAGCCGGAACGGCGTAAGCGCCGTCCCGCCCCCACCTTCCTGCTGAATCCGTAAGCTGCGATGCGGCCCGTGTGGAGATTTGCACGGGAGGCGTCAGTGGGAGTCCATCAGGAGCGCAGTATGGCGGCTCCGGCAGCCAAGCGTCGTTGGTCGGATGAAGCGAAGGGCCGGATCGTGGCCGAGACGCTGGTGACGGGCGTCACGGTGAACGAGGTGGCGCATCGGCATGGAGTGAAGGCCAACCATCTGTCCTCCTGGCGGACGCTGGCGCGGGAGGGCAAGCTGGTTGTGCCGGAGGTTGCGGGAGCCGAGTTCGCCGCGCCGGTGGCGGCGGCGCAGGCGGTGGACACGCCGGTCATGATGCTGCCGATTGATCTGATCATCGGCCCTGTGACGTGCGGCTGGATGCCTCCACGCCCGCAGCCCGGGTCGCGAAACTGGTCATGGCACTGCGGGCCTGCTCGTGATCTTCCCGTCGAACCGGGTGCGGATCATGGTGGCGACGAAGCCCACCTGCCGCCCAGCGATCAGGATACGAGATGATCTGTCACGGGCGGGTCGGTGAAAAAAGACATGCGGTCTTACGGAAGTCCGCGGGCTGCGCGATTTTACGGCCTTGGGCGATTTTTCTTCGCGCGTCGTTTGGAGATGGCAAGGCGATTTGCCTAACTGGTCTGGGAGCCAGTGAATAACTACCTCGGCATCCAGGAGCGAAGACATGATGAACAACAACACCATACGCGATCCACAGATCATCGCGGCCGAGATCGATGCATGGGACCACCGTAGCGTCCGGCGCCTCGGTGAACTGCTGCAGGAACTCGACGCAGTCCTGTGCGAGCGTGGCGACGGCACGAAGAGCGAAGATCTCGTCGATCCCGCAGTCCTGCCGACGGCGGATATCCCGGCAGACTTGGACACCAGCTACCCAATCTGGGCTATCGACGAGGCCGGCAAGTGCCTCTGCGGCTGGAGCGCTACCGGAATGGACATTCAGTCCGTCGCAGAGGTCCGGGAGGCGCAGCAATGTCTTCGATGACTGCGATTGCCAACGGCCACCCGCAAAGCCGCCTCGACGAGCGGCTCCCCCGGAACTTCAAGACGTCAAGATAAGCAGACCGTGCTTTCCAGCGATCGCTTACGGAGCGGCTTCGCGGGCTTCGACCCTCCCTGATTTCTCAGTCTTGTGGGTCGAGAAGTTGCAAGGTGGCGAGCGCAAGATCGTCAGCGGCTTTGGAGAACCGCTGCAGCGCGCCCTCGATCTCGGGCTCGGCGGCCCGCTCGAAGGTGCCGGCGATCGAGTAGCAGATTTCCCCAAGCCAGTTCAGGATCTCGAGGTCGCGGCGGGTCAGATCACCTCCCACGGCGCGCTTGTGGGAATTATCGGCGAATCGGGTCAGCGGACCGAACCGTTCCGACAGCTCGGCGTGAAGCGGGTCGGTCTGTGTATCATCATTTTGCATTGTCGAAGTTCCTCGAGTTCGGGCAACAGCGCTTGTTGTACCGCGCATCGTTTGCCCGCGTTTTCACCCCCGGACCTTGATCCGACGTTAAGGCGTTGCACGCCCCTGCAGGCCGCGAAGCCGATAGTGTCCCGGGGGATGGTGAAAGTGCGCAGGCCCTCGGAGAGGCTCGAAACTGATTAGGTCGCCACGGGTGCACTGTCTTCGCAGGCAACTGACATCTGTCAGCGCATATTCATGTCCGCGTTCAGGCGTCGATATTCAGGGAAAATCGCGAAGCCTGAAAGTGAACGATCGGTACTCGCATAAGATCCGTGCGAAATCCGACTTTCTGCTGCCGCCGCGCCTCCTCGAGACTGACGGCGGTAAAGGCATTCTGAACAATCAGACGCGGGCGTGCAGTTAAAATCCGTAATAATGGCAGGCGCGGCTGGGTCTGTCCCGCCTGGCGATCGGCAGAAATGTGCACCTCATGTCACGCCCTGTTTCGCCGTCGCGGCTTCGTGACAGAGGGACGTTCACCGATTGATATCTTCGCTTTCCCGACACAGGTCGGATAGCGGACGCAGCCGAGGAACTTTCCGTAACCGCCACTGCGTTCGACCAACCAGCCATCTTCGCATCCGGGGCAGCTCGGATAGCTGGCATCGCAGCCACATCGAGCCTCGCCTGTTCCACCCGCGCGGCGTGGCAAGCCGGTTCCGCAGGATTGGCAGGCGGGCAGCAGGTTGCCACAATGCTGGACGTGCTCGCAGCGATACCAGATGCGGCCATCCTTCCCGGTGACGCTCAACAACCGCCCACCGCATTCGCCGCAGCCATGATGCTCCAGATCGACACCTGGGGGAGCGACGATGCCGTAGGCGGGATCCTTCTTCAGCTCGGTAACAAAGGACGATGGCCGGGCGTTCGATGCAAGGATCGTCAGTGTGTGTCGGGCTCGGGTCATTGCGACATACATGACGCGCCGTTCCTCCGCGTTCAGGAACGCCTCCTCCTCCGGCGACACCAGAGACAGCAGGGGGTCGTCGACGATCTCTGACGGGAACCCCATGCGCCCGCTGTCGGCGTTCAGCAGAATGACGTGGTCAGCCTCCAGACCTTTCGAGGCGTGGATGGTCTTGAAGCTGATCTTCAGCTGCGGAAAGCGCCGCCTCAGATCCCGCAGGTCTGGCTCGACGAAGCGGTAGCGGCCGAGAAGCAGCACCGTCGCAGGCTTAGCCTCTGGTGCCGCAGCGGCTGACATGGCGGTAAGAACCTCGGACAGTTTCGCCTCATCCTCGCCCTTGGACACCGTCATGAGGCTGATGGCGGGTTCGGTCGCGGTCCCGGCCGGGACGATCTGCTTCTGAATCTGGGCCGGGTTCCGCAGGACGAAGGTTCTGGCCGCAAAGGCGATCTGGTCGACCGATCGGAAGGTGCGGCCGAGATCAACGGTCCGGTGCACACCAGCCTCGCCATCGAAGCTGCCGCCAAATTCCCGACCGAAATGACGCATCAGATGGATGTCGGACCCGGCGAAGCGGAAGATCGACTGCCAGTCGTCGCCAACGGCGAAGAGGCGCACATCCGGATGTTGGGCCTTCAGCGCCTTCACCAACCGGGCGCGGCTTTGCGAGATGTCCTGGAACTCGTCCACCAGGATGTGGCGGAACGGGCTGACATAGCGGTCGGTCTCGGCGTAGTGCGCTGCGCGCAGGATCATGTCCTCGAAGTCGATCCGGCCTTCCAAGCGCTTCTGGTATTCGTCGAAGACCGGCGCGAAGACGTCGAGGAACGCCCGGGCGCGATTGCCCAGCTTCATCCGGTCGGACTTGGTCTCGCAATCCTTCAGGCTGTAACCGCCGCTCTTGAACTTGCGCAGGAAGGTTCCGAGCAGCTTCGAGAAATCGTCGACCTGTTTCAATTCGACGATCCGGTCATAGATCGTGTCGGCTGGACGGGGTTTCAGGGTGACATGCGGCTCCAGCTTTTCGGCAAGCCCGGGCAGCAGACGCCCTTCCTGCCGCTCATAGCTGTAGGTTTCGATCAGGGTGGTTTCATGGTTGGCATGGACCTGCCGCTTCCACTCCATTCCAGCCAGATATTCGTCACGATCGACGAAGGACGCCGTGACCAGCCGTTCGCTGCCGTCCCACTCCTTCTGGCGCCGTACCCCAAAATGCTCGATATAAATCCCGGTTTCGGTCAGGCGGAGATCCGGCTGATAGTCCCGCCGGCCAATCTCAGAGACCTTGTGCTCGTAGACAGGTTCGTACTCGTACTCGATACCGTTCTCATAGAGCCAGTTGGCAATCTGCCACTCTTCATAGCTCTTGACCTTCTCGCCCTGCAGCGTGCGCAGGTCCTGGGTTTCCATGTGGGTGTAGAAGTCGTGCTTGGTCTTGAAATCCCATTCAGTCTTCGGCTCGACCAGGAAGTGCGCGAACCACCGGATGATCGCATTCGATACGTCCGACAGCCGGTGGACCAGGTCCTTCAGGATCTGCTTGATCAGGTTGGTGAAGGCCATGTCGTCATTGGCGTGGTCCGCCAGGGCGGGCTTCGACCCTTCGACGATCCCGATGATGTCATAGGCAATCGCGTGGAAGGTCCGGGCAACGATCGGCACGCCGGATCGGGCCTCGACCCGTTCCGACATTTCTTCCGCCGCGTTCTTCGCAAAGGCCAGAAGCAGGATTTCTTCCGGCTGACGGATGCCCGCCTTGACCAGATAGGCGGCCTTGGCAGTGATGACGCTGGTCTTGCCGGATCCTGCCCCGGCAAGAACGAGCGTCGCGTCCTCATCCACGACCACCGAAAGGCGCTGTTCCGGCGTCAGCGGCTTGCTCTCGATCGTGTCGAAGAAGTCCTTCCAGCGTTCCAGTTCGGCTGTGACGAAGGCGGCGGTGCCATCAGCCCGGGCCGATCGCGGGTCGCCAGCGAACTTTCGGACGGGTGCAATGCGTGCAACGGTCTCACGTCCGATGGCCTCGGCATTCAGCTTCGATAGGAGCTCAGCATCGAGAGCACGGGCCTGTTCGAGCAGAGGCGCGATTTGACACGCGGCGGGGTATCGGGACGGCGCCGCCAGAGACATCACGTCAGCGAGGATTCTCTCCAGTCGCTCCCCTTCCTTCTCGAGGGCCGCGAGATTGAAGCGAGTCCACGCTTCCTTGACCCGTTCCGAAAACTCATGGGCATCTTGGTGGCCCGCGCCTTTCAGCGTGACATCGTCAAACTCGCCTGAACTGATGGTCAGTACGGTCCCGAGCATCCCCCTTCTGAGGGACGGCGCCGTCGACAACGACTGCAACGACATGGAGGCGACCAGGCCGCGGCGTGTCGCCCGGATGTAATCCCCGTCCAGCTCCATGGCGCGGGTGGTCCTGCCGAGGGGGTCAGCCAGAAATCTGTACAGTTGGCGTTGTTGTAGCCGAATCAATGAACTGGGCCTCGTCCTCGCGTCTGGCCAGCTTGTGCGCGACCAATGCGAACTGCAACTGTGATCGGGCCGTCGTCGCCTTCGACGGACGGTAGGGGCAGTGTTCGCGGCAGCCCTGCAGGCTCGGTCTCGATGCCGGTGGCCCGCCCCCGCTACCATCCGTCTTCCGTTCGCCCAGACCGGCGGTCAGATCCTATTCCACCTCAACAGCAAGCACTACGAACGCACCTCGATCATCGTCACGACCATTCTGGCGTTCGGTGAGTGGCCTTGGCCGCCTACTGTCTTCGGCGACGCCAAGATGACCTCCGCGTTCCTCGACCGGCTCGCGCACCATTGCGAGATCGTCGAATCCGGCAACGAAAGCTGGCGCTTCAAGAAGCGACCATAGCGCAAACGGCACCCACGCTGGCCCCCCGCCGCTGCGTTATATTTGGACTACGCAGCGCCGGGCCAGCGCTGCTCTCAGCGGGCCAATTCTGCTCTTCGGACCTGTCCACCCCGAGGGGCGCACTCCAATAAGGGGGCAGGTCAAGCGCCATGATGTCCGCCATCAGCGATCCTGCGCGCCGCCTGCCGCTCGGTCGATCGATGCTTGTATACAACGCGGAAGGCGGACCTAAAGAACCTCCTCGAGCCGGTTCCTCGCTCACGGCAGCACGCGCCTGTGACGCGCCGCCGTGAGCGAGGATCCCGTTCGTCGGACCTGGTCATGAAGACGCGTCATCCTGCAACAATGACGAGGCATCACATGACGATCCAGATACCACTTCCGCTGACGGCCGCAGCCAGAGCCAGTGCCGAGACCGCTCGCCCGATCCAACGCCTCCGGGCCTATCTGCACGCGCAGGGCCGCTCTCTCCTCGCGTGCCTCGAATTCGTCGCCGACGACGTTGGCACAACTGCTGGATATCTCCTCATCGACGAGGCGCGCCGCGCCACCGACTGGACCCGGGGCATCGACCGCCGCGTTGAACGCGTGCGCGCGCTTCTGATGCTCGAGCACCTCGACGTCGACGACGATGCGATCCCCGCCCCCGGATTGTTCGACGACATTGATGGCGAAGCGGTCCATGCCTGCTGTCGGCACTCCGATCTCCTGAGCGATCTGCGCGCTTCCGCCTCACGGGACGGACTCAGCCATCCGGCAACGCCGCCGATCCCCCTCCGCCCAGCAATGCGCCCTGCCCCGTATCTGCGCGCGGCTCCGGCGCCGCGAGAGACCAAGGGCGCTGGCGCCGCTGCGGTCCATGTATCCACGCGATTGGCGGCCTCGCGGGCAGTCTGACCGCAGCAGTCCCGGGCGCGCGCCTGACTTCGCCCGCTCCCGGGACCCTGTCCTACCATGACAATCAACAGCCACAGATCGCGGCTTGGCGAGTCCCCCGCCCGGGCAGCGCCGTGGCGCCCGTGCGCGGGTCTCGTGCCGCCGCCATCCCATCACACAGGAGATCACATGATCGACCCACTCACCACCAGGGGCTCATGCCCCGACACGACAACGCAAGCCTCCGAGAGTCCCCCGCACACGTTCCGCCCCGGCGATATCGTGATGTGTCGATTCCCCAGCGCAGAGTGCCGCCGCGCCCTGGAGAAATCGCGGCCCTGCCTCGTGCTCGAAGTCAGTGACGACGAGGTCGTGCTTGCATATGGCACGACCCGCGACGGTCATGTCCGCAGGTCCCGCGAGCTGCACATCGTTCGCATCGAGGACCTCGCCGGAGCGGGCCTCTGGCGCCCGACGCGATTCCTCGGCTGGCGCACCGTGCGCCTGCCCCGAGACAGCGACCGGCTGCGCCCTGCGCCAAACGGCGGAGCCATCTGCGGCCATCTCTCGCAACGATCCCGCCGTGCACTGGCGCGCCTGCGTGCGCTTGCCTGCCCCCATGCAACCCTACCAGACGGCAATCGCCGACGCAGACGGAATCGCCCCGTGTTTCTCGGCGGCGCGATCCGCTGAGCCGCTCTTCCACCCCACCCCAGACAAGGAATCCTCCATGCTATCCACCGATATCGACGCTTTGCTTCGCCACCGCGAACCGCTCCTGCGGATCGCCGGCCAAACCGACCAGGCGGCCGGCCCAAAATGGTCGCGCGATCTCGCGGCCTATTTCGACGAGCTCGCCCATGACCCCACCTCGGCGCTCGGACGGGAGAGCGCCAGGCCGATCATCGCCACGATCACGAGTCTGATCATCGCTGAGGGGATCACCATCGTGACCGGTCCGGCACATGATCGCAGCGCGGAAATCCGCAGCTCACCCGGCTACGATGCCGCCGTCGCCGCGGCCGCAGACCTCGTGCAGGCCGTGTCGCAGTGCGATCCTGGACTCGCGCGCGAACTCTATCAGCTGATGCAGGACCTGCTCGGGGCTTTCCTCGACGCGGTGCAGCGCCGCGATGCGGCAGACCCCCGATCGCAGTCCGCGGGCTGAGAGCCGGAGGAGATAACTTCGGGGGCGTCGCGGCATTGTCGCGGCGCCCCAAAGAAGAAATGTTCCGGCGCAGCAGCCGAATTCCACAACATGCTGTTCTCAATGACTTTTGCCGACCTGCGCACACACCCAATTGGACGTCACTCGACGCCCCGTGTCGGCAGTCTGTCGGCACGCAGCACCCCGCCTTTTCCGATATCTAACAATGCATTGCCTTCTCTGTCGGCTGTCGGCAGGGGGTACGGCACTTGCCCTGCGAGGAGAGCACCACCCGCCCCCGAATTTCTGTCTTTCGCAAAGGATCCGATGTCCCGGGAAACAACCCGGCCAGGAAAGGATCCGTGCCATGACGAGTAGGAAGAAGACTACCAGAGAGACGACCAAGAGGAGCAAGACGAAAAGCGGAACCGTCGCAAGACCCGGTGCAGCGGTCCTCTCCCCGGCCGAGGCGACCATGCTTGCGAGTGTCGCGACCGGCGGCGAGGGACGCCCGACGAAATCGCTCACCGACGCGCAGCGAGACATGTTCCTCGCCTTCCTTTGCTACAAGCGCAGCGACCAGGCCCTGGACCTGCGGCGTCTGATTCCGCAGGGATCGATCATCGCTCGCGTCGTCCGGCACTTTCGCGCGACCGACATTTCCTACGCGATGCCGGTGTTCCAGATGATCATGCTGGCCGCGTCACATCTGACGCAGGCAGGCGCCAGCCTCGACGTGCCCGGCTTGGGACCCATCCTGCCCACACTCTGGACGATCGGCCTCGCCGAATCCGGCAGTTCGAAGACCCTCGCGGCAGATCGGATCATGTCGATGCTCTCGGACGACGAGATGCCGCCGGTGCGCAGGCTATCCGCGCCTGGGAGCGATGCGCAATGGATCGAGGACCTGGCCGCGAACAATGGTGCGTTCTGGTTTCAGGACGAGGCGGGGAAGTTCCTGCAGAAGGTGCTCAGGGACTCGCGCTTCGCGCGGATCAAACCGTGGATGCTGGATGCCTATTCCCATCAGCCGATCAGCAATCGCCTCAAGAGCGAGCAGGTGAAAACCGAAATCGGGAAGCCCGCGTTCACGTTCTACGGTCTCACGGTGTTCTCGTCGTGGAAGACCGACATCGACGCAACCAGCATGCTCGACGGTTTCTGCCAGAGATTCAATTACTTCGTCGCCCCGCGCCGCACCGATACCACGATGTTCGATCATTTCCTCTACTTCTCGGAGTCCTGGGTGCCGGACTCGGAGTCCGACATCCGGGAGCTCTGGCACGCGCTCTGTGCGCAGCCCGGCGCGGACGGTCCCTACACGCTCGAGCCGGAGGTGCTCCCGTACCTGAGAAGCTGGTGGAAGGACCTGGGCGGCCGCTGGGCGGGCGGCGCAGTACCTGACTCCTTCGTCCGACGCATCGGATTCTCGGTCATGAAATACCTCGTGGCCCTGCAGTTCCTGCTGGGCAAGGCCGCCCGCCCAATTGACGTGGAGACCGCGATGATCGCGAGCCGCTTCGCGGAATACCACCTCGAGAGCGCGAGGATCATGCTGGAGGGCTATGACATGGACGGCGCGGCGCAGGTCCAGAAAATCGTCGAGATCCGCGACCGGCTGATCGCGGCCGGGACCGAGCCAACCTGGCGGAACATCACCCGCAAGATGAGCACGCCCTTCCGCAAATCCCTGCCGCCCGAGATGAAGTCGCTCTTCACCGAACTTCTTGAACAGATTTCGGCCCCAAGCACGCCCGACCTATTTGGAGCGGCCGATCCGGGAGATACCCGGACGAAATCGGCGGCGATCATGGGCACGATGGACGAGATCGAGAAGCGCCTCGCTCTGACAGAAAGGAAACGCAACGAGCGCCGGCTGCGCAATCTCCGCAACGCCCATCGCGCGCGACTTGCCGCGGGGGCGTCCGAGGATGTCGCGTCCCGGCCGGCGCAAGCCGGAACCGATTGGCTGAACCTGCTCGAGGCGGCCAGCGTCGCCCTACCCGAGGCCCCTGCTCCCGGGCGTCCGGACAGCCTGCGGTTCGTCCGTCCCACGCCGGAGGCGGAGGCGACAGGGTTCGCACTGGAGTGGCCCACGGAAGAAGATTTCGATGGCCCCGGGCCACGGCTGCATTGAACGTCCCGCCGGGGCGCAGCGCGCCGCTGCGCCCCGGCCTGCCCGATCCGCTTGACGGCGCGCGCGTCGAGCGGAGGCTCCCTTGGGTGGAAACCTCCCGAAGAAATCTTCGAGAGGCTCAATGCAAGTTCCGAACTTAGCCCATCGACGGCCGCTGTGCGGAACCTTCCTGCCGTTCGCCGCGCGTGCTCGGTTTGCGCTGCGACCGCGAACGCAGTCGACAGGGTGGGCGGAATGCGGACTTGCCGCGGCGCCGCATAGCAAATGCGGCATTCGGCCAAAGCTGCCGTTCAGCCGCGCACCTCACCCACGTCGAATGAGTTGCCAGCCAGCTAACACGGGTTAGCACCGGACTGGTTGCATTGTCGCAATATGCTCCCCATGCAGCCCATCACATCTTGATCGGGCATGGAGATCAGAATGAACCGTATCATCTATATCGTCGGCCTTGTCGTGATCGTGCTGTTCATCCTGGGCTATCTCGGGCTCCGCTGATCGCAGTGTCGAGATCGTAGCGGGAATATAACGCGGGGCAAGCGCTTGCGAGGACGACCGCGAGCCAGACCATGCGCAACCAAATGCTGGCTTTTCCAGCGCATATCAAATCTGGAGGTTACCCATGATGGCCTCGGTCAAACCAACTGCGAAGACTGACACACCCGCAACTCTGGAAGAACTGATGGCGCAAATAGAGGCTTTGCGCGCGGAAATCGCAAGCGTGGCATCGACGGCCGGTGACGTTGTTGTCGATGGGGTCCAGGCAGCCGGGCGGAAGCTTGTGCGAACGGGCCGCAATACGAGGGCCTCGGTTGTCGATGCGATCGCCGAACATCCTTTGGCCGCGGTGGGGATTGCCGCAGGCATCGGCTTTGTAGTCGGGCTGCTGGTGCGGCGCTGAGCATTTCCTCCGCAATCGCTTCAGGTCCGACGCCCGACGGGCGACGGCGACAGTCCGCGGCCGTGCGTTACAGGTTGTGGATGTGCTGCAGCTGTGTGCGGAGCGTCGACTTCCTGTAGCTGTATCCCGTTCGCCTCATGCGCAGTTGAAACTCCTTCCGCCGGGAATGCGCGTGAACTGGTCAACCCGACAGACGAGGTCTTCTTCGAGGGGATGATCGACCCCGCGCGCCTGTCCTTCTTCGACCGGATGGCCGTTCGCCTCGTGAAGTCGCCGGTGGGCGACAGGCGCGACTGGGGCCGGGTCGCCGCCTGGGCCGATGCGCTGGCGCCCCGGTTGACGTGAGGGAGGCGCAAATGTCCACGCGGCGTAACCAAGATGGCCGGTCAAAGAGGTGGGCGCTCTACAGGGTTGGGATTTATGGCATCACGTACCCCTACATGGTCGCGACCAGAGGCTCATTCGATGCCCCCCGGCGCGACTATGGAGAGCGAGTTCGCTTCAAGAGTTGCCGATCACTTAGGTGGAGCGTTCGCGGGGCAGGTTCGTTCCGCGCCGATCTGGTCTAATGCCGATTTCGCGAGGAAGAACCGTACCATTTGAGCCGAGGCATCGGGCCCCTTCCGGTCAGTGTAGGTTCCGGCGGCCCGACCGCCCGACCAGGCGTGTCCTGCCCCTTCGATCATCCACAACTCGATCAGAACGTCGCCATCCGGTCCCGCATAATGGCTGCGGGCATACGCCCGCCCGGCCACGGCGCGGTTGCCCATCTTGGTAGGCACCGCGTCCCGTCCTACCGCCGCCGCGACGATCATCGCCGCATTGGCCGGGTGGACCGTGCTGTCGGTCGTGCCCTGAAAGATGATCCGCCGCACCGGGCGTGAGCGCACCGCGGCGGCAGGCATCAGCCCCTTGGCTGTTGCCCCGCTTCGCATCACCGACATCGCCGAGATCAGGTCGCGGGCGGAGCCTCGGGCGAGACCGGAATGCACGCCCGCCGCCGAATATACGTCCGGATAGACATCCGCCAGAATGGTCGCCATCGCACCGCCGGCCGAGAGTCCTGCGACATAGACGGATTCTCGTTTGAGGCCGAATTCTCGCATCAGCTTGCGCGTCATCGAGGCCAGTATGGCAGGTTCGCCTGCACTTCGGCTCTGGTGGCGCGGCTTGAACCAGTTCCAGCACGACGCCGCGTTGTGGCGACTGACTTGCGCGGGATAGGCGACGGCAAGGCCATGCTTCTCAGCCTGCGCGTTCATATGCGTGCCGGTCGCAAAGTCGTCCGGAGTCTGGGTGCAGCCGTGCAGCATGAGGATCAGTCCCTTTGGCCGTTTTGGCTGGCTGGCGGGCAGGTACAGCTTGTAATTTCGCGATCCTGCAGCGCTGCGATGCGTTCGGTCCAGATACTGCGCCTCATTCGGTATGCGCGGTTTGATTTCTCGCCCGGCCGATCGGTCCACCGTGCCGGGTAGCATCGATTGCATGGCCCGCAGTTGCGTCAGCACGGGCCCAAGCGTTTGACCGGCTTTCGGAGCCTTTGTTTTTCGCGGTTTGGCGGTCTTTGGCTTGAGCGCGGTCAGCGGGGCGAGTGTCGATCTGACAACCAAACTGGTCATCGCCTTTTGCATCGAACTGGCCGACTTGGTCAGCTTGCGCGGGCGCATCAGCCGGGTTGCCCGGCGCATCTTTGCCGCAAAGCTGCGTGCCATTGAATTTCCCTTCAGGAGTGTCGGCCGAAATGGCGCAAGGTAAGGATAAGGCGGTCTTCGCCTGGTATCCGCATGCACGCTTTGCCCAGATGGAAGTGGGCACGGCATCCGGGAATGCAAGTTCGTTGCCGTGTGGTAACTGGCTATGACTCGATGATCTTGTGTCGCCGTGCACTCCACGACGCAGGGTTTACCTCGGCCTCCGCCCCGCCGTTGCGGATCCGACGGCATTGCCCGACAGGCAGATCCCGGACCGAGAGGACGAGGCTCGTCTCCGCCTGGGCTGTCTGCGGCGCGAGTGCCGCGAAGACACCGTCCAGCGAGACAGAGATGTCGCAAGGAAGAAAGGCAATCGCGCCACCAACACCGGTATCGCTTGCCGGAAGACCCATCGGCACCCCCACGGCGCCGACGGCGCAAACCGCCGTCTGCAATTCAATCGCGCGCGACCGGGCGCAACCGAACACCCGATTGTAGCCGGTGATCATGTCGGCTTTGGCCGGCACCAGTATGAGGTCGAGGTCCAGCTTTCCGAGCCGCCCCCAGAGTGCGGTGAACTCCACGTCGAGGCAGATGATCATCGCCACACGCAGACCCAGCCAGTTGAAGACGGTCACCCCGTCGCCCCGCGTGGTCGCGCCATCGGCACCGATCTCCTCGGCCGGCGTCAGACAGAGCTTGTCTTGATGGAAGGAACCGCCATCCGCCGTAAGGAACCACGCCCGGTTGGTGACGGTCGGCCCACCCTTCACCCGGTGCGGGATCGTCCCGGGAAGCAGACTGACACCGTACTGTGCGGAAAGCGCCGCCATCGTGGCACGAGCGTCCGCGCCAACGTCGGCCAGCCAGCCCAGTCGTGCAAGCGGCGGCAGGTCAGTCGGCGCGAAAGCAAGCCACTGTGCGCAGGCATACTCCGGCATCACCAACGCCGCTGCCCCCCGCGATGCGGCATCTGCGAGCCGAAGTTCGACCCGGGCAAGCCACGAGGGGAGATCCGGTGTCAACTGTTCCAGGTTTGCCGCCCAGAGATCGAGGGAAAGCAGTTCCGGCGCAAGGGTATTTTGGGTCAAGACCATGTCGCTTGCCCTCGTTCCTCGTCGGCCTGACGGAGGTTCAGGCCACTATCGCGATCATCTCGCTGGTGGTTTGCTTCGTTCACGATCTGGCTGCCTCTCTCGCAACAGGTACAGGTGCCCCGCAAACCACGGGCAGGTCACTTCTGTTCCCTCCAGACACCAAGAACGCCCATCTTTGGTGCCGTGCGTCGTCAAGACAGTCAGCGCGGCTGATCTGCATCAGTCTGTTGCTTATGCGAAACCTGTAGGATCGGTCACCTGTCGCCGGTTCGACGCAACCTAATGCGCCCGTTTTGTGCGACCACTCGGAAGTATCTGGAGTCCGCAATGCCAAAACCCGCCAATCCGCAGCCCGATGGTCCCGAGTTCGACCAGTTCCTGCACGCGGCAGTCGGCGAAGACCGAAACGGTGCCGTGGTCACCGTCTTCTCGACCCTTGCCCGACTGGGGCTCGAACCACGCCAGGAGGCATCCGACCTCGCCAAGCTTTCGGACGACGCGGCGTTGCACCGGCTGAATGCACTTCTCAAGAAGTTTCTCGACGTTCCCGCGCTCGCTGCCGGGCATCATTCCGTGGCGCAAGGTCTCGTCGAGTTGTTGCCGCGCCATCTCGCGTCGAAAACAACCATCGGGGCAGAGGTTCTCGGGCCGCGTGCGCTCAATCTCGTCATGCCGATCATGGGGGTTGCCCTTCTGCTCCTGCTGCTGGCACGCCTGTTCACGGCAGGGTAGTTCGGTTCGGGCGGATGACGCAACGCTTCCGCCAGGCAGCCCGTTCTTCGCCGTGAGCCGTTGGCGTGGTTCTGAGAATTCCGCGCCCGACATCGAAGTCCATAGCTGCGCAGGATACCTTTGCCGCCGCTAACCTGCATCAGTGTTGCGGCTCCGTTGAGCGCCTAACCTGAAGGACGCCAGCCGATCGTTCGGCGGGCGCGTGAGTTTCCGAGTTTGCGAGAAGCCCGTGGAGCGTTACGAGTGCCACGGTGGTGTAGTCCACGCGCTTCGCCATTTCGGAACCTCCCAGAAAAGACCGTCCTGATGTCACCCGACACCCACCGTTCCGCGGATACAGCCGAACGGCTGAAGAACGCAAAGATTGCCTCGGACAATGCCACGCTGGGTCCAAAGAAGGACGCAGCGACGAGGCATTATCAAGCCGCCGAGTCTGCGCACACGGCCGGGGACGATGAGGCGTGCATGCGGGAATGCAAGGAGGCCGAGGCGGCCGCCGCATAATCCTGCTGCCAACTCTGGCCTGCGGACCATGGCTTTCCAGTCACCGCTCGTTCCTCGATCCGTCGTGCTGGTTCATGGGCGCCGGACGGAATTCCCGCCGTCCAGAATACCCTGGATCAACGCCGCGACGGCGGCGTGCAGGGCTGCATTCACATTGCCCTCGGGGACGTTCAGATGTGCTGCGGCCGCATCCTCGAGGATCCCCACGATCTCGGACTCAGGCAAAACCTTCCGGTCGTTGAGCGCCAGCAGCAGCGACTCGCAGATTGCGAGCGCGGCGGTGCCAGAGACATCGGTGAGTGTGGACATGTCAGGACTGCTTTCTGCGAAGGGTGCGCCGCATTGCGCGTGAATCGCATCGTCATAATCGCAGAAGAAGCGTATCCTGAACTGATCCAGAGCAGGATGAACAGGATCATTTTCCTGCAGGGTTGCCCGATGAGGGAAGGTGATCCGATGAATGCAAACGTATCCGATGGGGAAATCATGCGGATAGGGGGCGGCCCGCTCGCCCGGAAGCTCGGCGCGTTCGTGCAGCTGTCGGAGCCCGAAATGGCGACGCTGGCGGACCTTCATCGCCGGCGGCGTCGGTTCGACGCCGGCCGCGATCTCGTGCACCAGGGGCAGGCCGACCAGGCGGTCTATATCCTGGCCGAGGGCTGGGTCTATTCCTACAAGCTGCTGCCGGACGGAAAACGCCAGATCGTCGATTTCCAGATCCCGGGCGATTTCCTGGGCCTGCGCAGCGTCCTGTTTCGGACTGCCGATCACAATATCGAGCCGGTCACAAGGATCGAGGCCTCCGAGGTTCTGGCCGCCGACCTGCTGGAGGCCTTCAAGCGCACGCCGAAGCTGGCGACAGCGGTGCTCTGGGCCGCCTCGCGCGACGAAGCGATGGTGGTGGAGCATCTCGTCAGCCTCGGCCGCCGCAACGGCGAGGAGCGCATGGCGCATTTCCTTCTGGAACTGGGGGCCCGGCTGACACTTGTCGGGCTGGGGGACCGCACCGGCTACGATTGCCCGCTGTCGCAATACCTTCTGGCCGATGCGCTGGGTCTGAGCGCGGTGCATGTCAACCGCGTCCTGCGCCACCTGCGCGAGCAGGGGCTGGTCACCTTCCAGCAGGGGCGCGTGACCTTCGATGATTTCGACGGGCTGGTCGCGCTTGCCGGTTTTGACCCGACCTATCTTGATCAAAGCGGGCCGCTCTTGCGTTAGGACTCCGCTGCGCGCCGGCCTTGGTCCAGTACCTGGCTCGCGCGCTCAAGCTCGAGGATCCACGTCACCTCGTCGCCACCCCGTTCCGCCCAGTCGGCGGAAAGGAGATGCGCGCGGGCAATCTCTTTCTTCAGGCCCTCTTCCATGCTCTGCAATGCTTCGTGCGCCGCCAGGGCAAGGGATCGGTTCATGGCATGGACGGGTTTGTCGAACTTTAATGTGCACTCCTTCTGAAAGCCGATCGTGCCGACGACCTGCGGGCGGTGTTCAAGTTGCGCCGCCCGCTGGTCGCTTCGTTCAGTTGGTGGGCGTGATGATGATCTCGACCCGCCGGTTCTGGGCGCGGCCGGCGACCGAGGCGTTGGTCGCCACCGGTTCATTGAACCCGCGGCCCGAAACGGTGATCCGCGAGGCCGAGGTGCCGTTGGCGATCAGCACGCGCGCGACGGCCATCGCCCGGTCCTGGCTCAGCTGTTGGTTGTAGGCCGCCGTGCCGACATTGTCGGTATGTCCCACGACGCGGACCGATGAATTGGGATGCCGTCTGAGACTGTTCGAAATCTGCGCAAGCGCTGGCCGGAAGCTGGGATCGACCGTCGCAGACGCGGTTCGGAACGTGACCGATTCCGGCAAGATGACGCGCAGCTGGCTGCCGGTATTGGTCACCTCAGCCCCGCTGCCGGCCAGCGACTGGCGCAACTCGCGCTCCTGCGCGGCCATGTTCGCGCCGATGGCGCCGCCGACTGCCGCACCGATCACGCCGCCGATCACCGTGGAACGGGTGTCGCCACCGATGACCTGACCGGCTGCGGCCCCGGTCAGCCCCCCGATAACCGCCCCGGTGGCGGGCTGGTTTGGGGCACCGGAGTTGTAGGTGCACCCGACCAGAGCAAGTGACGCGGCGGCGAGGATGGAAACTATCTTGATTGACCGGTTCATCGGCTGTCCTTTCGACGGAGACCTTCGAGCGACAATCGCCCGCAACGTCCCCGGAACTGCCCCGATCATGGACCGGAACCGATCCGGCCATGCTGCTCTGGGTTATGATCCGGCGCGAAAGATTGCGCATCGCGGCCGCTATCACGTGCCTTTTCGGGACTGCGCGCGCTGCGTGGGGAATGCCCTGGCTGCAAGAGAAGGGAAAGAGCCAGGCGCGCGCGCCACACCCGGCTCTTGATCGTGCCAATGGCGCAGCCCAGCCGTTCGGCCGCCTCCTCCTGGGTGAAACCTGCCGCGCCCACCAACGTCAGCGCCTCTCGCTGCGGCGCCGGGAGGGCCGACATCGCAGACAGAAGTTCCGACAGCGCCACAGCGTGCTCCTGCGGCGCCGGTTGCGAGAGTCGGCCCGCAAGCTTGCCGTCGATATCCTCAACCTCACGCCGCCGCTTTCGGATGTCCGACAGGAAGGTGTTCCGCAGGATGGTATGAAGCCAGGCGCGCAGGTTGGTGTCGGCGACGTAGTGATCCCGGCTGGCCCAGGCCTTCACCAGCGTCTCCTGCACCATGTCCTGCGCGCGATGCCAGTCGCGGGTCAGGTGCATGGCATGGCGCTGCAGGCCGGGAATTTCATGATGAAGCTGCAGGTGGAACGGATGGCTTGGGGACAACGTGACGTGCGGACGGGCAGCAACGGCCGCGCCATCGGCCCTCGGCAATGCAGGGTCGTGGTACATCGGCTGATTCCCTCTGACTGGACTGTCCACATGTTTCCCATGCCTCTCAGCCCGGTCAGCTAACCTGCATCAGCGTCGACGCAGTGGTCTACCGTTCACAAGCGCACGCACCCGGATTCCGATCCATTGCACGCGCCGGCCGCTTGATCGGCTAACGCGGCACCAAGCTGTCCGACTGTCGCGCCGCCCGACAGGATGCTGTTCAGGGGAGCGGCGTGGCGGTCTACGGGGCAGTTCAAGCCTGCGCCGGTCGCGCGAAGAGACATGGAGCTTCCTGCCATTACGGGCCTGCCGTCCGCCCCAACCTGCGGATTCAGTAGGCGAGGCACACAGCCGCAACCAAGATCTGAAAATTCCGCGAGTGGCTGTTGGGAGCCTCTGCGACACGCTAATTTTTTCTTGAGTAAGCAGAAATAGGTTCTCCGAAGTGCGCCGATTGCTGTTAAGCCATGTCGGCGGACAACGCCTCTGCTCTACCACATGACGTCGGACAACCGGTCCTCGCAGTTGATGTGAGGGCGTTGGCAAGACGATATCTGTGTCTCGGAGTTCGGACAAATGGATGACACGGAAACTTCGGCCACGACCAACCGGCTCTTGACCGCGATCGTGATCCTGATGACCTTGGCGCGCTGTATTTCGCCAAGGATGTCATCTTGCCAGCAGTCCTGGGGTTCCTGTTGGAGCTGACACTGGGGCCGTGGGTGCGGTGGTTATCGCGCCGGGGTGTGCCTTCTCCATTGTCCGCGACGGTGCTGATCCTCGGCTTCGCCGGCCTGATCGCATTGGGCGTCCTGGTACTCGGTGGATCGGTGGCCAGTTGGTTTGACGAGATTCCTCGTATCTCTTTCGAATTGCGTGACAAGCTTCGTGGAGTAGCGGAGTCGGTTGCGGCGGTTCAGGACGCTTCGAAACAGGTTGAGGATCTCGCGAAGGGCGGCGAGGACTCGGTGAACACGGTGGTGCTGCAACAACCCGGGCTCTTGACCGCGGCTGTGAGCAACCTGGCAAGTTTCCTTACCTCAATGGTCGCCGGACTGATCCTCGCGATGTTTCTTCTGTCCGCGGGCAATCTGTTCTACATCAAGATCGTGGAATCCTTCCCGCGCTTTGGTGACAAGAAGCGAGCGCTGAAGGTCATCTACGAAATCGAAACACGGATTTCGCGCTACATAGTGGCATTTACCTGCATCAACGCAGTTCTGGGCGTGGCCATCGGGTGCGCGATGTATCTTCTGGGTATGCCTTATCCCTTTGTCTGGGGTCTCGCAGCGTTCTTCCTGAATTATCTTCCGTTCCTGGGAGGTATCATCGGCCACCCTCGGTGTCGAGGCTTTCGCCATCGTGCATTTCGACAGCATTTGCTATGCCATGCTGGCGCCGATAGCCTACCAGTCGCTGACTGCGCTGGAAGGGCAATTCCTTACGCCGATTCTGCTGGGCGCACGACTGCAGTTGAACACTGTGGCGGTGTTTCTGACGGTAATCTTCTGGGTCTGGCTCTGGGGAATCCCGGGAGCGCTGATGGCGGTGCCGCTCCTGGTGCTGGTGAAGGTCGTCTGCGACAACGTGCCTGCTCTTGCCACTTTCGGCAACTTTCTCAGCGGAAGAGCCGTGGAATCCATCCCACACGAGCCGAAGATCGCGGTATCCACTCCGTGATCAAGCGCGACAATGCTCCAGCATCGACGAGGAAAATCAAGCATCACGCAGGATCACGGAGCGTCGTAGCTTGAGGCCTCGGCGAACGAAGGCGGAGAAACTGAGGCAGGTAGCGGGGCAGGCCGCACATTGTCATTGACGACGTCTTCATTTCGCTTCCGCGGTGAATGGCTGGTTTGGCGAGTCGCGCCACAGCGTCGTCTCCGCCACTGTGTGTCCGCTCTGGGCCGACCGGCGCGAGGCGCGCCGATCGGGAATGTTCGTCAAAGGTCGATCCCCTCCGAGAGCGTCAGGACATCCTCGATGTCGACGCCGAGGTAGCGCACCGTGCTGTCCATCTTCGTGTGGCCAAGCAGCAGTTGAACAGCCCGGAGGTTGCCGGTCTTCTTGTAGATCTGCGCCACCTTGGTCCGGCGCATGGAATGCGTCCCGTAGGCGCTCGCCTCCAGGCCGAGCGACGCAACCCAGCCCCTGACGATCCGTGCGTACTGCCTTGTCGAGAGATGCGGGCTGCCATGGATCCGGCTGGGCCACAGGAACTCGAGGCCGATCATCTCGGGGTCACCGAGCCACCGTTCAAGCGACAGCCGAGTGGTCTCGGTGATCTCGAAGCGGACCGGCTTGCCCGTCTTGCTCCGGATCATTGAGGCGCGTTCCTTTACGCGCCCGGCGACAAAGACGTCGCGGACCCAGAGGGCAACGAGATCGCAGCCGCGAAGCTTGCTGTCCACGGCCATGTTGAACAGTGCGAGGTCACGCGCATTGCCCGCCATCTCGAGACGGACCCGAATGGACCAGACATGGCGCGGTAGCAGCGGGCGCTTCTGGCCGATGATGCGGCCCTTGTTCCAAGGGACGCGGGCAGGCCGGAGAGCGGGTAGAAGATCGACGGACATGGGACTACCTCCTGTCCACCGGGCCCGCCCTTCTTCGGTCATGCCAACGCCGACAGGATATCACGACTGAGGCCTGATGTTCGCGCGTCGGGCGGTAAGCCGACCGATGCAAGTGCGGCGACACGCAGGTGTTGTCACATAATACCTGCCTTGGCGGAGGCCGCCCGCAGCGAGACTTTCCCGCCGCCACCGTGGCCGAGTTTTACACCGCCGTCATCACTGGCATGGGACGATGATAAGGTGTGGGTTTGATGGGGCCACGCATTGGCCTCAGCAGGTCAAGCCAAACACGGAATTGCCTTCATCTGACCTCCTTTTCGAAGTCTGAGAACGTCTTGCCTTCTGTGTATGTGTGGTCTGGTCTATGTTTCCTGAGAGGAGCGAGGACGAAGACGAATTCGAACGATCTGCTGTACGAGTTGCGCGACCAGTCGCAGGTGGGAGCGCGAAGCCGTGCAGGTGAACCACGAGGATGCATGGACCTATCGGCCCATCCATCCCCCATCTACCGCGAGGAGGGTGCCGTGTATCCAGTCGGCCGCAGTGCTGGCCAGAAAAACCACGGGACCGGCAATATCTTCGGGCGTGCCAAAACGGCCGGCGGGAGTGCGAGCAAGGAGTGCGGCGGACCGCTCTGCATCGTGTTGCAGGGCAGACGTGTTGTCGGTCGCAACATACCCGGGCGTGATCGCATTCACGTTTACCCCCTGACCTGCCCACTCGTTAGCGAGCGAGCGCACCAGGTTCGCGGTTGCCGCCTTGCTGGCAGCATAGCCGGGCACGCTGATTCCACCTTGGAAACTCAGCACTGAAGCAATGAAGATGATCCTGCCGTAACCGCGGCCGAGCATCCGGCGGCCAAGTTCGCGGCTGAGGATGAAGGGCGCGGTCAGGTTCACCGCCAGGACGTCGTCCCAGTCAGCGTCGCTGTGCTGCACGGCGGGGCTGCGGCGGATGATGCCGGCATTGTTCACCAAAATGTCTATCTGACGGCGGTCTGTCTCCAGTTGCGCAATCAATGCGTGAACGGCCTCACGCTGGCCCAGATCGCATGGGTAATGGGCGAAGCCGCGCCCAGTTTCCCGCACGCGAGCAGCAATGCTGTCATCACCGGTCGGTGCCGAACTGCTGACACCGACGATATCAGCACCCGCTGATGCGAGAGCGCGCGCAATGGCGGCCCCGATGCCGCGCGAACATCCCGTAACAAGCGCAGTGCGGCCCACGAGTTCGAAAGCGGCAGCCTCTGCCATCTCAGATCAGGAGACGCCGGGGATCGGCGATCAATGTAGCGTAGCGCACAAGGAAGCGCGCGGCATCCGCCCCGTTGATCACCCGGTGGTCGTACGACATGTCGAGCGGGACCATCGGGACCGGATCCCAGCCCTCGCCGTTCCAGACTGGCACGACCTCGGCGCGGGTCAGCCCCAGGATCGCCACCTCGGGTGGGTTGACGATCGGGGTGAAGCCGACGCCTCCGATCCCGCCAAGGTTAGAGATTGTCATTGAGGCGCCGCCCATCTCCTCGGGGCGGATCTTGCGCTGCTGGGCGCGGCTCCCGAGATCGCCGATCTCTGCTGCCGTCTGCCACAGGCCCTTGCGATCGACGTCGCGAATGACTGGCACCATCAGGCCGTTGGGGCTGTCGACGGCGATGCCGATATGGACATAGTGCTTGCGGACCAAGCGCTCGCCAGTCGCATCGAGCGACGTGTTGAACAGGGGGAACTCTATTAGGCAACGGGCCAGCGCCTTGGCGTGGAAGGCAAGAGCAGTCAGCTTGAGACCGCGGGCCGCGCCTTCCGACCTCAACTCGCTACGGAACGCCTCGATCGCGCGTGTGTCGGCACGGTCGTGGTGGGTGACCTGCGGGATCATCGCGTTGGCCGCCGAGAGATTCGCGGCTGCAACCTGCGACATCCGCGGCATCGGCTCCACCGTTACCGGCCCGTAATGTTCGTGATCGACATCCCAGTAGCGCGACTGAGCCTGAGTCTGACTCGCGTCCGGCGTGCCACCGCCAAGGTGGCGGTCGACATCCTCTCGCGCCAGCGTTTCGCGGCCAGTCGCTTTGGCGATGGTTGCCAGGTCGACGCCCTTGTTCTCTGCGTAGGTGCGAACCGAAGGGGCTGCAATATAGGTCATGACTGCCTCACCAACTGGCCGAGATGTACTGGGTTTCCATGAACTCCAGCATGCCTTCATGGCCGCCCTCGCGGCCCAGGCCGGATTGCTTGACGCCGCCGAACGGGGCGGCCGGGTCCGAGACGAGGCCGCGGTTCAGACCGACCATGCCGTAATCCAGCCGTTCGCACACCTGTATCGCGCGCTTCATGTCGCCCGAGAAAACATAGGCGACCAGCCCGTATTCGGTGTCGTTGGCGCGGGCGATGACGTCATCCTGATCGGTGAAGCTCTGGATCGCCGCGACCGGGCCGAAGATCTCGTCATGCACGCAATCTGCGGTCGGCGGCACGTTCGTCAGCACGGTGGGCGGGTAGAAATACCCCGGCCCCTCTGGCGTGGTGCCGCCCAGTTCGACGCGCGCCCCCTTGGCCACGGCGTCGGCGACGAAGGCGGCGACCTTGTCGCGCGTCGCGGCGTTGACCAGCGGGCCGACAGCGACCGTGGGGTCCGCTCCATCCCCGACCTTCAGCGCGGCCATCGCGGCGGTGAACCGCATGGTGAAGGCGTCGGCAATGTCGCGGTGGACGTAGATGCGGTTTGCCGCGGTGCAGGCCTCGCCGAGGTTGCGCATCTTGGCCTGCATCGCGCCCTGCACCGCGACGTCGAGGTCGGCATCCTCGAACACGATTAAGGGCGCGTTGCCGCCAAGCTCCATCGCGGGCTTCAGGACCTGATCGGCGGCCCCTTTCAGCAGCGTCCGCCCGACCCCCGTCGATCCGGTGAAGCTGATCACGCGCACGCGCGCGTCGTGCATCATGTGATCGACCAGCGCACCGGTGCGCCGCGAAGGCAGGACATTCACCAGCCCGGGCGGCACGCCGGCCTCTTCCAGCAGAGGCATCAGCGCCAGCATGGTGAGCGGCGTTTCCGAGGCAGGCTTGATGATGACGCCGCAGCCCGCCGCCAATGCCGGGGCGATCTTTCGGGTCCCCATCGCCGCTGGATAGTTCCAGGGCGTGACCAGAACGGCGAGCCCCGCCGGCTTGTGCTGGACAATGATCCGGGCGCCGGAACTGGGCGCGCGGGTGATAAGGCCATCAGCGCGTACAGCCTCTTCCGCGAACCAGCGGAAGAACTCGGCCGCATAGGTCGCCTCGCCCATTGCATCGGCGCGGGCCTTGCCATTCTCCAGCGTGATCAGGCGGGCGAAATCCTCCAGCCGCGCGGTCATCAGCTCCCATGCCTTGCGCAGAACCTCGGAGCGGTGCCGCGGCGTCTGGCCGGCCCAATCCTGCATCGCCGCCGCCGCCGCGTCGAGGGCGGCATCGGCATCGGCGATCTCGGCCGAGGCGACGGAGGCGAGGACTGCCTCGTTCGCCGGGTTGATGACGTCGAACCGTTCGCCCGTCGCCCCAGCGCGCCAGGCGCCGTCGATGTAGAGATCCGTGTGCTTCATTGTTCTCTCCGCGCGATCAGAGCAGGTGGCGCCGTGGGTCGGTCAGGCGCGCTGCAAGATCGGTGACAAGGTCGATGGCCGCAGCATCGGTCAAATGCGACGGGGTGAAATCCAGTGTCAGTATCAGCCTGTCACCGTCATCCGTAACGGTGAGCACGGCACAGTGTTGTGCGCCGGTGCGGATGCCGGTGATCGCGCTACCGCTGAGGTCGCGTAGCAGCAGCGCCGCCGCGACATCTGGTTCCTGTTCCCCGTCAGTTGACAGAGGTGCAAGATCGGGATCGGCAAGCCGGCGCAGGGCAATGCCCCGTGCGGAAAGTTCGACGATGAGAGGGCCGGAAACATCCGAAACCCGCCGCAGAGCCGCTGCGGCGAAGGCAGCCCAGAGCCTGCCCCGCTCCAGTTCCACGCCCTCGGTCGCGGCCCAGTTGATGAAGTCGTCACTCGCGGATCGTGGTGCCTTGGCGATGATCTGTGCCACGGCTGATACTTGCGCGGCAACGGCAGCACGGGGCGCCGGCAGGTCGCGAATCAGGTCCAGGTCCGCAGCGTGATAGGGCTGCGGATGCCCGGCCTCGACCAGCCGCGCAAGGTCGAGCCCCTGCTCGGCGGCAAGCCGACGGGCCTTGGGCGAGGCGAGGATCCGGCAAGCCGGCGCCGATGGTCGTGGCGCCGCTTTCTCCACGGTGCGTTTCGGGGTTGGTTCGACCTTGGCTGGCGCCGCCACCCTCTGGTCTGCCGCAGGATCGGGTGCTCGACTCTGCACCGGATTGGCAGGCTTCTCGGTCGATATCACTGCGATCACATCGCCCACGGGCACATCTTGCCCGGCTTCCGCGAGCAGCGCGGCGACAAATCCGTCGTAACCGGCGGGCACTTCCATGGTCGATTTGTCGGTCTCTACCTCCAGCAGCACATCGTCGGCCGCGACCGCATCGCCCGGGGATTTCATCCATGCGACAATCAGTGCAGTGTCCTGCGCCATCCCGAGGGCTGGCATGATGACCTCCGCACCCTCGACCGGCGCCGGCGCGGACGCCGGACACGGTTTCTCGTTCGCCTCTTGCGTTTCGGCCTTCTTCGTCCCGCTGCCGGCGGAAGTGTCCGAGATCAAGGCGATCACCTCGCCCACCGGGACTTCCTGTCCGGCGGCATAGCGCAGGTCCGTCAGGTAGCCATCGGCCTGTGCCTCGACCTCCATCGTCGCCTTGTCGGTCTCGACCTCCATCAACGGGTCGCCGGTCTTCACCGCATCGCCGGGCTGCTTGATCCACGAGACAATCAGCCCGGTCTCCTGGGCCATCCCAAGGGCCGGCATGATGACCTCATGCGGCATGGAACATCTCCCCGCGCATCAGCTTGCGGGCAGTGTCGGCCACCGCCTCGGCCGTCGGCACCGTCAGATCCTCCAGCGCGGGCGAAAACGGGACCGGGACATCCATCGCCCCCATGCGGATCACCGGCCCGTCGAGGTGGTAGAAGGCCTTCTCGCTGATCCGGCTGGCGATCTCGCCGGTTATGCCATAGCTCTGGTGACCCTCGTCCATGACGATCGCGCGGCCGGTCTTGCGCACGGACTTCAGGATCGTCTCTTCGTCCAGTGGAACGATGGTGCGCGGGTCGATCACCTCGGCGCTGATCCCGTCGGCCGCCAGCATTTCGGCCGCCTTTTCGGCAACCTGCACCATAGACGAGGTGGCGACCAACGTGATGTCTGAGCCTTCTCGCTTGATGTTGGCGACGCCGAAGGGGATCAGGTATTCCTCCTCGGGCACCGGTGCCTTGTCGTTGTACATCAGCTTGTCTTCGAAGATCACGACCGGGTTGTCGTCGCGGATCGCGGTCTTCATCAGACCCTTCGCCTCGTAGGCCGAGGACGGCATCGCCACCTTCAGCCCCGGAATATGTGCCACCAGCGCATGCAGCGATTGCGAATGCTGGGCGGCAGACCGTCGCGTGGCACCCAGATTGGTGCGCAGCACCAGCGGTACCTTCAGCTTGCCGCCGGACATGTAATGGGTCTTGGCCGCCTGGTTGCAGAGCTGGTCCATCACCAGGAACAGGAAGTCGCCGAACATCAGATCGACGATCGGGCGAGAGCCGGTCATTGCGGCGCCCACCGCCAGGCCCATGAACCCGGGTTCGGAGATCGGGGTGTCGATGACGCGGTCGGTGCCGAACTCCTCGACCAGCCCCGACAGGACCTTGAAGGGCGTTCCGGCCTCGGCCACGTCCTCGCCCATCAGGAACACGGTCTCGTCGCGCCGCATTTCCTCGGCAATGGCCTCGTTCACGGCCTTGGAGAGTGTGATCTCGCGCATTTCGCCCTCCTCAGGCTGCTGTTTCGGCAAAGACATGCATGGTCACCTCGGACGTGTCGGGGTAACGGGCGGCAAGCGCATATTCGACGGCCGCGGCAGCATCCGCGCGCACCTCCTCGCCAACCCGCTCCAACTCTTCCTTGGAGGCGACACCCTGATCGGTCAGCCATTTCCCGAAGTTGAGGATCGGGTCGCGTTCCGACTTCCATAGCGCCTCTTCATCCTTCGGCCGGTAGTATTCCCGATTGATGTCGCCAACGTGGTGGCCGTGATAGCGGTAGGTCTTGAGCTCAATGAAGAACGGCCCCTCGCCCTTGCGCGCCCGGGCCACGAGCTTCTGCGCCAGTTCGTTGACGGCCAGCACGTCCTGCCCGTCGACCGTGTGACTTTCGATTCCGAACGCCTCGGCCCGCGCGGTCAGCGAGCCGGCGGCGATCTCGTCGGTCTTTGTGTATTCGGAATAGCCGTTGTTCTCGCAAGCGTAGATCACCGGCAGCTTCCAAAGGGCTGCCATGTTCATGACCTCGTACCAAAGCCCTTGCGCGGTGGCACCGTCGCCGAAGAAACAGACCGTCACGTCATCACGGCCCAGCCGTTTCGCGCTGAGCGCGGCACCTGTGGCGATGCCCATCGACCCGCCGACGATGGCGTTGGCGCCCAGGTTGCCATGGCTCTGGTCGGCGATGTGCATCGACCCGCCCTTGCCGCGACAGTAGCCTTCCTCCTTGCCGAGCAACTCGCAGAACATCGCCTTGAACTCCGCGCCCTTGGCGACGCAGTGGCCGTGCCCGCGATGGGTCGAGGTAATCTTGTCGTCATCGGTCAAGGCCTCGCAGATACCGACCGCGACTGCTTCCTGACCGGAATACATGTGCGTGAGGCCAGGCATCTTGGCGGAGAGGTAGAGTTGGTTCGCATTGTCCTCGAAGGCGCGGATACGGACCATCTGGCGATACATCCGCAGATAGGCTTCGGTGTTGGTATTCGTCTTGCTCTTTCGGGCGGGGCTCATGATGCGAATCCTTGGCCGTGGCGTCAGTAGCGGGCGGCGATGGGCAGTTCTTCGGCTGGGAACAGGCTGATGACCTCGCAGCCCTTGTCAGTCACGACGACTTCTTCCTCGATCCGAGCCGCCGAATAGCCATCCTTGGCCGGGCAGTAGGTTTCGAGTGCGAAGACCATGCCGGTCTCGATCTCCATCGGGTTGTCGAAGCTGACGACCCGGCTGATGATCGGTCGTTCGTGCAGCGCAAGGCCAAGCCCGTGGCCGAACTGAAGTCCGAAGGCCGCCAGTTCGTTCGGAAAGCCCAGAGATTCCGCAGTGGGCCAGACCGCTGCGACCTTGTCGGTGGTCACACCGGGCTTGATCAGCGCGATCGCATCATCGAGCCACTCGCGGGCGCGGACGTAGGCATCGTTCTGCACCGGCGTCGCGCGGCCGATGTTGAAGGTGCGATAGTAGCAGGTCCGGTATCCCTGATAGCTTTGCAGGATGTCAAAGAACGCCTGATCGCCGGGCCGGAAATAGCGGTCAGTGAAATTGTGCGGATGCGGATTGCAGCGCTCGCCCGCAATGGCATTGATCGCCTCGACGTCGTCGCTGCCCATCTCGTAGAGCATCTTGTTCGACATCGCCACGATGTCGTTCTCGCGGATGCCGGGGCGCAGCTCCTCCCAGATCATATGGTAGACGCCATCGACCATGCTGGCCGCCTGGGTCAGCAGGTGGATCTCATCCACATTCTTGATCTCTCGGGCAGAAAGCATGATCTGCTGACCGTCGACGACCTTCAGCCCGGCCTCCTGCAAGGCGAAGAACATCGCCGTTTCGGCATAGTCGACGCCGACCGGCATGTCGGCGACGCCGGCCTTCCTCAGCAGGCCAAAGATTTCCTCGGCATACCTCTTCATCAGGCCAAAGCTCGGCGGGATCGTGCCGCGCATGCCCACGACCCCGGCGAGCATCCGTTCCGGATCCAGCCAGTCGCAGTATTCCTTGTGGTGCACTGCGGCCGATCCAAAATCCCAGACGTAGGGCTCTTCGTCGCCTGCGAGCAGGGCGAAGCGACACATCTTGTCGCGTTCCCATTCCCCGATCTTGGTGCCGCTGATGTAGCGGATGTTGTTGACATCAAACGTCAACAGCGCCCCGCAGTCGGATTTCTTCAATGCGTCCTTGACGCGCGACAACCGGTAGCGGCGCAGCCGGTCGTGATCGACGCGGCGTTCGAAATCGACCGCCGTATGGCCGAGCGCCGGCAGGTGCCGGTCCCAGCGCCAGTTCGGGTCGATGTCGCCCGGCTGCAGGATGCGGGGGTTCAAGGCGGATGTGTGGGTCTGAGCCATGAAAGTCTCCTGCGCGCCCAGCCCTGCCGGGTGCGTCTTTCGGTTTGATGGAAAAGTTTCGGTGGGTCGCGTCGGCGGGCGGACGGTTACTGCATGATCATGCCGCCATCGATCATGATCAGTTGCCCGGTCATGTAATCGCTGTCGTCCGATGCCAGAAACGCCGCCGTTCCCTTGACGTCGTCAGGGTAGGAATAACGCTTCATCGTGATCATGGTCTTGGCCAGATGATCCATCGACTGGCCAGGTTCCTTGAACATCCCGATTTCGACCAGGTCCTTGTCGAGCTGTTCCCACAATTCGGTGCGAACCACGCCGGGTGCATAGCCGTTCACGGTGATATTGTGCTCCCATAGGGCCTTTGCACCGCCGATGATCATGGCGAGCACAGCGTATTTCGAGCAGGAATAAGGGATCACATCCAGAAATGCAGTACGCGAGACAATGCTGCCGACCGGAATGATCTTGTAGGGATGATCTTCCATCGGCCCCTGAGCGATCATCTGGCGCGCAGCCTCCTGCATGCCCAGGAGCACGCCTTTGGCGTTTATGTCCATGATCATGTCCCAATTGTCTTCGTCGATATCCATGAACATCCGTGGCTTGTTGATCCCGGCATTCAGCAGCGCGACGTTCAGCGAGCCGAAGGCATCGACCGCGGCGGCGACCGCGGCTGCGTTCTCGTCCCGGCTGGTGACGTTCAGCTTGACCGCGATCGCCTTGCCGTTACCGGCCGCGTTGATCCGATCGGCGACCTGCTGAACGCCGTCTTCGTTGATGTCTCCAAGACAGACATTGGCGCCCTGCGCAGCGAAATACTCGGCGTTGCAGGCACCCATGCCCTGCGCGGCGCCGGTGATCAGGATATTCTTGCCTTTCAGGCGGTCGGTGTCCATGAAGTCCTCCCTTGGGGTTCGTGTTCGCGCAAGGCTGCCTCGGCGCGGGCCTGGGCCTTGCGAAGTGCGTCGCGTGGCGTGGAAACGCCGCGGAGCATGTCGTGCATCTCTTCGCCGCAGATCTGAAAGATCGCGCAGATCTGGGGTACCGGCGGGCGCGGCCAGAACTGCAACTCGTCGCGCCACGACATGGCGTCGACCGCCTCGAATATCGGTGAGATGCGCCGCACCTCTGGGTCGGAGCCGACCGAATATCGCGGCGCTGTACGGCTGCCGTTCAGGACGTAGAGCTTCTGGGCCTGCGGCGAGGTGAAGGCGATCAGCGCCTCGGCGGCCGCGGCGCGCCGTTCGGCCGGAAGATTGGCCGGAATCCCCATGACATATCCTCCCACCGGCGCGACCGGCACGCCCTGCGGTCCTGCCGGATGCGGCAGGTAACCGGTGTTGCCATAGGCCGGCGAAGTCTCGTCACGCTCGAAATATGGGGCCAGTAGGGTGTAGCCATAGGCCATCGCGATCTTGCCCGCCGCATAGGGGCGCACACGCTCGTACCACGACATCGACAGGATATCGGGCGGCGAGTAGCTGAGCAGCGCGCGCAGGTATTCTGCCGCATCCAGCGCCAGCGGCGTATCGATGGTAGGAACCAGATCGTCCCGCCCTGCCGCATTGCCCTGGTAGCCGCCCGCGATCCGGTCAAGGTTCAGGATCGATTGGCCGAAATCGGCGCAAGTCATCAGGAACTGATGCCCCAGCGCAGTGCCGCGCGCGGCGTTCCACGCCACACCGTATCGGCCGCGTGCCGGCTGATGGAGCTGCTCTGCCGCCCTCAGCACCGCATCAGTTGTGGTGGGCGCCTCCAGCCCGGCCTCAGCAAACCAGTCGGTGCGGTAGAACAGCAATTCCGGCGTGGTCTGGCTGGGAACGCCGTAGGGATGCGCCCCCCAATGCGCCGCCTGCCAACCGGCGGTATGGAAGTCCGCAGGGTCCAGCCGATCCAGGTCCATGACCTTGTCGAGCGGAAGCAGCACGTCTTTTTCGACAAATTCACCGATCCAGGGCAGATCGACCGCGATGATGTCATAGCGGCTGACCTTGCGTTCGGAATTCCGCAATGCCTCTTCGCGCAGCCGATCTATGGAGAAGGCGCGCTGGCTGATGCTGGCGCCGATGATCTGCTCGAACTGGCGCTTGAGATTGTCCATCACCATGAAGGTCGGGTCGCCATGCACCAGGATCCGCAGCCCACCGGGCAGGTCGAGCGGCTGTGGCAACACCTCTGGCGGGCCAATGGCGCGTCCAGCGATATAAGATCCGCCGAAATAGTATTCTTCGCCCTTCAGTGGGTCGGACGACGGCGTGCCGAGGTGCTGTAGGGCAAGCCGTTGCACGCGGTCAGAGAACTGTGCCCACTTCTGCAGTAGCTCGGAAGATGGGTGAAGGCTGAAGGATTTGCCGCTCCTCGTGCGTGGCCGCTGCTCGATCATGCCCGAGGCAAACAACTCCTCCATCCGACGCCTCGCCGTCGCATAGGGCACGCCAGCAGCAGCGACCATGCTGGAGGCGGTGACCGGGCGGCCGTGCAGATGCTCGCTTATCAGGAATGCGGTCATGTTCAAATGGGGGTTCTGTGGAGCGCTCTCCAGCATCCCGTCGACTTCAATTCGGAAGGCGTCGAGGAAATCGATGACGGCACGCATACCCGGTTCATCGCCACGGTCGCGGCGGTGCCGCTGATCGACGCCGGAAACCAGTTGTCCATTTTGGAGAACTTCCATTTTCACCGCGGTGCGCCTGCTTTCAGGTTGGTGCGTTTTGAACTTCTTGAAACGAGCCATTGGCCCCTCCCTTGCATGATGTTCAGATTGACTGGGATTACGATACGCCTGAAAAGTTCATTATGGACACGAAAAAGTCCATAATGAGAAAAATTACCATGCGAGGCGGCGGCGAGAAGGCCAATGATGTGGGCGTCTCGATTGCGGCGGGAATCATCGGCCCTTCGGCCGGATCGCCGGTGCGGGACACAGTGATAAACACCGGGAGGAAACCGAATGAACAGAACCCTGACCACCCTGCTTGCCAGCACCGCCGCAATGGCCATCGCAGGGGTTGCGGCCGCCGATACGGTTCGGATTGGCATCACGCAGAACAATGTCGGAATCGACAGCTACCAGACCACTTACGAGCAGGCCTTCATCGAAGCCGCTGCGGAGCACCCAGACGTCGAGGTCATCGTTCTCGATGCCGGCGGTGATGTGGCGCGGCAGATCAGCCAGATGCAGGATCTCGTCCAGCAGCGTGTCGATGCGATCATCATCTGGCCAACCGACGGTCAGGCTGTGGTGCCCGCCGTTCGCAACGCCCATAACGCGGGCATTCCGGTCATTGTGACCAATTCGAACATTGCCGAAGCAGGTTTCGAATTCATCGCGGCATTCTCGGGGCCGAACAACATCCAGCAGGGCGCCTACTCAGCCGAACTGATGTGCGACGCGCTGGATGGTGAGGGCCAGATCGTCCAGATCACCGGCATGCCGGGATACACCACCGCAATCGAGCGCCAGAAAGGTTTTGACGACCGCCTGGCAGAGCTTTGTCCCGGTGTCACGCAGCTCGACATTCAGCCGGGCGATTGGAACCGCGAACGTGCGCAGCGCACGATGGAAACCTTCCTGACCCGGTTCGACCAGATCGATGGGGTGTATTCCGGCGACGACAACATGGGCGTGGGCGCCCTGAACGCGGCCAAGGCCGCCGGGCGCGCCGACGGGATGATCTTCATCGGCGCCACCAACTTTGCCGTGGGTTACGACGCCATGGCGGCCGGCGAGTACTACGGCTCGATCTATCAGTCGCCGGTGGACGATGCGCGGGCGGCGCTACAGACTGCGATCGATGTACTGGCGGGCGAAGAAGTCCCTTTCCTGAACTACTTCGAGACGCCGAAGATCACAGCCGAGAACATGGATCAGTACGACCGCCCCGTGTTCTGATCGATCCGAGATTGCGGGGCGCCGTCAAGTCGGCGCTCCGTTTGTTCATGTGGCACCCGGCTCTGGGCGCCGCTTCAAGCCACCGACGAGGAGGAGCGTAGGATGGTGCTGACCCGCATGCGGGCAAGTGGCCCAATGGTCGCCAAGCAAGGAATATTGCTGGCCTTTGTCGTCTTCCTGATCGTTTTCACGTTCGCCTCGGATCGCTTTCTGACGGTCGAGAACTTCCTGTCCGTCTTCCGGCAGGCGGCGATCATCGGGATCATGGCGCTGGGGGTCACCATTGTGGTGATCGGCGGCAACCTGGACCTTTCGGTTGGCTCGATGTTGTCCTTTGCCACGGTCCTGGTGGTCGATCTGCACGACAAGATCGGCCCGGAACTGGCCATCGTCGTGATGATCGCAGCGACACTCTGCCTTGGTGCCGTGAACGGCTTTCTGGTCGGCATCCTGCGCCTGAATTCCCTGATTGTGACACTTGGTATGCTTTCAGCGATCCAAGGCTTCGTTCTGATCTACAGTGGCGGCCAGAACGTCGATATCGTGGATCAGGCGGGCACGTGGTTCCGGTTCTTCGGCCGGGGCGCCGTTCTGGGCATCGCCACCCCGATCGTGATGTTCATTGGGCTGGCACTGATCTTCAATGTCATAATGAGCATGATGCCCTTTGGCAGAAAGGTCTACGCCGTGGGCGGCAATCCGACCGCCGCCAGCTTTTCGGGCGTCCCGCGGTCGCGGATCGTGTTCGTGACCTACCTGATCTCGGCGCTGTGCGTCGCGCTGGCGGCGATCGTCCTCGGCAGCCGGGTGATGGGGTCGCAGAACAACGTCGGCCAGGGATACGAATTGCAGGTGCTGGCCGCCGTGATCCTGGGCGGCACGTCGCTTCTGGGCGGTGCGGGCAGTATCTTGAAGACGGTGCTTGGGGTCTTGATGCTCGCCTTCATCCAGAATGGCCTGATCCTGATGGGGCAGCCCTACTATACCCAGTGGCTGGTGACCTGGGTCGTCATCATCGTTGCCGTTTGGTTGGATGTCGCGGCCAAGCGCGGCAAGCTGTTTTCACCGATCGCCTGAAGGGGGCCGTAGATGTCTGCACTTCGATCCATCGGCCCGCTGCGCTGGCTGATCCGCAATCCGATCTGGGGCTTCGTCCTACTGGTCTTCGTCTTCTTCAGCATCGCGTCGGATCATTTCTTCGACTTCCGGAACTTCCAGAACATCATGGTCCAGACCTCGACCATCGGGTTGATCGCGCTTGGCATGACACTGGTGATGATCAACGGCAATATCGACCTGTCGGTCGGCGCGACGCTGGCGCTGGCCGCGGCCTTTGCCGTCGACGTGCAAAGCTGGGCCGCCTTCGCCACGTGGGGCAACTGGCAAATTCTGCCGGCGGTCTGTATGGCGCTGCTGGTCGGCATCCTGATCGGGGCGCTGAATGGCATCATCGTGTGGAAGACCGGGGTCGACGCCTTCATCGTGACGCTGGGCGCGATGCTTGGCGTACGGGGCCTCGTCTTCGTCTATACCGGAGAGCAGTCTTTCTACGCGATGAACTTCGCCTATTCCGATTTCAGCTACAGTTCGGTTGGGCCGGTTCCCTCGCTGGCGCTGATCTTCATCCTGTGCACCATCGCGGTTCATATCCTGCTGAGCCGCACCGTACACGGCCGCAACACCTACGCGGTCGGCGGCAACCGAGAGGCGGCGGTCAATGCCGGTATCCGGGTTGGCCCGCACATGGTCTGGAACTTCATGCTGTTGGGCTTTCTGGCCGCCCTCGCTGGGGTCGCGTTGTCGACCCAGATGGGCGCGGCAACGCCGAACCTGGGACGCGATTATGAGCTTTGGACGATTACCGCCGTCGTGTTGGGCGGCACGAAGCTGACCGGCGGCAAGGGCGACATCATCGGCACGTTCGGTGGTGTGCTTGCCATCGGGATCCTGCGCAACGGGATGAACCTGATGCAGGTGCCGGGGTTCTACGTGTATGTGATCCTCGGCTCGATCCTGATTGCGGTGCTGTTCCTCGACAAGCAGTTCAATCGTCGCAGCAAGGGGGAGATACGGGTATGACCGGTCAGAAGCCAGCCCTGCGGCTGAAGGATATCGTGAAGACATTTCCGGGGGTACGCGCACTCGACGGCGTCAGCTTCGAAGTGATGCCCGGCGAGGTGCACGCGCTGCTGGGCGAGAACGGTGCCGGGAAATCCACGCTCATGAAGGTTTTGGCCGGAATGCATCAACCCGACTCCGGCACCATCTTCATCGACGAGTCGCCAGTGGTCATGACGACCCCGCTGGAGGCCAAGGCGCAGGGCGTGGTGCTGATCCACCAGGAACTCAGCCTCGCGCCCGAGATGACGGCGGCAGAGAACATCTACCTCGGGGAACTGCCACGAAAGCGTTTCGGGTTCGTCGACTGGGCGCTCTTGAACGAACGATCCGGCGCAATTCTGAAGCGCCTCAATTGCCGCTTCGGCCCCGATGCACTTGTGGCCGACTTGTCCATCGCCAATCAGCAGATGGTCGAGATCGCCCGCGCCCTGACGGTCGATGCCAAGGCGGTGGTATTCGACGAACCGACCGCTTCACTCACCGATGCCGAGAAAGTGGTCCTGTTCGAGATCATCAGGGATCTGAAGACCCAGGGCGTCGGTATCGTCTACATCTCGCACCGTATGGATGAAATATTCACCCTGTCCGACCGGATTTCCGTGCTGCGTGATGGGCAGTATCGCGGCACCTTGATCACCGCTGACACCGACGAAGAGGAGGTGACCAAACTGATGATCGGTCGCAGCCTTGATCTGTCACGCCTCGTCGGCGACGGAAAGCCCGGTGATGTCGTCCTGCAAGCGGAGGGGTTGGCCTGTGACCCGTTGTTCCGCGACATCGATTTCGAGGTTCGTGCAGGAGAGGTGGTCGGTTTCTACGGCCTTGTCGGTGCCGGCCGCACCGAGATTGCCGAAACGCTGTTCGGATTGCGCACGCCGTCCGCCGGCCGAATCCTGATCGACGGCAAGGAAGTCTCGATCACCTCACCCCGTGACGCCATTGCGCTCGGCATCTCGCTGGTGCCCGAAAACCGCAAGGAGCAGGGGCTCGTGCTGGGGATGAACTGCCGTGACAACATGACCTTGCCGCAGGTCGATGATCTGACCGCAGGACCCTTCGTGTCTGGCGGGGCCGAGATTGCAATCTTCGACCAGTATCGCGACAGGCTGCAGATCAAGACCCCGAACTGGCGGCAGATCGTGGGCAACCTTTCGGGTGGCAACCAGCAAAAGATCGTGATCGGAAAGTGGCTTTCGATGCAGCCGCGCGTGCTGATTGTGGATGAACCGACTCGTGGCATCGACGTTGGCTCGAAGTCCGAGATTCACAAGCTGATCCGCGAGCTGGCAGGCCAAGGCTACGCAGTGATCGTGATCAGCTCGGAAATGCCCGAGGTGCTGCGCGTCTCGGACCGGATCATCGGCATGTATTCCGGCCAGATCATCCGCACCTTCACCTCAGACGAGGTAACTGAGGATAGCCTCGTGCAGGCGATATCCGGCATCGGCGGGGATCGTCAGGTAGCTTGATCGGGCGATGATTGCAGCAAAGTGCGGTCGGCGCTTGATGCACCGATCGATCATCTGCCGCTTTCTATCTGGGCGTTCCGCGAGTCTGCTTAACGCGATTGGTAGTGTCCAGAACTTTTCGGGAGGACTATGGCGGCGACTTCTTCATGGATATGGCGCGACGCGTGGTCCGGGTGCGGATCGAAAGGAATTCGCTCGCATCCACGAACCATCCGTGCGTCCATGTCGCCTACGCCCGCTACCGGGACAGTTGGACTTGTCGCGGTTTGGTGCCGCTCCTTTGATAGCATAGTGTGCAGCAATGGAGATGAGCTATGGGTACAGGCAGGACGGATGAATCTCGCTAAGATACGGTGCGGATCGCGCTGACCAGCGTAGCTCTCGTAATCGCGGCAGATTGCGAGAAGTTCCGGAAGGTCCCGACACTCCGGGCATTCGAGTTGCGATGCTGCTGTGACGAAGTGCGAACGTCAGCTCTGGTGCAGCCGCATCGCGGCATTCGGCTGCGCGAGAATGGCCGGTAAGGGCCGATCAAGCCGTGTCGGGCTTCGCTGCATGCGCGAACCGGCCCCGCCGCGCTGGCGTCAATTTGGGCTCGAAACAGTCCTCGGCAAGACTGTAACATTTACTGCAGGGGCTGGCCCGGCACCCCTGTCGCTCCTGCCGGCACCAAGACTGCCGGTCGCCCTGCCCCACTGACTCTCAGATCTCTGCTCACGATCCTGTGACTGGTCCTGGCCGCGGGGATTTGGATCCGGCCGCGGTTTTCCCAATCTCCAAGGCGAGAGAACAAGGAGGGAACGCCATGAAGGGCGCAGGCATAGCAAAAATCACGAAGGGCCCAGGCACGGCAACAATTTCGGACCTGGCCCGGCACTGGGCGGTCACGCCGCCCACGGCGCGAAAGATCGTCAGGGAGGCAGGACTGCAGGACGTGGGAGAAGTCCGGGCGCGGTATCGCTGGATCGACATCTGGAAACTCGAGGGGGAGATCTACGTGCCCCGGGCCGACTACGCAGAGATGCGGGAGCCGTTGCTGCGGATCGCGCAGCTTGCAGCGCTCGACCCCCGGAACAAACCTGCGTCCGACCGCACCATGCGGCGCTACGCAAGCACCGGGGTGCTGCCCGTCATCACGCTCTCCCCGGGCCTGCGTCGGATCCGCAGGGCCGTCTTCGAGCGGGCAATCCAGCATGTGTGAGATCTTCTCGTCCTGGCCCCAATTCACCCGGTTTGGCCGCAAGTCCCCGGAGAACACCCTCTGTTCACCCGAAGGGCTGCCGGTCCTCATCGCCTGTGGAGTGGCGACCCTTTGGGTGAGTTGGCCGCGCAAATCGCCTTCTGGCCACCCATCGCGCCAACCCCGGCCAAGCCCGGGTGAGTCTCGCCTGGCCCGCTCCGTCTGCTCCCTCCTGGTGTGGGGGCCGACCGAGCGGCGCAGGCGAGGCACGCTCCGCAATCCGCAGACACCTTCACATCGGGAGAGACCACATGAGCCATCACAACATCCGGACGATGCAGGACGCGCTCCAGCACCTCGACAGCCTCGGATACACACCCAAGACGATCGCGCAGATCCGGCCGCGGATCAAGGACTGTGCGGAAGTCTACAACACCCCGCTCGACCGGATCCCCACCGACCTCGGGGCCTTCGAGGCGCGCTGGGGCCGGGGCCGCATCGGCGCAATCCCCGCGGGGTTTCGCTCCGAGGCGCATTTCCTCGAATTCCGCAAGCGCGTCGGCGGCATGCTGGCGAGGATCCATCTTCCCGCTCAGCAGGCAGAACTGCTGCCCGACTGGGATGAACTGGTCGCGTTCCTGATCGCGAACGGCGGCGTCGGGCGCCTGCTCGGCCCGCATCGGGAGATCGGCGTGGCATTCGTGGGGGAGCACGCTTCGCGGGACGGCCTGTCGCCAGCCGGCCTCGATACCGCCTGGATCGACCGCGCGGGCGGCACCCTCGCACCGGGTGATCGGCGAAGGTTCAAGGCCGGGGTTGGGACGGTGATCTGCCTGCAGGAGCGCCGCACGGAGTTCCCGGAGATCGCACATCTTCTGCCCGAGGCGCCGCTGCGCCAGCCGGTGCGGGTCGTGGCGGTCCCGAGCCGCTGGCGTCGCGCCGGCGAGGAGGATGCGGCGGAGCTGTGGGCCGGGTTCGATCGCTTCGTCCGCCAGAAGCGCGGCACCGATGCGCTCGGGCGCCCGGTCCCGGCGGAGAACTCCGAGTTCTCAGCGCGCACCGCCCGGAACTACGAGAACGCGCTGACCCAGGCGACCGGGCTGCTCGCGCGGGCGGGTCATCTGCAGCTCGGCGATCGGCCGCGTCTCGAGGACATCTGCCATCCCCGCATGCTGCGCGTTCTCGTGGAGCTCTGGCAGACCCGGATGATTGACGGAGAGGTGCGCGACGACGCCTCGACGCTGCACACGATGATCGCCCGGCTCGCCCACATCGCCGCCGTCGCGCTTGATCTGGACAAGAAGGAGAAGAAGGAGATCAAGAAAATCCGCGACCGGGTCGCGAAACAGGCGAAGCACCGCAACCGGATGTCGGCCCCGCGCCTCGCCTGGATCAAGGAATTCGCCCGCAGCCCGGCGCAGCAGCGCGCACTGCACCTGATGCCCGAAACACTCATGCGGCAGGCGCAGCGGATTCTCGACGACTGGCCGCGTCTGACGCGGTTGAAGCGGCACAAGCAGCGCATGCGGGCCCTGAAACTCGGCATCGCGGCGACCCAGGCCGCGATTCTGTTCCGTGGCTCGGCGCTGCGCGCGGCGAACCTGAACGGCCTGAGATTCCGCGGCCCCGAGGCCGAGCTGCTGTTCGGGCGCCGCGCCGGTGATATCCGGATCTCGATCCCCGGGAACCTCGTGAAGAATCGCGCCGAGATCGCAGCGGAGGCCGATCCGGATGCCTGGCAGATCATAGACTGGTATCTGCGCGAGATCCGCCCGCGGCTGATCACAGATCACCCCTACGGCCACGACCTGGTGGACTCGGACTTCCTGTTTCCCTCCAAGCGGGATGATCTCCCGATGGACAGCACCACCTTCGCCGGCCACTACCGCTGCGGCGTCCGGGCGGCAGGTCTCGACATGACGCTGCACCAGGCGCGCCACGTCTCCGCCTACCTGATCCTCTCGGTCGATCCCAGCGCGCTGAAGTCCGCCGCGGCCGTGCTCGCGATCAGCGTCGGAATGGTCGAAGCGCATTACGCCTGGATCGACGGGGTCAAGGCGGTGGCGCAGGGCCGGACACTCATGCTCGAGGCGCGCAAGGCGGCCCGGGCGCATCGCAAGGGAAGCTTCTGACATGACGACAGGACACATCGGATCCACCGGGCCCGCCGCTGCCGCCAACACGGCCGCGGCACCGGCCCTCGCGCCGGCCGACGCGCGTCGGCTGGCGCGCTGGCAGGCGCACCTGGACGCGCGCGGCGTCAGCGTGCCGGACGAGGGCGACTTCCGCGCCTTCGGCGCCCTCTCGACCCTCGAACGGCTGCGCAGGGTTCTGCGACACACGGCACCGGAGCACTGCGGTCCGCTCGGCCTCGTCATCTCGGAGCTCAAGCGGCTGAAAAACGCCCGCGCGGGATCGAAGGCGAAGGGCGGGCAGCGGGGGCCCACCCGCACCCGCTCGATCGCGAAGGCGGACCTGCGCGCCGACTGGCGCGCCACGCTCGACGAGATGGCGGCGCACCGGGCCCGGCTCGACGCCGGGCGCATCTGCTTCGACGACCGTCGCCCGCCGGCGCTCTCGCAGCAACGGGACATCGAATACGTGCTGCGCTCAGTGTCGCAGGCCTGTCTCGACCACGATCTCTCGCCGGAGCTCAGCAAGGCAAGCGTGAAGCTCTGGCTCGCGCGCGAGGAAGCCTCCGGCCGGCGGCCCAGCGGGATCGCGCTCCAGCTGCGCAAGATCGCGGAGTTCCTCGCCTACCCGTATGAAGCCAACACGGCGACCAACCAGACCGCGGCCGGCCATCCACCCGTGCGGGTGAACGATTGAAGTACAGGACCCCCTCGCCGATGGCAGGGCACGCGCCAGATGCCTCCGCCGGCGCAGCCCGCGGAGGGGAAGTTGGCGCAGCAAAGGCGCAGACCGATCCGACGCAAGCATTGGGCAAACGCTTCGACTGGAACGACCTGACCTATTTTCTCGATCTGGCGCGCCAGCGCCAGCTCGCAGCGGTCGGCAAGCGGCTGAAGGCCGACAGCACGACCGTAGGGCGAAGGATCCGGCACCTCGAGGCGCAGCTGGGGGCCAAGCTGTTCACCCGGACACGCAAAGGCTTCGTGCTGACCGATGCCGGCCAGCGCCTTCTCCTCCACGCAGAGGGGATGGAAGCGAAGGCGCGCGAAGTCGAGGCGGCCTTCGGCGCATCGGGCAATGAGCGGCTGTCGGGAACCGTGCGCGTGGGCACGATGGAAGCTCTGGGCAGCCTCTACCTCGCCCAGCGCCTGGCCCCGTTTCACGCGCGGCACCCCAATATCCTGATCGAACTCGTAACCGCCTCGAATTGGATCAACCTGACCAAGCGCGAAGCCGACATCCTGATCAGCTTCCCGCGGCCGAACGGCCTCAGGCTCACGTGCGAGAAGATCGGGGAATTCCAGCTCCGGCTCTATGCCTCGCACGACTACATTGCGCGCCGGGGGGATCCGCAGAGCATGGCGGAACTCGATCGCCACGATTTCATCGACTACATCGGCGATCTTATCCAGATCTCCGCGGTGCGCTGGCTGTCGGACGTGATCCGCAAGCCCAGAGTCGTGTTCCGCTCATCCAGCCTCGTTGCACAGTATCACGCGGCCTGCGCTGGCATCGGCATCGCCATGCTGCCGTCCTTCGTGGCAGCGCGCGATCCGAGGCTGGCGGTCGTGATGACTGGGCGGCTTGCGGTCAGCCGGGACTTCTGGCTGTCGGTGCACCAAGACCTGCAGCACACCGCCCGAATCGGCGAGGTAAGCAAGTTCCTCAAGGGCATGATCCAGACGGATCAGCCATTCCTGAACGGCACCGCAACTTGAACCGGAGGGAGGTTTCAATGGGCGCGAGACTGCAGATCGGATTCCTTCTTTTCCCGCGGCTGACGCAACTCGACATGACCGGCCCCTTCGAGGTGCTCGCGCGCCTGCCCGACGCAGATATTCACATCGCTTGGAAGACCACCGAGCCGGTGATCAGCGATGTCGGGCTGGCGCTGGTGCCCTCGGTGACCCTGGCGGACTGTCCGCAGCTCGAACTGATCTGCGTGCCCGGCGGACCGGGTGTGAACGCCCTGCTGGAGGATCGGGAAGTGCTCGACTTCGTCGCGCGGCAGGGTGGACAGGCGCGCTACGTCACAAGCGTGTGCACTGGTGCGCTCGTGCTCGGAGCGGCCGGCCTGCTGCGGGGATATCGCGCCGCGACGCATTGGGCCTCGATGCAGTTCCTCGAGGCGTTCGGCGCGACCCCAGTGCGAACCCGCGTCTGTGTGGACCGCAACCGCATCACGGGCGGTGGTGTGACCGCCGGAATCGATTTCGGCCTCACCCTTGCCGCCGAAATTGCAGGCGAGACGACAGCGCAGGCTATTCAGCTCTATATGGAGTATGACCCGGCGCCACCGTTCGAGGCAGGCTCACCGGCCACCGCGCCGGCCTCCGTATTGGAGGCATTTCGTTCAGCATCCGAAGGGATGATCAAGGAAAGGGCTGAGAGCGTGACTCGCGCGGCGGCACGGCTCACGGATGGAGAGAATGCATCGCGGTATCAGTAGGCGCCATTCCGCCGGACGACCTCGGCCACCAACACGGTGCCTCTGCGCAAGCGGTAGGTTGCCGTTTCGAGGGTCATGCAACTGTCGAGCCCATCGAGTTTCCAGCTATCGGCGCCTGCGATGTTTTCTCAAAAACGACGGTTTTCGCCCGCTCTTGCGTCCACGGTGCTTCCACGGGTGCTGGAGACGCGAACGCTTCCCTGGAGTACGTCGATCAAGTATCTGATAACGCGTGATTTTGTGATTTCGGGTGCATGATGCCAAAAGACGGGCGGCGGCAGCGGTTCTTGACCATCCGTTCCACTCAGCACCATGGCCGCGCGGTTCAGGTTTGGCCGATCAGCTCATGCATCTTAGACGTTCCTGCAATTCACTCGGGAACAGGATTTCGTTGAACTGGTCTGGCTGGGCCATATCCCACGCCACGCCATTGGCGTGCGGGCTGGGGCTGGCAGTCGCGAGGACCCCTTATCATACCAACGGCCTTAACCTTTGACCGTTTTGGCGTAGTCTCTGGTGGTGATTGAGCGGACGGTGTCGATGTCGTTGGCGAAGAAGTTCCAGGCGTCG
>JAWLCA010000018.1:0-97663 GCA_041687395.1 Paracoccaceae bacterium | reverse complement strand
CGCAGCAACCGCGGAAAGCCTGACAGGAAAGCCGCTCGCGTCCCTTTCGGCCGTCGACATTCTGCGCGCGCGAACGGGTGTTTTTCCACGGAATCGGCGAAGACCTAGGCTTTCGCCGCACCGGCGTCCTTTATCTGGCGCGAAACGACCGCGAGCAGGCAAAGCACGAGGCGTGGATGGATCACGCCCGCGCCCATCAGCTCGATACCCGCCTGCTGACCGCGCAGCAGGTGGCCGACATGCTGCCCGCCGCGGCCGATGGCACCTGGACCGGGGGCATGTGGACGGCCAGCGACGGGCGCGCGGAACCGGCCGTCGCCGTGCCCGCGCTGGCGCGCGCGCTGACGCGGGCAGGCGCAACCGTGCATGAGGATTGCGCCGTGCGGGCGCTGGACATCGTGGCGGGGCGCGTCGCGGGCGTAGTCACGGAAAAGGGCCGCATCGCTTGTGATGCGGTGGTGCTGGCAGGGGGCGCGTGGTCGTCGCTTCTGGCCCGCGCCCATGGGGTGGAGATTCCGCAGCTATCGGTCGGCGCCACCGTGGCCGCGACCGATCCGCTGCCCGAGGTTTTTTCAGGCAACGCCGCCGACCACGACTTTGCCTTTCGGCGGCGGCTGGACGGCGGCTATACCCTCGCCCCGGGCAGCTTTCACGAGTTGTTCCTCGGCCCCGACGCCTTTCGCCGGTTCCGCCAGTACATCCCGCAACTGCGCGCCGATCCCTTCGGCACCCGCTTCCTGCCGGCCGCGCCGCAGGGCTACCCCGACGGCTGGCGCACGCGGCGCCACTGGTCACCCGACGCGCCATCCCCGTTCGAGGCGATGCGCGTGCTCGACCCCGCGCCGAACCGGGGCGCGGTCGAGCGCCTGCGCCGCCGCTTTGCCGCCGCGTTCCCGCAGCTTGGCCTGCCCGCGATCCGCGCCGCCTGGGCCGGGATGATCGACACCACGCCCGACACCGTGCCGGTGGTGGACCACGCGCCGCTGAAGGGTCTGGTGATCGCCACCGGGATGAGCGGTCATGGCTTCGGTATCGGCCCCGGCATGGGCCGCGTCGTGGCCGATCTGGTGACCGGAACCGCGCCGGGGCATGACCTGTCGCGCTTCCGTTTCGGCCGATTCACCGATGGGTCGAAGATCGATCCGGGCGGGGCGCTGTGACCATGCGCGGGCCGGGAGCGGCTCCGTGCACGGTTAAATTCCGGTAAAGAGAAAATATAAAATATAGCGATTTCATTCGCTTGAGATTTTGTGCACGCGTGCACGCCAACACGTAACCTAGCTGACTCGGGCTCAGACCCCCACCTCGGGACCAGGGCAGATCATCGGCCGACTCGACCGCTCCACCTCCACTAGATCCGCCCCCGGCGGATCGCCCGCGAACCGCGCCCGGATGCCCCGATCGGTCTGGAAGAAACTCCAGCATTGCGGCGTGGGATCGTGCTCGTAGACAAAGCAGATCTGCCCCGCCTCCTCGTACCACACCCCCCGACGGCACTGCTCGCCCACGAACTGCCAGATCACCTGCCGCCCCGGCAGATATTCCTCGACCCCATAGGCCTGCCCGCCCAGTCCATAGGTCAGGGTCTTGCCCGTGGTATAGGCTTCGAACTGATCGGCACTCATCGGCGTCTCGGCAGCCAGCGCCTGAACCGGCAGGGCCAGCGCCAGGCAAAGGGCGGTCAGGATCGGTCGGGCTGTCATGGCATCTCCGGCAGGGTCGGGTCGCGCACAGACTGGCAGATCCGGATGCGCCTGACCAGTCACGCCTGCGCGGGGGGCAGCACGCCGAACCGCCGCAGGGTCAGGGGGATCGCTGCGAACTCCGCCCGCCGCCGCGACCCGCGCTGCAACGGCCGGGTGAGCGGATCGATCCACCGCAACCGTCGGCACCAGCGCAGCGCCATCGCCCAGACCGCCTGCGGCGCGGCGGCGCGATAGGCCGCGCAGGCCGCATCGATCTCCGGCCGTTCGTCCTCAGCCGCAGTATAGGCGGACAGGACGAACATGATCACATCCTGTGCATGCCCCGACAGGTGGTTGCGCCGGGGATGATAGCGTTCCAGATCAATGAAGGTGGCGACACTGCCGTCCCAGCAGATGTCGCGCACCGAAGGCCGGCCGTGGCTGACTCCCTGGTCATGAAACGCTGCAAGCCCGCGACCGGCTGCGGTGAACGCCGCGATCCGCTCCGCCTCGGTCAGGCTGTCGCGACGGATCAGCTGCGCCAGCGTCGGGCCGTGGTCGACGGTGGCGAAGAACCCCGGTCCCTCGGCGACAATGGCGGCAACGGGCAGGCCCCGACCGGAGAGCGTGTGCAGGGCGGCCCGTTCGGCATCGAAGGCGCGGGCGGGGTTTCCCTTCTGCAGCCGAAGCCGAAACCCCAACTCCTCGCGCTGCTTCACCCAATATTTGATCCCGTCCACCTCGACCCGCTGGACCCGCCCGGGTTTCAGGGCCACGGCAGCGTGAAGGCGCGCGACCAGGCCGTCGGGGGCCGGGGGATGCTTGGTCAAGGGCATGGCTGGATTTCAAACATTGCTGCGTCTGGCAGGGCATCCGGGCGTCCGTGTGACAGGCCCGTGACACTAGCGAAGCGGGCGGACCGGGGCAACACAAGGCGCGCGCCGGCCGCCGTTGGGGGAAAGTCGGACCGCGGGCTTCCATCTGCGGGGTGGCTGTATTAGCTGGGATCAGCCACGGGGGGCCGCGCCATGTCGTTCTTCAAGAAGCTCAAGGACCGGATGTTCAGATCCTCCTCGAAGATCGAGGAGGGGCTTGAGGCGATGGTGGAGAAGGCGGGCGAGAGCGCTGCGCCGACAGAGCTGCCGGAACCGACCGCTACGCCGACGCCGTCGCCTGCCCCCGTGCCGACACCCAGCCCTGCAGAGCCGGCTGCGAAGCCGGGCCTTCTGGACCGTCTGATCGGACGCGACGAGCCTGCAGCGCCACGCCGCGTGCTGGACGACGAGATGCTGGAAAGTCTTGAGGATCTGCTGATCCAGACCGATCTGGGCGTCGATACCGCGCTGCGCGTGACCGCGAACCTGGCCGAGGGGCACATGGGCCGCCGCCTGTCGGTGGCAGAGATCAAGGGACTGCTGGCCGACGAGGTCGCGCGGATCATGGAGCCGGTGGCGAAGCCTCTGCCGCTGTATGGCGCCAAGCCGCAGGTGGTGCTGGTCGTCGGCGTGAACGGGTCGGGCAAGACCACGACCATCGGAAAGCTCGCCAGCCAGTTCCGCGCCGCCGGCAAGTCCGTGGTGATCGCCGCCGGGGATACCTTCCGCGCGGCGGCGGTGGAGCAGTTGCAGATATGGGGCGATCGCGCCGGCGTGCCGGTGATGACCGCGCCCGAGGGGTCGGACCCGGCCAGCCTCGCCTTCGATGCGATGACGAGGGCTCAGGCCGAGGGGGCAGATCTGCTCCTGATCGACACCGCAGGCCGCCTGCAGAACCGCGCCGACCTGATGGAGGAACTGGCCAAGATCGTCCGCGTGATCCGCCGCAAGGACCCGGAGGCGCCGCACAACACCCTGCTGGTGCTGGACGCCACCACCGGCCAGAACGCGCTGAGCCAGGTGGAGACGTTCCGGAAACTGGCCGATGTGACCGGGCTGGTGATGACGAAGCTGGACGGCACGGCCCGGGGTGGGGTGCTTGTCGCTCTGGCCGACAAGTTCGGCCTGCCGATCCACGCCATCGGCGTGGGCGAGCAGATCGACGACCTGCAGCCCTTTGACCCCGAGGATTTTGCCCGCGCGCTGGTCGGGCTGGACTAGGGCGGACCTGCGCCCGTGACCAACTGGATCGTCTCGCTGGAAGGCACGCCCGAGGGGGCGCGGATCGCCATGATGCTGGCGCTGACCTCGGCGCTGGCGCACGCGGTCTTCGGTGCGCTGCAGAAGGGGCGGCATGACCCTTGGGTCACCCGCAGCTCGATCGACCTGTGGATCGCGATCTTCTCGGCTCCGGTCGCGCTGTTTCTTGTGCCCTGGCCGCAGGGGGTCGAATGGCTGGTGATGCTGGGCGCGCTGGGCATCCACTTCGCCTACAAGCTGACGATGGCGCTGGCCTATGAGCGCGCGGCCTTCACCGTTGTCTATCCCGTGGTGCGCGGCACCGGGCCGCTGGCGACGCTGGCCTTTGCCGCGCTGTTTCTTGGGGAACGCTACACCGGTGTGCAGTGGTTTGGCGTGGCGCTCCTGTCCGGGGCGATTCTGTCGCTGGCGGCGGTGAACCTGCGGGGCGTGTCGCTGGGGCGGAAGACGCTGCAGGTGGGGCTGGCCTGGGCCTTTGCCGCCGGGTTGCTGGTGGCGATCTACACCACCTATGACGCCTGGGGCATCCGGCTGACGCCGGACCCGTTCACGTTTCTCGCTTGGTTCTTCTTCATCACCGCGCTGGACTTTCCGATTCTTGTGGCGGTGCGCCAGCATCGCGGGATCGGGCTGCCGCTGCCGCCTATGCGGCCGCTGATGCTGCGCGGCGCCATCGGGGCGCTGGTCGCGTTCGTCAGTTTCGGAGGTGTGATGCTGGGAACCCGCATCGGCAAGGTGGGCGAGGTTGCGGCGCTGCGCGAAACCTCTACCCTGTTTGCGGCGCTGATCGGCTGGCTGGTCCTGCGCGAGAAGATCGGCCCGGTCCGCGCGGGGCTGATGGGCTTTGTGGCACTTGGCGCGGTGCTGGTTCAGATGGGACGATAGGGTTTGGGGGAATGATGGCCGAGCGAAAAGTCTCGCCTGCGGTGAAGATGGGGCTGGAACTGGGCCCGGTGCTGGCCTTCTTTGCCGGCTACATGTGGCTGCGCAACGATGTCTTCACCATCGGCGGCACGGAATATTCCGGCTTCATAGTGGTGACGGCGGCCTTCATCCCGGTTCTGCTGATCTGCACCGGCGTCCTGTGGATGCTGTCTGGCAAGCTGAGCCGCATGCAGGTAGCGACGGCCGTTCTGGTGGTCGTCTTCGGCGGCATGTCGGTCTGGTTGAACGACGAGCGGTTCTTCAAGATCAAGCCGACGATCATCTACCTGCTGTTCGCGGGCATCCTTGGCCTCGGGCTGCTGCGGGGGCAGTCGTGGCTGCAATACGTGATGGAGGGGATGATGCCCCTCAGGCAAGAGGGGTGGATGATCCTGACGAAGCGTCTGGCGCTCTTCTTTGCCGGGCTGGCGGTCGCGAACGAGGTGGTCTGGCGGACGATGTCGACCGATGCCTGGGTGAACTTCAAGACCTTCGGCCTGACCATTGCCCTGTTCGCCTTCTTCATGGCGCAGGGCAAGCTGATGGAGGATTACGGGTTCGAGAGGGACGACAAGCAGGGATAGGGCTTCGTGCTCACGCGTGAGCAGAATCCCAAGTCATTGAAAACGAGAGACTTCGCGTTTTTGTTAACCTGATCTAACCTGCGCCGAACGAACCCGGCGCAGGTGAGAGGGTTCAGGACGCCTTGCGCGCGCCGAACAGCACTTCCTGCTCGCGCTTGTCCATCTTGCCCTGGCGGCGCTTGTCCTCGGCCACGGCCTTGCCCTTGATGACGGCGGGGCGCTGGCCGACCTCGTCCAGCCAGCGGGCCATGTTGGGCTTGTCGTCCAGCGTCTGGTCCTGGCCCTCCCACAGGCAGGCCCAGGGCCAGATCGCCATGTCGGCGATGGAATAGAAATCGCCCGCGACGAAGCGGTTGTTCGCCAGCTGCCGGTCCAGCACGCCGTAGAGCCGCGCCACCTCGTTCCGGTAGCGATCCTTGGCGTAGGGCAGATCCTGCGGCGGCTCCATCGACGGGGCGTATTTCAGGAAGTGATGCGCCTGACCGGCCATCGGGCCGACGCCGCCCATCTGCCACATCAGCCACTGGTCGACGGCCACGCGGTCACGTTCGGTCGGGCCGGTGAACTCGCCGGTCTTGCGGGCGAGGTATTGCAGGATCGCGCCGGATTCAAAGATCGAGATCGGGGCGCCATCCGGCCCGTCGGGGTCCACGATGGCAGGCATCCGGTTGTTGGGCGCAATCTTCAGGAATTCGGGGTCGAACTGGTCGCCCGCGCCGATGTTGATGAGGTTGAGGTTGTAGGGCAGCCCCATCTCTTCCAGCGCGATGGTGATCTTCCAGCCGTTCGGCGTGGGCCAGTAGTAAAGCTCGATGGTCATTGCGGTCTCCTTTCCCGCGACAATGTGACGCTTCAGGTCGCAGAGGCAAGGGCAGGCAGGGGATCTGGCGCATCGCAGGGCAGGCAGGCGCGCAGGCGTGGCAGCGTCAGGCGGTCGCGGTCGGCCAGCATCGCGCGATAAAGCGCGAAGGCGCCGGGGCGCAGGTAGCCAGACCAGTGGCAGACCGGCAGGGCCGGGGCGGCGATGCGATGGCCAAGGCGGGAAAGGCCCGCGCGGGTGCCCGGGCAGTCGAGCGGCAGGTCCAGCCAGTTCGCGGGCGCGTCGGGCAGTCCGCGGCCCAGCGCGCGGTCGGCCCGGGCGCGGATCATCCGTTCGAAAATCAGGTCGAACAGGCGATTCTCGCGGCCGGTGATATTGATGACCTCGGCCCGCCGTCCGGCCGGACTGCGCAGCGCCGCATCGGCGGTGGTGGACAGGTCGGCCGCCGACAGCAGGATCACCCGGCCGATGGCACCGGGCCGGGCGGAGGCCAGCGCGAAAAGCGCCACCCGCGCGCCAAGGCTATGGGCGATCAGGTGGAGCGTCCGGCCGCCCTCGGCCAACCGGTCGGCCACCCTGGCCAGCGCGGTGCCGGTGTCTGCGGCCCGGGCATGGGCGACGCACAGCCGGCCGGCGGCATCCCAGCCGATGGCAAGGCCAAGGCCGTGCAGGTGCAGGCCGAGGTGCCGCGGCCACGAGATCGTGCGCGGCCCGCCAAGATCGGGGCGGATCGACAGGATCTGGCGGTGCGGGTCGTGGCGGGGATGGCCGGGGATGTAGCGGTAGCCGTGGATCATCGCGACGACCGGCGCGCCGGGCGGGGTGCGGTCGAGCGCGGCCTGCAACGCGCCCGGGGCCGCGGCGAGCCCATGGTCGGTCATCGTCAGTGCCACGAGCGCCATCTGCAGCCCCATCGCAAGATATTGTGGTGTCGGGCTAGCCAACCACTGCAACAGCGTGGTGATAGGGGGATGAAACGCCGGTGACGATGCAGCACGACAACAGCCCGTTGACCTTTTTCCTCAACAGGCGTATCGGCGGGGCCGTGGCGATTTGTCGACCGGATTGCGGGCCACGTTAAACATGCCGCTAAAAGGTAAGGGCGCTGCCCCCACCTGTCCGGTCGGGGGCTTTTTCTTTGCGCGAAAGGACAGCGCATGTCGGACACCTGGAAACCGCGCACCAAGATGGTGCACACCGGCGCCCGCCGCAGCCAGTATGGCGAGATGTCCGAGGCGATCTTTCTGACGCAGGGCTTTGTCTATGAGAGCGCCGAGCAGGCCGAGGCGCGGTTCACCAAGGCCGGCCCGGACGAGTTCATCTATGCCCGCTACGGCAACCCCACGGTGCGGATGTTCGAGGACCGTATCGCCGCGGTCGAGGAGACCGAGGATGCCTTTGCCACCGCCAGCGGCATGGCGGCGGTCAATGGCGCGCTGATGGCAATGCTGAAGGCGGGGGATCACGTCGTCTCGTCGCGCGCGCTGTTCGGGTCGTGCCTGTATATTCTGGAGGAAATCCTGACGCGGTTCGGCGTCGAGGTGACGTTCGTGGATGGCGCCGATCTGGAGCAGTGGCGCGCCGCGGTTCGGCCTGGAACGAAAGCCGTCTTCTTCGAGACGATGTCGAATCCGCGGCTGGAGATCGTCGATATCACTGAGGTCGCGAGAATCGCCCATGCGGTCGGCGCGTTGGTGGTGGCGGACAATGTGTTCGCCACGCCGATCTACAGCCAGGCGGTGGCGCAGGGCGCGGATGTGGTGGTCTATTCCACCACCAAGCACATCGACGGGCAGGGGCGGTGCCTTGGCGGCGTGATCTGCGGGACCAAGGAGTTCATCCGGAAGGTGGTGGAGCCTTATCTGAAACACACTGGCGGCGCGATGAGCCCGTTCAACGCGTGGGTGATGCTCAAGGGTATGGAAACGCTGGATCTTCGGGTGCGGGCGCAGACCGCGGCGGCGCAGGCCATCGCGCGCGCGCTGGAGGGGCACGAGAAGCTGTCGGCGGTTGTCTATCCGGGGCTGGAGAGCCACCCGCAGCATGTCCTTGCCATGGCGCAGATGGGCGCGGGCGGCACCATTCTGGCGATCGAGGTGGCGGGCGGCCAGGAGGCCGCGTTCCGCTTCCTCAACGCGCTGGAAATCTTCAAGATCACCAACAACCTTGGCGATGCGAAAAGCCTGGTCACCCACCCCGCGACGACCACCCACCAGCGCCTGCCGGACGACCAGAAGGCGCATCTGGGGATCACGCCGGGGCTGGTGCGGATCAGCGTCGGGCTGGAGGACGAGGGCGACCTGATCGACGACCTGAGGGCGGCGCTGGACGCCGTCTGAGGGTGTGTGCATGCGCGTGTGTTTCGCGTGCATCTGCAGTACATAACCCGTGCATTCCTGAAGTTCGCGCGTGACTGGTCTGGCTGTGCGGTGATGCACAAACGCCGGACGACATGACTCGATTTTGGCGCGGGCCCCCTGCTCGCGGGCCGGGGCGTTGCGGCTTGGTGTGGGTCAGCTCAGTGTCAGGGTGATGGGAGGCAGAGGCAGGCCGTGGGCCTCGGCCGTCCAGGTCTGCCCGGGCTTGATGGGCAGGGCGCGGGTCAGGGTGCCGGTGGAGATGATCTCGCCTGCCTGAAGCGGCGGGGCGTCGGGATCGTTCGCCAGCAGGTCCACCAGATGGGCGAGCGCGGCGAGCGGGCCGCCGCCCATCACGTTGGCGCTGTGCCCTTCGTCCATCACCTGGCCATCGCAGGACAGGGTGACGGGGAAATCGGACAGCAGGCGGGGCCAGTCGGTGGCGGCATCGACCGTGACCCAGGGGCCGTGCCGCAGCGCGCCGTGCAGACCAAAGGCGGCGACCGTGTCGGGTGCGCGGAAGCGCCAGCCGGGAAACAGCGATTGCACCAGCTCAAACCCGAAGGCGACGGCGTCGATGCAGCCGATCAGGTTAGCCGGCGGCTGGCCGGGGGCGGGGGAGCGCGACAGGCGCAGGATCAGTTCGGGCTCGATCTTTGGTTCGACAAGCCCAGCCAATGAAGCGGGTTCACCAAGGGGCGCGAGCGTGCTGTCCCAGACCAGCCCCCAGATCGGGGCGTGGACGTTGTATTCATCCCAGATGGTGCAGTTGGTGAAGCCGATCTTGCGGCCGACGGAGTGCTCTCCCCTGTCATGGCGCAAGCGGGTGACCGCGTGGGCGATGCGATAGGCGCCGGCCAGGTCGAGGGGCGGATCGGCATCGGTCAGCGGGGCGATCTGGCTGCGGCGGTCCAGCGCGTCAAGCAGGTGCCGGGCGGTGGCGGTCGTCGGGTCGGGCATGGTGTCCTGTCGGCGCTGCAGTTTCGGCGACAGTGTGCCACGCGGCGGCGGGACGGGGAAGCGACGTGCGTCAGCGCATCTCGCGCAGGCCGTGGGCGTGGCGGGCGGTTGACGCGGCGCGCGCCACGCCCTGCCGCATGAGGTTCAGATCGTCCGCCTTCAGCGGGGCCGTGAACCGTACCCCGCAAAGGTTCGCGCGGATCCACCGCACCTCGGCCACGAGAGACCGGTTCAGGAGCCGCAGGATCAGCCGGTTGCCGGGCGCAAGGCCCCGAAGGCCCGTCAGCCGGGCGCCGCCAGCGCTGATGTTGACGAGCGCGGCCTGCTGTTCGGCCCCGTTCAGCATTGCCACGACCGGGTGATTGCAGGGCCAGCGCATCTCGCGAAATCGCATGTGTGCTCCCATCTAATGCAAGTATCCGTGGGGTCCGATGTGCCGCAGAAGGCTGAAGGCAGGGTTAATGCGGCCCGGTGCGACAGCCGGTCGCAGCCGGTCGCGCGGCCGGAGGTAGGCGGTGCAATTTTTCCTGCCGTTCGCGGACGCGGTGGGTTATGCGTTGGCCACATGACCGGCAGAAGTGCACGAAGGATGTGCGCAAAAGTGCTGGAACCGGGCGCGCGGCGCGCCAAATAGGGACTGTGCCGGGGACAGACCCGGCCAGAAGGAAGATGGCAGCAATGAACATCCATACGCCCGAGATCGACCGGCAGCCCAGCCGTGAGGAAGCCGCGCGCGCGCTGGCCCTGTTGCGCCGTTGGGCCGGCAAGGCTTCGGACGCCGACATTGCGACGCTGGAGCCTGCATTGACCGGGCTGGTGCCCGGCGCGGTCGCGCCTTATCCGGAGTTGAGCCGCGCCTATCCCGAGGAGTTCAAGGCCGATGACGCCTATCGCGCAGGCCTGCCCGATCTTCAGAACGGCCCCAGCAGCCTGATCGTAGGCGCGCGCCAGCAGATCCAGCACGTAGGGATCTCGAACTTCCACCTGCCGATCCGGTTTCACACCCGCGACAACGGCGACGTGACGCTGGAAACCAGCGTGACCGGCACCGTCAGCCTGGAGGCCGAGAAGAAGGGCATCAACATGTCGCGCATCATGCGCACCTTCTACACCCATGCTGAGCGCACCTTCAGCTTCCAGGTGATCGAGTCGGCGCTGGACGACTACAAGAGCGATCTGGAAAGCTTCGATGCGCGGATCCAGATGCGGTTCCGGTTCCCGATGAAGGTGGAAAGCCTGCGCTCGGGCCTGCAGGGGTATCAGTACTACGACATTGCGCTGGAACTGGTGGACCGGGCAGGGGTGCGCAAGCGCTTCATGCATCTCGATTACGTCTATTCCTCTACCTGCCCCTGTTCGCTGGAGTTGAGCGAACATGCCCGCGCGACGCGGGGCCAGCTGGCCACCCCGCATTCGCAGCGCTCGGTCGCGCGGGTGTCGGTCGAGGTGCAGGACGGCCGTGTGCTGTGGTTCGAGGATCTGATCGACCTGTGCCGCCGCGCGGTGCCGACCGAGACACAGGTGATGGTGAAGCGCGAGGACGAGCAGGCCTTTGCCGAGCTGAACGCCGCCAACCCGATCTTCGTGGAAGACGCGGCCCGGTCGTTCTGTGCCGAGATGCTGAAGGATGACCGCATCGGCGATTTCCGCGTCGTCGCAAGCCACCAGGAAAGCCTGCACAGCCACGACGCTGTCAGCGTGCTGACCGAGGGGCCGACATTCGCAGCCGACAGCCTTGATCCGCGGCTCTTCTCGACCCTCTATCACGTGGGCTAGGGGGCCGCGGAGCGCTTGACAGGCTGACGGGCGCGGACCAAGCCTTGCGCCATGTTCGATCTGCGCCCCGTGGGCTTCATTATCGGTCTGCTGGTCGCCGCGCTGGGCGCGATGATGCTGTTGCCGATGGTTGCCGATCTCGCCACCCGCAACCCGCACTGGCTGGTGTTTCTGGAATGCGCGATCGTGACGATGGCGGCGGGGGTGCTGGTGGCGATGGCCTGCGCCAACGGGCGCGGCAAGGTGCTGACGATTCCGCAGTCCTTCGTGCTGACCACCGGCGTCTGGGTGGCGCTGCCATTGTTTGGCGCGCTGCCCTTCATTCTGGGTGCGCCGGGGGTGGGCTTCACCGATGCGATGTTTGAATCGATGTCGGGCATGACCACGACGGGCACCACCGTCTTCGTGGGGCTGGACGACCTGCCCTATGGAACCAATCTTTGGCGGGGCATGCTGCAGTGGCTGGGGGGCCTTGGCATCATCATCGTGGCGCTGATCTTCCTGCCCGTGATGCGGGTGGGGGGCATGCAGTTCTTCAAGTCCGAGGCGTTCGACACGCTGGGCAAGATCCTGCCGCGGGCGATCGACATCTCGATCTCGCTGATCCAGATCTACGTGGCGCTGACGGTCGCCTGCGCGGTGACCTATTACGCGCTCGGCATGACCGGGTTCGAGGCGGCGGTGCATGCCCTGACCACCATCGCAACTGGCGGGTTTTCCACCACCGACCAGTCGTTCGCAAAGTTTGTCGGCCCCAACGAGTATGCCGCTGCCGTGTTCATGGTCGCCGCCACGCTGCCGTTCGTGCGCTACGTGCAGATCCTGGGCGGGGCGGTGGGGCCGATGTGGCGCGACGTGCAGGTGCGGGCCTATCTGCGCTGGCTGTCCTATGGGATCGGGTTGATCGTGGCCTATCAGGTCATCGTGCTGGAGGCGCCGCTGCTGCCCGCGCTGCGCGAAACGGTGTTCAATCTGGTCACGATCATGTCCGGCACCGGGTATGCCAGTGTCAACGTGATGGCTTGGGGCACCTTCGCCTTCATCGTCCTTCTGGTCGTCGGCATCATCGGCGGCTGCACCTCGTCCACCGGCTGTTCGATCAAGGTATTCCGCTATCTGGTGCTGATCGAGGCAGTGCGCGCGCAGATCCGGCGCATCCACAGCCCCAGCCGCGTGGTGCCCCTGCGGCTGGAGGGGCGGGTGCTGGGCAACGACGTGGTCAACTCGGTGATCGTGCTGTTCACCGCCTTCATCCTGACCTTCGGCGTCTTCGCGGTGCTTCTGTCGCTGACCGGGCTGCCGACTATGACCGCGCTGACGGCGTCGTGGACGGCGGTGTTCAACATCGGCCCGGTGTGGGGCGCGGGCGTGGGGCCGACCGGGGCAGTGGATCAGTTCCCGGCCATCGCAAAGTGGCTGATGATCTTCGCCATGCTTCTGGGCCGGCTGGAGCTTCTGTCGGTCTTCGTGCTGTTCCTCCCGCGGTTTTGGCGGTCCTGATCGGCTACTCCCAGCATGAAACCATGACCGTCATCCCGGTGGCAAGCCGCGCCAGATCCTCGGGCGCCAGCGCCCCCTGACGCGTCGCGGGGCGGAGCGACACGCCCGCCTCTTCCAGGACTTCGGCCAGGGCGGCGGCATCTGCGGCGAAGCTGACATCATCTGGCAGCCGGCGCGCGCCGTTCTCGTCGCGCGGCAGGACCATGCCCATCACCGCGCCGCTGACGTCATAGACTGGCCCGCCGGCATCGCCCGGCAGAAGGGTCATCGCCAACCGCGCCAGCCCCTGTTCTCCGTTCAGCCCGCCCGGTTCCTGAAAGGTGCCATAGGTGAGCGTGGGCAGCGCGATGCGATCGCCGTAGGGGAAGCCCGCTGCCGCCACCTCGGCCAGCGGCCGGGTCGAGGCAGTGCGGAATTCCGCCACGTCCAGCGGCGCGAGCGGGGTTTCGGGGCGCAGCACGGCGATGCCGAGGTCGGTGTCCAGGGCCGCGACGGTGGCGTCATGGCGATCGTCCAGCGTGATGCGGCCGCAACCGGCCACCGCTTCGGCGCTGGTCAGGACCGTGCCCCGATCATCGACATAGAAGCCCGAGCGCACGCGAAGCGGCCGGCGGATCTCCAGCCCGGCCAAGAGGTCGCGCCGCGCCGCGGCGCTTGCCTCCCCCTCGGTCGGGTCGAGGGCAAAGTCGCCGAAGGGGGTGAAGCTGGCTTTCATCGCGTCCAGCACGCGGGTCATCCGGTCGCCATCGGCCGGATCCCAGACCAGCGTGTAGCCCTTGATCAGGCCGCCGCGCAGCTCGGCATAGGTGTAGCTTTGCAGCCCCGCCCGCTGCCCCGTCAGCACGAAAGACGAGCCGGAGCGTTCGCGGAACCCTTCCGTCGGCACGATCTCCAGCGTCTGCATGATGTCGTACAGCCCGAACAGCGTCTGCTGGTCGCCGGGCTGGCTGATCAGCAGGACGCGGGGCGTGGCGCCGTCGCGGCTGTCGTAATGGGCAAAGGGCGGCTCGTATCGGGCGAAGGCGACCATCGCCAGCGGCAACTGGATCTCGATCCCTGCTGCTTCGTCGCGCACGACCTCCAGCCCCAGTTCGGCCATCGCGGCCTGCCAGTCGCGGATCAGTTCCGCGCGCTGGCGCGTGGTCAGCACGCCGGTCTGATCGTAGCCGCGATCGGCCTGCCAGCCGGCCATCGCCGCCCGCGTGCCGGGGCCGAAGGCGCCGTCGATGGCCGAGTTGTAATAACCTTTCCACTGCAGGGCGCTCTGTACCTGTTCGCGGCCGGGCCGATCCAGAAGCTGCTCTGCCCGCCGCGCCTCGGCCGGGGTTTCATCCGGGACGGGCAGGGGGGCGGTGATCGCCGGTACCTCCGGCTCCGGTGCGACCTCGGGTGCGGGGGGCAGAGGGTCTGCCGTCACCTCGGGAACCGGCGTCAGCGCTGCGCCCACCGGCCAGAACGATTGTCGGAAGTTGCGCCCATCGGCCAGAAAGCTGTCGGCCGGGACCAGACGCTCGCGCCGCAACTCGCGCAGGCGCGCGTCGGCGCTGGCGCGGTCGGGAAATGGGCCGAGCGTGATCGCATACCAGCCCGAGCCGAGCCGATAGCCCTGCACGTCGTCGAAGACACCGGAATAGGCGCGCGCGCGGGTTTCCGCCTCGCGCAGGTTCGGCTGCGCCTCGATCTGCAGCCAGAAGCTGTCCTGCGCCGCCGCCGTGCCCGTGCTCATCACCAGCGCCAAGATCAGCGCCTGAAACATGCGAACCATACTGCTTGCCCCGTATTACCTGCGTCGACCCTGCCCGGCCCGTGTAAAGCAACGGTAACCATGCGGCCACCCGCGTCAATAATGCGGGGGCGCGATTGACCCTTCCGGCCCGCTTGGCTAGTCAGACCGTGCTTTTCCGGACACCCGAAGGATCCCGGCCCATGCCAGATGCCGCCGCGCCGCGCTGTTTTCAGGAAATCATCCTGCGCCTGACGGCCTATTGGGCGTCCAGGGGCTGCGCGATCATGCAGCCATATGACATGGAGGTGGGGGCGGGCACCTTTCACCCGGCGACCACGCTGCGCAGCCTTGGCCCGCGGCCCTGGGCGGCGGCCTATGTCCAGCCCTCGCGCCGGCCGACCGACGGGCGCTACGGCGAGAACCCGAACCGGCTGCAGCACTACTATCAGTTTCAGGTCATCATCAAACCCTCGCCTCCCGACCTGCAGGAGCTTTACCTCGGCAGCCTTGCGGCAATCGGGCTGGATCCGATGCTGCACGACATCCGCTTTGTCGAGGATGACTGGGAATCCCCGACCCTCGGCGCCTGGGGCCTGGGATGGGAGGTCTGGTGCGACGGGATGGAGGTGAGCCAGTTCACCTATTTCCAGCAGGTCGGCGGGCACGACTGCAAGCCGGTTTCGGGCGAGCTGACCTATGGGCTGGAGCGGCTGGCGATGTATGTCCTCGGCGTCGATCACGTGATGGACATGCCGTTCAACGACCCCGACGCGCCGATCCCGCTGTCCTATGGCGATGTGTTCCGCCAGACCGAGCAGGAATATTCCCGCTGGAACTTCGATCAGGCGGATACCGACACGCTGTTCCAGCACTTCAAGGACGCCGAGGCGGAATGCGAACGCACGCTGGCCGCGGCCGAGAAGGATGGCGCGGGCCGGCGGATCGTGATGGCGCACCCCGCCTATGACCAATGCATCAAGGCCAGCCACATCTTCAACCTGCTGGATGCGCGCGGCGTGATCTCGGTCACCGAACGGCAGGCCTATATCGGCCGGGTGCGCGCGCTGGCCAAGAAATGCGCCGATGCCTTTGTCGCCACGCCTGCGGGGGCAGGGGCGTGAATGGCCGGGTGATCGGCGGGGCTCTGATCGGCGCGGCGTTCATCGCCGGGGCGGCGATGTATTACCTGCAGGTCTATGCCTTCTACGACCGGGTGGAGGTGGCCGAGATACCGCTAACGGCGACAGACGGCACGGTGACGCCGGTACCGGTGGCGGCGTTCGAGGGGATCGATTCCGACAGCAGCCCGATCCGCTTTCGCGCCTGTTTCGACGTTTCAAGCGACGCGGCAGCCGAAGACCTCGCCCCCTATCCGCAGGCAGAGCCGCTGATCGCCCCGCGCTGGTTCGACTGTTTCGACGCTGCGCAGATCGCTGCGGACCTGCAATCCGGCGCCGCCCGTGCGGTTCTGGCCCAGACCGAAATCCGCGACGGCGTGGACCGGGTCGTGGCCATCTACCCCGACGGGCGCGCCTATGCCTGGCACCAGTTGAACGAGAAATACAGGGACTGATCCCATGCCCGACCTGCTGATCGAACTTCTGTCCGAGGAGATCCCGGCGCGGATGCAGGCCAAGGCCCGCGACGACCTGAAGCGCATGGTGACGGATGGGCTGGTTGAGGCCGGGCTGACCTATCGGTCGGCCGGGGCGCTGTCGACGCCGCGGCGGCTGGTGCTGCATGTCGAGGGGCTGACCGCCGAAAGCCGTAGCCAGCGTGAGGAACGCAAGGGGCCGAGGACGGATGCGCCGGAAAAGGCGGTCGAGGGCTTCCTGCGCTCCACCGGCCTGACGCGCGACCAGTTGGAGGTGCGCGACGCCGGCAAGACGCAGGTCTGGTTCGCAGTGATAGAGAGGCCGGGGCGCAAGGCAGCCGAGATCGTGGCGGAGGTTCTGGAAGCGACGATCCGCACTTTCCCCTGGCCGAAGTCGATGCGCTGGGGCGCGGGGTCCTTGCGCTGGGTGCGGCCGCTGCAGTCGATCCTGTGCCTTCTGTCGGACGAGGGCGGGGCGGCGGTGGTACCGATGGAGGTCGACGGCCTCCACGCGGGCGACAGCACGGTGGGCCATCGCTTCATGGCCCCGGCGCGGTTTTCCGTCAGCGGCTATGAGGATTATGCCGCGAAACTGAAGCGCGCCAAGGTTATGCTCGACCCTGAGGAACGGGCCCAGCACATCTGGCACGACGCGACCAACATGGCCTTTGCCCAGGGGTTGGAGGTGGTCGAGGACAGGGGCCTGCTGGCCGAAGTGGCGGGGCTGGTCGAATGGCCCGTTGTGCTGATGGGCAGTATCGGAGAGGACTTCCTGGGCCTGCCGCCCGAGGTGCTGCAAACCTCGATGAAGGAGCATCAGAAGTTCTTTTCCGTCCGCAACCCGGTGACCCACCGGATCGAGAAGTTCGTGACTGTCGCCAATATCGACGCCGCCGACGGGGGCGCGGCGATCCTGGCGGGCAACGGCAAGGTGCTGGCGGCGCGGCTGTCGGATGCGCGGTTCTTCTGGGAAAACGACCTGCGCGTGGTGAAGGAAAAGGGTCTGGAGGGCATGGCCGAGGGGCTGGCCCACGTCACATTCCACAACAAGCTGGGCAGTCAGGCCGACCGGATCAAACGGATCGAGGCGCTGGCGCGCGAGATCGCGCCGCTGGTCGGTGCCGCGCCCGATCTGGCGGCCGAGGCCGCACGGGTGGCCAAGGCCGACCTGCAATCGGCGATGGTGGGAGAGTTTCCGGAACTTCAGGGCACCATGGGCGTCTATTACGCCGCCGCCGCCGGCCTGCCCGAGGCGGTGGCCGAGGCCTGCCGCGCACATTACCAACCGCTGGGGCCGAGTGACGACGTGCCGACTGATCCCGTCAGCGTGGCTGTTGCGCTGGCCGACAAGATCGACACGCTGACCGGGTTCTGGGCGATTGATGAGAAGCCGACGGGGAGCAAGGACCCCTATGCGCTGCGCCGGGCGGCGTTGGGGGTTATTCGGTTGGTTTTGGGCAACCAGCGGACACTCAGACTGCTCGACTTGCTGACTCTGGCCCACAGCACATTTCTCAAACATTGCGAACAACGTGGTGCGCTCAGTTTCAAGTCCCACACAGGCAGCTATAGGTCATGGCCGTTATCTCTGATGTCAAAGGATCCAGCTGATCAGGATGCATTCTGGTACATCAACAAAAAGATCAAGACTCGAGACGACCAACTTGACCCGGCGATTGCTGCAGACGTGTTCAGCGAGGAGCACTTCTTTCGGTTCTTTCCAGAAGAAGAAGTTCTGCCGTCCCTCCTCTCCTTCCTCCACGACCGTCTCAAAGTCCACCTCCGCGACCAGGGCATCCGCCACGACGTCATCGACGCCTGCCTCGCCATGCCCGGCAACGACGACCTGACCCTGCTGGTGAAGCGCGCCGAGGCGCTGGCGGCCTTCCTGAAGACCGACGACGGCGAGAACCTGTTGCAGGGCTTCCGCCGCGCCAACAACATCCTGACCCAGGCCGAGGAGAAGGACGGCGTCGAATATTCCTTCGGCCCCGACCCGAAACTGGCCGAGGGGGCAGAGGAGGCGGCGCTGTTCGCCGCCCTCGACGCCGCCGAGGCTACGATCACCCCCGCCATGCAGGCCGAGGATTTCGCCGCCGCCATGGTCGCGATGGCCCGCCTGCGCGCGCCCATCGACGCGTTTTTCGAGGCGGTGCAGGTCAACACCGACAATCAGGTGATCCGTCGCAACCGGCTGAACCTGCTGCACCGGATCCGCGCGATCTGTTCCGGCGTGGCCGATCTGACCCGGATCGAGGGATAGGACGCGCGTATGTCAGGCTTGCCTGACGTTGCAGAAGGTCTATGCTGCGGGGCATGAAAAATGCCGCAGCGCAGAAAATCCCGGCACAGGCCGAGTTCACCGAGATCACGCCCTCCGCGCCGATCTCGACCGCTGCGCACGGCTGGCGGGCGAAATGCCTGCAACGGTTGATGCGGCTGGACCTGCCGGTGCCGCGCACGGTGGCGCTGCCGGCCTCGACGGTGCGCGCCATTGCCGCCGGGGTGCGGGTGGATACCGACGCGATCCTGGCCTGTTTCGACGGTGACGCGCTGCTGTCGGCGCGGCCCAGTTCGGCCAATACCGACTGGGGCGGGCCGGGGGCGATCCTGAACATCGGGATGAACGACGCACGCCACGCGGTGCTGGCCGAACGGCACGGCCGCGCCTCGGCCGACCGGCTGTATCTGCGCTTCGTGCAGGCCTATGCGACCCATGTGGCCCGGCTGGACCCGGACATGTTCAGTGGCGACGATGCCGGCCCCGACGCCCTGCGCGAGGCGCTGCGCGCCTATGAGGCCGAGACCGAGGAACCCTTTCCGCAGGACCCGGCGCGGCAACTGGCCGAGGTGCTGCGGTCCATGGCGCGGGCCTGGGAGGGGACGACGGCGCGGCTGCTGCGTCAGGCCAAGGGCGCGCCCGAAGAGGCAGGCCTGGGCCTCGTGGTGCAGGCGATGGCGCTGGGCATCGGCGAGGGGGAGGGCGAGTGCGGATCGGGTGTGATCCAGTTCGTCGACCCGGTCACCGGAAGGCGCCAGATTACCGGCCGCTACATGAGCCAGAGCCAAGGCCGCGACGCTCTTACAGGCGGCGAGGGCGCGCTGTACCTGACCCGCGACCCGCGCGGCCCGTCGCTGGAGGAACGCCACCCGGAAACCTTTGCCCGCCTCGTCGGGTTCGGAGAGGCCTGCCGCCGCCGCCTGCGCGAGGAGATGCAGATCGAATTCACCGTCGAGGGTGGCGATCTGCGGGTGCTGGACGCGGTAAAGGTGCAACGCGCCAGCCGCGCGGCGGTCCGCATCGCCGTGGCCTTGGCCGAGGATGGGATCATCCCGCAGACCGAGGCGCTGCTGCGGGTGGAACCGGGCGCGCTGTCGGAGCTCTTGCACCGGCAGGTCGATCCGCGGCGCCCGCGCGACGTGATCGCCCGCGGCATCGCCGCCAGCCCCGGCGCAGCCAGGGGGCGGATCGTGTTCACCTCCGACGCGGCGCAGGCCAGCGCTGCACGCAGCGAGGCTTGCATCCTGGTGCGCCGCGAGACGGTGCCCGAGGATATCCGCGGCATGCATGCCGCATCCGGCGTGATGACGGAGCGCGGCGGCATGACCAGCCACGCGGCCGTGATCGGCCGCGGACTTGGCCTGCCCTGCGTCGTCGGCGTCACGGGCCTCCGGCTGGAAATGCGCGATCGCAAGCTGACCACTGCCGACGGCCGGGTGTTCCGCGAAGGGGACGTGATCACCATCGACGGCACCCGCGGCGAGATCGTGGCCGGCGAGGTCGAGATGCTGGAACCGGCGCTGGACGAGACGTTCCACAAGCTGCTGTCCTGGGCCGATGCGGTCCGTGACATCGGGGTGCGTGCAAATGCCGACACCCCCGGCGACGCCCGCACCGCGCGCAGTTTCCTGGCCGAAGGCATCGGGCTCTGCCGGACCGAGCACATGTTCTTTCACGAAGACCGCCTGACGGTGATGCGCGAGATGATCTTTGCCGACAGCGTCGGGGATCGGAAGGCGGCGCTTGATCGGTTGCTGCCGATGCAGCGGGCAGATTTCATCGAGTTGTTCCAGATCATGTCGGGCCTGCCGGTCTGCATCCGGCTGTTCGACCCGCCGCTGCACGAGTTTCTGCCGCACAGCCGCGACGGGTTGCGCGAACTGGCCGAGGCGCTGGACCGCCCGCTGTCCGAAGTGACTCGGCGCGTCGATGCCCTGCGCGAGTTCAACCCGATGCTGGGCATGCGCGGCGTGCGGCTGGGGATCACCCTGCCCGAAATCTACGACATGCAGGCCCGTGCGATCTTTGAGGCCACGGTCGAGGGCAGCCGAAAGGGTGACCCCGTGGTGCCCGAGATCATGATCCCGCTTGTCTCGGCCATGCGCGAGGTGGAACTGGTCAAGGCGCGGATCGAGGCGGTGGCCGCGCAGGTCCGCACCCGGACGGGGGTGAACTTCACTTACCGGCTGGGCGTGATGGTCGAAACCCCGCGCGCCGCCCTGCGCGCCGGCGACATCGCGCTGCATTCAGCCTTCCTGTCGTTTGGAACGAACGACCTGACGCAGATGACCTATGGCCTGAGCCGAGACGACGCGGGGCGGTTCATGTCGACCTATGTGCAGCAGGGCGTCTACCCGGAGGATCCGTTCCACACGCTGGATGTGGACGGGGTGGGCGAGCTGCTTCTGATCGGGGCAGAGCGTGGCCGCCGAACCCGCCCGGACCTGACCCTGTCGGTTTGCGGCGAGCATGGCGGCAACACCGAATCCATCGCCTTCTGCCGCAAGGCGGGCTTCGATTATGTCTCCTGCTCACCCTTCCGGGTGCCGGTGGCCAAGCTGGCCGCTGCGCAACTGCGGCTGATCGAAGCACGCGAGCCCCCCGTCAGCTGAAGCAACTGGGCCGGTTCCGGCTCATGCTGCAGTGCAGCGTAAGCGGGGAATTGCCGAAAACCCGCATCGCCGGGCCGGTCTCTGGACACGCGGTTCCCGCAGGTTTACGTCGGCGTCAACCTGTGGTCTGCCCCCGCAACCGGGTGTGGCGGGCCGCCGTGAAACAACGACGGAAGCGAATCAATGATCGCGATACGAACGATGCTGGCCTTGGCCTGCGCCCTTTCCATTGCCGCGCCAACACTGGCCGATACCCGCCGCCAAAGCACCGGGACGACAAAGGAGGAGATCGTGCTGCGCTACGAGGCCGCATGGTTGGCCGAGCGTCCGATGCCCGAACTTGGCGACCAGTCACAATGCCTGACCGAAGCAATTTATTTCGAAGCGCGCGGCGAGCCGATCAAGGGACAGTTTGCCGTGGCCGAGGTGATCCTGAACCGGGTCGAGGCGTCGGAATACCCCGACAGCGTGTGCGGCGTGGTGCGACAGGGTGCCCGCAGCGGTGGGGCCTGCCAGTTCTCGTTCGCCTGTGACGGCAACTCGCTGAAGATGCGCGAGCGCGCCGCGCAGCGGCAGGCTGCGCGGATCGCCGATCTGATGTTGCGAGGCGCGCCTCGCGCGCTTACCGATGGCGCGACCCATTTCCACGCCCGCCATGTCAGCCCGCGCTGGGCGCGCAGTTTCCCGCAAACCGCCGCGATCGGGGCGCATATCTTCTATCGCCAACCCACGCAGCTGGCGATGAACTGACGCGGACGGCTGTCGCATTGACTTCCTTCCGCGGCGCAAACCGCTGGGCGAGCGGTTCCGGCCGCAGTATGGTCGCGCCATGACGAGCGATATCCGACTTGCCTTCGCCCATCCCGAGGAACGCGCCGCTGCCAGCGCCGGCGCCGATCCGCGCGACCGTATCAGCCTGCGCGACCATGTCGTGGAGGTCGAGATCGGGGCCTTTCAGGCTGAACGCGGCACAACGCAGCGGGTGCGCTTCGACGTGGTGGTAGAGGTGCGCCCCCACCCCGAGCCGCTGCAGGACGATGTCGACCGCATCCTGTCCTACGACCTGATAACCGAGGCGATCGCGGCGGAACTGGCGGCCGAGCGGATGAACCTGCTGGAAACGCTGGCCGAACGGGTGGCCGACCGGATCCTGGCCGAGCCGCAGGCGATGCGGGCCTTCGTGCGGATCGAGAAGCTGGACCGCGGCCCCGGCGCGCTGGGTGTGGAAATCGTCCGCTCGCGCGCCGCCGTGCCGCTGCGCACCGTCGATGCCGAAGGCCGCGAGGGCGCGGTCCATCCGCTGGTCGTCCATCTGGATAATGCCGCCATCGCGGCGCCAGACCTGTCCGACCGCCTGTCCGGATGGGAGGCGCGGGGCTTGCCGCTGATCCTGACCGTGGGCCTGCCCGACCTCCCGCGCCCGACGACCGGGCATGCCCCCACCCAGCGACGGATCGACCTGCTGGCGATCGAGCAGAATGCCTGGGTTCTGGCCGCGCGCGATCCGCGCTGCGTCGTGGTGGCCAGCCGAACCGAGATCGACTGGGCGATGAAGCACCGCCAGACGATCGTCTGGGCGCCGTCGAAGCTGGTGTTGGATGCGGTGGACGGGCCAAAGGGGCGCGATCCACTGGAACTGGCGCTGTGGCTGGCCGAAACGCTGGCCGCCGACCGGCTACTGGTGGCAGGCGACGGCGCGGTGCCGGCCGGAAGCCGCGTTCCGGTCGACCGCCTGGGCGGCTGAGCCTTGCCAAGCGCGCGGCGATGCCGCAGACCCGCGCCATGGCCTATTTTCGCCCCATCGCCCAGACCGATCCCGCCCGTCCGGCGGGCGCCCTGACGCTGGCAGGCGGCTGGTGTTGGTTCGAGCAGGTGGAGGTGCTGTCCCGTCACGAGCCCCCGCGCCTGATCCCGGCGGCCGATCTGCCCCCGGATGTTCGCGCGCGATTGACCGTGCCGCGCCCGGTTATGGCAGGGCTGACGCTCAACCGGCCACGGATCATGGGCATCCTGAACGTCACGCCTGACAGTTTTTCGGACGGCGGGCAATTCTTCGATCCAGGGGTCGCTCTGACGCATGCCCGCGCGATGGCGGCCCAAGGTACGGACCTCCTCGACATCGGTGGTGAATCGACGCGTCCCGGTGCTGCCGATGTGCCTGAGGCCGAGGAAATTCGCCGCACCTCTCCGATCATCGCCGCCCTGCGCGCGGGCGGGCTGATGACCCCTATCTCCATCGACACACGAAAGTCGGCCGTGGCGCGTGCGGCTCTCGACGCAGGTGCCTCGCTGGTGAACGACGTGGCGGCGCTGACCTACGACCCTGCACTGGCGCCGCTGGTTGCCGGGGCGCAGGTGCCGCTTTGCCTGATGCACGCCCAAGGCAGTCCCGAGACGATGCAGGACGATCCGCGTTACGACGACGTTCTGCTGGATGTGTACGATTTCCTGGCCGGCCGGGTGGCGGCGGCCGAGGCTGCAGGCATTCGACGCGACCGGATCATCGTCGATCCCGGCATCGGCTTCGGCAAGACGGTGTCCCACAATCTGGCCCTGATCCGCGGACTCTCTCTGTTCCACGCGCTGGGCTGCCCGATCCTGCTGGGCGCATCGCGCAAGCGCTTCATCGGCACCATAGCGCGGGCAGAACGCGCGGCAGATCGCGTTTCGGGGTCGGTAGCCGTGGCGCTGGCGGGCGTGGCGCAGGGCGTGCAGATTCTGCGCGTGCATGATATCCCCGAAACCGTGCAGGCCCTGACGTTGTGGCAGGCCGTGACGATTGGAGAGGGCGCATGAGTCGCAAGCTTTTCGGAACCGACGGTGTGCGCGGGCGGGCGAATTCGCACCCGATGACGGCCGATATGGCGCTGCGCCTTGGTGCCGCCGCCGGGCGCTACTTCCGCCGCGATGGGCAGGCGGCGCATCGGGTCGTGATCGGCAAGGACACGCGGCTGTCGGGCTACATGCTGGAGAACGCGCTGACGGCGGGTCTGACCAGCACCGGGATGAACGTCCTGCTGCTGGGCCCGGTGCCGACGCCTGCGGTGGGGTTCCTGACCCGGTCGATGCGCGCCGATCTGGGCATCATGATCTCGGCCAGCCATAACCCGGCCCATGACAACGGCATCAAGTTCTTCGGGCCAGACGGCTTCAAGCTGAACGACGACGCCGAGACCGAGATCGAAGGCATCGTCGCCGGAGAGATCGTGCCCGCGCAGCCGCAGAACATCGGCCGCGCCAAGCGGATCGAGGATGGCATGGGCCGCTATGTCGAATACGCCAAGACGACCTTCCCTCGCGGCGGCAGCCTGAACGGGCTGAAGGTGGTGATCGACTGCGCCAACGGCGCGGCCTATCGCGCAGCCCCGCAGGCGTTGTGGGAACTGGGTGCCGAGGTGGTGCCGATCGGCGTGGCCCCGAACGGGTTGAACATCAACGAGAACTGCGGGTCCACCCACACGCGGACTGCCGCCGAAGCGGTTGTGGCGCACGGCGCCGACGTGGGCATCACGCTGGATGGCGATGCCGACCGGGTCATGGTGATCGACGAAACCGGGCGGGTGGCCGACGGCGACCAGATCATGGCGCTGTTCGCCGCCCGTTGGGCGGATGAAGGCCGTCTGCGCAATGGCACGCTGGTCGCGAGCGTGATGTCGAACCTTGGCCTTGAGCGGTTCCTGACAGCGCGCGGCCTGCGGCTGGAACGTGCCCCGGTCGGCGACCGCTACGTGGTGGAACGCATGCGCGAGGGCGGATGGAACCTTGGCGGCGAGCAGTCGGGCCATATCGTGATGACGGATTACGCCACCACCGGTGACGGGTTGATCGCGGGGCTGCAGTTTCTGGCGGCGATGGCCACGACCGGGCAACGGGCGAGCACGCTTGTCCGCCAGTTCGATCCGGTCCCGCAGATGCTGAAGAACGTGCGCTATTCTGCCGGGCAGGAACCGCTGGAGGCGGCTCCGGTTCAGGCCGAGATCGCCGAGGCCGAAGCGCGGCTGGACGGACGCGGGCGGCTTCTGATCCGCAAGTCGGGCACCGAGCCGCTGATCCGGGTGATGGCGGAATGCGAGGACGAGGCGTTGCTGGCTGAAGTGGTGGACGGGATCGTGGCGGCGGTGACGCGGGCGGCGGCCTGAACGGGTTGCGGGCGGAAGGGGGCGGATCATGGCGTTCTTGAAACTTGCCGTCCCGTTGTTCGGTGTGCTGGTTCTCGTCTATGTCTCGCTGTGGTTCTACATCCGCGCGGGGCGGCGGGCGCGGCTGGAGCGGCGCTGGGACGAGAAGGTTTCGGCCGGGACACCGGGCATGGGGCGACGCGAGGATTTCGTCGACCGCGGCCTGAGGCGGCACGATCCGGCGGTGCGGCGGCGGCTGGCGATCTTCGTGTTCGGTGTGCCGGTGGTGCTGATCGGGGTGATCATATACCTTGTGAATTTCGGGTAGGGGGCGGCGATGCGCTACGTGAAATGGACCCTGTGGCTTCTGATCATCCTGGTGGTGGGCAGCGTGCTGCACTACACCCTGCCGCGCCATGACGTGGTGCGGATCGTGGGGACCGAGAACCGGCGGATCGATCTGGCGGAGAACCGGTTCTTCTGGGCGACGGCGCCGGCGGTGACGGCGGGTCAGCAGGATGTCCGCGACATCCGCTTCATACTGGCGATCCAGCCCAACGGGCGCGAGATGGTCTATCGCAACGAGGATACGGGCTGGAACTGGCCGCCGTACTTCAAGTTCAACAGCTCGAACGTGCAGGCGCGGGCGGCGGATCTGGTGTCGACCGGGGCAGAGCCGCAGTGGGTGGCGGTGACGCGCTATGGCTGGCGGAACGAGTTCCTGTCGAGCTTTCCGAACGCGATCAGCCTGACCCCGATCGCAGGCCCCGAGGAGAAGCCGTTCCCGTGGATCGCGGTATCGATCCTGGCGGTTCTGGCGGCGATCCTGCTGTGGCTGTTCTTCGCGATCCGGCGGTTCTGGTTCGGTCGGGTGGAGCCGGCGCTGGACCGGGTCGAGGCGAGGGCGGACGAGGCGCGGCTGCAGGGCAGGGGCGCGATCGGACGCTTCTTCAAGCGGCTGGGATTCTGAAAAATCGGACCCTGCTCACGATCTGCTCACGCGTGAGCAAAACGCCAAGATATTGAAAAATAAAGAGAACGCGTTTTTTCTTTACCTGATCTTAACCCCGCCGACACGACCGGCGGGCAGGTTAGTCCTTCAGGCTTCACCTTCGCGCCGGGCCTTTTCGGCCTCGGTGCCCTCCTGTCCGGCCCAGCCCACGTCGCGGCCCGTGGCCGGCAGATCGCGCGGGCTGGCGTTGCGGTGCAGCCAGGCCTTGGCCAGGAAATGCGCGACGATCGGCGCGGTCAGGAACAGGAAGAGCGTGATCATCAGCTCGTGGAACGAGAACTTCTCGCCGAACACGAACCAGTAGATCATCGAGGCGATCAGCACGCCGCCCACACCCAGGGTGGTCGCCTTGGTCGGCGCGTGCAGCCGTGTCATCGGGTCGGGCAGTTTCACCAGCCCGAACGAGCCGACGAGCCCGAAGAAGCCCGAGATCAGCAGCAGCGCGGCAATCAGGATTTCGGCCAGAAAGGTCATCAGTCCCTCACTCGATGATGTCGCCGCGCAGCATGAACTTGCAGTAGGCCACGGTCGAGACGAAGCCCACCATGGCGAACAGCATCGACGCCTCGAAATAGACCGCCGTCCCGGCCGAGATGCCGTAGAGGATCAGAAGCGCGATCGAATTGATCACCATCGTGTCGAGCGCGAGCACGCGGTCGCCCACGCCCTTGGCCGTGGCAAGCTGCCAGAGGTTCAGCAGAAGGGCGAGGCCGAAGCAGGCGAAGGTGATGTAGATGGCGACGTCGATCATTCGAAAATCTCCTTCAACCGGCGTTCGTAGCGGCTCTTGATCTCGTCGCGCACGGCGTCGGGGTCATCGGTATCGAGGCAGTGCACCAAGAGCGCGCGGCCGTCGGCCGCCATGTCGGATGTTACGGTGCCCGGCGTCATGGTGATGGTGCCGGCCAGGATGGTGATCGCCTCGGGCGTGCGCAGGTCGAGCGGTACGGTAATCCAGGCGGATTTCAGATCCACGTTGCGCTTGAACAGGATCGTCCAGGCCACGATCACGTTGGCGACGCAGATGTCCCACAGCACGACAAGGATGTATTCCACGATCATCGGCAGGTTGCGCAGCCGGGGTCGGTTCGGCCAGTAGGGCGCCGTGATCAGCGGGATCAGGACGCCAAGGATCAGGCCGAAGACCACCCCGCCAAGCGAGACGTTGTTCATCAGCATCAGCCAGACGAGCGTCAGCGTCAGCGTCAGCAGCGGATGGGGCAGGATACGGTTCAGCATCAGTCGGCCCTCCCTTCGGCCGGGGCATCGACGCCCGCGTCGCCCAGTGCGTCGGCGGGGGCGTCCTGTACCGCGTGCAGCACGGCGCGAATGTAATCCTGCGGGTCGTGCAACTGCGCGGCGGTGTCTTCCAGGAAGCCGGTGATCGGCAGGGCGAGGGCCGAGAGCAGCACCATGGTCGACAGGATGCCGAAGGTCGCGGTCAGGGCCAGCGCGTTCTGCGGCACCTCGTCGCCGCCGGCTGCGAGCGTGGCGCCGCCGCCCTCGGCCGTCACGGCATGGGCCTTCCAGAACAGGACGCTGCCCGCCCGCGCCATCCCGACGATGGCGATCAGCGAGGTGACGATGATCGTGGTCCAGATCAGCGCCATCTGACCGTGATCGCGCGCGGCATCCAGCACCAGAAGCTTGCCCAGGAAGCCCGACAGGGGCGGCATCCCCACCATGCCGATGGCGGCCGTGAAGAACAGCGCAGCGATCAGGCCGTTGCCGACGATGGGGGGGGCTGCGGTCAGGTCGCCGCCCCACTTGCCCCGCCGGTCCTGCACCAGATCGGCCACCAGGAACAGCGCGGCGGCGGCAAAGGTCGAATGGACCATGTAGTAAAGCGCCGCGATGGTGCCCTGCGGGGTGAACAGCGCGATGGCGATCAGCAGGGTGCCGACGGAGCCGATGACGGAAAAGGCGATCATCCGGCTGAGCGTGGCCGCGCCAAGCACGCCCACCATGCCGACGATCGTCGTCGCCACCGCCGCCGGCATCAGCCAGTCGCCGAACAGGGTGCCGGTGGCAGCCGTGTCTGGCGGAAACACCATCGTGTACATGCGCAGGATCGAGTAGGCGCCGACCTTGGTCATGATCGCGAACAGCGCCGCCACGGGGGCGGGCGCGTTGGCATAGGTGTTCGGCAGCCAGAAGTGGATCGGCACCAGCGCCGCCTTCACCGCGAAGACGATCAGCAGCAGCATGCCGCCCACGCGCAGCAGGGCCTGGTCGCCCTCTGGCAACTCGGCGATGCGGACGGCCAGATCGGCCATGTTGAGCGTGCCGGTCATCCCGTAAAGCGTGCCGAGCGCGAAGAGGAACAGCGTCGATCCCGCCAGGTTGAAGACCACGTATTGCACGCCCGCGCGCAGACGCACCGCGCCGCCCGCGTGGATCATCAGCCCGTAGGAGGCGATCAGCAGCACCTCGAAGAAGACGAACAGGTTGAAGGCGTCGCCGGTCAGAAAGGCGCCGTTGATCCCCATCAGCTGGAACTGGAACAGGGCGTGGAAATGCCAGCCGCGCGTGTCCCAGTTGGACCCGATGACATAGAGCACCACGCCAAGCGCCAGCAGGTTGGTGATCGCCACCATCAGCGCCGACAGCCGGTCCAGCACCAGCACGATGCCGAAGGGGGCAGGCCAGTTGCCCAGTTCGTAGACCTGCACCGCGCCGGTGGAGGATTGCCACAGCAGCACGGCCGAGATTATCACCAGCGCGGCCGTCGCCGCGGTAGAAAAGACGCGCTGCAGCGTCACGTCGAAGCGCATCGCCAGCACGATCAGCGGGGCGATCAGCGCCGGCAGGATGACGGGGGCGAGGATCAGGTGGTTCACCGCTTCGCCTCCGCGTTGTCGTCATCCTTCATGTCGATCTTGTCGGTGCCGGATTCCAGAAAGGCCCCCAGCGCCAGCATCACCACCACCGCCGTCATGCCGAAGGCGATCACGATCGCCGTCAGCACCAGCGCCTGCGGCAGCGGGTCGGTGTAGGGCGCAGGCTCCAGCAGGACGGGCGGCAGGTTGACCGCCAGCCGGCCCGAGGCGAACAGGAACACGTTCACCGCATAGGAAACCAGCGTCATGCCCAGCACCACTGCAAAGGTGCGCTGGCGCAGGATCAGGTAGATCGCCGAGGCGGTCAGCGTCCCGATCGAGATTGCAACGAGGGCTTCCATCTCAGCGCACCTCCTCGGTCCGGTTGGCGGGAACGGCCTGCGGCATGCTGCCGCCGTCGGCCGCGGCCGACGGGTCGATGTCCATCGGCTCGGTCGCCGCCTCTTCGCCCGCGCGGCGCGCGATCCTCGACAGGCTGGCCAGCGCCAGCATCACCGCGCCCACGACTGTCAGGAACACGCCCACGTCGAACAGCATGGCGGTGGCCAGTTCGAATTCCTGCATCGGCGGGATGCGGAAGTAGCCGAAATCCGAGGTCAGGAAGGGCCGGCTGTTGAACCAGGCGCCGATGCCTGTGAGCGCGGCGGCCAGCACGCCCCAAGCGATCATCGTATGATACTGCACCTTCTGCCGGGCCTGCGCCCAGGCGAACCCGCTGGCCATGTATTGCATCAGCAGCGCGATGGCGACGACCAGACCGGCGATGAAGCCGCCGCCCGGTTCGTTGTGGCCACGCAGGAAGATGTAGACGCCGACCATGACCGCCATCGGCATCATCACCCGCGTCGCCACCACCAGCATCAGCGGATGCCGGTCGCCCGCACGGGGGAAATCGGGCGTCCAGCCGCGCAGGCGCCGTCCTGCGGGGCCGGAGAGCAGTGCTTCCGTCAGCGCGTAGATCACCAGCGCGGCGATCCCCAGCACGATGATCTCGCCAAAGGTATCGTAGCCGCGGAAGTCCACAAGGATCACGTTCACGACGTTGGTGCCGCCGCCGCCCGGCTTGGACTGGTCGAGATGGAATTCCGAGATCGAGGTGAAGCCCAGATCGCGCGTCAGGATCGCATAGATCAGCCCGCCGACGCCCAGTCCGCCGATCCCCGCCACGACCATGTCGCGCAGCCGCCGCGAGGGCGAGCTTTCGCGCGGCGTGGTCTTCGGCAGGAAGTTCAGCGCCAGCAGAAGCAGCATGATCGTGACCACCTCGACCGAGATCTGGGTCAGCGCCAGATCCGGGGCGGAGAGGTAGACGAAGCCCAGCGAGATCATCAGCCCGTTGACCGAGATCAGCACTAGCGACAGAAACCGGTTGCGGTGCAGCGCCGCCGTGGCGATCGAGGCGACGACGATCAGGATCGTGCCGACCACCGCGACCGGCGTCATCGGAAGAGTGGCCCGTGTGCCGGTGCCATGGGTGCCGCCCCAGAAGGCGGCCGTGCCCGCCACCACCGCCGTGACCGTGAAGATGCCCAGATAGCGCGTCATCGCCCCGTCATGGGCCAGATCGGTTACCCACCGCGCGGCGCGCGTGCACAGGTCGACGAAGGCGTCGAAGATCGCCTTGGCCTCGGGGCGCGGGGCGCCGTTCCACGCGCGCTGCAGCCCTCCGTGGCCTTTCAGCAGCACGAAGCCGCCCACCACCGCCGCGATGGACATGAACAGCGCGGGCGTGACCCCGTGCCAGAGCTTCAGCGAGTAATAGGGCAGTTCCCCCCCGATCACCGCGCCCGAGGTCGTCGCGACCAGCGTGCCGACCATGGTGTTCGGCATGAGCCCGATCAGCACCACCAGCGCCACCAGAAGCGCCGGCGCCGCCCACATGCCGAAGCCCGGATCATGCGGCTTGGCCGGGTAGTCGTCGCGTTTTGGCCCAAGGAAGACATGGGCGATGAAGCGGAAGGAATAGGCGACCGAGAACAGCGCGCCGAGGGTGGCGAAGACGCCGACGGCGATGCCGGTATGGGCGGCCTCTTCCAGCATCATCTCTTTCGACATGAAGCCGTTCAGCGGCGGGATCCCCGCCATCGACAGCGCGGCGAGCGATCCGATCACGAAGGTCACCGGCATCAGGTGCCGCAGGCCGCCCAGACGCTTGATGTCGCGGGTATGCGCCTCGTGATCGATGATCCCGGCGGTCATGAACAGCGCGGCCTTGAACGTGGCGTGGTTGATGATGTGGAACACCGCGACAACCGCCGCGACGGGCGTGCCGAAGCCCAGCAGCATGGTGATGAAGCCAAGGTGGCTGACGGTGGAAAACGCCAGCAGTGCCTTCAGGTCATCCTTGAACAGCGCGATCACCGCGCCCAGCACCATGGTGATCAGGCCGGTGGTGGCGACGATGTAGAACCAGGCGTCGGTGCCCGACAGCACCGGCCACATCCGCGCCATCAGGAACAGACCCGCCTTCACCATGGTGGCCGAGTGCAGGTAGGCCGACACCGGCGTCGGCGCCGCCATCGCGTGCGGAAGCCAGAAGTGGAACGGGAACTGCGCGGACTTGGTGAAGCAGCCCAGCAGGATCAGGATCAGCGCGGGCAGGTAATAGGGGCTGGCCTGGATCGCGTCCTTGTTCTGCAGGATCACCGTCAGGTCGTAGCTGCCGACGATCCCGCCCAGGATCAGCATGCCCCCGATCATGGCCAGACCGCCCATGCCGGTGACGGCCAGCGCCATCCGCGCGCCCTGCCGCCCCTCTGGCAAGTGCTTCCAGTAGCCGATCAGCAGGAATGAGGAAAGGCTGGTAAGTTCCCAGAAAATCAGCAGAAGCAGGACATTGTCGGACAGCACGATCCCGACCATCGCGCCCTGGAACAGCAGCAGATAGGCGTAGAACTGCCCCATCGGGTCGGATTTCGCCAGGTAGAACCGGGCATAGAGGATGATCAGCAGCCCGATCCCGAGGATCAGCCCGGCGAACAAGAGGCCCAGCCCGTCGAGGAAGAAGTTGGCATTCAGCCCCAGCACCGGGATCCAGTCGAACCGCGCCTGGATCACCTCGCCGCGCACGACGGCGGGCGCGTGCAGCAGCAACCCGATCAGCGCCAGCGCCGTGACCGACCCCGTCGCCATCGCACAGGCGTTGCGCCCGGCGCGAATCATGAGGCCGGGCAACAGCGCGCCGAGGAAGGGCAGCGCAGCGATCAGGGCAAGGGACATGCTGTCTCGTTCCGTTGTCGTTTTGCGCAGGCCCACCGGCCCGCCAGATTGGTTCTAGGCGGCGCCGTTTTGTTTCAAGACGAAACTATGAGTCAAGCGAAACCGGACCGGATCAGCCATCCCGGGTATCGCCGCTGCGGCCCAGCACCGTCTCGACCCGCTGCAGCATGGCGAAAAGCTGTTCCAGCTCCTCGGTCCCGTATTCGGCCTCGATCGCGGCGTAGATCTTCGTGCCTTCCTTCATCGTCTCGCGGACGAAGCGGCGGCCCTTCCGGGTCAGCGACAGGACCACGCGGCGGGCGTCGGCGCGTCCGCGCCGCGTCTCGATATATTCCAGCCCCTCCAGCGTCTTGATGATCCGCGACAGGCTGGGTGGCAGCAGGCAGGCCCCGCGCGCGACCGATCCGGCCTCCATCGGGCCGCTTTCGGCCAGCACCCGCAGGACGCGCCATTGCTGTTCCGTCACGCCGGTCCGCATCAGCAGCGGCCGGAACCGGTCCATCACCGCCTCGCGGGCGCGCAGCAGCATCAGGGGAAGCGAACGTCCGAGGACGGCGGTATCAAGCGCGGTATCGGCGACACCGCCCTGGAGTTCTGTGGGCATGGGGCGATCCGTGCGAGACATGGTTAACCATTGCGCCCCAAGCGCCGCAGTTCAAGGGAAATCCGCAAGCTTCACGCGTTTTCCTGCGCCCATGCCCCGGGTCCGGCGCCTGCCAGCGAGGGGCGTGCATTCGCCCGCGCGCTGTGACATTCTGCGACGCGGCATGGGTACGCAGGGGGCAGGCATGGCGGGACGGGTGATCACGGTGGCGCAGCAGAAGGGCGGATCGGGCAAGACCACGATTGCCGTGAACCTGGCCGTTGCGTTCCTGCGGCAGGGCAAGACCGTGGCGCTGCTGGATACCGACCCCCAGGGATCGCTGGGGCGCTGGTTCATGACCCGGCGCGATCTGGACCGGGTGATGCCGGAATTCTCCACCGCGTCCGCCTGGGGGGTGTCCTATGAATGCGAGAAGCTGCGGCGACAGGTCGACTACGTGATCGTGGACACGCCGCCCAAGGTCGATGCCGACCTGCGCCCCGCGCTGCGCGAGGCCGATCTGGTGCTGGTGCCGGTGGCATCGAGCCACGTGGATCTGTGGGCGACCGAGGGCGTGCTGGATCTGGCCCGGCGCGAGAACAAGCCTTGCACCGTGATCCTGAACCGCGCCCGCGCCGGCACACGGCTGGGGGCCGAGGTGGCGGAAGCGGCCGCCAAGATGGATGCGGGGCTGGCGGTGGGGCAACTGGCCAACCGCGTGGTCTATGCCCAGACCCTGGGCGAGGGGCTGGGCGCGCTGGAATCCCCCCGCCCCGGCATGGCGACCGAGGAGGTGCGCGCGCTGGCCGCCGAGATCGAGGCGCTGCTGGAGGGTTAGGGGCGAAGCGTCCGCCCGCCCGTCGAGGGCGGGCCGTCCGCTGCCCGGGCCTGCGGCCCGGCGCGACCGTGGCGACGGGCAGTCGTCAGTCGCGGGTGGCGGGGAAGGTCAGGATCAGCACCCAATACGCATGGGCGGCCAGCGCAGCAAAGATCGCCGCCCAGATCCATTGCTCGTTGACCACCTCCCACAGCGCCCACAGGCCGGGCACCAGAACCGTGGCCCAGCGCCGCCAGGGTTTTGCGAAGAAGGAGTGCGTCGGGTCGATGAGCCGGAACCGGCTCACCCCACGTTCTCCGCCAGCCATTTCTCCAGCCAGTGGATGTTGTAGTCGCCGCGCTGGATGTCGGGTTCGGCCAGAAGGGCGTGGAACAGCGGCACGGTGGTGTCCACGCCATCCACGATCAACTCTCCCAGCGCGCGGCGCAGGCGCGCCAGCGCCTCGGGCCGGTCGCGGCCGTGCACGATCAGCTTGGCGATCAGGCTGTCGTAATAGGGCGGGATGCGGTAGCCGCCATAAAGCGCTGAATCCATGCGCACACCCAGGCCGCCGGGCGCGTGGAACGTATTCACCAGGCCGGGGCAGGGAGAGAAGTTCGGCAGCTTCTCGGCGTTGATCCGCACCTCGATCGCGTGGCCGTAGAGCGTCAGGTCATCCTGACCGAAGGACATCGGCATGCCGGATGCCACGCGGATCTGCTCGCGCACGAGGTCCACGCCAAAGATCGCCTCGGTGACGGGGTGTTCGACCTGCAGGCGGGTGTTCATCTCTATGAAATAGAATTCGCCGTCCTCGAACAGGAACTCGATGGTCCCGGCGCCGCGATAGCCGATGCGGGCCACGGCGTCGGCGCAGACCTTGCCGATCCGGTCGCGGGTCTCCGCGTCGATTGCGGGGCCGGGGGCCTCTTCCAGCACTTTCTGGTGGCGGCGCTGCAGGGAACAGTCGCGCTCGCCCAGATGCACCGCGCCACCCTTGCCGTCGCCGAACACCTGGATCTCGATGTGGCGCGGCCGGGCGAGGTATTTCTCGATATAGACCTCGTCGTTGCCGAAGGCCGCCTTGGCCTCGGACCGGGCGGTCTGAAACGCGCGCTCCATGTCCTGGGGTGTCAGCGCCAGCTTCATGCCGCGCCCGCCGCCGCCGGCGGTGGCCTTCACGATCACCGGATAGCCGATCTCGGCGCCGACCTTCTGCGCCGCGGCCACATCGGGCACGCCGCCCTCGGATCCCGGCACGCAGGGCACGCCCAGGGCCTTCATCGTCTCCTTGGCGGTTATCTTGTCGCCCATCATCCGGATATGCTCGGCCGAGGGGCCGATGAAGGTCAGGCCGTGATCCTCGACCACCTGTACGAAGGCCGCGTTCTCCGACAGGAACCCGTAGCCGGGATGGATCGCCTCGGCGCCCGAGATCTCGCAGGCCGAGATGATCGCGGGCACCGAAAGGTAACTGTCGGACGATGGTGGTGGGCCGATGCAGATCGCCTCGTCGGCCATGCGCACGTGCATCGCGTCGCTGTCGGCGGTGGAATGGACGGCGACCGAGCGGATGCCCATCTCGCGGCAGGCGCGGATCACGCGCAGGGCGATCTCGCCCCGGTTCGCGATCAGGATCTTCTCGAACATCGCGCGCGCCTATTCGATGATCATCAGCGGCGCGCCGTATTCCACCGGGCTGCCGTCGCCGACCAGAATGCGCTTCACCGTGCCCGCGCGCGGCGCGGGGATCTGGTTCATCGTCTTCATCGCCTCGATGATCAGCAGGGTCTGCCCCTCCTTCACCTGGGTGCCGATGGCGACGAACGGATCCGCGCCCGGCTCGGCGGCCAGGTAGCAGGTGCCGACCATGGGCGAGGTGACGGCGCCGGGGTGCTGCGCGGGATCGCCCGCGTCTTCGGCGGTGCGGGTGGCGGGCGCGGGCTGCGCGGGCGCTGCGGCCTGCTGGGGCGCTGGCGCGGTGCTGACCACCTGCGCAGGCGCCTGCTTCGACACCCGCACGTCCAGACGGTCGTTCTCGCCATACTCGCGCTTGACGGACAGCTCCGTCAGGTCGTTGCGGTTCAGCAGTTCGGCCAGCGCCTGAATGAACGCCACGTCGGCTTCGTTGCGGTCTTTGCTCATTGGTCCTCGCTCTGGTCCCTGCGGGGTCGTGATGGTCATGGCCGGAAAGCCCGCCCTTAGGGGTCCGCCGTGTATAGGGCAAGCGGAAATCGGTGAAAAGCCGCGCGTTCACCCACCCCCACCGCCCACCCCACCAGCACCCCCAAAAACCTGCCCCGCGACAAAATTTACCGTTTGATAAAAAAACGAGCCTGTGGCAGCGTGATGGAAAGGACAGAAGTGCAGCGGAGGATGCCTTGACCAACAGCCAGCTGACGCCCGGTGTCGTGCCGGGGCGCCTGCCCGCCGACGCGATCGCCGAGAACTTCGCCGATGCCGAGCCGCCGCTTGACGCGCATGAGGCGCATGTGGCGGCCGACCGGTGCTATTTCTGCCATGACGCGCCCTGCATCACCGCCTGCCCGACGGCGATCGACATTCCGCTGTTCATCCGCCAGATCGCGACCGGCACGCCCGAGGCGGCGGCGAAGACGATCTGGGACCAGAACATCCTGGGCGGCATGTGCGCCCGCGTCTGCCCGACCGAGACCCTGTGCGAGGAAGCCTGTGTGCGCGAGGCCGCCGAGGGCAAGCCGGTGGAGATCGGGCGGCTGCAGCGCTTTGCCACCGACACGGTGATGGCCAGGGGCGTGCACCCGTTCACCCGCGCCGCGCCGACCGGCAAGCGCATCGCGGTGGTGGGGGCGGGGCCGGCCGGTCTGGCCTGTGCGCACCGGCTGGCGATGAAGGGCCACGACGTGGTGATCTACGAGGCGCGGCCGAAGCCGGGCGGGCTGAACGAGTTCGGCATCGCCGCCTACAAGGCCACCGGCGATTTCGCGCAGGCCGAGGTCGACTGGCTGCTGAAAATCGGCGGCATCACCATCGAGCACGGCCGCGCGCTTGGGCGCGAACTGACGCTGGACGAGCTGCGCCAGGACTTCGACGCGGTCTTTCTGGGCATGGGCCTGGGCGGCGTGAACGCCCTGCGCGCACCGGGAGAGGACAAGGTGAACGTCCGCGACGCGGTCGATTTCATCGCCGACCTGCGGCAGGCGACCGACAAGACCACCCTGCCGGTGGGCCGCGACGTGGTGGTGATCGGCGGCGGCATGACGGCGGTGGATGCCGCCGTGCAGTCGAAGCTGCTGGGCGCCGAGAACGTGACCATTGTCTACCGTCGCGGCCGCGACCGGATGGGGGCGAGCGGTTATGAACAGGAACACGCGGCGACAACGGGCGTGAAGATCGTCACCAACGCGGCCCCCGTGGCGGTGCATGGCAACGGCGCCGTGGCCGAGGTCGAATTCGCCTATACCGAGGAGGGGCCCGAGGGGCTGCGGCTGAGCGACGAGCGGTTCCGCCTGCGCGCCGACCAGTTGTTCAAGGCCATCGGCCAGACGCTGGAGGGCGTGCCCGAGGCGCTGACGGTCGACGGCGGCAAGATCGCGGTCGATGCCCGTGGTCGCACCGGCCTGCCCGGCGTCTGGGCGGGGGGCGACTGCACAGGGGGCGGCGAGGATCTGACCGTCACCGCCGTGGCGCAGGGCCGCGACGCGGCGATGGACATTCATGCCGCGCTGACAGGCTGAGGGACGGGGGCGATGCCACCGCTGAAGGACCTGAGCGAGGCGGTTCGCAACCTTGTGCTGGCCGCGGCGGTGGTGATCTCGGGGCTCTGGGTGCTCTACCAGTGGGACACGCTCTTTCCGAGAACCCGCGCGGAAGTCGAGACCGCGGCCGCCGCCGTCCAGTCGGACGTATCGGGCACCTTCGAGGTCTGGCTGGCCGATCCGCCGCCGGGCCTTGCGCTCGCCGGCGCCTGTGCGGGCGCCGTGGACGAGGCGTATCTGGAGATCCCGCTCTACGGCCGGCTCGACACGGCCAGCGCCGCCGACGTGCCGGTTCTGGTGCGGCTGATCACGCTCGACATCGCACGCTACCCCGCCGGCCGCGCCGAGGCGGTCGCCGGCCCGGCCGGAACCGCCTTCGCTTCGGTGCGCCGCGAGGGACTCCGGGCCGAGATCCCCTTCGATTCGGTGCTGGGGCCGCCCGCCCACGCGCTGGATCGGGGCCAGTCCGACAGCTTTGCCTTCATGGTCCGTGCGCGGTTTCCGTTCGACTGCGCCGAAGTCGCCGGGGACGTCTCTGCGGCGCAGGTCTTCGCGGTGACGGCGGCGGTCAGCGTCGACCGGTTCGACCCCGAGACCGCCGCGGTCCTTCCGGACCGGAACATCGAAAAGGGCTTCGTCGACGTCTGCTGGATCGCCCCCGACGGCCGGTCCGATTGCGACTTTCGTGGCTACCCCGCGCCGCCCGAACCCCTCGACCGGGAGGGCTGACCGACCATGGCCGTTCGCCCCTGCGATCTCGTCCCGATCATGTGCCCCAACCGGTTTCATGTGGCCTTTGCGCCGCCCTCCGAAAAGGAACACGGTGCGCGCCGGACCGGTGCCGCTTGCCCGGCGGCGGCGGCGCGCCTAAATCCCGGGGCGAGCGTTCAGCTGGGGGATCATGGAAAGCGTCGTCGCCTCTGTCGTCGAGTTCGTCTCGGCCCACCGGCAATGGGCGCCGCTGATCGTCTTTGCGCTGGCCCTGGCGGAGACGCTGGCCTTCGTGTCGCTGCTCATCCCCTCGACAGCGATCCTTGTGGCGATCGGCGCGCTTGTCGCGGCCGGCGCACTGGAGTTCACGCCGTTGTTCCTTGCCGCCGCGCTGGGTGCGGCCATCGGGGCGACACTGTCCTGGTGGCTGGGCCTGCACTATGGGCCGGCGGTGCTGAAGCGTTGGCCGCTGAACCGCGACCCGGCGCTGCTGGAACGCAGCGAACGCGCCTTTGCCCGCTGGGGCACGCTGACCGTGCTGATGGGGCATTTCGTGGGTCCGCTGCGGTCGGTCGCCTTCGTGGCGGCGGGCACCGCGGCGATGCCGGCGCGGTTGTTCCAGCTGGCCAGCCTGCCCGGCGCCGTCGCCTGGGCCTTCATCGTCCCGAAATCGGGCGAGATCGGCGGCGACCTGCTGGGACATGCCTGGCAGGCGTTCTTCGGCGCCTGACACCCACCCTACGGCCGGTCCACGCCGTCCAGCCGATCCATTCCTGTACATCGTCCCACCTGCCGGCGGGCGCGCGCCCGTGCCCGGCCCGACCCCGACCTGAGGAGACCGCATCATGGCAGACCTGACCTCCACCTTCATCGGCATCAAGTCGCCCAACCCGTTCTGGCTGGCCAGCGCGCCGCCGACGGACAAGAAATACAACGTCGAACGCGCCTTTGAGGCCGGTTGGGGCGGCGTCGTCTGGAAGACGCTGGGGGCCGAGGGGCCGCCCATCGTCAACGTCAATGGCCCACGCTACGGCGCGGTCTGGGGCGCCGACCGCCGCCTGCTGGGGCTGAACAACATCGAACTGATCACCGACCGCCCGCTGGAGGTGAACCTGCGCGAGATCAAGGAGGTCAAGCGCAAGTGGAAGGACCGGGCGATGATCATCAGCCTGATGGTCCCCTGCGACGAGGAAAGCTGGAAGGACATCCTGAAGCGCATCGAGGATACCGAGGCCGATGGGGTGGAGCTGAACTTCGGCTGCCCGCACGGCATGGCCGAGCGCGGCATGGGCAGCGCCGTGGGCCAGGTGCCCGAATACATCGAGATGGTCACCCGCTGGGTGAAGCAGTACAGCCGCATGCCCTGCATCGTGAAGCTGACGCCCAACGTCACCTCGATCCTGCCGCCGGCGATCGCGGCGGCGCGTGGCGGGGCGGATGCGGTCAGCCTGATCAACACGGTGAAGTCGATCACCAACGTGGACCTCGACCACTTCTCGCCCTTCCCGATGATCGACGGCAAGGGCAGCCACGGCGGCTATTGCGGCCCGGCGGTGAAGCCCATCGCGCTGAACATGGTGGCCGAGATCGCCCGGCAGGAGGAGACCCGCGGCCTGCCGATCTCGGGCATCGGGGGCGTCACAACGTGGCGCGACGCGGCAGAGTTCATGGCGCTGGGCGCAGGCAACGTGCAGGTCTGCACGGCGGCGATGACCTATGGCTTCAAGATCGTGCAGGAGATGATCTCGGGCCTGTCGCAATACCTGGACGAGAAGGGGATGAGCCTGTCCGACCTGGTGGGGCGCGCGGTGCCCAACTTCGTCGAATGGCAGGAGTTGAACCTGAACTACGTCACTAAGGCCCGGATCGACCAGGACGCCTGCATCAAGTGCGGCCGCTGCTACGCGGCCTGCGAGGATACCAGCCACCAGGCGATCAGCATGTCGCCCGATCGGGTGTTCGAGGTGATCGACGCCGAATGCGTGGCCTGCAACCTGTGCGTCAACGTCTGCCCGGTGGAGGATTGCATCACCATGGAGCAGTTGCCGGTGGGGGCGACCGACCCGCGCACGGGTCAGGTGGTGCGCGAATACGCCAACTGGACCACGCATCCGAACAACCCGATGGCGAAGGCGGCGGAGTAGCCGCCCCCGCGCCGGGCCGGGCGTCAATTCACGCTCGGTTCACGCTGGTGCGTCATTGGATCAGGCAGGGTCGCACCGCCGGTATTTTTCGGCATGTGTGTCCCTGATCGCGCGGGAGGATCTGACCTTCGGCCGCGGATCGTTTGTGCGGACTCTATTTGATGGAGAATTGGAATGAACAAGCCACTGCAGCTGCATGTCAGCGACCCCAAACTTGCGAAATATCATCACGGCCAGACGACGCGCCAGATGAGCCGCGCCTCGATCGAGGCGTTGAGCGGGCATGGCGATCCGGGCAAGTTCGGCCGGATGTTCGCGTTTCAGGCGCCGCTCGAAGTGCCTGATCACGCCCTGCAGGATCTGGCCATGGCGATGATCGACACCGACCCCGAGGCGAAATGCGGCGACAATCCGCATATCCCGGCCGGCTTCACCTATTTCGGCCAGTTCGTCGATCATGACATAACGCTCGACCTGACGCCGCCGGAGCAGCAGTTGGCGGACCCGCTGGCGACCCGGAACTTCCGGACGCCCGCGCTCGACCTCGACTCGGTCTATGGCCGTGGCCCGGACGAGAACCCGGAGCTGTATGTGACCGATCCCGCCACCGGCCGGGTGGGGCCGGAACTGGCCATCGGGGTCGCCGAGGCGTCGCCCGATTTCACCGGCGCCGAGGTGGCGGAGATGCGCAACGACCTGCCGCGCGATCCGGCCACCGGGCGGGCGCTGATCGGCGACCCCCGGAACGACGAGAACCTGATGGTGGCGCAGACCCATCTGTCGTTCCTGAAATTCCACAATGCCATCGTGGCCTGGCTGCGCGACCGGGGCTTCAAGGGCGACGACCGCGCCCTGTTCACCGAGGCGCGGCGCCTGGCGACGTGGCACTACCAGTGGATCGTGCTTTACGACTATGTCGAGCGGCTGACCGAGCCCGGTCTGGTGAACCGGATCAAGCATCGCGGGCGGCAATTCTACCGCTTCCGCGTGCGGCCCTACATGCCGGTGGAATTCTCGGCCGCGGCCTTCCGCCTCGGGCATGCGCAGGTGCGCGAGAATTACAGCCACAACCGCATCTTCCGGCCCGGCGGGGTGGCCAGCGGCACCCTGGCCAACCTGTTCTTCTTCACCGGACTGTCCGGCGCCATCGTCGGAGACCGGGTGAACGAACCCGGCCTGACGAACGAGGAGTTCGTGATCCCCGGGCAGGACCCGGCCGCCTTCCCGCCGCCGATGCGCACGCTGCCCTCGAACTGGGTGGTCGACTGGCGCCGGTTCTTCGATTTCGGCACCCCTGACGGTCCGGGGTTCGAAGCGAACGACACCCGTCTGATCAACCCGCTGCTGACGCCCACCCTGCATACCCTTCCAGGAAATCCCGAGGGATCGATGGAAGCGGTTCTGCCGTTCCGCAACCTGCGCCGTGGCGTGCAGCTGGGCCTGCCCTCGGGCCAGTCGGTCGCCAGGGCGATGGGGCATCCCGAACTGTCAGAGGCCGATCTTTCGGCGGGTGCCGACGGTTCCGCGGCGGCGACCCACGGCCTGCACAAGGAAACGCCGCTCTGGTACTACATCCTGAAAGAGGCCGAGATGGTCCATCAGGGCCAGCGGCTGGGTCCGGTGGGCGCGACGATCGTCGCCGAGACCTTCCTGGGCATGGTGCATGGCGATCACGCGTCGTTCCTGTGGCAGCGCCGGGACTGGACGCCGGAACTGCCGCGCGCGGATGCCGACACCTTCACGATGGTCGACATGCTGACCTTCATCGACGACATCAACCCGGTCGGCTGACGTGGGATCGGGCGGGGTCTGCCCCGCCCGACGCCCGTCGCGCGGGCGTCACACCGCCAGCATCTTGCGGTAAAGGTTTTCCAGAAACACCAGCGCGTCGGGAAAGGGGTTGCCCACCTCTGGCCCCAGAACGGCGCGCACCTGCACGTCGAAGTCGGCGTAGTGCTGCGTCAGCGCCCAGACCGAGAAGATCAGGTGATGGGGATCGACCGGGGCGATGCGCCCCGCCTCCATCCAGCCGCGCAGGACGGCGCATTTCTCGTCCACCAGTTGCTTCAACTCGCCATGCAGCACCGGCTCCAGCCGCGGCGCGCCCTGCATCACCTCGTTCGCGAACAGCCGGCTTTCGCGCGGGAAATCGCGGCTCAGGTGCAGCTTGCGCCGGGCGTAGGTGATGATCTCGGTGATCGGCTCGCCCTCGGGGTTCAGGTCGCGCAGCGGGTTGAGCCAGGTGCCCAGCAACTCTTCCAGCAGCTCTGCGTGGATCGCCTCTTTCGACGGGAAGTAGTACAGCACCAGCGGCTTGGAGATCTGCGCCACCTCGGCGATCTGGTCCAGCGTGGCGCCACGGAAGCCATTGGCGGCAAACACCTCCAGCGCGGCGTCCAGGATCGCGGCCTGATTCTCCATCCGGGCATGGGCCCGCCGGCGTCGGCCGGTCATCGCGCACCTGCGGGCAAACGCGTCATTCTCATTCCCGGCAATCCTTGACTGGCCCCGCCGCTCTGATAGCGTGCGGGCCGCCCCATGGTCAAACCCGCACTGGCCCGCGCCCACCGCGCCCGCCCCTGCGCCCGACCCCCTGAGAGACTGGAGAGAACCGATGGCGCTAGATCGCAACGTGGCACCGAACGACCTGAACGCCTTCTGGATGCCGTTCACCGCGAACCGGCAGTTCAAGAAGGCTCCGCGCATGCTGGTCGCGGCCAAGGACATGCATTTCACCGCCGCCGACGGCAAACAGGTGCTGGACGGGACCGCGGGCCTGTGGTGCTGCAACGCGGGCCACTGCCGCCCGAAGATCACCGAGGCGATCCAGCAGCAGGCGGCGGAGCTGGACTACGCCCCCGCCTTCCAGATGGGCCACCCCAAGGCGTTCGAACTGGCCAACCGGCTGGTCGGCCTTGCGCCAGAGGGGCTGGATCATGCCTTCTTCTGCAACTCCGGCTCGGAAGCGGTGGACACCGCGCTCAAGATCGCCATCGCCTATCACCGCGCCCGCGGCGAGGGCACGCGCACCCGCCTGATCGGGCGCGAACGCGGCTACCACGGCGTGGGCTTTGGCGGCATCTCCGTCGGGGGCATCGTCAACAACCGCAAGTTCTTCGGCAACATGCTGAACGGCGTCGACCATCTGCCGCACACCCACCTGCCCGCGAAGAACGCCTATACCAAGGGCCAGCCCGAACACGGCGCGGAACTGGCGGACGAGCTGGAGCGCATCGTGGCGCTCCACGGCCCCGAGACCATCGCCGCCGTCATCGTGGAGCCCGTCGCCGGATCGACCGGCGTGATCCTGCCGCCCAAGGGCTACCTGCAGCGCCTGCGCGAGATCACGAAGAAGCACGGCATCCTCTTGATCTTCGACGAGGTCATCACCGGCTTCGGCCGGCTGGGCGCGCCCTTCGCCTCGCAGTATTTCGACGTGCTGCCCGACATGATCACCTGCGCCAAGGGGCTGACCAACGGCGTGATCCCGATGGGGGCGGTGCTGACCTCCTCGGCCATCCACGACGCCTTCATGACCGGGCCGGAACACGTGATCGAGCTGTTCCACGGCTACACCTATTCCGGCAACCCGATCGCCAGCGCGGCGGGCCTTGCCAGCCTTGAAACCTATGCCGAGGAAGGGCTGTTCGACCGCGCGGCCGAAATCGCACCCTACTGGCAGGACGCGCTGCACAGCCTGAAGGGTCTGCCGCATGTGATCGACATCCGCAACATGGGCCTGATCGGCGCGGTGGAACTGGACCCCATCGCGGGCGAGCCGACGAAGCGGGCCTTCTCGGCCTTCCTGGAGTGCTACGAGAAGGGCGCGCTGATCCGCACCACCGGCGACATCATCGCCATGTCGCCGCCGCTGATCATCGAGAAGGCGCATATCGACACCCTGATCGGCACCCTCGGCGACGTGCTCAAGACACTGCACTGAGGCGGCGGGGTGAGCTGCTCACGCGTGAGCAGATCGGCAGACTTTTGAAAAGAAACGGGTTTCCCTGCGGCGTTAACCGAAGGGAAACCTTTTTTCATGGGTCCGGACGGTCCTGCTGGAGCAGACGTGATCCGCCGGGGGCCTGTTCGGCGCGCGGATCGGCGCTAGACCGTTCCCACACGGCACAGGGCGGGGGCACGGGCATGACCACACGCAGGGCGGTTCTGGCAGGCGGCGCGGCGGCGGTGATCGCCGGTGCCCTTCCGCTGGGCGCGCAGGCGCGCGGCTGGGGCACGGTGGTCGATGTCGGGCGCGGTCTTGACCAGATGCGCGGGATCGTCGTCGCCCATCGCGGCGAGGTGGTGCTGGCCGAGGCGTTGCGCGGACCGGCGCTGGACCGGGCGGTGAACGTCAAGTCGGTGTCCAAGACCATCGTCGCGTCGGTTCTGGGCGCGGCCATCGACCGGGGCGTGGTGCCGGGGATGGACGCGACGCTCGGCGCTCTGGCGCCGGACCTGATCCCCGCGGGTGCCGATCCGCGCGTGGCCGGTCTGACGCTGGAGCATCTGGTGACCATGCAGGCGGGGCTGGAGCGGACCTCGGGCGCGAACTACGGGTCCTGGGTCAGCAGCCGGAACTGGGTGGCCAATGCCCTGTCGCGCCCGTTCGTGGCCGAGCCGGGGCAGGGCATGCTCTATTCCACCGGCAGCTACCACGTCCTGGGCGCGGTGCTGGCGCGGGCGACGGGCGACAGCCTTCTGGCGATGACCCGCGACTGGCTGGGCAAGCCCCTGGGGATCGGGGTGGCGCCCTGGACGCGCGATCCGCAAGGCTATTACCTGGGCGGAAACGAGATGGCGCTGTCGCCGATGGCGATGCTGCGCTTTGCCGAGATGGCGCGGCAGGGCGGGGCGTGGGAGGGCCAGCAGGTATTGAGCGCGGACTGGATGCGCGCCGCGCTGACGCCGCGCACGCGGTCGGCCTTTTCCGGGCTGGAATATGGCTATGGCTGGTTCCTGGGCCGCAGCGACGGGGCCCGCATCGCGCTGGCGCGCGGCTATGGCGGGCAGGTGATCTGCATTGCGCCCGACCGCGAGGTGAGCATCGTCATCACCTCGGACCCGACGATGCCGGCGCGGTCGGGCGGGTATTTCGGCGACCTGATGGACCTGATCGGGGATCAGGTGCTGCCGGCGGCGCGGATGGCCTGAGCGGGCCTCAGCCGCCCCCGGCTTCGGTGGTGGCGTGCAGCGCCGTACGGTCGATCCGGGCCTCGATTTCATCCATCATCGCCTGATAGGCCGGGCTGTCGACCTCGCCGAAGCGTTCCTCGAACCGGCTGCGCGACATCCGGTCGGGAATGCCCTGAAGATCGGGCAGGATGTCGGCCTCGGTTTGCATCCGCTCCAGCAGGGCGGGCCAGTCGGCGCGCGGGCGCGACAGGAACAGATCGGCCATGCGGATGCCCGAGTTGTTGGCGGTGATGTCGGTGAAGTCGTAGCCGCCGGCCATCAGCGTGTCGTGCAGCTCCTTGAACTCTCCCATCGAGACGGCGAAGCCCCGGTTGGATGCGGTCTGGATCGCTGCCGCCGTCAGGAAATGCCGCCGCAGGTCGATCCGGCCGGCCAGTTCCAGCTGAAGGCAGTCTGTCCGCCACGACCGGGCGCGTTCCGACGGGGTCTCTGCCATAGAGCCGACGACAAGGTGAAAGTCGTTCGCCCCGCAGGCCTTGGTCAGGGCAAAGATCGCCGCCGTGAATTCGTCAGCGGCAGAGGCGTCGGTGCTGTCGGCATGGGCGGCGGCAAGGGTGAATGTGAGCAGCGGAAGCACGCTGCCCCGATCAGGAACGGTGCCCGCGTCCAGCGCGTCGCGCAGCAGCACGTAGTAATGATCGACCCGGTCCGCGCCCGGCATCGCGCCGCCGCGCAGCGCGCCGAACACGCCCTGGATCACGTCGCCCCGCCCGTCGCGGTCCAGCCGCAGGGCAAAGATCATCCTGTCGCCGTCGATCGCCATGGCGGCGGGGGCGTCGAACAGCGTGTCGCCCGCCCCGGAGCCGAGCACGAGGTTCCCGCCCAGCCGCGCCAGCTGCAGCGCCAGGTCGGGCGGGATCTCGCGGCCGCCAAGCTGCACGTGCTGCAGGGCAAAGCGCTCCTCGAACGGGGCGACGGCGGCGCGCAGGTTCAGCCAGCGCGTGCCGCCGATCCACGGCACCGGCAGGGCGGCGGTCATGCGCACCAGATCGTCCGCAACCTCGGTCTCGGCCCGGTAGTCGCGGACAAGCCGCGTGCCAAGGCGCAGGACCGATTGCAGCGCACCGGCGCTGAGCGTCACTGTCTCGGGCGCGCCCGGTTCGCCGTTGGTGGCGGCGCGGACCTGGTGGTAGAAGCCGCGCGCGGCGCGCACGTCCTCGGGCGCGGGCGGGGCCATCGCGGCCACGGCCGGGGCGTCCTGCAGGAAGACGGTGCCAAGCACGAAGACCGCGCCCGCCCCCGCCAGCAGCAGAACGAAAAAGACCCGAAAAAGCCTGCGCATGCCGCCCCCGACGACGCACCCGGCGCCAGCGCGCAGATTAACCCGCCGGCAGAGGGGCTGTAAATCGACCCATTCCCGGGCGCCCCGCACATCCCGGTGATCCCGCCCCCAAAACCCGGTTGACCCGCGACCCTGACTGTGTAGCCTCTCTCCTGACCAGTCGGTCAGAACGGGAAAACCTGAAAAGGGGGAGAGGGATGGCGGCGGCTGCGGAGAACATGAGGATCGATGCCGACCGGCTGTGGGACAGCCTGATGGAGATGGCGAAGATCGGCCCCGGGATCGCGGGCGGCAACAACCGCCAGACCCTGACCGACGCCGATGCCGAGGGTCGCGCGCTGTTCCAGCAATGGTGCGAGGAGGCGGGTGGCACGGTGAAGGTGGACCAGATGGGCACCATGTTCGCCGAGTTTCCCGGCACCGACCCCGACGCGCTGCCGGTCTATGTCGGCTCCCACCTCGACACCCAGCCCACGGGCGGGAAATACGATGGCGTTCTGGGCGTGCTGGGCGGGCTGGAGATCATCCGCACCATGCGCGATCTGGGCATCCGCACCAAGCACCCCATCGTTGTGACGAACTGGACGAACGAGGAGGGCACACGCTTCGCCCCCGCCATGCTCGCATCCGGCGTCTTCGCGGGGGTGCTGGATCAGGACTGGGCCTATGACCGCAAGGACGCCGAGGGCAAGCGCTTTGGCGACGAGTTGAAGCGCATCGGCTGGCAGGGCGACGAGGAAGTGGGCGCGCGGAAGATGCACGCCTTCTTCGAGTTGCACATCGAACAGGGCCCGATCCTGGAGGCCGAGGGCAAGCAGGTGGGCGTCGTCACCCACGGGCAAGGGTTGCGCTGGGTGCAGTGCACCGTCACCGGCAAGGGCCAGCACACCGGGTCGACGCCGATGTACATGCGCCGCAACGCCGGCCGCGCGCTGGCCCGCGTCATCGAACTGGTGCACGAGATCGCGCTGCAGTACCAGCCGAACGCCGTGGGCGCGATCGGCCATATCGACGTCTACCCCAACAGCCGCAACGTCATCCCCGAAAAGGTCGTCTTCACAGTCGATTTCCGCAGTCACGTGCTGGAAACGCTGGAGGCAATGGTGGAGGAATTGAACGCCACCGCGCCGGGCGTCTGCGCCGACATCGGGGTGAAATTCCAGTCAGAGGTCGTGGGCTTCTTCGACCCGCCTGCCTTTGACGAGACGCTGGTGGGCCGGGTGCGCGAGGCCGCCGACCGGCTGGGATATTCCCACATGGACCTGATTTCCGGCGCAGGCCATGACGCCTGCTGGATCAACCGGGTCTATCCGACCACGATGGTGATGTGCCCCTGCAAGGACGGGCTCAGCCACAACGAGGCCGAGGAGATCACGAAGGAGTGGGCGGAGGCCGGGGCGAACGTGCTGATGCACGCGGTGCTGGAAACGGCGGAGGTTGTGGGGTGAGGCCAACCGCCCCTCACTGCGACGCCCCGGACTTGATCCGGGGCCCCGCCCCGCTGGCGACCGGCCCAGGCATCGCGAAAGGGGCCACCCGTGGCGCACTACGTCTACATCCTCGCCTCGCGCCCCGGCGGCGCGATCTACATCGGCGCGACATCGGATCTTCGGCGTCGGCTGGAGCAGCATCGGGCAAAGGTCGTCGGCCACACCGCCCGATACGGGATCACCACGCTGGTCTGGTTCGAGACGCACGCGGACCTTTACGCCGCACTGGAACGCGAGCGGCAGGTGAAGCGGTGGCGGCGGGCGTGGAAGGACGAGTTGATTGCCGAAGTCAATCCGGAGTGGCGGGATCTTTCGGGTCAGATTCCGTTGTGAGGGGGTGCTTCTGCCAGCGGGGCCCCGGATCAGGTCCGGGGCGTCACAGTGAGGGGTGACAGGTGTCGCGCCCGGTTGTTAGGCGCGCCGGACGCGGGATATGAAGTGAGCGAACAACAGGGCGGCAGAGACTCGCCCGGACGAACAGGGAGATAGAGCCATGACCACCGTCATCAAGAACGGCACCATCGTCACGCATGAACTGACCTACAAGGCCGACGTGCTGATCGACGGCGGCAAGATCGCCCAGATCGGGCAGGGCCTGACGGGCGACGACGAACTCGACGCCACCGGCTGCTATGTCATGCCGGGGGGCATCGACCCGCATACACATCTGGAGATGCCCTTCATGGGCACCTATTCGGCCGACGATTTCGAATCCGGCACCCGCGCGGCGCTGGCGGGCGGGACGACGATGGTGATCGACTTCGCCCTGCCCAGCCCGGGACAGGGGCTGCTGGATGCGCTGGACATGTGGTCGAACAAGTCCGGCCGGGCGCATTGCGACTATTCCTATCACATGGCCATCACCTGGTGGAGCGAGCAGGTTTTCAACGAGATGCAACAGGTGGTGGACAAGGGGATCACCAGCTTCAAGCATTTCATGGCCTACAAGGGCGCGCTGATGGTGAACGACGACGAGTTGTTTGCCAGCTTCCAGCGCCTGCGCGAGCTGGGCGCCATCGCGATGGTGCACGCCGAGAATGGCGACGTGGTGGCGGAACTGTCCGCCCGCCTGCTGCGCGAGGGGAACACCGGGCCAGAGGCGCATGCCTATTCCCGCCCGACCCAGGTGGAGGGCGAGGCGACGAACCGCGCGATCATGATCGCCGACATGGCGGGCGTGCCGCTTTACGTGGTGCATACCAGTTGCGAGGAGGCGCACGAGGCGATCCGGCGCGCGCGCCAGCAGGGCAAGCGGGTCTGGGGCGAGCCGCTGATCCAGCACCTGACGCTGGACGAAAGCGAGTATTTCAACGCCGACTGGGACCATGCCGCGCGGCGCGTGATGTCGCCGCCGTTCCGCAACAAGGCGCATCAGGACAGCCTGTGGGCGGGGTTGCAGGCGGGCAGCCTGTCGGTGGTGGCGACCGACCACTGCGCCTTCACCACCGACCAGAAGCGCTATGGGGTGGGCGATTTCACCAAGATCCCCAACGGGACGGGGGGGCTGGAGGATCGAATGCCGATGCTCTGGACCCACGGGGTGAACACCGGCCGGCTGACGATGAACGAGTTTGTCGCGGCGACATCCACCAATGCCGCCAAGATCTTCGGCCTCTATCCCCGCAAGGGCGCTGTGGCGGTGGGGGCGGATGCCGATCTGGTAATCTGGGATCCGGCCAAGGAAAAGACCATCAGCGCCAGGACACAGCAGTCTGCCATCGATTACAACGTGTTCGAGGGGCAGAAGGTGAAGGGCCTGCCGCGCTTTACGCTGACACGGGGCCGCGTGGCCGTGCAGGACGGAGAGATCCGCGGGCAGGAGGGCCACGGCGAGTTCGTGGCGCGCGAGCCGAACGGAGCCGTCAGCCGGGCGCTGAGCACCTGGAAGGATCTGACCGCGCCCCGCCCGGTGGAACGGTCAGGCATCCCGGCGAGCGGGGTCTGATGCGCGACAACGCCCCCCTGCAGGCGGTGGTCGAGGCGCACGGTCTGGGGCTGACGTTCCAGACGGCCGACGGGCCGGTGCATGCGCTGAAGGATGTGGACCTGACCATCGGCAAGGGCGATTTCGTCAGCTTCATCGGCCCCTCGGGCTGCGGCAAGACGACGTTCCTGCGCTGCATCGCCGCGCTGGAACACCCGACCGAGGGCACGCTGACCGTCAACGGCATGACCCCGGACGAGGCGCGCCGGTCGCGGGCCTATGGCTACGTGTTTCAGGCGGCGGGTCTGTACCCCTGGCGCACCATCGCGGGCAACATCCGGCTGCCGCTGGAGATCATGGGCTTTTCGCGCGCGGAGCAGGACAAGCGCGTGAAGGCCGTGCTGGAACTCGTTGAGCTGGATGGCTTTGGCGGTAAATTCCCCTGGCAGCTTTCGGGCGGGATGCAGCAGCGCGCCAGCATCGCGCGGGCGCTGGCGTTCGATGCCGACATCCTGCTCATGGACGAACCCTTTGGCGCGCTGGACGAGATCGTGCGCGACCGGCTGAACGAGGAACTGCTGCGGCTCTGGGCGCGGACCGAAAAGACCATCGCCTTCGTCACCCATTCGATCCCCGAGGCGGTGTACCTGTCCACCCGGATCGTGGTGATGAGCCCGCGGCCGGGGCGGATCACCGACGTGATCGAAAGCCCGCTGCCGCGCGAACGCCCGCTGGACATCCGCGACAGCCGGGAGTTCATCGAGATCGCGCACCGCGTGCGCGAGGGCTTGCGGGCGGGGCATGGCGATGAGTTGTAGGCGGTCGACGGGCCGGGCCGAGGGGGCACGATGAGCCGCGTCCTGCCCGTGCTGACCGTGCTGCTGTCGATCCTGGTGATCTGGTATCTGGGCACCGTGGCGATGAACGCCCGCTGGACGCTCGATCAGGCGGCGCGCGCGGGGCAGGAGGTCGGCGTCGTCGACCTCGTCCGCGACACCATGAACCAGCGCCGCCCGGTGCTGCCGGCGCCGCATCAGGTCGTGATCGAACTGTATGACGGGGTGTTCGGCGCCAGCGTCACCTCGCGCCGCAGTCTGGTCTATCAGGGGTTCATCACCCTCGAGACCACGCTGTGGGGCTTCGGGCTGGGCATCTTGCTGGGGGTCGGTCTGGCGGTGTCGATCACCTATTCGCGCACGATGGAGCTGAGCGTGATGCCCTGGGCGATCATCAGCCAGACGATCCCCATAGTGGCGCTTGCGCCGATGATCGTGGTGATCGCGGCGCAGGTGGGCGTGCAGGATATCCGGATCCCCAAGGCGGTGATCGCCGCCTATCTGAGCTTCTTTCCGGTGCTGGTCAGCATGGTGAAGGGGCTGAATTCCCCCGACGCGATGCAGGTGGACCTGATGCGCACCTACAACGCCTCGAACGGGCAAAGCTTCTGGAAACTGCGGCTGCCCGCGTCGCTGCCCTACCTTTTCGCCTCTCTCAAGGTCGCCATCGCGGCAAGCCTGGTGGGCACCATCGTGGGCGAGTTGCCGACGGGGGCCACCAGCGGCCTGGGAGCGCGGATGCTGATCGGTAGCCAGTTCGGCCAGCCGCTGCAGACCTGGAGCGCGCTGTTCGCCGCGGCGATCCTGGCGGGCGGGCTGATCCTGCTGGTGGGCGCGGTCGAAAAGGCCGCGAACCGGGCGATGGGGGTGGCGCGATGACCTGGCTCATCGGCGCCATCGTCTTCTGGCTGGCCGCATGGGCGGTGAACACGGTTCTGGCGCGCCGGGCCAGTGGCCGCTGGGTGCGGCTGGTCGTGCCGTTGCTGTTCGGGGTCACCATCCTGATCCTGTGGGAGGGGCTGGTCCGCGGACTGTCGATCGAAACGGTGATCCTGCCTGCGCCCTCGGTCATCTGGACGCAGATCCTCGCCTCGACCGGGACGCTGTGGGAAGATTTCGTGCAGACGATCCTGAAGGGCGCGCTGTCTGGATATGTCATGGGATGCGCGGCCGGCGTTCTGGTGGCAATTCTGGTGGATCGTCACCCGTTCCTGCGGCGGGGCCTGCTGCCGGTGGGCAATTTCGTGGCGGCGCTGCCCATCGTCGGTGTCGCGCCGATCATGGTGATGTGGTTCGGATTCGGCTGGGAATCAAAGGCGGCCGTCGTCGTCGCCATGGTGTTCTTTCCCATGCTGGTGAATTCGGTGGCCGGGCTGTCGGCAACCGACCAGATGCAGCGCGATCTGATGAGAACCTATGCAGCCAGCCATGTGCAGACTCTTTTGCGGCTGCGCCTGCCGGCTGCGATGCCTTTTATCTTCAATGGATTGAAGATTTGCACCACACTGGCCCTGATCGGGGCTATCGTGGCCGAGTTCTTCGGCTCACCGATCCGCGGCATGGGCTTCCGCATCTCGACCGAGGTCGGGCGGCTGAACCTGCCGATGGTCTGGGCCGAGATCGCCATGGCTGCCCTTGCCGGGTCGGCCTTCTATGGGGCGGTGGCCCTGATCGAACGGCGGGTGACATTCTGGCACCCGTCGCAAAGAAAGTGAGTCCAAGGGGAGTTCTCGACATGAAAAGACTGATGGCAGGTGCGGCCGCTCTGGCCCTGACGAGCGGTCAGGCCTTTGCCGCCGACGAAGTGGTGATGCAACTGAAATGGGTCACCCAGGCCCAGTTCGCCGGCTACTACGTGGCCAAGGACAAGGGGTTCTACGAGGAAGAGGATCTTGACGTCACGATCAAGCCGGGCGGCCCGGACATCGCACCCGAGCAGGTGATCGCCGGCGACGGCGCCGATGTCATCACCACCTGGATGGCCGCCGCACTGGCCGCGCGCGAGCGGGGCGTACCGCTGGTCAACATCGCGCAGCCGTTCAAGTCGGGCGGCATGCAGCTGACCTGCCTGAAAGAAACCGGCATCGAAAGCCCCGAGGACTTCCGCGGCCGCACGCTGGGCGTCTGGTTCTTCGGCAACGAATACCCGTTCTATGCCTGGATGGCGAAGCTGGGCATCCCGACCTCGGGCGGCGACGACGGCGTCGAGGTGCTGAAGCAGGCGTTCAACGTCGATCCGCTGCTGCAGCGGCAGGCAGACTGCATCAGCGTGATGACCTACAACGAATACGGGCAGGTGCTGGACGCCGGCATCTCCGAGGATGAACTGGTGACCTTCAATTACCTTGAGGAAGGCATCGGGATGCTCGAGGACGGGCTTTACGTGATCGAGGACGATCTGGAGGATCCCGAGTTCGCCGACAAGATGGTGCGCTTCGTCCGGGCCTCGATGCGCGGCTGGAAATACGCCGAGGAGAACCCCGAGGAAGCCGCCGAGATCGTGATCGAGAACGACGAGACCGGCGCACAAAGCTACGAGCATCAGCTCTACATGGTTCAGGAGGTCGCCAAACTGACGGCCGGATCGAACGGGGCGCTTAACCCGGCGGATTACGATCAGACCGTCGCCACCCTGCTCTCGGCCGTATCGCCCGAAAATCCGGCGATCACCAAGGAGCCGGAAGGCATGGCCTGGACGCATGCAATTTCGGACCAGGCGCTGACCGACTGATCTGGACGCCGACGGCATCGAGAGGGCGCGGCCGGCCGGTCGCGCCCTTCTTCGTGGCGGCTTCGCGGCCCGGTTCGGCGGGGTTATTCGCCTGGCGTGGCCTCGGGTTCGCTCTTTGGCAGGGGGGCGGCGGCTGGCGCCCTGCGCAAACGCGGGGTGCCGGGCGCCGGTGCTGGCGCGGGGGGCACCGGCTCGGTCTGGGGCAGGGTGCGGGGGCGGTCCGCCTCGGTATCCGGCAAACCCTCACGCGAGAGCAGAACCGCGAAGGGCCGCAGCGGCGGGATGTGCGAGCAGGCGATCATCACCGCCACCATGATCGGCACCGACAGGAACATCCCCGGCACGCCCCAGACCGCGCCCCAGAATGCCAGGCTGATGATGATGCCAAAGGACGACAGCCGCAGCGCCTTGCCCATCAACATCGGGTCGATGATGTTGCCGTTGACGAACTGGATCACGGCGGTGATGCCAAAGACCATCAGCGTCAGCGACGGGTCGTTGGCCTGCACATAGGTCACCAACGCCACCAGAAGCGTGGCGACGATGGAGCCGATGTTGGGAATGAAGTTGAAGATGAAGGTTAGCACCCCCATCGCCGCCGCCAGTTCCAGCCCGAAACCCTTCATCACCAGAAAGACCAGAATCCCGGTCACCGCGCTGACGGCGGTCTTCACCAGCAGGTAGTGGTTCACCCGGCGCATGATCGCCCCGATGATGTTGCCCACCCGCTCGGCCTGTTCCGGGTCGCCCATCAGGCGCTCCAGCTTGGTCGAGAACCAGACCCGCTCGGCGAACAGGAAGCCCACGAACAGGCTGACCAGAACGGTGGCGGACAGTATGTTGCCCGCCTGTCCGGCCGCCGTGCGCAGGTAGCCCGACACCTCGATCGTGCGGACCGAAGTCAGCACCGCAGTCTCCACATCCTCGCCCAGCCAGGAAAAGAGTTCGGCGATGGCCTGCTGCGACTGGTCGGCATAAGCCAGCGTCGTGGTCAGCACCGTGTTGATCTGGCTGAGCACGATGCCCGACAGCGTCAAGAGCGCGCCCGAGATCAGCGCCACCGCCGCGACGCTGGCCACCCAGTTGGTGATCCGCACCGACCCGATGCGCATTCGCGCGATGGAGTTGATCGCGTCCGACGTCAGCGAGAACAGGATGATCGCGATGGCGAGAGAGATCAGAAGGAACCGGGCCTGCACCAGCAGGAACAGGATGATCGCAAAGGCGATGATGCCGAGCAGGATCGTCTGCAGCCGCAGACGTTCGCCCGCAGACATGCGGAGCGAGGGCGCAGGCGCGCGCTTTTCCTCGGGCGTCATAGGTCCGGTTCCCCCACTGGGTCTGCATCCTGTGCGACCCATCATTGACCACTGTCCGAGACTAGGGAAGGGACCGCCGCAGATCAAGCGTGACGGCTGCAGGGGCTGGGTCCGGGGTGCGGTCGCCGGATCTTTCGGCGGCGCCGCCCGGAAACCCGCCACCCGTGGCGGTTCGCCGCCTCGCTTGACATGGATCATGGGGGCTGCAATCCCTGCGGGCACATCTGGGGCGATCACACGAAAGGGGTGGCAGCCATGCGGCTTGGATATGTGCATCTGCCCGGCCGGGGCGAGACCGACCGGTTTCTGGCCGAGGTCGTGGCCAGGCTGGAGGCGACGGGAGTGCGGCTCGTCGGTACCGTGCAGACCAACGCCGAGAACTGCGACCGCGGAAAATGCGACATGGACCTGCGGGTGCTGCCCGACGGGCCGATGGTGCGGATCAGCCAGGATCTGGGACGGGCCTCGCGCGGGTGCCGGCTGGACGCCGGCGCGCTGGAGATGGCGGTGGTCGCGGTGACGGCGCGGCTCGACGGAGCCGAGATGCTGGTGATCAACAAGTTCGGCAAGCAGGAGGCCGAGGGCCGCGGGCTGGCGCCGGTGATCGCCGATGCGCTGGGGCGGGGCCTGCCGGTGCTGCTGGGCGTGAACCGGATGAACGCCGACGCCTTCGCGGGCTTCGCCGACGGACTGGCCGAGGCGTTGCCGGCCGACCAGCAGGCAGTGCTCCGCTGGTGCCTGAACGCCTGCGGGGCGGACGCGGCCGCCTGATGGCGGGTTGGGGCGAATTCGTCGCCGCCTATGCCGTCTTTCTGGCAAGCCACGCCATTCCGGTGCGCCCGCCGGTGAAGCCTTGGCTGGTCGCCCGGCTGGGGAGGCCGGGCTACGCTGCCGCGTATTCCGCGCTGTCACTTGCAGTGCTGATCTGGCTGATCGTGGCCGCGGGGCGCGCGCCTTTCGTCCAGATCTGGCCGCGACCGTCATGGGCCGCGGATGTGACGCTTCTGGCGATGACCTTGGCCTGCGCGATCCTGGCGCTGGCGGCATTCCGCCCCAATCCGCTGTCCTTTGGCGGCTGGCGGAACACGCGGTTCGACCCGGCGCGGCCCGGCATCGTGGGCTGGGTTCGCCACCCGGTGCTGGCGGCGCTGGCGCTATGGTCGCTGGGGCATCTGGTGCCGAACGGGGATCTGGCGCACGTGATCCTGTTCGGCGGTTTTGCGGGCTTCGCGCTTCTGGGAATGCGGCTGATCGACCGGCGGCGGCAGCGCGAGTTGGGCTTGGCCGACTGGCGCCGCCTGGCGCACGGCGGGCGCGGGTTCAGCCCGGCCGACGCGCTGGTGCTGCGGCTGCTGGTGGCGCTCGCGCTGGTGGTCGTGTTGAACGCGCTCCATCCCTATGTGATCGGCGTGCCCGGCTGGCTGCGGTGAGCCGTCGTTGACAGCCGCCCCGGCCCGCCGCACTCTGTTACAAAGACCCGACGGAGGTGGCCATTCCCGCGACGCAGGACTACGCCCGGCCCGAGAGCCTGCCTGAGGCGCTGGCGCTGATGGCCCAGGGTAACTGGCGCGTCTTGGCGGGTGGCACCGATCTCTATCCCGCGACCCAGGCGCAGGTCTTGTCGGGGCCGATGCTGGACCTGACCGCGCTACCCGATCTGCATGGCATCGCTGCCCGCAACGGGGGCCTCTGGGTTGGGGCCTGCACCACCTGGGCCGAGATTGCAGCGGCCGACCTTCCGCCCGCGCTGCACATGCTGCAACAGGCCGCGCGAGAGGTCGGCGGGCGGCAGATCCAGGCGGCGGGCACCATCGGCGGCAACCTTTGCCACGCGTCTCCGGCTGCTGACGGGGTGCCGCCGCTTCTGGCGCTTGATGCGTCGGTCGAACTGGCAAGGCCGGACGGCACCCGGCGCATGCTGCTTTCGGCTTTCCTGACCGGTCCGCGCCGCACCGCGCTTGCGCCGGGCGAGATCCTGACGGCGGTCGTGCTACCCGCATTTGCGCTGCGCGGGCGGTCGGCCTTTCTCAAACTCGGTGCGCGCCGGCATCTGGTGATTTCGATCGCGATGGTCGCGGCGCGGATCGTGGCCGACAGCGGCCGCGTGGCCGAGGCAGCGCTGTCGGTCGGGGCGTGCAGTGCGGTGGCAGTGCGGCTGCCGGAGGTGGAGGCCGCTTTAGCGGGGGCGCCACTGGATCACGCGGCGGGCCGCATCGACGGGGCGGTGGTGGCGGCGGCGCTGGCACCGCTGGACGATCTGCGGGGAACGGCCGCCTATCGCGTGCACGCGGCGGCGGAACTGCTGCGCCGGGCCGTTGTTCAGGCAGCGGGGCAGGGCGGATGAACCGGCACCTTCCCGGCCTGACCTTCACCCTCAACGGCGCGGCCGTCACCCTGCCCGCCGGCCCGCCGACCCGCAGGCTCTCAGCGGTGCTGCGCGAGGATGCGGGGCTGACCGGCACCAAGGTCGGCTGCGACGCGGGCGATTGCGGGGCGTGCACTGTGTTGCTGGACGGCCAGCCAGTCTGCGCCTGCCTGACGCCAGCCGCCCGCGTGGCCGGGCGTACGGTGCTCACGGTCGAGGGGCCGGGGCTGGACGACTTGCGTGCCGCCTTCCTGCGCCACGGCGCGGCGCAATGCGGGATCTGCACGCCGGGGATGCTGATGGCCGCCGCGGCGCTGCTGGCGGAAATCCCGCGCCCGACCGAACAGCAGGCCGCCGATGCGCTGGGCGGCGTGCTCTGCCGCTGCACCGGCTACCGCAAGATCGTCGCCGCCGTCTGCGATGCCTGGCGCGACGTGCGCCCTGACCCGCTGCCCGGCGCGGGGCGAGCGGTGGGGGCCGCGATCGCCCGCATCGACGGGGCCGAGAAGGTCGCGGGCACCGACCGCTTCGGCGCCGACATCTGGCAGTCCGGCGGTCTGGTGCTGCGCGCCGTCCGCTCCCCCCATCCGGCCGCGCGGTTCAGCTTTGGCGATCTGGAGCACTGGCGCGTCGAGCATGGCGCCGCGCATGTGTTCACCGCCGCCGACATCCCCGGCGTGAACCGCTTTGGCGTCATCCCGCCCTTCGCCGACCAGCCCGCACTGGCCGAGGGCGTCGTGCGCTTCCGCGGCGAGGCCGTGGCGCTGGTAGCGTTCGAGGATGACGGCAGAGCGCCCGACCTGAGCGATTTCCCCGTCACTTGGGAACCGGCCGACCCGATTATCGACCCCGCTACTGCCGAAACCACCGCCCCGATCCACCCGACCCGACCCCGCAACCGGCTGATCGAGGGACGGGTTCGTCGCAGCGATGCGGCGGCGGCCCTCGCCGCCTCGGCCCATGTCGCGGCCGATACCTTCCAGACCGCCTTTGTCGAGCACGCCTATATCGAACCCGAGGCGGGGACGGCGTGGATGGAGGGAGATTGCCTCGTGATCCGTGCCTGCACCCAGGCCCCGGTGATGGACCGCGACGACATCGCCGCCGTGTTGGGCCTGCCACGCGAGAAGGTGCGCATCGTGCCCTCGGCCGTCGGCGGCGGGTTCGGATCGAAGCTCGATATATCGCTGCAACCGCTTTTGGGTCTCGCCGCGCTGAAGACCGGGCGGCCGGTGCGGATGACCTACAGCCGGTCGGAATCCATGGCATCGACCACCAAGCGCCACCCGGCGCGCATGACGGTGCGGGCTGGGTGCGACGCGCAGGGGCGGCTGACCGCACTCGATTTCGATGGTCTCTTCGACACCGGTGCCTATGCCAGCTGGGGGCCGACGGTGGCGAACCGGGTGCCGGTGCACGCGACCGGCCCCTATCGCGTGCCTGCCGTGCTGGCGCGAGCGCGGGCGGTGCATACCAACAACCCGGTGGCGGGCGCGTTCCGCGGCTTTGGTGTGCCGCAGGCGACGATCGCGGTGGAAACCCTTTACGACCGGCTGGCCGATGCGGCGGGGATCGACCGGCTGGAGTTCCGGCTGCGCAACGCGCTGCGCGACGGGGACGAGTCCGCGACCGGACAGCGCATGGCGGGCGTCGGGATTGTGGACTGCCTGGAGGCGCTTCGTCCGCACTGGACCCGCGCGCTGGCCGACGCCGCGGCCCACAAGGGCCCGCTTCGGCGCGGGGTCGGGCTGGCGTCCTGCTGGTATGGCTGCGGCAACACGGCGCTGCCGAACCCCTCGACCATCCGCATCGGGCTGACTCCGGCGGGTCGCGTGGTGCTGCATCAGGGCGCGGTGGATATCGGGCAGGGGTCGAACAGCGTCATTGCGCAGATCGCGGCGGATGCGGCGGGGCTGCCGCTGGCGGCTTTCGACCTGATCGAGGCCGATACGGCGCTGACTCCGGATGCCGGCAAGACCTCGGCCTCTCGCCAGACCTATGTCTCGGGCCGTGCGGCGCAGGCGGCCGGGGCGGCGCTGCGGGCAGAGATTCTGCGGCTGGCGAACGCCGGCGCAGATGCTGCGATCGCGTTGGATGGGCCGACCTTGCGTATTGCTGGTGCGCGGGCGCTCGATCTGTCGGCGCTGCCGGTGAACGACGCCGGCTATGTGCTGGTGGCCGAGGAAACCTACGACCCGCCGACCAGCGCGCTGGATGCCGACGGGCAGGGGGTGCCTTACGCGGTCTATGGCTACGGTGCGCAGATCGTTGAGCTGGCGGTCGACCCGGCGCTGGGAACCGTCAAGCTGCTGAAGATCACGGCGGCGCATGATGTGGGCCGCGCGATCAACCCGCAGCTTGCCGTGGGCCAGATCGAGGGCGGCATCGCGCAGGGCATCGGCATGGCGCTGATGGAGGAATATCTTCCCGGGCGGACCGAGAACCTGCACGACTATCTGATCCCCACCACCGGCGACGTGCCGCCGATCGAAAGCCTCCTGATCGAGGTGCCGCACCCGGAAGGCCCGTTCGGCGCGAAGGGCCTGGGCGAGCACGTGCTGATCCCCACCGCGCCGGCGATCCTGAATGCGATCCGTCATTCGACGGGGGCGCAGATCATCCGGCTGCCCGCCCTGCCGCACCGGATCAGGGAGGCGCTGGGGTCATGACCGGCGAGAAGATCCGCTGCGATGCCTGTCCGGTGATGTGCTACATCGCCCCCGGCCAGACCGGCGCCTGCGACCGATATGCGAACGATGCGGGCCGCATCGTGCGCTGCGATCCGGTCACGATCCTGTCGCGGGCGCTGGACGCCGGCGGGCGGCTGGTGCCCTTTGCCGCAACCGCCTGGGACGGCGATCTGGTCACCCCGGCCGATGCATTCGTCACCGGCATCGGCGCGGGCACCACCTATCCCGACTACAAGCCCGCGCCCTTTATCGTCGCCAGCCAGGTGGATGGGGCCGACATGGTGACGGTGGTGACCGAGGCGATCTTTTCCTACTGCGGCGTCAAGGTGAAGATCGACACCGACCGCTACCTGGGGCCAGAGGCCGCGACGGTGCGGGTTGAAGGCGAGGCGATAGGCCATGTCACCACCGCCGAATACGGCAGCCAGATGTTGTCGCTGGGTGGGGTCCACCACCTGACCGGGGGATCGAAGGCCGAGGGGCGGGTGACTTGCGCCGCCCTTCTGGCGCTCTGCAACGGTCAGGCGGTGGAGATGGCGGTCGACGGCGGGCCGACCGTCACGGTCGAAGCGGGCGCGGCGCCGGTGGTCGACGGTACGCCGGAACGGCGGATGCGGGTTGGCTGCGGGTCGGCCACCATCGGGATGTTCGCCAATCAGTGGAAGGGGTTGGTGGACGAAGTTGTGGTGGTGGACGACCACATCACCGGCGTCGTGTCCGAGCATCAGGCGGGCAAGGTGATCGGCTGGCAGCCCACCGGGATCCACATCGCCGGCCATCGCTCGACCCCCGGACGCTACTTCCGCGTGTCGGAACCCGGGCAGGGCTGGGGCGGCACGAAGCTGACCGACCCGCTGGAGATCCTGAAGCCGTTCGAGGCGAAGAAGGGGGCAAGGCCGGGGCTGACGCTGCTGATGGTATCCACCACCGGCGAGGAATATGCCTACTACGTCCTCGACGACGACCTGCGCCCACAGCGGCGCGAGCTGCCCGACAGCTTGCGCGACACAGTCGCGCTGATCGACGAGAACTGCGAACCCGCGCTTTGCACCGTGCTTTTCATGGGCGGCGCAGGCGGCAGTCTGCGGGCCGGAGTGACGCGGAACCCGGTGCGGCTGACGCGGTCGGTGCAGGGCGGGATCACGCGGCTGACCTCGGGCGGGGCGCCGGTCTATGTCTGGCCTGGTGGTGGGATCACCTTCATGGTCGATGTGACGCGTCTGCCGCCCGGCGCCTTCGGGTATGTGCCCACGCCCGCGCTGGTGGCGCCGCTGGAGTTCACTCTGCCGCGCGCGGATTATCTGGCGCTGGGGGGGCACGAGGGCGCGATCCTGACGCTGGATCAGGTGGTCGAACGCGGCGGCGAATACGCGACCGGCGCGCGGCTGGAGCGCTGGCCCGGGGCGGCGGAATGAGTGCCTCGGCCCGGATGCTGCCCGACGGCCGCCGCCTGCACCTGCACCACGGTCCGATAGATGTGATTTTCGAGGGCTGGGGCATGCCAGAGGCCGTTCACGCCGCTCGCGCTGCCGTCGTTGCTCGGTTCGACGGGCTGCTGGAGGAGCTGGTCGCGGAACTTCCCGCCTTGCGGTCCCCGGATTCGCAACCCCTGACTGGCCCCATCGCGCGGGCGATGGCGGATGCAGTCGCGCCCTTCCGCCCGGCCTTTGTCACGCCGATGGCCGCTGTCGCGGGGGCGGTGGCCGATGCGCTGCTGGCTGCTGCGGTTGCTGCGGGCGCGCCGGGACTGTTGCGCGCCTATGCCAACGATGGCGGCGACATCGCCCTGCACCTGACACCCGGCGAAAGCCTGACCGCAGCCATCGCCGCCCGGCCCGGCGCGGCGGATCGGGTGCGGATCGGCTTTGCCGATCCGGTGCGCGGCGTGGCGACTTCCGGTTGGCGGGGGCGCAGTTGGTCGCTGGGCATCGCCGACTCGGTGACGGTGCTGGCCGCGACGGCGGCGCGGGCCGATGCGGCGGCGACGCTGATCGCCAATGCGGTCGATCTGCCGGGCCATTCCGGCATCGGGCGACGCCCGGCGCGCGAGTTGCAGGCCGACAGCGATCTTGGCGATCGGCTGGTCACCATTTCAGTCCCCATACTGACGGATGCAGAAGCCGCTGCCGCCCTCGACCGGGGGGCCGCTTTCGCCGATTCCCTGATCGCGCGGGGTTTGATTGCGGGGGCAGCACTTTTCCTGCAAGCTGACGCCCGAACCCTTGGGGCCGCGCGCCCGCTGCTGACGGAGCCCTGCCTTGGCTGACTTCGCGATCCGCAAGACCCTGATCCTGCTGGAGGAAATCCGGCATGAGGGCGGCCCGCCCGAAGATCCGCCGCGCCTGCGCGGCGCGATCTGCGCCGTCGTCGCCAACCCCTTTGCCGGCCGCTACGACCCCGACCTGCAGTTCGCCATGGAAACTCTCAAACCGCTGGGGCTGGAGATGTCGCGCCGGCTGATCGCGGCCATGGGCGGGCGCGAGGGGATCGACGGCTATGGCAAGGGCGCCATCGTCGGCGCCGATGGCGAGATCGAACACGGCGCGCTGTGGCACGTTCCGGGCGGCTACGCGATGCGCGAGCATCTGGGCGAGAGCCGCGCCATCGTGCCCTCGGCGATGAAGGTGGGAACCCTCGGCACCACGATCGACGTGCCGCTGGGCCATATCAACGCGGCCTATGTGCGCAGCCATTTCGACGCCTTCACCGTGTCGGTGCCCGATGCGCCGCGGGCGGGCGAGATCGTGTTCGCGCTGGCCATGAGCCGGGGCGGGCGGGTGCATTCCCGGATGGGGGGGCTGGAAGCGTGGGAGATCGCGGGCAACGACGGCTTGCGCTGATCGCGGCTTTAGCGGCGACGCCGGGTGGGGCCTTGGCCTGCGCCCTGCCGCCGATGATCGTGCTGACCCTGCCCACGGGTCACTATATCGCCGGGGCGGCGGCCACCGTGGCGCTGACCGGCGTGATCGGCGCGCTGGCACACCGGCTGCCGCGGCTGGAACCGCGGCTGATCGCCGAACGCCCGGTGCTGGTGCCGGAAACGCTGACCTCCTGCCTTTCCTTCCTGGTCCTCGCGGGCCTGGTCATGGTCGGCCTCTACGGCAGCCGCGACCCGATGCACAACCTGCTGACGCTGACCTTCTGGTCGCTGCTGTGGGTGGGCCTCACGCTGGCGTCGATGCTGCTGGGGAACCTGTGGCGCGCGATCAACCCCTGGACCGGGCCGGTGCGGATCGTCCGCGCGGTGATCGGGCGCCGGGGCTCGGCGGGCCTGTCGCGGCTGGCCTACTGGCCCGCCGTGCTGGGCTATCTGGGTTTCGCATGGTTCGAGATCGTGTCGCTTCGCCCCGAGGATCCGGCGGTGCTGGCGCGCGTGATCCTGGGCTACTGGCTGGTGATCTTCGCCTTCGCGGTGATCGAGGGCGAGGACTGGCTGAAGCGCGGAGAGTTCCTGACCGTGTTCTATGGCTTCATCGCCCGCATCGCGCCGTTCTGGCTTGAGATCCGCGACAACCGCGCGCGGATGATGATGGGCTGGCCCGGCGCGCAGATCGTCCGCGCCGATCCGCTGCCGCCCTCGGCCGTGGCCTTTGTCACGCTGGTTCTGGCGGGCGTCACCTTCGACGGGCTGTCCAAGACCTTCTGGTGGATGGGGCTGATCGGGGTCAATCCGCTGGAATTTCCCGGCCGCTCGGCGGTGATGGGGGTGAACACGGCCGGGCTGCTGGCGACATGGGCGCTGGTCGCGGCCTCCACCCTCGGCGCCATGGCGCTTGGGCGCTGGCTGGCGGGGCGTCGGGGCGGCTTCTGGGCCGAGACGGGGCCGTGGATGCTGTCGTTCCTGCCGATTGCGGCGGGCTACCACGGGGCGCATTACTTCGTGGCGCTGCTGACCGGCGGACAGTTCGCGGTGGCCGCGCTGAACGATCCGCTGTTCCGCGGCGACAACCTGTTCGGCCTTTCGGACTACTGGGTCAGCTTCGGCTTCCTGTCGGATTTGCGGGTGGTAACGCTGATCTGGAACGTGCAGTTCCTGGCCATCCTGGGAGCGCATCTGCTGGCGGTGATCCTGGCGCTGCATCTGGTGGGCCGGGGTGCGGCGCTGCGGGCGCATCTGCCGATGACGGCGCTGATGGTGGGCTACACGGTGCTGGGGCTGTGGCTGCTCTCCACCCCGGTCGGCGCCTGAGAATTTCGTTTACAACGCCCAAGGCCCCGCCCATTCTGGCCCCAAGGCGCGGTGATTGAACGCCCGCGCCGTTCCAGCAGCCGGAGGCTTCCCATGACCCGATCCCTGATCCACCCCTCGCGCCGCAAGGTTCTTGGCGGCATGGCCGCGGGCGCCGGCCTGATGGCCGCGGGACTGCCCGCGCGCTTTGCCAGCGCGCAAAGCGCGGCCCCGATCCGGCTGGGCTTTCAGCTCCACCGCACCGGCATCGGCGCGGCTTACGGGCGCTGGTACGAACGCACCGCACAGGCGGCGCTGAAGGTGCTGAACGACGCAGGCGGCATCAACGGCCGCCCGGTCGAGATCATCTTTGAAGACGACGGCACCGACCCCCGCCGCGGGGCCGAGGTGGTGGAGAAGCTGGCGACGCAATCGCAATGCGACGTGGTCTTCGGCCCGCTCTTCTCGCACGTGGTCATCGGCTCCGCCCCGGCGGCCGCCGAACAGCAGGTGCCCTATCTGGTCTGCTCCGAAGGGTTCCACGTCGCGTCCGGCAACTTGAACCGCTGGACCCTGCAGCCCGGCATCACCGACGTGCGCGCGCAGGTCACCTCGATGGCGCCCTGGGTGATGGAGAACCTGGGGAAAAAGGTCACGATGCTGTTCCCCGACTACGCCTTTGGCCACGACCACCGCGACTACTTCTCGGCCGCGGTCGAGGCGAACGGCGGCGAGATCCTGGACCTGATCGCGATTCCGCCGACCGAGACCAGTTTCACCCGCTACTTCCCCCGGATCTCGAACGAGACCGAGGTGCTCTATCACGTCATGGTCGGCCCGGCCGTTCTGACCTTCGTGAAGGAATTGGGCGAATTCTACGGCACCGGCGCCCGGCCCGAGATCTTCGGCTTCATCGACAGCCTGGAGGCGGTGGACATGGCCAGCCCGGGGCTGGAGTTCCTGGACGGCACGCATTTCTGGGAAGGCCACTGCCGCGACCTGCAGCCCGATGCCTCCGAGCATGAAGTCACCTACCGCGAAGCGGTCGGCGTGGACGACCGCGGCGCTTCGGTGTCCGACGGGCGCGATATCTCGACCTACGGGCACATGTTCTCGGTCTGGGAGACGCTGTTCGTGATCCGCGACGCGATGATCGCCTGCGACTATCAGTATACCGGCGACCGGCAGGCCTTTGTCGAGGCGATCGAGGCGATGACCGAGTTCCCCGAAAGCCTGGAGCATGTGCAGGGCAACAAGATCTTCAATGGCAAGACCCACCAGATGTTCGGCCACCAGTTCATCAGCCGCGTGGACGGCGGCAAGCTGGTGAAGGTGCACACAACGGCGATCGAGGACAGCCTGTATCCCGACGCGGTGGACTACACCACGATGTCGTTCTGATCCGGCGCGGGGCGCCGCGCCTTGGGGTTCGGACCGTTCCTGCTGCTGGCCCTGATGGAGGGGCTGGTGATGGCCGCCGTGCTGGCGCTGACCGCCGTGGGCTTGTCCCTGGTGTTCGGCGTCATGCGGGTGGTCAACGTCGCGCATGGCGAATTCTTCATGCTGGGCGCGGTGGCGGCGTGGTTCGTCACCACCTGGGTGCCCGGCCCGCCCGCCGTGGGCTTCGCGGCTGCGCTGTTCTTGTGTCCGCTGGTCGTCGGCGCGGTCGCGGCGACGGCCGACTGGGGGGTCCTGAAACGGCTGAACTATGACCCCGAGGCGACGATCGTCGCCACCATCGGGCTGCTCTACATCCTGCAGCAGACCGCGCTCAGCCTCTACGGCCCCGATGCGCGGCCTGTGCTGGCGCCCTTCACCTGGCGCATCCAGTTCCCGTGGTTCGGCTATTCCGGCTACAAGTTCGCGGTGATCGCGGCGGCGGTGGTGGTGCTGATCGGCGTCTGGCTGGTGCTGACCCGCACCCGCATCGGCCTCGTGATGCGCGCCACCCAGATGGACCGGGAAACCGCGCGGGCCTTCGGGATCAACGTGGACCGGGTCTATGCGCTGGTCTTTGCGATGGGCGCGGGGCTGGCGGCCATCGCGGCGGTGCTGATCGTGCCGATCCAGCAGGCGCATTACCTGATGGGGCATGACCCGCTGCTTTTGTCCTTCATCGTGGTCATTATCGGGGGCTTGGGCAGTTTGCGCGGCACGCTGGTCGCGGCCCTGCTGATCGGGGTGTCGGACGGGGTGATCTCGGTCTTCTTCTCGCCGACGCTGGCCAAGATCCTCGCCACACTATTCGTGGCGCTGGTGCTGGTGTTCCGCCCGCAGGGCCTGTTCGGGGCGCGCGCGGCATGAGCGGACGGGTCGTCGGCCTGCACCTCGGCCTGCTCGCCGCGCTGTTCGCGGCGCAGTTCCTGCTGCCGCCCTATCACCACACCTCGGTCGCGCGCGTCATGGTGCTGGCGGTCTTCGCCATGGGCTACAACATTTCGTTTGGCTACACCGGGCTGTTAAGCCTTGGCCACGCGCTGTTTTTTGCCTCGGGCCTTTATGCCACGGGGATGCTGGTGCAGATCGGCGGGTGGGACGCACTGCTCGGCCTGCCGCTGGGCGTGCTGGCCGGGGGCGCGATGGCCGTCGCCGTGGGCCTCTTGGCACTGCGCACCGCCGGCGTGTCGTTCATGATCGTGACGCTGATGTTCGCGCAGGCCGGCTATTTGACGATCCTCTACCTCGGCGCCTGGACGCGCGGGGACGAGGGGTTCGTGATCGACCGCGCGGCCCGGTCGCTGGGCGCGCTGGACCTGTCGGACCCGACGATGCGCTATTTCGCGGCGCTGGCGCTCTTTGGCGCGGCCCTGCTTCTGAAGCTCTGGCTCGTCCGCTCGCCGACGGGGCGCGTCATGGTGGCGATGCGCGAGAACGAGGAACGCAGCCGCATGCTGGGCTATGACCCGTTCCGCGTGAAGCTGCTCGCGCTGGCCCTGTCGGGGCTTTACGCCGGGGCGGCGGGCGCGGCTTACGGCCTCATGTTCGGCTATGTCGGCGCCACCTTCGCCTCGATCCAGTACTCGATCCTGCCGCTGCTTTATGTCCTCTTGGGCGGGGCGGGCACGGTGATCGGGCCGTTCCTGGGCGCGCTGGCGATGTTCTACCTGATCGAGATTGCCAGCAGCTACACCTCGGCGCATCTCCTGGTCGTGGGGCTGGCGCTGGTGGTGCTGGTGCTGTTCGCGCCCAAGGGCATTCTGGGCACGATCCGCGAAAGGTGGCTGAAATGGCTACCGTGACGCTTCTGGAAACCCGCGGCCTGACGCGGCATTTCGGGGGCCTGAAGGCCGTGGACGGCGTCGATTTCGATTTGACCCAAGGCGAGATCCACGCCCTGATCGGCCCCAATGGCGCGGGCAAGACCACCTTTGTCAGCCTGATCTGCGGCCGCGTGCCGGTGCAGTCTGGCACCATCCTCTTCGACGGGTCCGACATCACGCGGCTGCCCGCCCATGCCCGCGTGCGGACCGGCATCGCCTATACCTTCCAGATCACCTCGATCTACGCGCGTCTGTCGGTCTTCGACAACGTCGCGCTGGCCGTCCAGCAACGCGGGGCGGGGGATCTGGAGGCCGAGACGATGGCGGGCCTCTCGCGCGTCGTTCTGCAGGGCCGGGCGGGGCAGGAGGCCGGTACCCTCAGCTACGGCCACCAGCGGTTGCTGGAGGTGGCGATGGGCCTTGCGCTCAACCCCCGGCTGCTGATCCTGGACGAGCCGACCCAAGGGCTGGCGCAGGGAGAGATCGAGGCATTCAAGGCGCTGGTGCGTAGTGTGGTGCCGGCGGCGACGGTGCTGCTGATCGAACACAACATGGATGTGGTGATGGATCTGGCTGACCGGATCACGGTTCTGAACTTCGGGACGAAACTGGCCAGCGGGACGCCCGATGCGATCCGCGCCAACCCGGCGGTGCAGGCCGCCTATCTGGGGGGCTGATGCTGAAGGTGGACGCCATCGACGCAGGCTACGGCGCGGTGCAGGTGCTGCGCGGCCTGTCGTTTGAGGTGGGCCAAGGCGAGGTGCTCTGCCTGATGGGCCGCAACGGGGCGGGCAAATCCACTGCCCTGAAGGCGCTTATGGGCCTCGTCCCCGTCCGCGCGGGAACCATCACGCTGGATGGCGATCGCATCGACGGCCTGCCCGCGCATGAGGTGCCGCGCCGGGGGATCGGCTACGTGCCGCAGGGCCGGCGCCTGTTTGCCGAACTGACCGTGGCCGAGAATATCGAGGTCGGCCTGATGACCCGTGGTATGGGCGCAGCCACGCGAGAGCGGGTGTTAGACCTCTTCCCCCGGCTGCGCGAACGGCTGGGCCAGATGGCCCGCACCCTCTCGGGCGGCGAGCAGCAGATGCTCGCCATCGCCCGCGCGCTGTGTCTGGAACCCAAGGTGCTACTCTTGGACGAGCCGACCGAGGGGCTGCAGCCTTCCATGATATCCCTGATCCGAGACACGGTGGCGGCGTTGAAGGGGCAGGGGATGGCGACGGTTCTGGTGGAGCAGCGCGTCGATGCGGTGCTGGCGCTGGCCGACCGGGTGGCCTTTGTCACCGGCGGCACGGTGGCGGAAACCTTGCCGATCGCGGACTTGTCGCCTGATGCGCCGGCGTTTCTCAAGTATGTGGGCGTGTGATGGCCGGGCTGGTGGCGGGCGTCGATGTGGGCGGCACCTTCACCGACCTGCTGGTGCTCGACCCCGCGGGCGGCCTGCGGCTGGCCAAGGTGCCGACCACGCTGCCCAATCAGGCGGGCGGGGTGCTGGCGGCGTTTCAGGCGGCGGGCGCGGATCTGGCCGACCTCGCCCTGATCGTCCACGGCACCACGACCACCACCAACGCGGTGCTGGAGCGTCGCCTCGCCCGCACCGGCCTCATCACCACCGAAGGGTTCCGCGACGTGCTCGAACTCGGCCGCCGCACCCGCCCGCAGCCCTACGGCATGACCGGCCGGTTCACCCCCGTCATCCCCCGCGACCTGCGGCTGGAGGTGCCCGAGCGCATGGACGCCCGCGGCCGCGTCCTGACCCCGCTCGACGAACCCGCCCTGCGCGCGGCCCTGCAACACCTGATCGAAGAGGGCTGCGAGGCGCTGGTGATCCACTTCCTGCACGCCTATACCAACCCCGCGCACGAACTGCGCGCGGCCGAGATCGCGGCCGACCTCTGGCCCACGCCCTACGTCACCTGCGGCCACGCACTGCTGTCCGAAAGCCGGGAATACGAACGCGGCGTGACGGCCGCCGTCAACGCGGGCGTGCAGCCGGTGCTGGAGCGCTACATCGCGCGTCTGTCGGGCGACCTACGCGCCCGCGGCTACGCCCGCGACCTGCTGGTGGTGAACGGCAACGGCGGCATGGTCTCGGCCGCCCGCGTTTCGGCCGAGGCGGTGAAGACGGTGATGTCCGGCCCCGCGTCCGGCGTCATGGCGGCGGCCTATACGGGCCGCGCGGCGGGCGTGGGAAACCTCATCAGCTATGACATGGGCGGTACGTCGACCGACGTGGCGCTGATCCGCGATGGCCTCGTCCCGGTGTCGAACGAGATCGAGGTGGATTATGCCATGCCGATCCACGTGCCCATGGTGGACGTCCGCACCGTCGGCGCGGGCGGCGGGTCCATCGCGCGGGTCGATGGCGGGGGGATGCTGCGGGTCGGCCCCGAAAGCGCCGGCTCGGATCCGGGGCCGATCTGCTACGGACGGGGCGGCAACCGGCCGACGATCTCCGATGCGAACCTGCTGCTCGGCCGCCTCTCGCCCGACCGTTTCGGCGCCAGCCTGCCGGCGGTGCGCAACGCCTTCGCTGCGCTGGGCCGCCCGCTGGGGCTGGACGCAGGCCAGGCGGCCGCCGCCGTGATCCGGCTCGCCAACATCCAGATGGCGGGCGCGATCCGCATGGTCTCGGTCTCGCTCGGCGCCGACCCGCGCGATTTCGCGCTTTTCGCCTTCGGCGGCGCGGGGCCGCTGCATGCCTGCGCGCTGGCGCGCGAACTGTCGATCCCCCGCGTCCTCGTCCCCGCCCGCCCCGGCCTGACCAACGCGCTGGGCTGCGTCGTGGCCGACCTGCGCCACGACTTCGTCCGCACGCTCAACCAGCCGCTCGACAGCGCCGACATGGCCCAGGTCGCCGAAATCCTCGCCCAGCAGGAAGCCGAGGGCCGCGCGCTGATCGGGGCCGAGCCCGTCACCCTCTCCGCCACCCGCGTCGAGTTTTCTGCCGACATGCAGTTCATCGGCCAAACCCACCTGCTGCGCGTGCCGCTCCCCCACGGCAGTCCCACCCGCGCCGACCTGCAACGCCTGTTCGAATCCGCCTATCACGCTCGCTTCCGCGTGGACCTCGACACGATCCGCGCCAAGCTGGTGAACCTCAACTGCTCCGTCATCGGCGTGCGCGAGGGCATCGACCTGCGAAAGCTGTTCGACCCCGCCGCCCGCCGCACCACGCTGGCCGAGGCGCTGACCACCCGCCGCTCGGTAATCTTCGACGGCCGGCCCCACGACACCCCGGTCTATGCGCGCGAGGCGCTACCCGCCGACGCGGCCTTTCCCGGCCCGGCAATCGTCGAACAGATGGACGCCACCCTCGTCGTCCCGCCCGGCGATGCGGTAACGACCGACGCCACCGGCAACCTGATCGTCACCATCGGGGGCGCGCCATGACCGTCGATCCCGTCACCCTGGCTGTCATCCAGGCCGGGCTGCAACAGGTCTGCGACGAGATGGACCTGTCGTTCTCGCGTGCCGCGTTCTCGCCCGTGATCGCCGAGGCTGACGACCGCTCCGACGGCATCTACGACGCGGTGGACGGTTCGCTGATCGCGCAGGGGCTGCGCGGCCTGCCGGTGTTCGTGGGCACGATGCAGTTCTCCACCCGCCACCTGATCGAGCGCATCGCGGCAGGCATCACGGCCGAGCCGGAACCCGGCGACATCTATATCGTCAACGACCCCTACCTTGGCGGCACGCATCTGATGGACGTCCGCTTTGCCATGCCGATCTGGCGCGGGGGTCGCATCTTCTGCTGGCTGTCGAACACCGGCCACTGGCCCGACACTGGCGGCGCGGTGCCGGGCGGCTTTTCGGCAAGCGCCACGGCGGCAGAGCAGGAGGGGCTGCGCCTGCCGCCCGTCAAGCTGTTCAAGCGCGGGCAGATGGACGACGAGATCTGGGCGATCATCCAGGCCAACATCCGCGTCGCCGACCAGCGCATCGGCGACGTGAAGGCGCAGGCCTCGGCGCTTTACGTGGGCGAGGCGCGGCTTTCGGCGCTGCTGGACCGCTACGGCGACGACACGGTGCGCGCCGCGATCGCGCAGATGCGCGGCCTCGCCGCCCGCCAGATGCGGGCCGAGATCGCGGCGATTCCCGATGGCCAGTGGAGCGCAAAGGCCTTCATCGACAGCGACGGGGTGGTGGACGATCCGCTGACCATCGCCCTGACCGTCACCAAGGCCCACGGCACCCTGACGTTCGATTTCACCGGTTCCAGCGCCCCCTGCGCCGGGCCGATGAACTCCGTCCGCGCCACCACGTTCTCGTCGGTCTACCTCGCCGTGCGCCACATCTTCCCCGACGTGCCGCTCAGCGCTGGCGCGTTCGAGCTGCTGACGGTGACGGGGATCGCGGGCACGTTCCTTGACGCCCAGTACCCCCGTCCGGTCTCCGGCTGCGCGGCCGAGGTCAGCCAGCGCATCGCCGAGGCCGTCTTTGCCGCCCTCGTCCAGCCGCTGCCCGACCGGGTGACCGCCGCGCCCGCCGGGACCAGCGGCAACTTCGGGCTGGGAGGCACCGACCCCGAGACCGGGCGCGATTACGTGATGTATCAGATCTCCGGCGGCGGCTATGGCGGCAACGCCGATCACGACGGGCTGTCGAACGGCTGTTCCACCATCGGCATCTCCAAGGCCCCGCCGGTGGAGATCATGGAGCAGACCTATCCCGTCCTCTACCGCCGCTACGCGCTGCACGAAAACTCCGGCGGGGCGGGGCGGCACCGGGGCGGGTTCGGGTTGGATTACGAGGTGGAACTGCTGCGCGGCACCGCGCAGGCGAGCTTCGTGATGGACCACGGGCGGGTTGGTCCGCAGGGGGCGCTGGGCGGGTCGGACGGCGGCGTGAACCGGGTGGAAGTGATCCGGGGTGGCGAGGTCTGGGTGCCGCCGCACCTGTCCAAGGCGCAGGACATCGCTCTGGCCGCGGGCGACCGGGTGCGCGTGCGCACGCCCGGCGGCGGGGGCTATGGTGACCCGGCCACCCGCGACCCTGCTGCGGTGGACGAAGATGTGCGCCTGGGCCGGTATGATCCCGATACGGCGGCGCGGCTGTTTCCGGGGTGGCGCCAGGGCTGATCGCCATTCGGGGTGGACTGACAGCCCCGCGTGACGCTGCCGTGTCATCACGCGCCTGCTGAGTGCTTGATCCCGCCCATGCCCGGAAACCGCCCGCCTGTCATCCCCGCGCAGGCGGGGATCTCACCGGCAAATCGCAAGGAAAACAGTTACGCCACGGTTAACAGAAATCACGAAATACAGCGTTTTCAGTGGCTTGGTATTTTGTCCACGCGTGGGCAACCGTGGGCACCCCTCAAGCCGCCGCCCCCTCCAGCCTCTCCTGCGCGCGCATCCACAGCGCCTCGGCCCGGTCCAGCCCCTCCATCACCTCGGCGTATTTCTTCTGCCAGGTCTCCATCTCGCCCAGCCGCTCGGGCTCGTAGAGCGCCGGATCGGCCAGCCTCTTCGCCAGCTTGTCGCGCATCTGGTTCAGCTTCGCGATCCGCTCCTCGCATTTGCGGACCTCGGCCTTCAGCGCCAGCATGTCGTCGCGGCTGGTGCGCTTCTTCTCGACCTTCGGCTTCTCCCTTGGCGCCTCATCTCCCGCCAGCAGCATCCGGCGATAGGTCTCCAGATCGTCCTCGTAGGGGGCGACGCGGCCACCCTGCACCAGCCACAGTCGGTCGGCGACCAGCCCCAAGAGGTGCATGTCGTGGCTGACCAGGATCACCGCGCCCGCATAATCCGTCAGCGCCTCGACCAGCGCCTCGCGGCTTTCGATGTCGAGGTGGTTGGTCGGTTCGTCCAGGATCAGCAGGTGCGGCGCGTCGATCGTAGCCAAGAGCAGCGACAGCCGCGCCTTCTGCCCGCCCGAGAGTTTCGCCACCTTGGTCTCGGCCTGATCCGCCAGAAGGCCGAACGACGCGAGCCGCGCCCGCAGCCGTGGTTGATGCTCGGCCGGCCGCACCCGCTGGATGTGCTGCAGCGGCGTCTCGTCCAGGTGCAGTTCATCCACCTGATGCTGGGCGAAATAGCCGATCCGCAGTTTCGACGACCGCGTGACCTTGCCCGCACACGGGTCCAGCTTGCCGGCCAGCAGCTTCGACAGCGTCGATTTCCCCTCGCCGTTCCGCCCCAACAGGGCGATCCTGTCGTCCTGATCGATCCGCAGGTTCAGGCCCCTCAGCACCGGCGGGCCGCCATAGCCCACGGCGGCATCGTCCAGGTTGATGATCGGCGGCGACAGCTCCTCGGGCTTGGGAAAGGTGAAGACGTGGCGCGCGGCCTCCTCGGGCGCGGTGATCGGCACCATCTTCTCCAGCATCTTCACCCGGCTCTGCGCCTGCCGGGCCTTGGACGCCTTGGCCTTGAACCGGTCCACGAAGCTCTGCAGATGCGCGCGCCGCAGATCCTGCTTCTTCGCCTCGGCCGCCTGCACGGCACGTTGTTCGGCTCGGGTGCGGGCGAATGTGTCGTAGTTGCCGCTGTAGAGCGTGAGCTTGCGCCCCTCCAGATGCAGGATATGGCCGACAGCCCGGTTCAGCAGGCCGCGGTCGTGGCTGATGATGATGACGGTGTGCGGGTACTTGGCCAGATAGGCCTCCAGCCACAGCGCGCCTTCCAGATCCAGATAGTTGGTCGGCTCGTCCAGCAGCAGCAGGTCGGGCTGCGCGAACAGCACGCCCGCCAGCGCCACCCGCATCCGCCAGCCGCCCGAGAAATCGGAACAGGGCCGTCGCTGCGCCTCGGCGTCAAAGCCAAGGCCCTTCAGGATCGCGCTCGCGCGCCCCTCGGCCGACCACGCGTCAATGTCGGCCAGCCGCGTCTGCACTTCGGCGATGCGGTGGGCGTCGGTCGCGCCCTCGGCCTCGGCCATCAGGCGGGCGCGTTCGGCGTCGGCGGCGAGCACCGTATCGATCAGGCTGGTGGACGAGCTTGGCACCTCTTGCGCGACGCCGCCGATGCGGGCGCGGGCGGGCAGCGTGATCGACCCGCCCTCCAACGCCAGTTCGCCCCGGATCAGGCGAAACAGCGTCGTCTTGCCCGTGCCGTTACGCCCGACAAGGCCCACCTTGTGACCGCCGGGGATCAGGGCGCTCGCGCCCTCGAACAGGGGTCGGCCCTCGACCGAATAGGAGATGTCACTGATTGTCAGCATGGCTGCGCCTTGCCCGATTGCGCCGCCGCCGTCAATCGGGCCCTGTGGGCCGTGGAACCGGCGACTTCTTGCCAGATGGCAGACTCCTGCCGGGCGCATTCCTGCCAGATGGCGGGATTTTGCCGCAAATTTGCAGCGCGGGGACGTGCGCCCATATGAGGAATGTCCGAACGGCGGGCGTGCGCCCTGTGCCGCCCGCCAATACAAAGTGGAAGGAGGACTGACATGCGCAAGAGACTGTTGTCCGCAGCAACCGCCATGACACTTGCCATCGGCCCGGTCGTGGCCCAGGAGGTCTTGGTCGACACTCAGGAAGACCACGAGTTGCGCGCAGACTGGATCGTCGGCGCCACCGTGACCTCGACCGAGGGCGAAACGATCGGGTCGATCCAGGATCTGATCGTGGACGGCCAGGAGAGCGGCGTAACCGCGGCCATCATTGGCGTCGGGGGCTTTCTGGGCTTCGGCGCCAAGAACATCGCGGTCGATTTCGCCGAATTGCAGATAGACTGGGACGGCAACCAGGTCGTGCTGGACCTGACCCGCGAACAGGCCGAAGAGGCCGCGGAGTTCGAATTCCGTGACCGGCTCTATGAGCCGGCGCCGGAACCTGACTCGCCACCCCTGACCGGCGGCGGCGGCGGTAGCGCGCCTGCGCCCACCGGTGGAGCGATGGACTGACGCACCCTGCGGCGCCGGCTGGATTCGCGGCTTTTCATCCGGCGCTGCAGATGCTACCCGGCCATGGGTTTTCGTAGGGGCGGCTTGGGGCCGCCCCGTTGACATGAGGCACCGAAATGGCCATCGAACGCACACTCTCCATCATCAAGCCCGACGCGACCCGTCGCAACCTGACCGGCAAGATCAACGCCCGGTTCGAGGAAGCCGGCCTGCGCATCATCGCGCAGAAGCGCATCCACATGACCCTGGGCCAGGCGCAGAAGTTCTATGAGGTTCACGCCGACCGCCCCTTCTTCGGCGAACTGACCGAATTCATGGCGTCCGAGCCGGTCGTCGTGCAGGTGCTCGAGGGCGAGAACGCCATCGCCAAGAACCGCGAAGTGATGGGCGCCACCAACCCGGCAAACGCCGACGATGGCACGATCCGCAAGGATTTCGCCCTGTCGGTCGGCGAGAACTCGGTCCACGGGTCGGACGCGCCGGAAACCGCGGCGGTGGAAATCGCCTATTTCTTCTCGGGTCTCGAACTGGTCGGCTGACGCCGTTCGACCACCCCGATCGCATCGAGGGCCGCTTCCAGATCGGAGCGGCCCTTGTCATGTCCGGCGGCCTTCAGCGCGTCGAAGCGAACCCGAAGCGCTGCCTTTTCCGCGCCCTTGCAGTCGTTCCAGGGCCGCCCCTGCAGCCCCATCACAAGCACGTAATAGGCGATGAAATGCGGCCGCTCGCCCGATTGCAGCAGCCGCAGGTAGCCGGCATCGGCGCCAAGGCTGCGCAAGTCCTCTGCCGTCGCGATACCGGCGCGGGCGAACGCCGCCTCCATCGCCGGACCGAGGTTTCTGATCGAGGATATTGGTAATGCCATTCCCGCGCCCGTGACTGACGGGGGCAAGGTATCGCAGGGCGACGCACCGGGGAAGCGCCCCGATGCGCCAGAATTCGCTACGTCAGATCGACGCCCAGTCGGTGAAGATCGCGCCCTGTTGCCGGGTCGCCGGCGGGGGCACGTCCGCGCCCATCTGCGGGCTGGCGGGTTGATCGGCCTGGTCGGTCGTCTGGTTCATCTGCTCGGCCGGTTTCGCTTTCTGCGTTGTTCCGGCTGGGGGGGTTGCCTGTGCCATCGTAAGCTCCAAAAACACCTGGCGGTGCGGGAAGCGCCGCCTAACCGAGTAACGGTTCAAACACTAGACAAGTTCCGCGTGATCGCGCCGTGAATAGGGCGGACGCAGGGTAAGATCACGCAACAGTGTCACAAAGACGCCACGCGAGACCCCCCGGAGATTGAGCCTGCTGCGCTGCAGCTCAGCCTGCAGCGGAACAAAGCGGCGCCTTCCGCACGGATTGGGCCGAATCATGAGCGAGGATCGTCGCCAACCCCTCGTTCCCTTCGACGAGATCTTCCAGCGTCAGGTCGTCGAAGGCGGCATAGAACGCCTCGACCGCGGCGGCGATGGCAGGGCGCAACCGGCAGGCCGGCGTCAGCGGGCAGCTGTTGTCGGCCGAAAAGCATTCCGCAAAGGGCACGTCGGTTTCAAAGGCGCGCAGGACGTTGCCGATGCCGATGTCGTCCATCGCCCGACCCAACCGAACACCCCCGCGCCGGCCGCGCTCCGTGCAGACGAAGCCCAGTTGCCCCAGCGTGTGGATCACCTGGGCGAGGTGATTGCCCGAGGCATTGCAGGCCTCGGCGATTTCTTGCGTCCTGACGACACGGTCCCCGTGCACGCCGCAATACATCAGCGTGCGCAGCGCAAGGTTGGTGCGGATCGTCAGCCTCATGGTGTCCTCATGGTCTGCATGCCTTTGAAGCCTGCGACATCTGCGCCGCCGCTGCCTTGACATGGATCATGTCTGACAGCCCGCGCCACGGCGATCTTTCGCCTTGGGTTTGACCTGGATCAAGGAAAGCCTGACTCTGCCATGCAAGTATTTCAATGTATGCAGGAGGAAGCGCATGTATCGATTCGAGGATCTGGGCGCATCGCGCCGGGGATTTCTGGGGCTGGCGGCAGGTGGCCTTGCCTTGGCTGCGGCCGGATCGGCGGGCCGTGCGCAGGCGCAGGTACGCACAAGCGCCAGAATCGTCATCGTCGGCGCGGGCGGCGGCGGGGCAGGTATCGCCAACCGGCTGGCATCGCGACTGGACGGGGCCGAAATCACCATCGTCGATGGCCGCAAGGAGCACTGGTATCAGCCGGGCTTCACCCTGATCGCCGCCGGGCTGAAGCCCGAGAGCTATTCGATCAGCGGCACCGGCGACTGGTTGCCGCGCGGCGTGCGCTGGATCGAGGATTATGCCGCCGAGATCGACCCCGAGGCGCAGGCCGTCACCACCGCCGGCGGCACGCGGCTGGACTATGACTATCTGATCGTCGCCACCGGCCTGACGCTGGACTGGGATGCGATCGAGGGGTTTTCCACCGACATGATCGGCCGCAACGGCATCGGTGGCCACTATCACTCGCCCGCCGCCGCCGCCGCCACCAACCGCGAGCTGGAAGCCGTGACCGACCGGGGGGGCGTGCTGCACATCGGCCGCCCGGCGACCGAGATGAAATGCGCCGGCGCGCCCTTGAAGCTGGCCTTTCTGGCCGAGGACATGGCGACCCGCAAGGGCACCCGCGACAACGTCGAGATTATCTATACAGCGCAGTCGAAGTCGCTGTTCGGCGTGCCCATCGTGGCCGAGAAGGTGCGGATGCTGTTCGAGCAGCGCGGCATCGGCGTGCGCCACGAGCATGTGCTGAAGGCGGTGGACGCCGACCGCAAGGTCGCCACCTATGCCACGCCCGAGGGCGACGTAGACCTTGGCTACGACTTCCTGAACGTGATCCCGCCGCAGCGCGCGCCGCAGGTGGTGCGCGACTCCGGCCTGTCCTGGGCCGACCGCTGGACCGATCAGGGCTGGATCGAGGTCGATCAGGCCACCCTGCGGCACCTGCGCTATCCCAACGTTTTCGGGATCGGCGACATCAATGGTGTGCCCAAGGGCAAGACCGCGGCGAGCGTGAAATGGCACCTGCCGGTGGTCGAGGATCATCTGATCGCCGACATCGAGGGGCGCGAAGGGACCGAGACCTTCAACGGCTACACCTCGTGCCCGCTGATCACCCGCGTGGGCAGGGCGATGCTGATCGAGTTCGACTACAAGGACAATCTGGTGCCCAGCTTCCCCGGCATCATCGCGCCGCTGGAAGAGCTTTGGATCAGCTGGCTGATGAAGGAAGTGGCGTTGAAGGCCACCTACAACGCCATGCTGCGCGGCAAGGCCTGAGAGGAGACGGCCATGAAGGAAATGACATTCGAGACGCTGCTCGCCGTGTTCGAGGAGATGTTCGGCCGCTGGCTGTTCTGGGGCTTGGTCGCGGCGGCGGTACTGGTGACGCTGGCCTATCTCTATGTGCTGATCCGCGACCGCGCGGTGTCGTGGCGCAAGTTCCTGCTGGCGCAGATCGCGATGCCCTTTGGTGCGGTGGCGGCCGTGCTGTTCACCTTCTGGATCACCAAGTCGGCGCTGCGCGACATCGGCGGACCGATTGATCTGATCGTAATGCTGGGTGTGGCGGCGCTGGGCGCGGTGGGGGCGGCGATCCTTGTCTACACCGTTCAGTCCCTGATCTGGCGCCCCGAGGAAGACCTCTAGGCGCGACAGAGTTTGGCGGCCGGGCACTCCCACCCGCGCCGTCGCAGCCTGCGCGCCCTGTACCTCCCATGCAGGGCGCGCATTTTTTCAGAACCGTGATCAAAGGAGATTGAACATGATCCGACAGACCCTGACCGCCTGCACCCTTGCCCTTGCCGCGGGCTTTACCGCCGCCGCCCCGGCCGCCGCGGATGGCCCGGACAAGCTGATGACGATCCTGACCTCGGCAGAGCCGCAGACGCAGTTGATGGCGATGGTGCTGACCAATGCCGCGATCCAGCAGGGCAAGTCGGCGCAGATCCTTCTCTGCGGCCCTGCTGGCGACATTGCCCTGCGCGAGGCGCCGGAAACTGCGACCGCCCCGCAACCGCCGCGCGACATGAGCCCGCAGGGCCTGATGCGCATGATCATGGAGAACAGCGAAACCAAGGTCGAGGTCTGTGCGATCTACCTGCCGGGCCGCGGCGAGGGCCCCGAGGTGCTGCTGGAGGGGATCACCCCGGCAGATCCGGCTGCGGCGGCCGCGGCGATCATGGGCGACGACACCCAGGTCATCAGCTTCTGAGCTGACCGCCTTCGGGCAACACCGACCCACGAACAGAACAGGCGCAGCGCGGATCGCGTTGCGCCTTTTTTCATGCGCTCCCGCCACGGTTGCCGATCATGCGGTCGTGTGGCTCCGGCGTAGGCCGGCTATCGCCGTGATCGCGCCAGCGGTCTTTTCCTGACAGGCGTTCCTGTGTATCACCACCTCCGGTTCAGAAAGAGCGGGGGCGCGACATGCGGCGGGTTGTGATTACCGGACTGGGGCTTGTGACTCCGTTGGCTTGCGGAGTGGAGGCGACGTGGTCGCGGCTGCTGGCGGGCAAGTCGGGCGCGCGCACCATCACGCGGTTCGACGCGAGCCATCTGGCCACAACCTATGCCTGTGAAATCCCGCTTGGCGATGGCAGCGACGGCACCTTCAATCCCGACGACTGGATGGAGCCGAAGGAGCGCCGCAAGGTCGATGACTTCATCCTTTACGGGATGGCTGCGGCGCAGCAGGCGATTGAGGATTCCGGCTGGATGCCCCAGGATACCGAGAGCCGGGAGCGCACCGGGGTGATGCTCGGCTCCGGCATCGGCGGGCTGTCGTCGATTGCGGAAACCGCCATCCTGATCAAGGAGCGCGGGCCCCGCCGCGTCAGTCCGTTCTTCATCCCCGGCGCGCTGATCAACCTGATTTCGGGCCAGGTCAGCATCCGCTACGGCTTCAAGGGGCCGAACCACGCGGTGGTGACGGCCTGTTCCACCGGGGCGCACGCCATCGGCGATGCGGCGCGGCTGATCCAGTGGGGCGATGCGGACGTGATGGTCGCGGGCGGCGCGGAAAGCCCGATTTCGGAAATCGGGATCGCCGGCTTCAATGCCTGCAAGGCGCTGTCCACCAAGCGCGGCGACGATCCGACGAAGGCCAGCCGGCCCTATGACGCCGACCGTGACGGCTTCGTGATGGGAGAGGGCGCGGGCGTGGTGGTATTGGAAGAGTATGAACACGCGCGGGCCCGCGGGGCAAAGATCTATGCCGAGGTGTTGGGCTATGGCCTTTCGGGCGACGCCTATCACATCACCGCGCCGTCCGAGGATGGCGAAGGGGGATACCGGTCGATGCAGGCGGCCCTGAAACGCGCCGGGATCACGCCGGATCAGGTGGACTACATCAATGCCCACGGCACCAGCACGATGGCCGACACGATCGAACTGGCTGCGGTAGAGCGGCTGATGGGCAATGCGGCCGCGAAGGCCACGATGAGTTCGACCAAGTCGAGCATCGGGCATCTGCTGGGTGCTGCAGGCGCGGTCGAGGCAATCTTCTGCACGCTGGCGATCCGCGATCAGGTGGCGCCGCCGACGATCAATCTGGACAACCCGGCGGTGGAACCGGTGCTGGATCTGGCGCCCAACACGGCGCGCGAGCGCGAGATCAACGTGGCGCTGTCGAACTCCTTTGGTTTCGGGGGCACCAACGCGAGCCTCGTGCTGGGACGGGTCGACGCCTGATGTGGAAACATATTGCGTCCAACGCGCTGACGCTGTTCGTGGTGGTGCTGTTCCTGCTGGGCGGGCTGCTGGCCTGGGGGCAGCGGCAGTTCACCAGCGAGGGACCGCTGGAGCAGGCGATCTGCCTTGAGGTTCCGCGCGGCGGCAGCATCACCGGCGTGGCGCGATCGCTCGACGAACAGGGCGCGATCACCAGCCCTGCGCTCTTCCGCATGGGGGCGGACTATACCGAAAAGGCGCAATCGCTGCGGTTCGGCAGCTATCTGGTGCCGCCGCATGCCTCGATGGAAGAGATCCTCGACATCATCACACGCGGCGGTCAGTCAACCTGCGGCACCGAGGTGAACTATCGCATCGGTGTCGCCACGGCCGAGAAGATCCTGCGCGAAGTGGATCCGGCAACCGGCCGCTTCGTCGAGGTGGTGAAGTTCGTCCCCGAGGTCGACGAGGTGCCGCAGGAATATCTGGAGGCGACAGAAAGCGGTGATCTGCGATTCCGCGTGACGCTGGCCGAGGGGGTGACGAGCTGGCAGGTCGCCGAATCCCTGCGCCAAGCGGATTTCCTGAGCGGCACAATCGAGGAAATCCCTGCCGAGGGAAGCCTGGCTCCTGACAGCTACGAGGTAAGCCAGGGCCAAGACCGCGCCGCGATCATCGCCGAGATGCAGGCGCGGCAGGCCCGGATTCTTGAGGATTTGTGGCTGAGCCGGGCCGACGATCTGCCCTACAACAGCCCCGACGAGGCGCTGATCATGGCCTCGATCATCGAAAAGGAGACCGGTGTGCCGGATGAGCGGCGCCAGGTCGCCAGCGTCTTCGTCAACCGGTTGAACCAGGGAATGCGGCTGCAGACCGATCCGACGGTGATATATGGCATCACCAACGGGCAGGGCATTCTGGGACGCGGCATAAGGCAAAGCGAACTGCGCGCCGAGACGCCCTACAACACCTACGTCATCGACGGCTTGCCGCCGACGCCCATAGCGAATCCCGGCCGCGCCAGCATCGCAGCGGCCCTGGATCCCGATGATACGCCCTACATCTTCTTTGTGGCGGACGGCTCTGGCGGGCATGCCTTCGCGGTGACGCTGGAGGAGCACAATCGCAACGTGGCGGTCTGGCGCCAGATCGAAGCAGAGCGAGCACAGCAGGACGAGGTACAGGACTGACTTATATTTCAATGGGTTGATGTCAGTGTCTTAACGATTTCCTGCCTCTCCGCGCGCTGAGGCGAGCACAACCAGAGATAGAAAACTTGACTCAGCGCACTCCCTGAAGTATACGTTTTGGCATGCTAGGAGAAGTGGGCAAGCGGCACGGGGAAGCCTGGGGCCGCTTTTTCTGTCTCTGACGCAGCAAAGGCAAAAAAAACAAAAACAAGAAACGGAGCCTGAGCCATGTCGTACATGACCGAGATTACGAAAGAGACATCTGCACCGATCCTGATCGATGAGGCGATCGGGCTGCTTTCGACCGCGGCGCAGGTGCTGAGCATTGCGCTGGACGATTTCAGTGCGGGGAGGCTGGATCAAGCCAGCGCATCCGCTGGCTATGGCACAGAGCTTCGCAAGGCTCTGGACAAGGTTCTCGGGGAGAAACAGAGCGTTGAAAGACTCAGGCAGCAACTCGGCATCCTCGACCCCACGCGAGAGCTCGATTTCGACGCCGCCCGATCTGAGGTCGGGCGCCGCCTTGCTCGCCTCCGCGGGGCCGGAGGTCTGGGATGAGTTCCTCGATGGCATGGACACCAATGCGCTGGGCGCGCTGCCCTATCTGTTCGACTTCTGGGCGCTGCCCCATCAGCTGCCGCCCGAGGGCGCGTGGAAGACTTGGGTGATCATGGGCGGGCGCGGCGCGGGCAAGACCCGCGCCGGGTCGGAGTGGGTGCGGGCGCAGGTGGAAGGCGCCCGGCCCTGGGATGCGGGACGCTGCCGCCGCGTGGCACTGATTGGCGAAAGCTACGACGAGGCGCGTGAGGTGATGATCTTTGGCGAAAGCGGCATTCTGGCGTGCTCGCCCCCCGACCGCCGGCCCGAGTGGGAAGCCACGCGGCGCCGGCTGGTCTGGCCGAACGGGGCGGTGGCGCAGGTGTTTTCCGCCCACGACCCACAGGGGCTGCGGGGCCCGCAGTTCGACGCCGCCTGGGTGGACGAGCTGGCAAAGTGGAAGAAGGGCGAGGAGACCTGGGACAACCTGCAGTTCGCGCTGCGGCTGGGCGAGCATCCGCAGCAGGTGGTCACGACCACGCCGCGGAACGTCGAGGTGTTCAAGGATTTGCTGAAGCGCCGTTCGACCGTAGTGACCCATGCGCCGACCGAGGCGAACCGGGCTTGGCTGGCGCAGAGCTTCCTTGAAGAAGTGCGGGCGCGGTTCGCCGGCACCCGGAAGGGCCGGCAGGAGCTGGACGGGGTACTGCTGGAGGATATCGAGGGGGCGCTCTGGACCAACGCGATGATCGAGCGGCAGCGGGTGCAGGCGGTGCCCGCGCTCGACCGCGTGGTCGTCGCGGTGGATCCTCCGGTAACCTCGCACGGCGGGTCCGATGAATGCGGCATCGTCGTCGTTGGAGCTGTCACGAAGGGACAGCCGCACAATTGGGTTGCCTACGTGCTTGAAGATGCAAGCATTCAGGGCGCAACCCCGCTCGATTGGGCGAGGAAAGCGATCGCGGCGTATCATCGCCATGGTGCCGACCGGTTGGTGGCCGAGGTGAATCAGGGCGGCGACATGATCGAGACATTGGTGCGGCAGGTCGATCCGCTCATTCCGTTTCGGGGCCTGAGGGCCGGAAAGAAGAAGGGCATACGGGCGGAGCCGGTGGCGGCGCTGTACGAACAGGCGCGCGTGAAACACGTGCGGGGCTTGCCTTTGCTGGAGGACCAAATGGTGCGGATGACGGCCGAGGGCTACGAGGGCAAGGGCAGCCCGGACCGCGTTGATGCCTTGGTCTGGGCGATCTTCGATCTGATCCTGTCGCCGTCGAACGCGCGGCTGGATCCGAAGGTGCGGTCACTGGGCTGAGGGTTCGCGGAAGCGGGCTATCAGTTCGGACAATTCTGCAGCAGACCTGCCCGTGGCGAGGGGGAGCACCGTATAGGGTGGCTGTCGCAGAAGGGTATTCAGTACCGCTAGCAGCCGATAGGGCCAGCGCGTGGGGATCAGTCGGTTCGTTCTGAACTGCGGCGGCGCCGGGCCGCGGGGCGTGGTCACGCTGCGCCACGTGAGATGTTCCCACGGAATCGTTTCGTCGCAGATCCAGCGGTCCCGAAGTCCGGCGGGCCCGAGCTCCAGAATTGGTCCGTCGACGCGCAGGGACTGCAGGCAGATCGCCATGATCGCACCAGTGACGGGCAAAAGGATCGCCCCGCAGGTGGCGAGGATAGCGCCGGCCAGCGGGTTTCTTGGCAGGAGCCAGAGACCGGCCAGCAGAAACAGCAGCGCGGCGCCGGTCACTGGCGCCCAGAAGATGCATAGCAGCAGGGCCTGGCCGCGGCGGGCCTCGATACGGTTGGACTGAGGCGCTTTGGTCATGGGCCGAGAAGGACGCGCGCGGTCGAGCCTGTCAAGCAGGGGCGGAGGGAGAGGCGCAGGGATGGTTTTCGAGTTTCTGAAGCGCGAGCGCGAAGGGGTCGAGGCAAAAGCCTCTGCCACCGGACACCTGACGGGCGGGAAGGTCGTCGCATGGCACGGTACAGGCGGCGTCGCCTGGAGCCCGCGGGATACCGTCTCGCTGACGCGCACCGGATTCCAGGGTAACCCGGTGGCGTTTCGAGCGGTGAAATTGATCTCGGAGGCGGCGGCCGCGCTGCCATTGGTGCTGCAGGACGCAGAGCGGCGCTATGATGCGCATCCGGTCCTCAACCTGATCCGGCGACCAAACACCGCGCAGGGTAAGGCAGAGCTGTTCGAAGCACTTTACGGGCAGCTCTTGCTGTCGGGTGACGGGTATCTGGAAGCGGTGCAGGGTACCGGCACGCTTCCGATCGAACTGCACGTGCTGCGGTCAGATCGGATGAGTGTCGTGCCGGGTGTGGATGGCTGGCCGGTTGCTTATGAATATGCGGTCGGCAACAGAAAGCATCGCTTCGACGCGTCCGGTGGCGTTTCACCCGTTTGTCACGTGAAGACCTTTCATCCGCAGGATGACCACTACGGCTTTTCCCCCATGCAGGCGGCGGCCACGGCAATCGATGTGCACAACAGCGCGGCGCGCTGGTCCAAGGCCCTGTTGGACAATGCAGCGCGGCCGTCCGGGGCGATTGTCTTCAAAGGCGCTGACGGGCAGGCGACGCTGAGCGCCGAGCAATACGACCGGTTGGTGAACGAGATGGAGATGCACCACCAGGGCGCGCGCAACGCCGGTCGGCCAATGCTGCTGGAAGGAGGCCTCGACTGGAAGCCGATGGGCTTTTCGCCGTCGGACATGGAGTTTCACAAGACCAAAGAGGCAGCGGCGCGCGATATCGCGGTGGCATTCGGCATTCCGCCGATGCTGCTGGGCGTTCCGGGGGATGCGACCTACGCGAATTATCAGGAGGCCAACCGCGCTTTCTATCGGTTGACGGTGGTACCGCTGGTCAGCCGGATCGCCGCAGCGGTCGCGCATTGGCTATCGGGCTTCGCAGGAGAGCAGGTGGAGCTTCGCCCGGATCTCGATCAGGTACCGGCCCTTGCCGACGAACGGGATCAGCAATGGCACCGGGTCGGTGCGGCAAGCTTCCTGAGCGAAGCAGAGAAGCGAGTACTTCTGGGCCTGCCTCGATTGATGGACGAGGACTGAGCGCCGTCTCCGGCGTTGCGCGAATTTCGAAGAGCGGGACAAACACGATGCAGGAAGCAATGCAACTGGAACACAAGTTCCACCGGTCGGATGCCGGTGTTGTCGTGTCGGACGGCACGACGGTCGAGGGCTACGCGAGCCTTTTTGGGCGTAGGGACCAGGGCGGCGACGTGGTCATGCAGGGCGCTTATGCTGCGTCGCTGACGCGCCTGAAGGCGGCAGGGCGGCGGGTCAAGATGCTGTGGCAGCACGATCCGGCCCTGCCGATTGGAGTCTGGGAGGAGGTTAGCGAGGATGATCGCGGTCTGTACGTAAAGGGGCGGCTGCTGACCAACGTCGCTAAAGGCAGAGAGGCGGTGGCGCTGGTCGGCGCGGGGGCGATCGACGGGCTGTCGATCGGCTATCGGACCATCCGCGCCGAACCCGACGGGCGGGGTGCGCGCAAGCTGGTCGAACTGGATTTGTGGGAAGTGTCTCTGGTGACTTTCCCGATGCTTCCCGAAGCGCGGGTTGGGGCGAAATCCGACGATGCGACCTCGCTGCTGCGGGATCTGGCTGCGGCAATCGAAGATGCACGGCGTGGGCTGGCGGAGCAGTGAGGCGCTGGCGCCGCAACCTTCAATGAGGATGAAACGATGAGTGATTTGAACGTGAAGGCCGACGGGCCGGTTGCGGATGTCAAGGCTGCGCTGTCCGGTTTCATAGGCGAGATCAAGGGCTTTCAGGCCGACATCAAACTCAGGCTGCAACAACAGGAAGAGCGACTGACCATGCTGGATCGCAGACATCTCGGCGCCGGCGCGCGCCCCGCACTTTCGGCCACGGCCGAAGTCGACGTGCCCCATCGCAAGGCTTTCAACGGCTATCTGCGCAATGGCGACGACGACGCAATGCGGGGCCTTGTGCTTGAGGGCAAGGGCCTGAACACGGTCGTTGCCGGGGAGGGCGGCTATCTGGTCGATCCGCAAACCGCCGACACTATTCGCAGCGTGCTGAAATCGACCGGGTCGATCCGGTCCATTGCGAATGTGGTGACTGTCGAGGCGACCTCGTTCGATGTGCTGGTCGATCATGGCGACATGGGGTCCGGCTGGGCCACCGAAACGGCGTCGGTGAGCGAGAGCGCGACACCCCAGATCGAGCGGATTACCATTCCGCTGCATGAATTGTCCGCGATGCCGAAGGCCAGCCAGCGCCTGCTCGATGACAGTGCCTTTGACATCGAGGGTTGGCTGGCTGGCCGGATCGCCGACAAGTTCGCCCGCGCCGAGGCGCAGGCTTTCATCAATGGCGATGGGATCGACAAGCCGCGCGGATTCCTAACGCACGGCAAGATAGCGCAGGAGAGCTGGGCCTGGGATAACCTTGGTTACATCTCAACCGGCAATGCCGGCGATTTTGCCACCATGAATGCTTCGGATGCGATCATCGATCTCGTCTATGCTCTGAATGCGACCTATCGCGCCAACGCGACCTTCATCATGAACTCCAAGACCGCGGGTGCGGTACGGAAGATGAAGGACGCTGACGGGCGGTTCCTGTGGGCGGACGGGTTGGCGGCGGCAGAACCTGCGCGGCTGATGGGCTATCCGGTGCTGATCGCCGAGGACATGCCAGACATGTCGCCCGATGCTTATGCCATCGCCTTTGGCGACTTCCGTGCAGGTTACACGATCGCCGACCGGCCCGATCTGCGGGTTCTGCGCGATCCGTTCAGCGCCAAGCCGCATGTGCTCTTCTATGCCACGAAGCGCGTGGGCGGCGATGTCAGCGATTTCGCAGCGATCAAGCTTCTGAAGTTTGCCGTCAGCTGATGGGTGCCCAAGGCTGGCGTCGATCCGGGCTGGATCGGCGCCGCTTTCGGGCGCACGCCGCGCATGACGCGTCGCTTTGTCGTTCCTCCCTCTGTCCTTGCGATGGCGGCGGCGTGCGCCTGGCTTGTTCGGCCGAGGGAACACCAGGAGATTTATGATGATGCTGAGCGAGCGGACGACGCTGCCGGATGCAATCCTGCCGGTGGCAGAGTTCCGCGATCACCTGCGTCTGGGCACCGGCTTCGCCGACGATGCGGCACAGGATGGGCGGCTTGCCGGATGTCTCAGAGCCGCGATTGCGGCCATCGAGGGGCGCACCGGAAAGGTGCTGATCGCGCGCGACTTCACCTGGACCGTCGCGCGCTGGCGTGACCCCGGGGCTCAGCTCCTGCCGGTGGCACCCGTGCTTGAGGTGTCCGAGATGCGTATCGTCCCCCGTGGCGGTGCGCCGGTAGTGATCGATTCGACACACTATCGGCATGAGCCCGACCTGCACGGACCCTGTGTCATCCCGGCCGGGATCGTCTTGCCATCGATTCCGGCGGGGGGGCAGGCGGAGATCGACTTTATCGCGGGGTTCGGCCCCGCTTGGATCAACGTGTCGGCGGACCTGCGGCAGGCGGTGTTGATGCTGGCCGCGCAGTATTACGAGGCGCGCGAGGGGCAGTCGGATCTGGGCGAATTGCCGCTGGGCATTTCTGCCTTGATTTCGCGCTGGCGGACGCTGCGCACGCTGGGCGGAGGCATCCGGTGAAGCCTATCGCGTTGAACCGTCCGCTGGTGCTGGAAGAGGCGACGTCCCTGCCGGATGGCATGGGCGGCTTCCTGCAATCCTGGGTGGCGCTGGGAGAGCTTTGGGCCGAGGTTCGTGCAGGGACGGGGCGCGAAGTCCTTGCGGACGCCGTGACAACGTCACATGTGGTCTGGCGGATCTCCGTCCGCGGTGCCCCGCCGGGTGCGCCATCGAGGCCCCGGCCGGACCAGCGCTTCCGTGACGGGGTGCGGATTTTTCGAATCCTTTCGGTGGCCGAACGCGATCCGCAGGGGCGGTATCTTCTATGCCTGGCACGAGAGGAGACCCCGGCATGAGCTACGCCATGGCGGCCGCGCTGCAGGCCGCGATCTATCAGCGTTTGCGGGGCAGTTCGGACCTGGGTGCCCTGGTCGGAGATGCGGTGTTCGACGCCGTGCCAGCAGGAATTTCGCCCAGCCTTTACGTGTTGATCGGCCCGGAAGAGGTGCTCGACAGATCCGACAAATCGCGCGCGGGGGCCGAACATCGTTTCGTCGTTTCGGTGGTGTCCAATTCGGCCGGGTTTCAGGCGGCGAAAACCGTGGCGGCGACGGTGTCTGACGCGCTTGTCGACGCCACGCTGGTCCTGTCGCGTGGACGCCTGGTGGGGCTTTGGTTCCTCAAGGCGGTGGCGAAAAGGACCGGCCGACCCGAGGTGCGCCGGATCGATCTGACCTTTCGTGCGCGGGTGGAAGAGTGACGCGCGGACCCAATGGGGCCGGCGCAGGGTGAACGAATGGAGGGATGATCATGGGTGCCCAGAACGGCAGGGACCTGCTTATCAAGATCGACTTGACCGGCGACGGCGGGTTCGAAACCATCGCGGGCCTTCGCGCCACGCGCATCAGTTTCAACGCCGAGACGGTGGATGTGACCAGCCTCGAATCGCAGGGGGGCTGGCGCGAGTTGCTGGCGGGAGCGGGGATGAAGTCGGCCTCGATCTCTGGTTCCGGCGTGTTCCGCGACGAGGCGACGGACGAGCGCGCGCGGCAGATCTTCTTTGATGCGCAGCAACCGGCGTTTCAGGTGATCATTCCCCATTTCGGCGTAGTCGAGGGACCGTTCCAGATCACGGCCATCGACTACGCCGGCAGCCACAACGGCGAGGCGACCTATGAACTGAGCCTCGCTTCGGCCGGGGCGCTGAGCTTCGAGGCGTTGTGATGGCAAACCCGCTTGCGGGAGAAGTGGCGGTCTGGCTGGATGGCGAAAGGTACGTCTGCAAGTTGACGCTAGGCGCGCTGGCCGAGTTGGAGGCGGCGCTGGCAACGGGCACGCTGATCGACTTGGTGGAGCGGTTCGAGGGCGGGCGGTTTTCCACTCGTGACGTTGTGGCGTTGCTGGTCGCCGGGCTGCGCGGTGGCGGCTGGGCGGGCACGGCGGAAGATCTGCGGACGGTCGAGGTGCAGGGCGGCCCGATCGAGGCGGCGCGGGTGGCGGCACAACTCCTCGCCCGCGCATTCACTGTGCCTGGCTGAGGCGGCCGTGGCGGGTTTTGACTGGCGCGGGCTGATGCGGGCCGGGATGCATGATCTTGGTCTGACGCCAGATCAGTTCTGGCGGCTGACGCCTGCGGAACTTCTGATCATGCTGGGCATCGAAGGGGGTGCAGCACCGCTAACACGGGCGCGGCTGGCCGAGCTGTCTGCGGCATTCCCTGATGGAGTGAGGCGCGGCCCCCGATCCGGGGTGCCGCGATCTTCAGCAATTGGGGCAGGCGATGGAGCGAGTGATGGACGAGATTGAGGGGCTGGGCGAGCAGATCGCCGCGCTGGAGTCGACGCTGGCGGGGGCGCAGGGCGTCACCGTGGCCTTCGAGGGAGAATTGGCGCGTCTACGCGACGTGATGACCTTTACCGGGCGCGAGGTGCAGAGCCTGTCGGCCTCGATCGGCGGGGGCCTGCGGCGGGCGTTCGACGGGCTGGTGTTCGACGGGATGAAGCTGTCGGACGCGCTGCGGCAGGTGGCGCGCAGCATGGTGGATGCGGTCTACAATGCCTCGATGCGTCCGGTTCAGGGGGCGGTCGGCGGGGCGATGGCTCAGGGGATCAACGCCATGATGGCGGGGCTGTTGCCGTTTGCGGATGGCGGCGCTTTTTCGCAGGGCCGCGTGATGCCGTTTGCGCGTGGGGGCGTAGTCAGCAGCCCGGTGACGTTTCCCATGCGCGGCGGGCGCGGGCTGATGGGTGAGGCAGGGCCCGAGGCGATCATGCCCTTGGCGCGCGGCCCTGATGGCAAGCTGGGCGTGCAGACTGCGGGCGGGGGGCGCCCGGTGAACATGGTGCTGAACGTCAGTACGCCCGATGTGCAGGGGTTCCAGCGCAGCCAGAGCCAGATCGCCGCCCAGATGGCGCGGGCCTTGGCGCGCGGGCAGAGGAACAGATGAGCGATGGGATTTCACGAGATCAGATTTCCCGCCGACCTTTCCTTCGGGTCGGTCGGTGGGCCGGAGCGGCGGACCGAGATCGTGACGCTGGTGAGCGGGCACGAGGAGCGCAATTCTCCATGGTCGCAGTCGCGCCGACGCTATGATGCGGGTCTCGGACTGCGGAATCTGGACGATCTTGAGGCGCTTATCGCGTTCTTCGAAGCCCGTGCGGGACAGCTGAACGGGTTTCGCTGGAAGGACTGGGCCGACTTCCGCTCTGCCCCTGCCTCGCAGCCGATCACCGCGACGGACCAAGTGATCGGGGTAGGCGATGGCGAAAACGCGATGTTCGTGCTTCGCAAGACCTATGTCAGCGGCGCACAAAGCCACGCACGCGAGATCCGCAAGCCGGTGGCCGGTACGGTGCAACTGGCGCTGGACGGGGTGGGGCAGGCAGATCGGTGGTCGGTGGATCCAGCCACCGGCCTTGTCAGGTTTGAAGTGCCCCCGCCAACAGGCGCCGTTGTGACGGCGGGATACGAGTTCGACGTGCCGGTGCGGTTCGATACCGACCGAATCCTTGTTGCCGTTTCCAGTTTTCAGGCGGGTGATCTGCCGAACGTGCCGGTGATCGAGGTGCGGCTGTGAATGCATTGAAGGCACATCTGGAAACCGGCACGACGACCATCTGCCGTGCCTGGGCAGTGACGCGGCGAGACGGGGTTGTGTTGGGTTTCACCGATCACGACCGCGATCTGGCGTTCGAGGGGATGAGTTTTCGCGCGGCCTCCGGCCTGACGGCACGCGCATTGCAGCAGGGCACCGGGTTGGCGGTCGACAATACCGAGGCTCTGGGTGCGCTGACCGATGCCGGATTGACCGAGGCGGACATTCTGGCAGGGCGCTACGACGGGGCCGAGGTGCGGTTGTGGCAGGTGAACTGGGCAGACGTGGAGCAGCGCGAGATGCTGTTTCGCGGCTCGATCGGCGAGATCACGCGCGCAGGAGGCGCCTTTCGCGCCGAACTGCGCGGATTGACGGAAATGCTGAACCATCCGCGGGGGCGGGTGTTTCAGCGCGATTGTAGTGCCGTACTGGGTGACGGGCAGTGCCGGGTCGATACCGGCCTGCCCGCGTTTTCCGTGCCAGCCACGATCATGGGGGTCGAGCAGGATCGGGTCTTTCGCCTCTCTGGCGTCGAGGCCTTTGGACCGCGCTGGTTCGAGCACGGGCGGTTGACCATGCTGTCTGGCGCCGCCGCCGGGTTGGTCGGCATGGTCAAGAATGACCGTCAGGACTCGGAAGTCCGGATGGTGGAGTTGTGGCAGTCGCTAGGCCCCCCGGTCGGCGCGGGTGACCAGTGCCGGCTGGAGGCGGGCTGCGACAAGAGGATAGCGACCTGTCGCGAGAAATTCGGCAATCTTCTGAACTTTAGGGGGTTTCCACACATTCCGGGCGAGGACTGGATGGCTGCCTTTCCAGCGAACGGAAAGCGCAACGACGGCGGGAGCCTGAACCGGTGAGCGCGGACCGAGGAAGTCAGGTTGTGACCATCGCGCGTGGCTGGACCGGCACGCCGTATCGGCATCAGGCTTCGTGCCGCGGTGCAGGGGCGGATTGCCTGGGGTTGGTCCGTGGGGTCTGGCGCGAGATCTACGGGACGGAACCGGAAGCGGTGCCGCCCTATTCGCCCGACTGGGCCGAGCCGCAGCGTGACGAGGTTCTCTGGCGTGCGGCGTTGAGGCATTTGTTACAACGACCCTCCGGCGCGATCGCGCCCGGGGATGTTCTGCTGTTCAGGATGCGCGACGGGTCAATCGCCAAGCATCTTGGGATCGCGGCCGAAATCGGCGAGTCATCCAGTTTCATCCATGCCTACGACGGTCACAGCGTTACCGAAAGCCCCCTTTCGGCACCCTGGCGCCGCCGGATCGTGGCGTTCTTCACGTTTCCCTGACGGAGTTCCATGATGGCGACGATGTTGCTTTCTGCGGCCGGGGCCGCCATCGGCGGAAGTTTCGGTGGGACGTTTCTTGGCCTGTCCGGTGCGATGATCGGTCGGGCTGTCGGGGCGACAATCGGGCGCGCCATCGATCAGCGGCTTCTAGGCTCTGGCTCGGAGCCTGTCGAGATGGGGCGGGTGGACCGCTTTCGTCTGACCGGCGCCAGCGAGGGAGCGCCCCTTCCACTGGTCTACGGGCGGATGCGGGTCGCGGGGCAGGTCATCTGGGCGACGCGGTTTGAAGAACGCGCGCGCAACAGCACCCAGCGCGGCGGCAAGGGCGGCGGGCCGAAGGTGACGACCCGCCAGTTCTCCTATTCCATCAGTCTGGCAATTGCGCTGTGCGAGGGCGAGATTCTGCGCGTAGGCCGCGTATGGGCAGATGGCGAGGAGATCGCGCGCGATGATCTGCCGCTGCGCGTCTACACCGGGACGGAAGACCAGTTGCCGGATCCGAAGATCGTCGCGGTAGAGGGGGCAGCGCGCGCCCCGGCCTATCGCGGCATCGCCTACGTGGTTCTGGAGGGGCTGGAACTCGGCCGCTTCGGGAACCGCGTACCCCAGTTCAACTTCGAGGTGTTCCGCCCGGCCAGGGCGAGCGTGGTGGCGAGCGATCTGGCGGCGACGTTGCGCGGTGTCGCGCTGATGCCCGGCACGGGCGAATATGCGCTTGCGACGACGCCGGTTCACCACGAGCGCGGGCTGGGCGTCAATGTGCCGGTGAACGTGAACTCTCCCGGTGGCAAGACCGACTTTGAAAGTTCGTTGATCGCGCTGCGCGAGGAACTGCCACGGTGCGAGTCGGCGCTGGTGATCGTGTCGTGGTTCGGAGACGATCTGCGCTGCGGTGCATGCCGTGTCGAGCCGATGGTGGAACAGAAAGCCGCCGACGGAAAACAGTTGCCGTGGAGTGTTTGCGGGGTGATGCGGGCGCAGGCCCGCGAGGTGGGCCGCGTGGACGGCCGGCCCGTCTATGGTGGTACGCCCACCGATGACTCGGTGATCGAGGCGTTGCAGGCCATTCGCGCAGGCGGGCAAGCCGCGGTGTTCTATCCCTTCCTGCTCATGGGGCAGTTGGCCGACAATGGTCGGCCCGATCCCTATACCAATGCCTTGGATCAGCCGGTCCTACCATGGCGGGGCAGGATCACCTGTTCCGTTGCGCCGGGGCAGGCGGGCACGCCGGATCGGACGGCTGCAGCCGAGGCGGAGGTGGCGGCGTTCTTCGGCACGGTGCAGCCATCGCATTTCGCCATTTCTTCCGGCCGCGTGGTCTATTCGGGCCCCGACGAATGGTCCTATCGGCGGTTCATCCTGCACTACGCCTGGCTCTGCAAGGCCGCGGGCGGTGTCGATGCCTTCTGCGTCGGATCCGAAATGCGCGGGCTCACGCAGATCAGGGGGGCGGGAGACAGCTTCCCGGCCGTTGCGCAGTTGCGTCAGCTCGCGGGAGAGGTGCGCCAGATCCTGGGGTCGGAGACCAAGATAAGCTATGCTGCGGACTGGTCGGAGTATTTCGGCTACAGCGACGACCATGGTAACCGCTACTTCCATCTGGACGCATTCTGGGCGGACGAGAATGTCGATTTCATCGGCGTCGACAATTATATGCCAGTGTCGGACTGGCGCGATGGCGACGACCATGCCGATGCGGCGTTCGGGTCGATCTACAACCTTGATTACCTTGCTGCGAACGTGGCCGGCGGGGAGGGGTTCGATTGGTATTACCCCTCGGCAGAGGACGCGGCGGCCCAAGTCCGCAGTCCCATAACCGACGGCGCCCACGGCGAGCCGTGGATCTGGCGCTACAAGGATCTGAATAGCTGGTGGTCGCTCCCGCATCACGAGCGGATTGACGGGGTTCGTTCCCCCGCGCCGACGGCGTGGGTGCCGCAGTCAAAGCCGTTCTGGTTTACCGAATACGGATGCCCAGCGGTCGACAAGGGCACGAATGAGCCGAACAAGTTCGTTGATCCGAAATCGTCTGAATCCTTCCTGCCGCGCGCCAGTTCCGGTACACGGGATGACGTGATTCAGATGCAATATTTCCGCGCAATTGCGCGGCATTGGAGTGATGCGTCGAACAACCCGATCTCGACTATCTACGGTGGGCCGATGGTGGACATGGCCCGCGCGCATGCCTGGGCCTGGGATGCGCGGCCGTTTCCGTATTTCCCGGGAAATGTCGATCTGTGGTCGGATGGCACGAACTATGCGTTGGGTCATTGGCTGACGGGGCGGACCGCAGCGCAGCCGCTGGCGGATGTCGTTACGGATATTTGTGCCCGAGGCGGCCTGACCGAGGTGGACGCCAGCGATCTTCACGGTTTGGTGCGCGGCTATAGCCTGTCGTCGGGCGAAACAGCGCGGGGAGCGCTGCAGCCGCTGATGCTGGCTCATGCCTTCGATGCCGTGGAGTCAGGCGGGCGGTTGGTGTTCCGGATGCGGGGGGCGCGTCCAGTGGCCGAGTTTTCGCATGATGATCTGGCCCTGGACGAGGAAGTCGGAGGGGCGGTCGAGACCCAACGCGCGCCGGTGGCCGAGATCGCGGGTCGGGTGCGTATCAATTTCGTGGAGTCGGAGGGCGACTACGAAAGTCGCGCCGCAGAAGCGATCCTCGCTGACGAGGTGAGTTTCAGTGCCGCGCAGACAGAGATTCCGCTGGCTCTGACGCAGGCCGAGGGGCGCGCGATGGCGGAGCGCTGGCTCGCCCAGGCGCGTGTGGCACGTGACGGGGCGCGCTTCGCCGTGCCGCCCTCACGGGCAATACGTCCTGGAGATGTTGTTCGTCTGAACGGACCTGCCGGGACGGGGCTTTATCGTGCTGACCGTGTTGAGACCACTGGGGCGCAGCTGGTCGAGGCGGTTCGGGTAGAGGCCGGTGTCTTCACGGCATCCGATGCGGCAGAGGTGCCGGTGCGGCCAAGGGCCTTCGTTCCACCGGCGCCAGTCTTTCCGCTTTTCCTCGACCTGCCGTTGATTTCGGGAGAGGAGATGCCGCACCCACCCCATGTTGCAGTGACCGCGACGCCCTGGCCGGGATCGGTGGCGATCTGGTCATCCTCGCAGGATGCGGACTACGAGGTCAACGGATTGGTCGAGGCGCCGGCGACGATTGGCGTGACCGAAACGGCGCTGCCGCACGCGCGTCCGGGCGTCTGGGATCGCGGGCCGGCCCTGCGGGTCAGGGTTTACGGCGGAGCGCTGAGTTCAGCCTCGGTCGCGGCGGTGCTGGACGGCGCGAACCTGATGGCGATCGGCGACGGCACGCCCGGAAACTGGGAAGTGTTCCAGTTTGCCGAGGCGGAACTGGTCGCGCCTGATACCTATGACTTGCGGCTGCGGCTACGCGGTCAGGCGGGCAGCGATGCAGTGATGCCCCCTGTCTGGCCGGTCGGCAGCTACGTGGTTCGGCTCGGGTCAGCGGTGAGGCAGATCGACATGCCTGCCGCCGCGCGCGGCATGATGCGTCATTTCCGCATCGGGGCGGCGGCGCTGGGCTATGACGATCCTTCTTACCTGTATCGTGTCGAGGCGTTCGAGGGGGCAGGGCTTCGGCCACTGTCACCTTGCCATCTGCGGATACGCAGCGGGAGCGAGGGTCTGGAGGTGGCTTGGGTGCGGCGCACGCGCATCGACGGCGACCGGTGGGACGGCCTGGACGTACCTCTGGGCGAGGAGGCGGAGAGCTATCTGGTGCGTGTGGTGAAGGACGGGCGGATGCGGCGCGAAATCTTGCTGTCTGAGCCGCGATGGACCTATGCGGCGGTTCTTAAGACCGCCGATGGGGTTGCCGCGCCGTTCCGGATCGAAGTGGCGCAGGTTTCGGCGCGGGTTGGGCCCGGGCCTTTCACGGGGGTAGAGATTGATGGCTGAGACATCGCAACTTGGACTGCCGTTGCTGCAGCCCGCGCAGGCGCAGAAGCATGTGACTGTGAACGAGGCGCTGGCGCGGCTTGACGGTCTGGTGCAACTGCGGCTGCAGTCGTGCAGCACTGCGGAGCCGCCCGAGGTGGCGGACGAGGGCGCGGTCTGGGCGGTACCCATGGCGGCGACCGGGGCCTGGACGGGCCAGGCCGGCAGACTGGCGATCTGCGTCAACGGTGGCTGGGTTTTCGCCGATCCGCAGCGCGGCTGGCGCGGCTGGGTGATCGACGAGAGCTGCGAAATGCTGCACGATGGTGGTGGATGGCGCAGTGGCGTTGTGGCCCTGTCGCAGTTCAACGCGGCGATGGCCTTTCGCGTTGTCGAATTGGATCAAGAGATCGCACCGGGACCACAGTCGCTGACCGGAGAGGTCATCCCGGAGGGCAGCTTGGTTTTTGCCGTGACCGCGCGGGTGGTCGAGCCAATCGGCGGGACGGCGACGAGTTGGTCTCTGGGCAACCCCGGTGCCGAGGATCGCTTCGGGTCAGGGCTTGGGACGGGGGTCGGATCCTATGCGCGCGGGCTACTTTCCGCGCCGATGGCGTTCTACGCCGACACGCCGCTTGTGCTGACGGCAGGGGATGGGGCGTTCGACGGCGGGCGCGTCCGGCTTGCGCTGCATCTCTATGAACCGGGCATTCCGGATCTGTGAACCGTCAGCCTGCGGCGCAGGAGACGCAGGTGGGCAGCGTCGTATCAAGTCTCAGTCGGCCCGCCGCGCCGATCGCTTCACCGCAGGATTGGCAATTACCGAAGTCCCCCTCTGCGATCCGCTGAAGGGCCGCTCGGATGCGCGCGCCCTGCTGGCCACGTCGCCCGGCCTGGGCGCGCGCCATGGCCTGTTGCTGCAGCGCGTCTATCCGGCAAAGGCGACCGACCGGCTGCTAGTCCAGCACGACGGTTGCCTGACCCTCCCGGCTCAGGTCCTCCTCCTGATCCAGTTCAGTAAGTAGTTCACCCTGAACAACTCTCACCCCACTGTTTCTGCTTCATAACGCGGCGTTTTTCTTAGGTTTTGGACGCAGCATTTTGTACTATCGCAGCCAGAA
>JAWLCA010000017.1:0-98595 GCA_041687395.1 Paracoccaceae bacterium | reverse complement strand
GCTTCAACGCCCTCGGCACCGCCGAGATCGTCCGCGTGGCATGACGTCAACGGGGTAAGGGGAACTCACGCCTCAGGCGCGAGTTGCGCAACAACGCCGATCCGTCAAGAGACATGCCGGCTGGGTCGCGATGCCGGCTGCGCTCCGCCCGCGAATTGTTGGACCCCTCGCGCGGAACCCGTATCCGAATGGACCGAAAGGATTTTCGGCCGCCTGATCAGGGAGTTTTCGATGCGCAGAAATGCTTGTTTCGGCCAATCTACATAGGGGCGTGGTGAGACTCAAGGGCGGGATATCCGCCCTTTGCCCCCGTCGATCGCAAGCAGGTCGTCCGGCCTCACGGCCTCCCAGAACCCCTGGTCCTGCCGGGCGACGACAATCGGGATGCCCGCGAGGATAGCGCCCTGGGTGACCGACGGATCGGGCATTTCGCGCAGGATCAGCGCCACGGGGTGAGTATCATGGGACTTGAGTTGGTAGATGAACCGCCATGCACCCGCGGATCCACGGGTTTCGGGAAGCACGAGAACCCGCCCGCTGACGATTTCTCCGAGAAGGTCGCTCGAATGTCCCACGACGCGCCCCGAGCGAATGTCGAGATCGCCCAGAAAGGAAAGCGCCTTCCGCGAGACGAGGGCGCGCCCCCGGGCCAGGCCCTTCACCACGCCGCGCGCCGTCCAGGATGTCTCAGGCATTGCGGCGGTCCCTCGGAACAAAGCGCCCGAAGATGGCCGATTCCACCGCGAACTCGCTGGAGGTGAAGAGGGTGGGACACTGGATCATGTCGCGGACGTAATGCGCCTGCTTCGCGGAATCCACGAGGACCGTCCTTATTTTTTTGGGGGTTACACCCAGGGACGGATCAGGCGAGCAAGTGCAGGCGAAATGACACGAAATCGGACATGTGTCCGACACCACGTTCGCGCCGGCCGCCAGAAGCGGCGCCAGCAACCCAGCCTGTCGCGCCATGTCGCGGACCACGCGGTTCGTGATGATCCAGACCTCGACCCCCTCGGCGATCCGGCGTCCGGCGAACAGTTCGGCGTAGTGCTTCACCTCTTCGTATGAGGCGTGCGGGCATCCCAGGTGCACAAGCTCGAAGCCGGTTTCGTCGCCGCTGCAGAACCCGTCGAAGACCTGCTGGATATCCGCCTCTTCGATCTCGGTCTCGGGCAGCCCCGTGGCGTCCGCCTCTGGGCCATATGGGGGCGTCACGCCTGGCAGGACGAACATCGCCACACCGCCCGAAGTCGCCATGCCGACCCCCAATGCGTCGAGTTCGTCAAGGTCCGGGCGCCGCTCCAGCCCACGGATCAGCGGCACACCATTACGGACTTTCCCGCCGATCGCATATCCCAGCGCGGTGAAGTCGGCAGTGCCCTGCGGGCGCGCGGAAACCGTGACCCGATGGGTCGGCTTGCGGTTTTCGTCCCTGTGCAGGCCGGACTGCGGGTAGCGTCCGGTCATGCCCGCATAGACCGCAAAGAACCCGTCTCGATTCGCGCGCGCGCCCAGAACGGAATTGGCAAGCACCGTCACCCCGCTCTCGATGGACGCGATATGCATGTTCCGTGTGGGCCAATGCCCTGCCCAGTAGGGCGTGCAGGTGAAGGAGGTCGCGCTGCCCATGACGCGATGCGCCGCTTCCGCGCGTTTCTGCAGGTGCCCGAGGCTGTCGGGCGCCCCGGTGCTCTGCCAATCGCCCATATCCGCGTTGGCGATGTTCGTCGAAACCGGCACCACCATGCGCGCGCCCTGCTCCGCCGTGGCCTTGATCAACTCGACATCGCCCTTGTAAAGCGCCATGCCCGCGTGGACATGGGCATAGCCGATATCGACCATGTCGGGCGCGTCATAGGCGGTGCCCAGTTCGACCAGTGCCTCCATCGCCAGGCGTGCGGCAGCACCGCTGTCGCCGTTCAGAAGCGCCTTGTCCTGGTCCGAAAGCTGCAGACGCTCAACTTCCCACCCGCAGGGTGGCGCCTTCGCGCGGCAGTGCCGCGAGGATGCTCAGCGCGACGACCCGGCTGGTGCGGTTGTTCTGGGGCGACGGATAGTTCTGCGACACCACCTCCAGCGAGACGGAATCCGCATCGACTGAAAGCGTGTGCCGAGCACCGGGCAGCGTGCCGTCGGCGCGGATGCGGACTTGGGTGCGGTCGAGCCCGATGCCGACCAGCGCGAGTGTCACGGCGACGTTGAAGTGGCGCGGGAAATGCGTCGCGGCCTCGTGCGCCGTGCCTTCGAACACCACCACCGGACCATCGGCCGCGGCGTCAAGGTCGATGCCGTTATCATGGATATAGGGTTCATGCGCGAAGGAGGCCGGGTTGATGTGGCGGCGATCGCCCGAAGTTCGGACTCCGGCCAATCGTCGCCGTATCGACCGCGGTGGCCGCTTTTTGGATCCTCATCGGCACGTTCGGACTTGTGCCCTCGATCGTAGCGACCGTGACGCTTGCCACTCTGGCCGAACCCGGACCGCGACTGATTAAGTCGGCCATGATCTCACTATTTCTTGTAGCACTTTCCTGGGCGGTGTTCATTCTGACCTTGGGTCTACCGCTTCGGCTGTTCCGCTGGCCATGACCGAGCTCCTTGCCAATCTCGCGCTCGGCTTCGACACGGCGCTCAGCCCAACGAACCTGCTATATTGCTTCCTCGGGGTGATGCTCGGCACCCTGATCGGCGTGCTCCCGGGAATCGGGCCCCTGGCGGCCGTCTCTATGCTGCTGCCGGTCTCCTTCTACCTGCCGCCGGAAACCGCGATCGTGATGCTTGCAGGCGTCTACTACGGAGCGGAATATGGTGGCTCAACGGCCGCCATCCTGCTTAACCTGCTAGGGACACCTTCATCCGCCATCACCTGCGTCGACGGACACCCGCTGGCGAAAAAGGGCAAGGCGGGACTCGCGCTCTTCATGAGCACGATCGCCTCCTTTGCTGGAGGCACCTTCGGAATCGTGCTGCTGATGCTCATGGCCCCCATGCTGGCCGGCCTGACGCTGGCCTTCGGTCCGGCCGAGTATTTCATGATGATGGTCCTCGGATTGATCGGGGCAGCCACGATCACGCGGGGGCCACCGCTCAAGGGCCTGGCAATGGTACTGGTGGGACTCGCCCTCGGAACCGTTGGCACGGGCACCAACACCGGGGTCGCGCGCTTCGCCTTCGGTAATACCGCGCTTTACGACGGCATCAGCCTGGTGGCGGTCGCCATGGGACTGTTCGGCGTGGCCGAGATCGTTGCCTCCATCGGGCACGGCGCGAAAGATCATTATCGGCAAAGGGTCCGGCTCCGCGAAATGGTCCCGACGGCCGCCGAGATGCGTGAGTCCACACCACCGATCATGCGCGGCTCGGTGATCGGCGCCATAATCGGAATTCTTCCTGGCGCCGGCCAGACGATGGCATCGTTTTTCGCCTACGCCGTAGAAAAAATGCTATCCCGAACACCCGAGCGGTTCGGCACCGGCGCACTTCCGGAGATAGCCGCTCCGGAGGCGGCAAACAACGCAGCGGTCCAAGCCGCCTTCATCCCGACACTGACGCTCGGAATACCGGGAAGCGCGACCATGGCGATCATGATGGGCGCACTGCTGATCCACGGCGTATCGCCGGGACCGTCCCTGTTGACACTGAACCCGCACATCTTCTGGGGACTTGTCGCAAGCTTCTGGATCGGGAACGTTCTGCTCTTGGTGCTGAACATTCCGCTGATCGGCATCTGGGTCCGGATACTGCAGATCCCCTACACGATCCTGTACCCATCCATCATCTGCTTCATCTGCATCGGCGCCTATTCGATCAATTTCAGCACGCTCGACGTCGGCCTCGTCCTGATCTTCGGGCTCACGGGATACGTCATGCGGGAACTCGGCTTCGATCCGGCACCTCTGGTGATACGCTTCGTGCTCGGCCCCATGATGGAACAAAACCTGCGCCGCGCCATGCTGATCGGTCGCGGCGATCCCTCGATCTTCGTGGATCGCCCGGTGAGCGCGGCGTTGCTGACCCTGGTGATCCTGCTCCTCCTGTGGACGGCATGGAAGACGATCGCCGGCATTTGGCGCCGGAAGGCGATCAACACCGGCAGCGACGGGTAAACAACGAATCACCGGAATAAGAACGCAATACCTGAAAGGGAGATGGCAGGCATGACCCAAGCCGAGAACCAGATTGCACGAGAGGCCGACTCTCTCATCATGGACGATCTGAACACGATATGTCGGTTCGGGGGCCGACTCTCGGGAACTCCCTCCGAGGCAGCGGCGATCGCGTGGCTGCGAGGCGTTGCCAGAGATGCCCTTGGAGTGCCCTGCGTCGAACACGAAATCAGGTACGAGGGGTGGACCGCCAGGGAGGTTGAGCTTTGCCTGCCCGATGGCGAGCGTCTCGACTACCATCCACTGGTTCGCTCCTTCGCGACGCCCGACTCCGGCCTATCGGCCGAGGTCGTCAACCTCGGCCGCGGCCTCGAAGAGGACTTCGCGAGACACTGGAACATACTCAAGGGGCGAATCGCTCTGCTCCATCATGAGGTCATGTTCAGCCGGTCGACCTTCCACCGCCGGGAAAAGCTGAGACTGGCTCGGGAGGCGGGCGCCATCGGCGCGCTGGTCTCGTCGATTGTCGAGGGAGAGCTGGTCACTGGCTCCTCTCGAGCGGAGGGGCAGCCTGGCATTGGCGCCCTCGGCATTACGCCGGAGGCCGCAGAGCGGCTGAAGGCGGCAGACGGCCGGCTGGCGGTGGTGCGGATGCGGATCAGGACCGAGGAAGCTCCCGCCCGTTCGAAAAACTTGATTCTGGACCTGCCGGGAGAAACCGGCAAGTGGGTCGTACTTTCAGCCCATATCGATGGCCACGACCTTTAAGAGAGTGCGCAGGACAATGCATCCGGCGTCGCCGCCTGCTTGGAAGTAGCGCGTCGAATGCGCCAGGCCGCGCCCCACCGCCACGGACTTCGGATCGCCTTCTTCTCGGTCGAGGAATGGGGCCTGACCGGCTCCGATCAGTATCTCGCCTCGCTCTCACCCGAGGACCGAAAGTCGATCATCCTCAATATCAACCTCGACACAGTCGTCGGCGGAAGCGGGTTGACCGCGCTCACGAGCGGGTTCCCGGGGCTCTCGGCCTTTTTACATGATACCGCCCAGGCGGCGGGCTTCGAGCTGGGCATCCACGAGCCGCTGCAACGCAACTCGGACCACGCGAACTTCGCTCTGCGCGGGATACCAGCATTCCGACTGTTGTCAGGCTTTGATGAGCCGGAAAGCGAGGTCCGCTTTGTTCTGACGGGCATGGACCGATGCGATCGGATTCGTGTCGGCGACATGGCGCACGCCGTGGCTCTCTCTACCGCATTGACGAAGGCTGCGCTCAACCTCGACGCCACGATCTACCGCGGATGGCGCGTATAGGCGTTGACCTCGCTGACGCCAGCCTGATCCATGCAGATGCCAACCGCAGAATTCCTCTCCGCAGACAGATTGGGAGTGTCTAATGGAACCCGCCCTACAGTCTGATGTCGCGCACTACGTCGTTTGGTTGCATGCAGCTGGTGCTGACAGCTGTCCGAAACTGAGAGCCGCGCGCGCTTGTATTGAAGTCAAGGTAGCCAAAGCGCCGTGACCGCATGATCGCGACGCGACTTCCTGCAGCTCCGATTCCCGGCCCAATCTGTGCAGCAATCTGTGCAACCCGATTTCTTGGACCTTAAGTTTTCTATGCAAATATCTGATTTTATTGGCGCACCCGACAGGATTCGAACCTGTGACCTCTGCCTTCGGAGGGCAGCGCTCTATCCAGCTGAGCTACGGGTGCTTGCGCGGGTCTATACCCACTGGCGATCAGGGCTGCAACGGGCAATCATGCGAACAGTTCGTGGCAAAGCTCCAGAGCCTCGACCAAGGCGTCGACCTCGGCCCGGGTGTTGTAGAGCCCGAACGAGGCGCGGCAGGTTGCAGTCACGCCCAAGTGATCCATAAGGGGGGCGGCGCAATGTTGGCCGGCGCGCACCGCCACACCGCGCTTGTCGAGCACCGTGGAAATGTCGTGCGCATGGGCGGCGCCCTGAAGCGTGAAGGAAAAGATCGCGCCTTTGCCGGGTGCATCGCCCTGCACTGTCAGCCAGTTCAGCCCGGAAAGCCGGCCGCGGGCATAATCGCGCAGGCCAGCTTCGTGCGCGGCGATATTCTCCATCCCCAGCCCGGTGATGTAGTCGATAGCGACGCCTAGGCCGATCTGCTGGACGATGGCCGGGGTGCCGGCCTCGAACTTGTGCGGCGGATCGTTGTAGGTGACCGTGTCGCGGGTGACCTCACGGATCATGTCGCCGCCACCGATGAAAGGCCGCATTTCAGCCTGCCGTTCTGACCGGATGTAAATCGCACCAGAGCTCGACGGTCCGTAGAGCTTGTGACCGGTGATCGCGTAGAAGTCGCAGCCCAGCGCCTGGAGATCGACCGGCATGTGCACGGCAGCCTGCGAGCCGTCGACAAGGACGGCCACGCCCTTCTCCTGCGCGCCGCGGCAGATCGCCGCCACGTCCACCTTTGTCCCAAGGACATTCGACATGTGGGTCACCGCCACCAGCTTCGTCCGCGGACCGATCGCATCGACTACTTTCTGCGGATCGAGGCTGCCGTCCTGTTCCACATCGATCCATTTCAGTACGGCGCCCTGCCGTTCGCGCAGGAAGTGCCATGGCACGATGTTCGCGTGGTGCTCCATGATGCTCAGGACGATCTCGTCGCCGGGTTCGAACCGCGGCATGGCCCAGCCATAGGCGATCAGGTTTATCCCTTCGGTCGAGCCGGTCGTGAACACGATCTCTTCTTCCCGGCCAGCGTTCAGGAAGCGGGCGATCTTGCCGCGCACGGCTTCATACCTGTCGGTGGCGAGGTTCGAGAGATAGTGGAGGCCGCGGTGAACATTGGAGTATTCCTCGGCATAACCGCGGGTCACGGCATCGATCACCACCTGCGGCTTCTGGGCCGAGGCGCCGTTGTCCAGATAGACCAGCGACTTGCCGTTCACCTGCCGCGACAGGATCGGGAAGTCCGCGCGGATCTTTTCGACGTCATACATCAGGCAGGCTCCGGCACCGAAAACCCCAGCATCGCAAGGGCGATAGAGAGAACGAAAGCAATCGCGAAAAAACTCATCAGGATCATCACGAACACCAGTGCCCGAGAGCGGAACCCGTGCAATTCCTGAACGAAGCTCACAAGAAGCCAGAGAAAGACCGCAAGGCTGGCAAGCGCGACCACTCCGGCAAGGGGCGGCACAATGATCAGCGTGACGATCTGAAGGATCTGGAAACACAGTGTGACGAACTGCAACCAGACGATCACGATCAGCGCCTGACCGAAGCTGCCGCTGCCGCCCATGGCCCTGCCGATGAAGTGGACGGCCGCCACCATCATCACCAGCGCCACGCCCTGAAGCAGACCCGCCTGGACGGGGGCCGCACCCATCGGACCCATCGCTGCGCCGCCTGGCGAAATCATCAGCGCCACCTGCACCAGGATCACGCTCAGCACGACAACAAGCAGCAGCGCCTGCCACCTTGCTGCGTCCGGCATGTCGATGGCGATGACGCGCCGCGCGGCAGAGCGCGGATCACTCAGCGTCTCGCGCAAGAGGGCGGTCAGAGTCGAAAGGGATGTGTCCATTTCGCGTGTTCCTGTCTGCGCGTTCCGCGCGCCCTCAAGCCACGGTGGGCGGGAGGTCGGTTTCTGCCTCGACCAGCGCCGCGCCCCAGAGATAGAGAAAGACCGCCAACACCGCCAGTCCCAGCACGGTTACAACCGGCCCGGCCCCGATGAAACCGGCCAACAAGCCATTCAAGAGCCAGAGCGGGCTGACCGCGAGCAAAGACCAGAACAGCGCCAGCCGCGCGCGATACCAGTCGCCGCGCCCGCCTGCGAAGCGCGACACCAGCGCACTGACCGCCGCGATCGCGTAGAAGATCAACGGCGCGATGAAAATCCACCCCATCAACGCGCCCCCGATCAACGCCTGCAACGGCACAGTGTCGTCCAGATGGGCCTGCCGCGCCAGCCGGGGCCATTGCGCGACAAAGATCAGGAGGCATGCCACGACGAGGAATCCCAGCGCCCGATCCTCACGCACGCCGGCCGCAAGATGTCGGCGCATGACCATCCGGGGCCTGCGATAGGCCGTCAGAATGTCAGCAGTGACGGACACTAGCCGCGATGGCGCAGAAGCCACCCCTCCAGCCGGCTCCGCACATCCTCGGCAATACCGGCATCCTCGACCTCGTCCAATGCCTCGGCGAGGAAGGCCAAAACCAGAAGCACCCGCGCCTCGGGCACCGGCACCCCGCGCGACCGGAGGTAGAAAAGTGCCGTCTCGTCGATCGCGCCAGAGGTGGAGCCGTGGCTGCACTTCACGTCGTCGGCGTAGATTTCCAGCTCCGGTTTGGCCAAGAACTGGCTGTCGTCGTCCAGCAGCAGCGACTGGCTGATCTGGTAGCCATCCGTCTGCTGCGCGCCCTGCTTCACCAGAATCTTTCCCTGGAACACGCCCACAGCGCCGTTCTTCAGCACCTTCTTGAACACCTGCCGGCTTTCGCAGCGTTCGGCGTCATGCGTAACGAAGACGGTATCGTCGTGATGGAACTTCCCGTCGCCGACCGCCGCGCCCGCGACGTGCGCGATGCCGTCATCTCCGGACAACTCGATCACCGCCTCGTTCCGGGTCAGGACGCCGTTGGCCGTCAGCGTAAAGGACTTGAAGACGCTGCCCGCGCCAAGGCGGGCGAAAAGATGCGTGGCGGCCCGCCGCTGATGGGCGCGGCCCTGAACGCGTATGTGGTGGAACCGGCCGCCATCGGCGACATCGACCTCCATCGCCATGGTCAGGCGCGCCGCGGCCGGACCATTCTCCAGTATGGTCAGTTCGGCCCCGGATTCCACCTTGATGCAGTGCTGCAGAATCGCGTCAGAAGAATCTGATTTATGTAAGTAAATCAGATTCACGGGCTTTGCTGCCTTACCGGTTGCGCGGATGAGCAAGCCGTCGGTCGCATGGGCAGTCGCCAACGCCGCAAGGGGGCGCTGCACAGGGTTTTGCCCCCGCGCCTCGAGCACGCCGTAAAGGTCGCGCGCCCAGTGCAGATCCTGAGCACCTGAACCTGCGAGCCGCGAGATCTCAAGTCCGGAGAGCGAAAGGTCGTCGGACAGTTCCGGCGCGAAAACGCCATCGACAAACACGACCTTCAACCGATCGATCGTGTCGAATAGCGGCGCTTCGTCGGTCGCGTCAAACACGGCCGCCGTCATTGCCTCCGACGCAACCAGACTCGCCGGATCGGTATATTTCCAGTATTCGTCGCGTCGCGCGGGCAGGCCCATGTCGGTCAAGCGCTTCAGCGCCGCCTCACGCGCCCGGCGCAGCCAGGCACCGCTTTGCGGCAAGTCCAGCGTCGACAGGCGCGCCTCGGTCGCCGCGATCTTTGCCTGAGCTACTGCCGCCATCAGGCCACCTCCGGCGCCATATCGGCGTAGCCTTTGCTCTCGACTTCAAGCGCCAGTTCCGGTCCACCGGTCTTCACGATGCGACCATCGGCCATGATGTGCACGACGTCCGGCTTGATGTGATCCAGCAGCCGTTGGTAGTGCGTGATCACCAGGAACGACCGCCCAGCATCGCGCAGGGCGTTCACGCCGTCGGCCACCAGTTTCATCGCATCCACGTCAAGACCCGAGTCAGTCTCGTCCAGAATGCACATGCGCGGCTGCAGAACGGCCATCTGCAGGATTTCGTTGCGCTTCTTTTCGCCGCCGGAGAAGCCGACATTCACCGGCCGCTTCAGCATGTCGGCGTCGATCTTCAGATCCTTAGCCTTCTCGCGCACCAGCTTAAGGAAGTCGCCGGCTGAAAGCTCGTCCAGCCCACGCGCCTTGCGCTGCGCGTTCAGCGCCGTGCGCAGAAAGGTCATGTTGCCCACGCCCGGAATCTCCACAGGGTACTGGAAGGCAAGAAACAGGCCCGCTGCCGCACGTTCTTCCGGCTCCATGTCCAGAAGGTCCTCGCCTTCCAGTTCGGCAGACCCGTCGGTGACTTCATAGCCGTCGCGCCCCGACAGAACATAGGACAGTGTGGACTTCCCCGACCCGTTCGGCCCCATGATCGCGTGTACCTCTCCGGGCTTTACGTGAAGGTCCACGCCCTTCAGGATCACCTTGTCTTCTTCTTCAAGTTTCACATGCAGGTTCTTGATATCCAGCATCTTTCCATCCGTCATGCTTCTGGGCCGGGCGAAGCCGGCGCGTTCCGTTTTAAAGCGGCCGATCAGCCGACCGAGCCTTCAAGGCTGATGGCGACGAGGCTTTGTGCCTCCATCGCAAATTCCATCGGCAGCGCCTGCAACACCTCGCGGCAGAAGCCGTTCACCACCAACGCCACGGCTTCCTCCTCGTCCATGCCGCGGCTGCGGCAATAGAACAACTGGTCGTCATCGACCTTCGAAGTGGTCGCCTCATGCTCTACCCGGCTCGAGGTGTTTCTGACCTCGATGTAGGGCACGGTGTGGGCGCCGCACTTGTCGCCGATCAGCAGGCTGTCGCACTGCGTGTAATTGCGGCTGTTCAGCGCCTTGGGGTGCATCGACACAAGCCCGCGATAGGTATTCTGGGCGTGGCCTGCGCTGATCCCCTTGGACACGATGCGCGACTTGGTGTTCTTGCCCAGATGCACCATCTTGGTGCCGGTGTCGGCCTGCTGCCAGTTGTTGGTGATGGCGATGGAATAGAACTCACCCTGACTGTCATCGCCGCGCAGGATGCACGACGGATACTTCCAGGTGATCGCCGAGCCGGTTTCCACCTGCGTCCACATCACCTTGGAACGATCACCGCGGCAGTCTGCGCGCTTGGTGACGAAGTTGTAGATGCCGCCCTTGCCGTCCTCATCACCGGGATACCAATTCTGCACCGTGGAATACTTCACCTCGGCGTCGTCCAGAGCCACGATCTCCACCACCGCGGCGTGCAACTGGTGGGTGTCGCGCTTCGGCGCGGTGCAGCCTTCCAGGTAGCTGACATAGGCGCCTTCGTCGGCGATAATCAGCGTGCGCTCGAATTGGCCGGTGTTTTCGGCATTGATCCGGAAATACGTCGACAATTCCATCGGGCAGCGCACGCCCTTGGGAACGTAGACGAACGACCCGTCCGAGAACACGGCCGAATTCAACGTGGCAAAATAGTTGTCGGACTGCGGCACGACCGAGCCGAGGTACTTCTTCACCAGTTCCGGATGCTCGCGGATCGCCTCGGAGATCGAGCAGAAGATGACGCCCGCCCTCTTCAGTTCTTCCTTGAAGGTCGTCCCCAAGCTCACGCTGTCGAAGACCGCGTCGACGGCGACCTTGCGGCCCTCGGCCGGCGCCTCATCAGCGCCCTCTACCCCCGCCAGGATCATTTGCTCCCTCAGCGGGATACCGAGTTTCTCGTAGGTGGCCAGCAGCTTCGGATCGACCTCGTCGAGCGACTTCGGCTTTTCCACCATGCTCTTCGGCTTGGCGTAGTAATACTGGTCCTGATAATCGATCGCCGGAATCTTGAGCATCGCCCAGTCGGGCGCTTCCATCTGCTTCCAGCGCCGGAATGCGGCCAAGCGCCAGTCGGTCATCCAGCCGGGTTCGCCGTTCTTGTCCGAGATCAGGCGCACGATGTCCTCGTTCAGGCCCTTGGGCGCGAACTCCATCTCGATGTCGGTTTCCCAGCCGTGCTTGTATTTGCCGGCCATCGCCTGGACGGTTTCCACCGTCTCGCGATCCACGCCTTCGCGCACGTCAATGTCACGAACTTCCATCTGCACGTCCCGATCCTCCTTGGCGCCGCGCGTCCGCGCCGTCTTGCATCCAGTTCCTCATGCCGCGCGCGCCCTGTGCCTGCTCCAGGCCGCCAGCCACGCGTCGGCAAAGCGTTCAACATCGTCCCGCGTCGTCTGCGACCCGAGCGAGATGCGAATGGCCGCCCCTACGACCGCATCGTATCCCATGGCGGACAGCACCCGACTTGGCCGAACCTTTCCGCTGGAACACGCCGACCCCGCGGAAATCGCGAAACCGGAAAGGTCCATCCGCATCACCTGAGTCTCGCCTTTCCAGCCAGGCGCGATCAGGCAAGTTGTGTTCGGCAGACGCTGACCGCCTTTCCCGACAAAAATAATCTCTCTTCCTCCGGCTTCCAGTGCCTTCTCTAGAATATTTCTAAGTTCTGCAACCCGATCCCAGACACCGTCGGTCAACATCGTGGCCGCGCGCTCGGCCGCTGCGCCGAAGCCAGCGATCCCGATGACATTCTCGGTCCCTGCCCGTCGGCCCATTTCCTGCCCGCCGCCAAGTATCTGGGCGGGAACATCAATTCCCTGCCGGACGATCAACGCGCCGATCCCCTTGGGCCCACCCAGCTTGTGCGCCGAGACGATACCCATGTCACAGCCGAGCCAGTTGAAAGTGAAGGGAAGCTTTCCGAACCCCTGAGTGAGATCGCTCACCGCAAGGCCCACCGGCAGCGACTGCACGATTCCGGTCTCGCTGTTGGCGAGTTGCAGGGTGCTGCCGGGCGGGTCCGTCACCGTGACCAGCCCTCCGGAATCGACCGACAGTACTGGCTCGATCCACGAGACGACCGCATCATGTTCAATGGCTGCACCGGTCAGCCCCCGCCCTTTCAGCGCCAGAGCCGCAGCCTCGGTCGCACCAGAGGTGAAGACGATGTCCGCACCCTCAGCCCCAAGTGCAGCGGCAACCTGCGCCCGTGCACGTTCGACGATTGCCTTCGCGGCACGGCCTTCGGCATGCACGGAGGACGGATTGCCCACGGCATCCATCGCCGCGATCATCGCGACGCGCGCTTCGGGCAGCAGAGGCGCGGTGGCATTGTAATCGAGATAGACCCGCGGACTCATCACTCGTCCACCACATGAAACAGCGTGGGCACCGCCGGACAGGGCGTCAGATCGTTGCCGATCACGTCCGACAACCGCGTCTGATGCAGAAAGACGTAGACATGGGCCGACAACCCTTCCCAAAGCCTGTTGGTCAGGCTCTGCGCGCGCGTACCGGACAACGCCCCAGAGGCCCCGGCACCCGTGTGCAGCGCGCTGACGGTTTCATCCACGGCGGCCATCACCTCGCTGACGCGGATCGCCTCGGGCGCCCGCGCAAGCCGATAGCCCCCCCCGGGGCCTCGCACGGATTCCACAATTCCCGCACGACGCAACTTTACGAAGAGCTGCTCCAGATAGGGCAGCGAAATGTCCTGACGGCGCGAAATCTCTGCCAACGAAACAAGACTCTCATTCTGCGCCGCGGCAAGATCCACCAGCGCAACCATCGCATACCGGCCTTTGGTGGAAAGTTTCATGGCGCGATTCCCGCAAAGAGATTGACGTCGGGCGCGACGCTGCTTAACTGCCCGACCAGTCACCGGACCCGCCGGAACTTAGAACTTTTCTAGATTGGGCGAGCGATTTCGTCAAGATTGACGTCCGTGCCTGATGGAAGGACTGCGACACGATGCCCGAGGTTATCTTTCCCGGACCTGAGGGCCGGCTTGAAGGCCGCTACCACGCCCAACGCGACCGCGACGCCCCCATAGCGATCATCCTGCATCCGCATCCGCAGTTCGGCGGGACGATGAACAACAAGGTCGTCTACAACCTGCATTATGCCTTCCACAAGATGGGCTTCACGGTCCTGCGGTTCAATTTCCGCGGTGTCGGGCGCAGCCAGGGTGAATACGACCAGGGAATTGGCGAGTTGTCCGACGCGGCCAGCGCGCTGGATTATCTGCAGTCGATGAACCAGAACGCAAAGCACTGCTGGGTCGCAGGTTTCTCGTTCGGCGCGTGGATCGGGATGCAGCTGCTGATGCGCCGGCCCGAGATCACCGGTTTTGTCTCGGTGGCGCCGCCTGCGAACATGTACGACTTCAGCTTCCTTGCACCCTGCCCCGCCTCGGGCCTGATCATCAACGGCACCGCCGACCGCGTGGCACCGCCGAAGGACACAGTGGCGCTGGTGAACAAGCTGCACGAACAGAAGGGCATCACGATTACCCACGAGCAGATCGAGGGTGCCGGCCACTTCTTCGAAGACCCTTACATGGATCCGATGATCGACACGGTGACAACCTACGTGAAGCGCCGGTTGACCGAGGTCACGCGCTGACGCTGCGACATCGCGTCAGTATACAGCCGCATACAATCCTTTCCTCGCGCCTCTTTCCAGTCTATGACCCCGCTCAAGCGAGTCATCTGAACCGGAGTATGCCATGTCCAGGATCAAGGTAGCGAACCCCGTCGTCGAACTCGACGGGGACGAAATGACGCGGATCATCTGGGACTTCATCAAGAAGAAGCTCATCCTTCCGTATCTGGACATCGACCTGAAATACTACGACCTTAGCATTCAGGAACGCGACCGGACCGACGACCAGATCACCATCGACGCGGCGCACGCCATCCAGCAGCACGGCGTCGGCGTGAAATGCGCAACCATCACGCCCGATGAACAGCGCGTCGAGGAGTTCGGCCTGAAGCAGATGTGGCGCAGCCCGAACGGAACGATCCGCAATATTCTTGGCGGCGTGATCTTTCGCGAGCCGATCATCTGCAAGAACGTGCCGCGGCTGGTGCCCGGCTGGACCCAACCTATCGTTGTCGGACGCCACGCATTTGGCGATCAGTATCGGGCCACCGACTTCCACTTCCCCGGGAAGGGCAAGCTGACCATCAGGTTCGTGGGCGAGGATGGGACGGTGATCGAGAAGGACGTCTTCGATGCCCCCGGCCCGGGCGTCACCATGGCGATGTACAACCTTGATGCCTCGATCATCGATTTCGCCCGCGCCAGCATGAACTACGGGCTGGCGAAGGGCTGGCCGGTCTACCTGTCCACCAAGAACACGATCCTGAAGGCCTATGACGGCCGCTTCAAGGATCTGTTCCAAAGGGTTTTCGAGGAAGAATTCGCCGCCAGGTTCAAGGCTGCGGGCATCACGTACGAGCACCGTCTGATCGACGACATGGTCGCCTGTTCGCTGAAATGGTCCGGCGGCTATGTCTGGGCCTGCAAGAACTACGACGGCGACGTGCAGTCCGACATCGTCGCGCAGGGCTTCGGCAGCCTTGGGCTGATGACCAGCATCCTGATGTCCCCCGATGGCAAGACCGTCGAGGCCGAAGCGGCCCACGGAACCGTCACCCGGCACTATCGTCAGCATGAAGCCGGGCACGAGACCTCCACCAATTCCATCGCGTCCATCTACGCCTGGACTGGGGGGCTGAAGCACCGTGCCAAGCTCGACGAGAATGCAGCCCTGATGCGCTTTGCCACCACGCTGGAGCGGGTGACCGTGCAGGCGGTCGAAGACGGATACATGACCAAGGATCTCGCCCTGCTGGTGGGCCCGGAACAGAAGTGGCTTACGACGATGGGATTCTTGGAGAAGATCGACGAATACCTGAACAAAGCGCTGGTAGGCTGAGACTGGGCGCTGCTAGACGGGCGGAAGACCCTTCCGCCCGTTTCCATGGAGCGCGTGATGCACTGGCTTTACCTTTCCGCAGCGATCCTGTTCGAGACCATCGGGACAACCGCGCTTCAGGCCAGCCAGCAATTCAGCCGGGTCGGGCCGTCTGTCGTGGTCGTTCTAAGCTACGCGCTGTCCTTCTACCTTCTGGCGTTGACGCTGCGCTACATGCCGGTCGGGATCGTCTATGCCATCTGGTCGGGCCTGGGTATCTGCTTCATCGCAGCAATCGCCTATGTGGTCTTTGGCCAGAAACTGGACCTGCCTGCGATCCTGGGCATGGTAATGATCATCGGCGGCATCCTTGTGATCAACCTTTTCTCGAAAAGCGCAATGCACTGACTCGACCGGCCGTGGTGCCCAAAACCGCCAGCCGCACACCGTCTCGGGGCGCCTGACGCTCCACTGTTTCGCCGCAACGCAGAATTGTCTGGCTTTTTGCGGCGGAACCCTGTAGGCGCGCCTCAACCCTCCATATGAGAACGAGTCCCCCGATGGATCTTCGCAACATCGCGATCATCGCGCATGTCGACCATGGCAAGACGACCCTTGTCGATGAACTACTGAAACAGTCCGGCGCGTTCCGCGACAACCAGTCGGTTGCCGAACGGGCGATGGACTCGAACGATATCGAACGCGAGCGCGGCATCACGATCCTGGCGAAGTGCACCAGCGTCGAATGGCAGGAGCACCGCATCAACATCGTGGATACGCCCGGACACGCCGATTTCGGCGGCGAGGTCGAGCGGATCCTGAGCATGGTCGACGGTGTCGTCCTGCTGGTCGACGCTGCCGAAGGCCCGATGCCGCAAACCAAGTTCGTAACCGCCAAGGCGTTGGCGCTTGGCCTTCGCCCGATTGTCGTGCTGAACAAGGTCGACAAGCCGGACGCCGAGCCGGACCGCGCGCTGGACGAGGTTTTCGACCTGTTTGCCAACCTGGGCGCGACCGACGAACAGCTCGACTTCCCGCATCTCTATGCCTCTGGCCGTTCAGGCTGGGCCGATGCCGAACTCGACGGGCCGCGAAAGGATCTGTCGGCACTGTTCAAGTTGGTCCTGGCACACGTGCCGGCGCCACGGCAGCTGTCTCAGATCGACAAGCCTTTCCGGATGCTGGCCACCACCCTGTCGGCCGATCCGTTCATCGGTCGGATCCTGACAGGCCGCGTCGAATCCGGCCGTCTGCGGACCGGCGAAACGGTGAAGGCCCTGAGCCGCACCGGCGAGCGGATCGAGCAATTCCGCGTCTCGAAGATCCTTGCTTTTCGAGGGCTTGGGCAGCAACCGATCGAGGTGGCAGAGGCCGGGGATATCGTCACCATTGCGGGGATGTCGAAAGCCACCGTCGCGGACACGCTGTGCGACCCCGCAATCGATGTGCCCCTGCCTGCGCAGCCGATCGACCCGCCGACGATCAGCGTAACCTTCGGCATCAACGACAGCCCGCTGGCCGGTCGCGACGGCTCCAAGGTCCAGTCGCGCGTCATCCGTGAACGGCTCATGCGCGAGGCGGAACTAAACGTCGCGATCAAGGTTACCGACACGCCGGGCGGCGAGGCGTTCGAGGTCGCGGGCCGCGGCGAATTGCAGATGGGCGTCCTGATCGAGAACATGCGCCGGGAAGGTTTTGAGCTTTCGATCAGCCGGCCGCGCGTGCTGATGCGCGAAGAGAACGGCCAGCGGCTGGAACCGATCGAGGAAGTCACCATCGACGTGGACGACGAATTCTCGGGCACGGTCATCGAAAAGCTGACCGGCCCGCGCAAGGGCGATCTGGTGGAGATGAAGCCCGCCGGCACCGGCAAGACCCGGATCATCGCCCATGTCCCCAGCCGCGGCCTGATCGGCTATCATGGCGAGTTCCTGACGGATACGCGCGGCACGGGTGTGCTGAACCGGCTGTTCCACGGCTGGGCGCCGTGGAAGGGGCCGATCCAGGGGCGCCGGCAGGGCGTTCTGATCTCGATGGAGAATGGCGTCAGCGTCGCCTATGCGCTGTGGAACCTCGAAGATCGAGGCCGGATGTTCATCGGCGCGCAGGAACAGGTCTACGAGGGAATGATCATCGGCGAGCATTCGCGCGACAACGATTTGGAAGTGAACCCGCTGAAGGGCAAGAAGCTGACCAACATCCGCGCCTCCGGCACGGACGAGGCCGTGCGCCTGACCCCGCCTGTGCGGATGAGCTTGGAACAGGCCATCGCCTATATCGATGACGATGAACTGGTGGAAGTGACGCCATCGAACATTCGCCTGCGCAAGCGCCTGCTCGATCCACACGAGCGGAAGCGGCAGGCCAAGGCCGGCTGAACCATCGAAGTGACACCGCGGCGGGGGCCCCTGCCGGATCAGCCGCGGAACGTCGAGTCGATGGCGTAGGCGGTCTCTGCCCAGATCTCCTGTGCTTCCTCAAGCAGCGGGTTCAGTGTGTAAGGCTGTGCCGTCCGTGCCGAAGTTTCGATCCGTCCCATGACTTCGGCTAACCGGCTGAGCCCCAGCGAGGCCGCGGTGCCCTTGCCCTCATGGGCGGTGGCAAAGACCGAGATTGCGTCCTGCCGGGCGACAGATCCGGCCAGTCGGTCCATCAGGGGCGGCATGTCCGCAAGAAACACGTCTACCACCTGTCCGAAGTCTTCGGGACCAAGCGAGTCCAGCAAGTCGTTCAGCACGTCCTGATCAATGATCGGGCTTCCAGACGTCGATGCGCCCGCCCTGTCGGCGCCCTCCGCGCTGCCGGAGCCCGTACTCAAGGGCGGCGGTTCATCAGTGGTCTTCCCGGATGAAGAAGCACTCACATCTCCGGCGGACCGACGCCTGCTTTCATCGACAAGCCGCGCCTTCGCGGCAGCTTCGCGACGGTAAAGCACGAACAGTGCGACCACCAGGCCCGACAGAACGACCAACCCAGCGACGAGGGCATGACCCGATGTCATCGCCTGTCGGTCCCGGAGTGTCTGTCAGGTCGCATCGTCATGGATGACCCCCAGCCTTACCGGAACGCCGACCATCACGCCTTGGGGGTGTGCGGCCAAGGACCGCACGACCCACAACGACAACATCAGAAGACAAGGTGTTGCGCATATCGCCCATGGGGCAGCGCACGGTTCGGTAACCCTTGTGCAACGTCTTCCACCCTTCTGTGCAACGTCTTCCACCCTTCTCTGCCGGTCACCCAAGCCAAGACAATAATCCAACCATCCGATAGAGCTACACCCATTAGTCGCTTTCGGGCAGTTGCATTTCTCTTAACCCGGCCTGCCGGCGAGAGAGCGGGTCCGGAAGCGGCACGGCATGGGGGCAGTGGTTGCATCAAGAACAAGGCTTGTTCAGGATCGGTGCACCGGGTGCTTGAAAGAAGGAACGCGCGATCATGATCAACCCGGTTCTGCTGAGCGGCGGCTCAGGCACGCGCCTCTGGCCCTTGTCCCGGCAAAGCTACCCTAAACAGTTTACAAGACTGATCGGCGATCAGAGCCTGTTCCAATCCTCAGCCCTGCGGGTGTCGGGCACCGGCTTCGCGCCACCGGTGGTTGTCACGAATGCCGATTTCCGCTTCATGGTCACCGAACAACTCGGCGCAGTCGGTATTGTTCCCGCTGCGGTTCTGATCGAACCGGCGCCCCGCAATACTGCCCCAGCGATCCTTGCCGCCGCACTGCATCTGGCCGAGGCCGATGACACGGCGCTCATGCTCTGCCTGCCGTCGGATCACGTCATCCCGGATGCGGCGGCCTTTCGCGAAGCCGTTCAGCAAGGGGTGGCCGCTGCCAGCGACGGCGCCATCGTGACCTTTGGCATCACGCCCATGCGCGCCGAAACCGGCTACGGATACCTGGAGCTTGCAGAAGCCCCCTTGTCCGCTGGACCCTATCCGTTGCGCAGGTTCGTCGAGAAGCCCGGCGCCGAACGTGCGGCCGAGATGCTCGCTTCCGGGCAGTTTCTCTGGAATTCCGGCATCTTCCTGTTCACCGCCCGAACGATCATCGACGCATTTCGACTCCATGCCCCGGACTTTCTTCCCCCGGTCGAGGCGGCGGTTGCGGAAAGACGCCGTGACCTGGGGTTCCTGCGCCTTGCGGCCGAGGCTTGGGCGCAGGTGCCTGACAGTTCCATCGACTACGCGGTGATGGAACGGGCCGATAACCTTGTCGTCGTTCCGTTCGGGCGGCACTGGTCCGATCTCGGCGGCTGGGACGCAGTTTGGCGCGAGGGGGCTCCGGACGCGGGCGGCGTTGTCCTCGGTGGTCAAGCTACCGCAGTGGACTGCTCCGACAGCCTGCTCCGGTCGGAATCCGAGGATCTGGAGATCGTCGGCATCGGCTTGCGGAACATCGTGGCTATCGCGATGCCGGATGCGGTTCTGGTGGCCGATCTGTCCCGCGCGCAGGATGTGCGCCTTGCCGTCTCTTCGCTGAAGCAGAAGGGGGCGAGACAGGCCGTGGCACTGCCCCGCGATCACCGCCCCTGGGGCTGGTTCGAAACCATCGCCAGGGGCGAGCGTTTTCAAGTAAAGCGCATCGTGGTCAATCCGGGCGGCATCCTCAGCCTGCAAAGCCACCTGCACCGGTCAGAACACTGGATAGTGGTTTCGGGCACCGCTCGCGTGACGATCGGGGATACCGTCACCCTGGTAGCCGAAAACCAGTCAGTCTATGTTCCCCTTGGCGCGCGCCACCGGCTGGAGAACCCCGGCAAGGTCGCCATGGTCCTGGTCGAGGTTCAGACCGGCCCCTACCTGGGCGAAGATGACATCACGCGCCACGAAGACGTCTACGCCCGCGATATCGGCGACGCCCCATAACCGGCACCGCACCCGGGTTGCGTCAACCGAACAGAAGGCCTGCGGCCGGATCACGCAAGGCCTGAAGGCGGCGCGCGGCGTGACGCGCAAACCCCTGGATCACCGCCTTGCGTCGTGGACCGGAAAGCCGTGCCTCTGGTGCCATCCGCACGATCTCGGCGTCGAATCCGTCGGCAAGGATCAGGCCGGTGCCTTCGGGCAGCAACTCTGCCGGAAACCCCGGATCGACCGCCCAGAAGAAGCGGTCGCACCAGTCGAGGTAACCATGCCACTTGCGATCCGACGCATAATCCGCCCGGCTGGACTTGCATTCGACCACCCACACCTCGCCGCGCGGCCCCACCGCCATCACATCGACCCGCAAACCACGCGCCGGAACTAGTTCGGTGACACAGGCGAAATCCAGCGTGGCCAGATGCCGGCAAACGCCACGAGCCAGCAGATGTCCCGCCGGCAGAGCGTCGCAAGCGGTATCAAGCGATGTGGTCACGGCTACCATGACGACAAAATGAACGAAGCATGAACGCAACACAACCCTTGCAGTGCAGGCGAGGGCCACCTATGTCTCGGCGTGGCGGGTTCTGCTCTTCGCGTGTAAGGCCCTTTTCCAGTGGCCTATACCTTTTCCGAGGGGGCTGGCTCTGCCGGGGTTCTGGCCTCGGTACCTGGCGCCCACCTGACTTGTCAGGCTCTCGGGAAATTCACGCCTTCACGGTCGCTGCGGGCCCGCCACTCTCCGCTCCTCGTCAGACGGAATCTTCACGTGCACCGGAACGGTGACAAAGTCGATCACCCGCTGCGCCGCGTTTCCTCCGCCGCCCTTCCGCGGCTCGGCCATGCCCATGATCGCGATGCCGAACTGGACGCCCGCAAAGACAATTCCATTGAACATCACCAGCATCACACCGGCCAGCCAACCGCCCGGCACGTTGAACACGAGGTGCCGCAGGTTTGCGACGTTCAGCCCCAGAAGCAGCGCCACGAAGACGAAGGCGATGCCAAAACCGATCAGGCACTGGCGGATATAAAGGCGAACGAGTTCCGGCATGAGGGCCTCCTGTATCTCGGTTTTGGAATATTTAAGTCAATCTTGAAGATTCCGCAATTCCCCGCGCCACCGTGTCGCGGCTCAGAATGCCTCGGGTCGCGCTTCGCGCGCCATGTGGTCAAGCACTGCGTTGACGAACTTGGGCTCACGGCCTTCGGGAAAGAACGCCTTCGCGATGTCGACGTATTCGTTGATGACGACCTTGGGGGGCGTGCCCTGATCCATCAGTTCCGCCCCGGCGGCGCGAAACAGCGCGCGCAGCGTCGGGTCGATCCGGGCGATCGGCCATTTCGCCACCAGCCCGCGGTCGGTCATCTGGTCGATTTTGGCCTGCCAGTTCACCGCGTCGTCCATGATACGGCGGAACAGCGGAATATCGCCTTCGGCCATCTCCTCGCCCTCGTAGGGCGCGCCCATCCGATAGCTCTCGAACTCGCGGCGCACCTCGTCCACCATCTGGCCCGAGGCTTCCATCTGAAACAGCGCCTGCACCGCGTAAAGCCGCGCGGCAGAGCGCATCTGGCGCTTGTCTTTCGTCACGGTCATGCGGTTTTCGGCCCCGTCTCGCCGGCGATGCGGAACTCTCCCTCCACCGGCCGAAAGCCGATGCCGCGTGTCTCGCCGCCCCATTTCCGCGCCAACGCGATCAGATGCAGCGCGGCGGCCGCCGCACCTCCGCCCTTGTTCTGACCTGCCGGGTCGGCGCGCACCACGGCCTGGTCGCGGTTTTCCACGGTCAGGATACCGTTGCCGACGCAGGCGCCTTCCAAGCCCATCAGCATCAGCCCGCGCGAACTGTCGTTGCAGACCGTGTCGTAATGCGTCGTCTCGCCCCGGATCACGCAGCCCAGCGCCACGAAGCCATCGAAGTTCGACATGCCATGCGCCAGACGCACCGCCAGCGGCACCTCCAGCGCGCCCGGCACCTCGACCAGATCCCAGGTCGCGCCCGCCTGTTCCAGCACGGCCTTCGCGCCTGCGACCAGATCATCGGCGATGTCCTTGTAATAGGGCGCCACGACGATCAGCACCTTTACCGGCCGCTCGAACTGCGGCAGCGGCAAGGTGTAATGGGTTTCGGTCCGTGCCATCGCCTATCCCTTCTGTGAGGGGATCCTGCGCGTCCCCTCGATCGACAGGCCGTAGCCTTCCAGCCCGACCACCTTTGGCGTGGCCGAGTTCGTCATCAGGATCAGCCGGCTGATCCCAAGGCTTGACAGGATCTGCGCCCCCAACCCGTACTGCCGTAATGTCTGCGGCGAAACCGTCGCGTCCTGCGCCACCCGCATCTGGGTGTCGCGCAGCAGCACCAGGGCGCCGCGCCCTTCGGCCGCAATCAGCCTCATGGCGTCAGAAAACTCGCCCGCGCGCCCCGGGCCACCGCTGCCCACCATGTCCAGCAGTGGGTCAAAGGCATGCATCCGCACCAGCACCGGGTCTTCGCCCGACAGGTCGCCCTTGATCAGCGCGATATGCTCGGCGCCCTGCGTCGCGTCGGCATAGATCCGCATCACCCACTGGCCGCCGAATTCCGACTCGATCACCCGTTCCTCGGTCATCTGCACCAGATTGTCGTGGCGCCGCCGATAGGCGATCAGATCCGAGATCGTGCCGATCTTCAGCCCGTGTTTCTGGGCAAAGGCGATCAGCTCGGGCAGCCGCGCCATGCTGCCATCCTCGTTCATGATCTCGCAGATCACGCCCGAGGGGTTGAGGCCGGCCAGACGCGCAATGTCCACCGCCGCCTCGGTATGGCCAGCGCGGACCAGCACCCCACCCTCGCGCGCGCGCAGCGGAAAGACATGGCCGGGCGTTGCAATGTCGGCGGCACCCTTGGTCGGGTCGATTGCGACCGTGATGGTATGTGCGCGGTCATGGGCGGAAATGCCGGTGGTCACGCCCTCGCGCGCCTCGATCGACAAGGTAAATGCCGTTTCGTGGCGGCTGGAATTCTTGGCGCTCATCAGCGGCAGGCCCAGCGCGTCGATCCGCGCCCCTGGCAGGGCAAGGCAAATCAGCCCCCGGCCATGCATCGCCATGAAGTTCACCGCCTGCGGCGTCGCCATCTGTGCGGGGATCACCAGATCGCCCTCGTTTTCGCGGTCCTCGTGATCGACAAGGATGAACATGCGTCCGTTGCGCGCATCCTCGATGATCTCCTCGACTGAGGAGATCGCATCCTTCCAGTCTTTTTCCACCGGTCCGGGGGTTTCGAAGGTCATGGCCGTCTGCCCTTGCACTGAATGGGGCGCAGATAGACCATCCCGCCGCCCCTTACCAGAGGCAGGCCCCGCACAGCCCCTGTGCCTCGGCGGTCACCCACCCAACATAGCATAGACGTCGCCGGAATTGGCCTCTTGCGGCAAGGCCTCAAGCTGCGCCCACATCGCGTCCGCCGCGCACCAGCCCTCCCCCTGAAGCCGATGGCTTTCACCCAACGACAGCCGGAAGCGATAGTCGCCCAACGCGCCCAAGCGCTCCAGGCAGCGTCCCGCTACGTCCCTCTGGATCATCGTCACCTCGAACGACAGCACCGGCACCGGCTGCGACAGGCCCGCAAGCACGCGATCCTCTAGCCCCTCAACGTCGATCTTCACGAAGTCGGGGCGCCCATGGGCCGCGATCAGGCTATCGAGCGTGACCATCGGGACATCGACAACAGCGTCCCACTCCTGCCCCTCCCACCCCGCAGCGCCTTCGGTCGCGCGGATGAAATTCGCCGACAAGGTCGAGATCGTGGGATTTCTGGTGTTGACGTTCAGCCGGGCCGTTCCGGCGCAGTCCCCCACCGCTGCCTGCACCAGCATCACCTGCGGGTCGCGCCCGTGGATCAGCCGCAGCGCCCGCAACGCGCCTGGCTGCGGTTCCACCGCCACAACACGCGCGCCCAGCCGCCGGAAGCTGGACACCCGATCGCCCACATGCGCGCCGATATCGAAAGCCAGTGCTCCAAGGCGCAGGAACTGCGCATATAGACCGTCCATCGCCGCGGCGCGTTCGGCATCGCCGTGATACAGCCGCAGCGAGCGCCCGATCCCCCGCGCGGTGCCCCGCGGCCGGGTCAGCCCGCACCCCATTCGCGCAATCGCGCCACGTAGCGGGCCAAGGTGTCGATCTCCAGATTGACCGCGTCGCCCACCGCCACCGCGCCCCAGGTCGTCACGGCACGCGTATGCGGGATCAGGTTCACGCCGAACCGCACCCCCTCCACCTCGTTCACCGTCAGCGAGGTCCCGTTCAGCGCCACCGACCCCTTCGGCGCGATGAACCCCGCCAGATGCGCAGGCGCCTCGAAACTCACGCGCAGGCTGTCGCCCTCGTCCCGAAGCCCGACCACGCGGGCCACGCCGTCGACATGCCCCGACACGATGTGCCCGCCCAGCTCGTCCCCCACGCGCAGCGCGCGCTCCAGGTTGATCCGGTGGCCGACCTGCCAGCCGCCCAGGTTGGTCTTGTCCAGCGTCTCGGCCGAGATCTGCACGTCGAACCAGTTGCCGCCATCGGTGCCGGTGTCCACCACCGTCAGGCAGACCCCGTCGCAGGCGATCGACGCCCCCAGATCGATCCCCGCCACGTCATAGCCCGTCCCGATGCGCGCCCGCAGGTCGCCCGCCAGCGCCAACCCGCGCACGGTGCCGATATCGGTGATGATCCCGGTGAACATGACCGCCCCCTTTGCCTGCCCCGACCTAGCCCGCCAACCCCCACGCTGCAAGGCGCCCCATTGACCGCCCCCCATTTCCCCCGCATATCCCCGCCATGACCGAGCTTTCGCAGATCCGCAACTTCTCCATCGTGGCGCACATCGACCACGGCAAATCCACCCTTGCCGACCGGCTGATCCAGTCGACCGGCACGGTGGCCGACCGCGACATGAAAGAGCAGATGCTCGACGCGATGGATATCGAACGCGAACGCGGCATCACCATCAAGGCCAACACCGTCCGCATCGAATATCCTGCAAAGGACGGCAAGACCTACATCCTGAACCTCATCGACACCCCCGGCCACGTCGACTTCGCCTATGAGGTCAGCCGCTCCATGCGCGCAGTCGAGGGCTCGCTTCTGGTCGTCGACGCCTCCCAGGGGGTCGAGGCGCAGACCCTCGCCAACGTCTACCAGGCCATCGACGCCAACCACGAGATCGTGCCCGTCCTCAACAAGATCGACCTGCCCGCCGCCGACCCCGAGCGGGTGAAGGAGAACATCGAGGACGTGATCGGCATCGATGCCTCCGACGCGATCCCGATTTCCGCCAAGTCCGGCCTCGGCATCCCCGACGTGCTGGAGGCGATCGTCACCCGCCTGCCGCCCCCAAAGGGCGACCGCACCGCACCCCTGAAGGCGATGCTGGTCGATTCGTGGTATGACGCCTACCTCGGCGTCGTCGTCCTGATCCGCGTCATGGACGGCGTGATCCGCAAGGGCGACCGCATCAAGATGATGCAGACCGGCGCCGTTCACGGCATCGACAAGCTGGCGGTGCTGAAACCGCAGATGGTCGACATCCCCGAACTGGGCCCGGGCGAGATCGGCATCTTCACCGGCTCGATCAAGCAGGTCCGCGACACCCGCGTGGGCGACACCATCACCCACGAACGCAAACCCTGCGCCGAGGCGCTGCCAGGCTTCAAACCCTCGATCCCGGTCGTCTTCTGCGGCCTCTTCCCGGTTGACGCCGCCGAATTCGAAGACCTGCGCGACGCGATCGAGAAGCTGGCCCTCAACGACGCCTCCTTCACGTATGAGATGGAGACCTCGGCCGCCCTCGGCTTCGGCTTCCGCTGCGGCTTCCTGGGCCTTCTGCACCTTGAAGTGGTCCGCGACCGGCTGGAACGCGAATACGACATCGACCTGATCACCACCGCGCCCAGCGTGGTCTATCATATCCACATGCGCGACGGCTCGGTGATGGAGCTGCACAACCCCGCCGACATGCCCGACCTGACCCATGTCGACCATATCGAGGAGCCGCGCATCAAGGCCACGATCATGGTGCCCGACGACTACCTGGGTGACGTGCTGAAGCTCTGCCAGGACCGCCGCGGCATCCAGCTTGAACTCACCTACGCCGGCGCCCGCGCGATGGTCGTCTACGACCTGCCGCTGAACGAGGTTGTGTTCGACTTCTACGACCGCCTGAAATCCGTCACCAAGGGCTACGCCAGTTTCGACTACCAGATCACCGGCTACCGGCAGGACAATCTGGTCAAGATGCAGGTGCTGGTGAACGACGAACCCGTGGACGCGCTATCCATGATGGTCCACCGCGACCGGGCCGAGATGCGCGGCCGCGCCATGTGCGAAAAGCTGAAGGACCTGATCCCGCGCCACATGTTCAAGATCCCGATCCAGGCGGCCATCGGCGGCCGCGTCATCGCCCGCGAAACCATCGCGGCGCTGCGCAAGGACGTCACCGCGAAATGCTACGGCGGCGACGTGACCCGGAAGAAGAAGCTGCTGGAGAAGCAGAAGGCCGGGAAGAAGAAGATGCGCCAGTTCGGCAAGGTGGAGATCCCGCAGCAGGCGTTTATCAATGCGTTGAAGATGGATGGTTGAAATACTCGTGCATCGCAAGCCAAGCTAAAGTTTCTAGCGATACTTTGCAAAAAACGACGAGAGTACATGTCCAAGCCACCAAGACTTACTAAGGCGGTATTTAGGGACGGAGCAGTGCTTGTAAATCCGCCCGCCGAATTATTTGATCCATTTCTCCAACGCCCGGAAGATGAAAAAGGTATCACGCTCTATCGCTTCCGCCCGCTCGACAACCTAACTCGACGGAAAGATGAAATACACAATCTGGTTTACAATGGTAGGGTGTGGGTATCACCAATAGCGCAACAAAATGATGACTTTGAAGGGCTTCCCTACATTCCTGAAGGCATTGAAGCGCTGACGGAGGCTGAAAAAACGAAGATCAAGTTGTACGCATATGACGCAATCAACAATTCGAGCGGGATCGCGCCAATCTATGCTGAACTTGCCAGGATTTTCAGTACTGGAAAACTTCTAACTTTGGCTGCATTTGACGCGTTCGCTGGTCATTATTTCGAGGATCCTATATTTTTGTACGGTGCCTCAGGTGATCGCGGCGCAATTGAGGAAGCGGCAACTAAGGTCCGAGAGTGGACTAGGATCATAAGCTTCAGCATCATTCAACCAAATTCTTACTATTGGGGACATTACGCCAAGAACGGTGTTGGCATTTGCTATGAGCTCGAAGATCGGTACGAGAAACATCACTACACTCCACTGACCCCGCAACCAGTTATCTACGCCGATGAAAGACCGCGCCTTAGTGCATTTGACGTTTTGGTCGCTTATATCTTCTTGCAGCTAGTACGTAACTGGGATTTAACTGACGCTTCTTTTCTTGGACAAGAACCAATATTCTTCAACTCTATAGCAGCGTTCGCGTTCAGAAAGGAGGCCAAGATTTGGGCACAAGAGAGCGAAGCAAGGCTAATAGACTTTTCAGGTTCTAAGGGTGGGTATATCAAACGACCCGGCATCGCTCTTCGTCGCGTTATTATGGGGCCTAGATGCGGCGCTTCGGAAATTTCTAGCATTAGGGACATCCTAAATAACGTCGACCCATCGATCCCCATTGCGATTTCAACGCGGGGACAAGGTTATGATTTCGAGATCCACGACATAACCTGAGGCTGGCATGAACGCGGTAAATTTGCTCCTCATGTAAATTAATCCCGGTCCCCGACCGGGCAGCGCCCGACCCGCCCCCCCACGGGCCGGGCGCTTCTCGCCCACCCCTCGGGCCGGGCGCTGCTCTCTGTCGCGCGCACAATCAGCGCAGGCTTCCCGCCTCCCGGCCCTCCGCCGCGCGCACCCCAACCGACCCAAGAAGAACCATGACGCCCCGGACCTGATCCGGGGCCCCGCGCCACACGCGACCGCCCCGATCCTCCGCACGCCAACCACCCACCGCAGACCGGCGCTCACCCCGCCACCGGCGACGCGGGCACACGCCCGCCACAGCCCGCCATCGGCAGCGAGCCGCCACGCAAAAACGGCCCGGATCCGGTTAAAATCCAGTAAACCAAAAATCGAATATCACGTCTTTTCAGTCACTTGCGATTCTGCTCACGCGTGAGCAGACCGTGAGCAACCCCCGATCCCGGCGGCTACCCGGCCCGCGGACCCGGCCACATTTTTCCACGCCCCTCCGCCGCAACCGCTGCTACACTCCCCCCACGAAACCGGGAGGAGACCCACCATGAAGCACCTGATCGCCGCCACGGCCCTCGCGCTGGCCACCGCCACCGCCGCCCACGCCGCGGGCGAGACCCACTACCTCGCCATCCATGTCGACGAGAACGACCCGCAGCTGATGAACATGGCCCTGAACAACGCCCAGAACGTCGTCACCCACTACGAGGCCCAGGGCGACGAGGTGGTGATCGAAATCGTGACCTACGGCCCCGGCGTCCACATGTTCCGCCACGACACCAGCCCGGTCCGCGACCGGCTGGCCACCCTGCAGCTGGAAATGCCCGACATCACCTTCACCGCCTGCGACAACACGATCCAGAACATGAACCGCCAGGCCGGAACCGAGATCGCGCTGCTGGACGGGGTGAAGGTCACCCCCTCGGGCGTGGTCCGGCTGATGGAACTGCAACAGCAGGGCTACGCCTACATCCGGCCCTGAGCCGTACAAAAGAAAACCGCCCGCGCGATCTCTCGCGCGGGCGCACACTCGTCACCCCACACCTTTTGCGGCCGCTCAATACTGCGCGTCGCGTGCCTCTTGCTGGATGGTCACACCGGCCGACGTGATATCCTCGCCCGCGCCCTCCACCGTGTTGCAGGCGGCAAGGGCAAGGGCGAACAGCAGCGGCAGCGTCTTCAACGTCAGGCTCATCCGAACTCTCCTTTTCAATCTCTCGCCTGAACGCACGACCCACGGCAATGGTTCCCTCTGGTCCTTAACATTGTTGTGCAAATTTGTGGAGGTCCGCGCGGGTCTGTGCGGCATTCATCGATGCAGGGGATGGGCACGTGCGAATCCGCGGCCCTGTTGCGCGGAACCGGCCCCCTGCGAACGCCGGTGCCATACGGATGCTGGCGCAATGCTGGCGCGGTGCTGGCGGGATGCTGGCGCCCGTTTCGCCCGTCGCGATGCGGTCTTTTGTCCCCGGCCCGCGCGGTTTATGCAGGAAAAAAGGGAACGGGAGGGACCAATGAGCCATATCCTCGCCATCGACCAGGGCACAACATCTACGCGCGCCATCGTCTTCGACAACAAGATGCAGGTGAAAGCGGTCGCGCAAGAGGAATTTCCGCAGCACTACCCCAACTCCGGCTGGGTCGAACACGACCCCGCCGACCTGTGGTCCACCACCGCCGGCACCTGCCGCAGCGCCATCGAACGCGCCGGCCTGAAACCTAACGATATCAATGCGATAGGCATCACCAACCAGCGCGAAACGACCCTGATATGGGACCGGAAGACGGGCGAACCGATCCACAACGCCATCGTCTGGCAAGACCGTCGCACCGCCCCGATCTGCGACCAACTCCGCGCGCAAGAAGCCGAGATCACCCGCCGCACCGGCCTGCTGCTGGACCCGTATTTTTCCGGAACAAAGGTCAAATGGATCCTCGATCATGTAGAGGGCGCGCGCGCCCGCGCCAAATCTGGGGATCTGGCCTTCGGCACGGTTGACACCTGGCTGATCTGGAAACTGACCGGCGGCAAGGCCCATGTGACCGACGCCACCAACGCCGCGCGCACCATGCTCTACGACATCGAAAAGGGCCGCTGGAGCCGGACGATCTGCGACGTGCTCGACATCCCGATGGAACTGCTGCCCGAGGTCCGCGATTGCAACGCCGACTTCGGCCGGACCCGCCCCGACCTCTTCGGTCGCGAAATCCCGATCCTCGGCGTCGCCGGTGACCAGCAGGCGGCCTCCATCGGCCAGGCCTGTTTCACGCCGGGAATGCTGAAATCCACTTACGGGACCGGTTGCTTCGCCCTGCTAAACACCGGCGAAACGCTGGTCCGGTCACAGAACCGACTGCTGGGCACAATTGCCTATCAGATTGACGGAAAGAGAACTTATGCGCTTGAGGGGTCGATCTTCATTGCCGGTGCGGTGGTGCAGTGGCTACGCGACGGGCTGAAGATCATCCGCTCTGCCCCCGAAACCCAGCCGCTCGCCGATGGCGCCGATCCGGCGCAAAACGTCATCGTCGTGCCCGCCTTCACCGGCCTCGGCGCGCCGCATTGGCGCCCCGACGTGCGCGGTGCGGTCTTCGGGCTCACACGCAACTCGGGCCCCGCGGAACTGGCGCGGGGCGCACTGGAAAGCGTGGGTTTCCAGACTGCCGATCTCTTGGAGGCGATGCGCGCCGACTGGGAGGCTGCCGGCCTGCAAGGCGAGGGCGCCGAGAACATTCTGCGCGTCGACGGCGGGATGAGCGCGAGCGACTACACGATGCAGTTCCTGTCCGATATCCTTGGCGCCCCCGTCGACCGTCCAAAGGTGCTGGAGACGACGGCCCTGGGTGCGGCGTGGCTGGCAGGCTCACGCGCCGGGATCTGGCCGGGGATGCACGAATTCGCCAGCGGCTGGGCGCTGCAACGACGGTTCGAACCCAAGATGGACCCTTCAAGCCGCGACCAGCGCTATGCAGCGTGGAAACGCGCCGTCGCCGCCACCATCGCCGCGACATGACTATCGTACGGCAAACCTTCGAGGCGCTTGCGACGCTGCTTGGGGATCGGCTCAGCCAGTCGCCCTCCGATCTTTGGCTGCATGGGCGGAACGAGTCCTATTTCGCCCCCTGCCCGCCCGACGCCGTGGCCTACCCGGTATCCACCGAAGAGGTCTCTTCCCTAGCGCGTATCTGTTCGCACCATGGCCCCCCATGGTTGGCTGGGGGGCCGGCACCTCGCTCGAAGGGCACGCGCGTGCGGTTCAAGGCGGTGTCGTAGTGGATTTCTCGCGCATGAATCGCGTGCTGGAAGTTCGCGCAGAAGACATGCTCGTCCACGTCCAACCCGGTGTGACGCGCGAGGCGCTGAACCAGGAACTGCGCGCGACCGGCCTTTTTTTTCCAGTCGACCCAGGCGCCAACGCCAGCATCGGCGGTATGGCCTCGACCCGCGCCAGCGGGACGACGGCGGTGCGCTACGGGACGATGCCCGACAACGTGCGGGCGCTGGAAGTGGTGCTGGCTGACGGCCGCGTCATCCAGATCGGAACAGCAGCACCCAAATCCTTAATCGGGTATGATCTGACGGCCCATTTCGTCGGGGCCGAGGGGACGCTGGGCAAGCTGGTGCCATTCACGGGTACCGCGCCAGAAGCCTACACCATGGACAGCTGGGCGGCGCCTGTCCGATAGGTGAAGGCGCATCGCAGTGGATGAATCCGATTGGCACTGTGCACGATGAGCAAAGTCTCGGCCCCAGTGATCCGTCCGCCGCCTTGGACGCTGGACTGGGTGAATTGCACACCTTCGACAACATATCCCTGCGCCTCGGCCTGCGCCTTGCAGACCAGCTCCGCCCTCTCGAAGCCCCCCAGTGCGCCGGCGCCAACGGTCAACGGCGCGTCGCTCGTCTGACCGCAGCCGACCAGCGAGACCCCCAGACATGGACCGAAGAGAAGCCGCAAGCAGAGGTTCATGCCGCACCGCCCTTGCGGCCAACCGCGGGCGGATTGACGGCTTGCAGGAGTGGCTGCATCATGAAATCCAGAAGGCTCACAGTGGCGAACGTCACCTGAACCCCCTTGGTGCCGCCGGAAAACATGGCGACCACAGACGCTGGCAGTTCGGAAGCGCCCCCGAGTGACAGAACCCCCGTCCGTTGAGACTGACTCAGGCCCTGCGCCGGACCGTGCTCGCCGATTTCGATGACTTGGGCCTGAACGGTCACGGCCTCGCCCAGATCCGGCGCGGTGAGTTGAATGGCAATGTTGCCATCCACACCAGCCAGAAGCAGAGCCTGCTCCGGAAGCACGAACTTCAGTCGAAGATCAGGGGGCAACGAAACGATCGGCGCCATAACCGCGCGTTCCCCTGACCGACCCGTCTGCTGCAAAGGGTCCTTGCCGACATCAGGCGCCCGATCGCGTGAAGCCCCTTCGCTCACGATCATGGTGGTCGCCTGCGCCACGATCGGCACCGGCAGCAGCAAACCAAGGCATGCCGCGCCAAGAAAGAGCATCAGCGCAAAGAGTTGTACCCACCCCTGCACCAAGGGGTCCAGATCGTCTTCAAGCCGCCGGGCCGCACTCAGGAAACGGTCGGCCATGCGCAACCGCCGACTGCACCCTAGGTTCGGGATGCGGAATGGCACCTTGCTGGTGATCGACATCATGAGGGCTCTCCCGCGTCATGTTTCATCCTGCCCGCCCTCAATCCAGAAGCTCTGACGGTGGCCCGCGCTTAACGATCATGCCGTCCTGAATCACGAACAGGCGGTCAGCCCGACGCATGGTCGATGGGCGATGCGTGACCATCAGCACGGTTGTCCGGCCGCGAAGCCGCTCAAGCTCGGCATAGAGCGCCTCTGTCATGCTGTCGTCCAGATTGTCGATCGCCTCGTCCAGCAGCAGCAGGCGCGGCGCGCGCAGATAGGCCGCAGTCAGAGCCAGTCCGTTTTTTACGGTCGCAGGAACCAGACCGCTCTTCGCATCTCCGACACGATGATCGTAGCCATCCGGCCACCGCTTGATCGCGGCATGCACGCCCGCCCGGCGCGCGGCCTGCTCGATTTCAGCGTCACTCGCAGTCGGCATCGCCAGAAGCAAATTCTGTCGGATCGTTCCGTAGAACAGTTCGAACTCCTGTGGCACGAAACCGATCACCTGACGCAACGTGATCGCCGGGTGCTGGCGAATATCCACCCCGTCGATCAGCAGGCTGCCCGCCTGTGGCTGATACAGTCCGAGGACCATTTTCAACAGGCTGGACTTGCCGGCCCCGTTCGGTCCGGTCAGGGCTACGATCTCGCCCGCCGCGATCTCGGCGTTCAGGCCCACGATGGCAGGCTCAAGATCGGGCGCGTGCCTGAAGGACAGCCGCGCAAAGGTCAGCCGGCCGGTGCGCACGGGAGGAACGTCTTTCTGGCGGGCGCGCGCGTCCTCTTCCGCTGGCACCGTCATTGCCTGATCGACTTCGGCCAGTGCCGCGCGCAATTCGACAAAGTCGCTGAGACGGGCAAATGCAGCCCGAAACACGGCAAGCGTCCACCACGTGAGAAGGACGACGGCAACGAAGGCCCCCGGCGAAAGCGCGCCCTCCATAACCATGACGGCGCCGAACGCGACCACTGCCGTGCCGGCAAGCAGGACGGCCGCCTGAGCCACGGCCCCTGCCCGTGTCGACCACATCTCGACATCGAACTGCGCGAACGATGCCGCGCCCGAAAGCTCGCGGAGCCGCGCCCGCCACCTCTGTTGTGAAGCCGACAGCCGGATATGATCGTGACGAAGCGCTGCTTCGCAAACGAAATCCTGCTCCTCGAGCTTGACCCGCGCGGCATCATCGGACGCGCGTCGGATGGCCGGAAGAAAGAACAAGGCGCCGGTGGACAGCAGCAGGACGCAGGTCACTGGCACCAATGCGATCCAGCCACCCAGAAAGACGATCACCCCCACGACCACGACAGCAATGGGCAGTTCCAGGATGCGCGAGAACAGAGGGCCGGAAACGGCATTCTGCAACATTCTGGCCACGCTCAGACGTTGCAGCTTGGCGCCAAGACGCAGGCGGTCAGTGGTCGAGAGGGGCAGATGTAGCAAGTGCCGGAAGATTCCTGTTGCAGCCCTGGCCGACAACTGGTCCCCAAGTCGGAAAAGCATCCGCGCGCGGAGGTATCTCAGGACTCCCTCGGCCATGATCGCGCCAGAGGCCATGAGCGACAGCAGGACCGGCGGAGCCTGTGGTGCCGACGAAAGGCTGGCGTCGACGGCCAGCATGACCAGCAAGAACGCGGCAAGGGCCATGAGCGATGCCGCTCCTCCGATTGCGGCGGCACGCAGCAGTGCCCCCCGGAAACCCTTCAGAAGATCAGCCGACCAGCGCCCGGCGAGTGCGGCCCGCTCCGCGGCAGTGGGGCCGTTGTGGGCGCGAAAGACGCAGACCTTTCCGCGCAACCGCTGCAGATCATCGAGGCCCTCGGTACCGCGCGCCGGATTTCGCACGATCGTTCGCCCTTCCGCATCCGGCGCGCAGATGACCAGAACCCGCCCGTCATCTGCCAACACGAGAGCCGGAAGCAGTTGCCGGTCGATCCGGTCGCACCGCAAGCGAGGCATCAAGATGCTGTCGTATCCAAGCAACGCCATCACGTCGCGGAACTGCGCGATGCTCATCTGCTCGGCCAGGTGCGGAAGGGCCTCCGCGATTTGCCGCGGGTCGCCCTCCCAGCCCAGGGCATCGAGCAGGGGCAACAGACACCGCGTGAGTTCGTCGTCGCCGACAAGACCGGAGCGGTGAAGCTCAGTGGACCAGATCTGCCGGCGACCGTGCACGGCGAATACAGGCGATGGGGACAGCGCAACCCGGGACAGCCGCGAAATTCTTGCTGCTACCGTCATGCGCAGGCCCCCGGGATGGTGGCAACGTCGATATCAGGCCCGTTGGTCGCGCGGATCATCTGGCCGGAAAGCGCGTAGACCTCATCCGCCAGCCTGAGAAGCGATGGACGCTGCGAGACGATCAGCATCGTGCAAGTGCCCCGTTCCTCGTCCAGCAGACGGCGCACCATCGCATCCCCTTCTGCATCAAGCGCCGTGTTCGCCGCATCGAAAAGCAGGATGCGGGGCGCGGCATGAAAGGCGCGTGCGAGCGCAACGCGCTGTGCAAGACCGTCGGGCAGCGAATAGGCCGTCCCGGGGCCGATCAATGTATTGAACCCATTGGGCAGGCACCCAGCCAGAGGTGCGAGACCAAGCCGTTCGGCAAGGTCATGGGCGCGATCACGGTTGCGCGCCGGACTCATGGCGGACGCTTCTGCGAACATGGTGATGTTCTCAAGCAGGGTGCCCGCGTAGATCGGCGCACGGCTTGGAACATAGACAACCTGCTGCAGCAGATCGTCGCTGCATATCGCTGCCGGATCATGCTTGCCGTCCAGCAGAACGCGCCCCGTTTCGGGACGCAGTTGGCCGGCGATTGCCATCAACAGGGCGGTCTTGCCGCTGCCCGCCGCGCCGGTGATACCGATCATTGCTCCTGCCGGAACGGTCATCCACACTTGGTCAAGCAAGGGCGGCTGATCCGGGGCATTTCGGATCGTGACCCCCTGCAGCGCGATGTCTCCGCGCAGCGGCTGCCGAAGGATCGCCGGGGGTCGATTCGGGGATGCCTGGTCCGCTGCGTCAGCAGGGCTTTCGCCCCTCACCCCTGCGCGCACCCAGGCGACCCAGATCTGTTTCGCATGATCGAGAAGGGTCGTGACGTGGAAAGTCAGCAAGAGACAGGCAGCTAGTGCGCCTGGGGTTACCGTCCCTAGGGCAAGACCGTGGCTTCCTGCCAGTGCGACGCCGACAATGCCCGCGCGCATTGTCAGGCAGCGCAACAGTTCATCTATTGCGGCCTCTCGCGGTCCTGCCGAATCCGATGGGGCGGCGGTTGCGATCAACCGCTCGAACCGCCGCATCATGGGCGCCTCAAGCGCACCCGCCTTGATCGCGTTGATCCGGCCCAGCGTTTCGATCACGAAAGCTGTCCGGCACGCCTCATGCGTTGCCCCCTCTTGCGGCGCCTTGCGCACGCTTCGGGCGCGCGCCGCGGCAAGCATCAGCAGCCCAGTTCCGAAAGCGACCGGGATCGCGACAATCCAGCCGGCAAACGCGTGGACGAGCCAAAGGAAGACCACCGCAAACGGAAGCTCGACGGCAACGCGCAACCAGTCGGCCGCGCCCGGCGCTTCCGGTGTGGCGATCCTGTCGAATTGCGAGACATGGGTTTCCGCCACGGGCATCGGCGCGCCTGAGGGGTGGCTGGCGAAGTTACCCTCTGCGGAGCGATGATTCTGACGCGCTTGTTGCCAAATGACAGCCGTCGCGCGCAGGTAGCTCAACGCGGCCACCAGCAGCAGACCCATGACGGACAGGCCGGTGAGTTGCAGCAGGGTCGGCACCGCCTTCTGCGGGACGACGCTATCGAAAAGCTGCACGAGAATTAGCGCGAGCCCGAGCCAGATGCCGTTGACTGCGAGCGTGGCGAGGACAATCAGTGCCGCCCGGCCCAGTGAGAGCCGCAGTCGTGGCAATTGGCGCTCGTGTCGAGAGCCACGGACCGAAGCAAACACGCTGCGCATGGCCGTCACGCCCTGACCACCGAAGCATCGAACCTGCCGTCTGTGCCCCTGTCATCGCCGGTCATGACACTCCTCTCGAATTGACGAATCAGACCTCGCAGGAAGGCCGCGCGGGATGTTCAGAAGCGGTAACCGGTCAAAACAGAACACTTGGTTAAGTGACTTCCGACGGGTCGCGGGACGGCACCCGATAGTGGGAAAAATTTGATGGAACCGAACCGCGCGACTTCCAGCAGTCGCGCTAGCTTGGGCATGTGTCCAGGGACACCGCCGCGAACCGGGACAAGACAGCGCACTACCCTTGGAGAGAGATGCAACCGATTGCGGAGGGATACGGCGCGTGCGGCATGGCGTTTCCTTGCGCGGACCCTTAGCTTGCATGCGTTCAGGGAACACCGGCATTGGCGCAATGGCCAGTTCAAGAGGGGGGTGATGGATGCAACTTCCGAAAAACACGTTCAAGGCAGCGTTAGCGTCGGGACGGCAACAGATCGGCATCTGGTGCACGATACCGGACTCGGGTCACGCAGAGGCACTGGCGGGCTGCGGCTTCGACTGGATGGTGATCGATACCGAACATGCGATCATCGACCTGCCGACGGTCCGCGCGATGCTTCAAGCGGCCGCCCCCTATCCCACTCATCCGATCGTGCGACCGGGCTGGAATGATGCGGTCGAAATCAAGCGACTGCTCGATGCCGGGGCGCAGACGATCCTTGTTCCCTATGTCCAGACGGCGGAAGAGGCCGCGCGCGCGGTTGCGGCCGTTCGATATCCCCCGCAGGGGCTTCGCGGGGTGGCCGGGCACACCCGCGCGAATCGCTACGGGCTGGTTGCGAATTACACAGCGATCGCGAACGACGAGATCTGCCTGCTGGTGCAGGTCGAAACCGCCGAGGCGCTGAGGAACATCGAAGAAATTGCCGCGGTCGAGGGCGTGGACGGCCTTTTCATCGGCCCGGCCGATCTGGCAGCCTCCATGGGCCATCCCGGCAATCTTGACGCGCCCGAGGTCTGCACAGCCATTCTGGACGGTATCGCCCGCATCGTGGCAACCGGCAAGGCGGCAGGCATCCTTTCGCTCAACCCGGATTTCCTTGAACAGGCAATTTCGGCCGGCACGACCTTCACGGCGGTGGACATCGACACCGCCGTCCTGCTGCGCGGGGCACGGGAGTTGGCTGCGAAATGGAAGCGCTGAAATCCTTGGGACGAAACGGCACTCTGCGCGCCGGGATCAACGTCGGCAACAGCGCGCTGGCGCGTGACGACGACGGCCGCCTGACCGGCCCTGCGCCTGACTTCGCGCGCGCGCTGGCAGAGGCGGCGGGCCTCGAACTTGAGTTCGTTGTCTTCACCGCCGCGCTCGATCTGGCCAAGGCGGCGGCAGAGGATCGCTGGGATATCGGGTTTCTGGCCAATGACCCGGCGCGCAGCCATCTGGTGGCCTGTTCGCGCCCCTACCTGACGATCGAGGCAACATTCGCCCACCGGCCGGGGGGCACGGTCACCACGCCATCAGAGGCAGATCGACCCGAGATCTCGATCCTGTCGGTCACCGGCGCGGCCTTCGACGGGCCGCTGCGGGCGATGATGAAGCGTGCAACCATCCTCTCCTCGTGTTCGGGGCCCGAGGCGGTAAGGCGGTTTCTGGCCGGCGAGGCGGACCTGGTTGCGGGCGTTCGCCAGACGCTGGAACGCCGCATTGCGGGCGATCCCGGCGCGGTCATCATGACGGAAAGCTTCGGCAAGGTGGAACAGACGATCGCCGTCCCGCGAGTCCGCGAAACACAGGTCACCCTGCTCAATCGATTCCTGGAAAACCGAGAGGCGGCGCGCTAGTGGGCGATCTGCGCCACCGCCTCGGCCACCACCGGAATCGTCGCCTCGGTCAGTCCGGCTATGTTCATCCGGCTGTCGTCGATCAGGTAGATCGCGTGCTCGGCCCGCAGCCGCTCCACCTCTGCCCCGGACAGGCCGAGCAGAGAGAACATGCCGCGATGTTGGGCAAGGAACCCGAAACGGTCGGAACGCGTGGCCTCCCGCAGCGCGCCCGCCAATGCCTGACGGTTTATGGCCATGCCCTGCCGCATCTCTTCCAGCTCGGCCCGCCAGTCTGCCCGCAGTTCGTCATCGGCCATGATCGTCTGGACCACACGCGCCCCGTGGTCGGGCGGAAAGGCAAAGTTCTGCCGGTTGAGCCACGAGAGCGTGCCTTGCATCGCCGCCTGTCGGTCCGCGTTTTCGGTCAGCGCGATCACGATGCCCACCCGGTCACGATAAAGACCGAAGTTCTTTGAGCAGGAGGCCGCGATTAGGGCCTCGGGCACCCTTGACGCCAGTCGGCGCAGCCCCGCCGCATCTTCGTCCAGCCCCGCACCGAAGCCCTGATAGGCAACGTCGATGAACGGCGTCGCCCCACGTGCGACAAGCAGGTCGGCCAGACGGTCCCAGTCCGACAGGTCGAGGTCGGCCCCGGTCGGATTGTGGCAACAGCCGTGCAGCAGCACCAGATCCCCCGCAGCGACCTGCGCCAGATCGGCCATCATCCCCTCACGGTCTAGAGCGCCGCTGTCAAAGTCGTAATAGCGGTAGTCGCGCTGCTTCAGCCCCAGCGTCTGCACGATCGCAGGATGGTTGGGCCAGGTGGGTTGCGGCAGCCAGACGGTCGCGTCGGGGCGCACCAACTTCACGAGTTCCAACACCTGCCGCACCGCACCCGTTCCGCCCGGCGTTGCGGCATAGGCCAGACGGTCCGGGGAAACCGCATCGCCCAGGATCAGGTCGCGCATCGCGGTGTGAAAGCCCGCATCGCCCGCCAACGCGACATAGGCCTTCGTGTCCTGCTCTTCCCAGATCCGCTGCTCGGCCGCCTTCACCGCGCGCATCACCGGGGTCTGGCCGGCGGGGTTGCGGTAGACTCCGACGCCAAGGTCGATCTTGCCGACTCGGGCATCCTCGCGGAACGCCTGCATAAGGCGGATGATCTTGTCCGGCGCCGGGGCTTTCAGCGTCTCGAACATCAGCCCTTCTCCACCTTCAGATCCTCGTAGGCGCCCCATTCCGTCCAGGACCCGTCATATAGCGCGTGCTTGCGGTGACCGATGATCTCCAGCGCCAGGCTGAGGATCGCGGCGGTCACGCCCGACCCGCAGGTGGTGATGGCCGGTTTGGACAGGTCCACGCCCGCCGCCGCGAACTTCGCCTTCAACTCGTCCGGCGGCAGCATCGTGCCGTCGTCGTTCAGCAACTCGCGGTAATGCAGGTTGACAGATCCGGGGATGTGGCCCGCGCGCAGGCCTGGGCGCGGCTCCGGCTCCTCGCCACGGAACCGGCCGGGAGAGCGCGCGTCGATGATCGCGTGATCGCCCAGCTTCGAGGCGGCGGCCACCTGCGTCACGTCCTTCACCAGATGGTTCTGGCGGCTGACAGTGATGTGGCGATCGCGCACGATCGGCGGCAGGTCCTCGACCGGGTGCCCCTCGGCCTGCCATTTGGGAAAGCCGCCGTCCAGAACCGCCACATCGGTCTTGCCCATCAGGCGGAACAGCCACCAGACCCGCGCGGCCGAGAACAGACCCGACGTGTCGTAGATCACCACCTGATGCCCGTCGCCCACGCCCATCGCACGCATCCGGCTGATGAACTTTTCCGCCGGCGGCACCATATGGGGCAGCTCGGACCGATGGTCGGAAATCTCGTCGATATCGAAGAAGCGCGCACCGGGGATATGCGCGGCCTCATACTCTGCCTTCGGGTCGCGGGCTGCGTCTGGCAGATAGTAGCTGGCGTCCAGCACCCGCAGGTCCGGATCCTTCAGATGCGCGGCCAGCCAATCGGTCGAGACCAGCGTTTTCGGATCGTCCTGCATGCCCACCCCCTGTCAGCTTCAGCACGACATAATCGTGCGCGGGGGCGAGAGGCAAGCGCCGCCTCAGCCATGGTCCTTCAAAAGCCGTTGCTTCTGTCGGTTCCAGTCGCGTTTCGCCTCGGTCGCGCGCTTGTCGGCCTGCTTCTTGCCCTTGGCGATGCCGATCTTCAGCTTCACGATGCCACGGTCGTTGAAATACATCACCAGAGGCACCAGAGTCATGCCCTCGCGCGCGGTGGCGGACCACAGCTTCGACAGCTCCTTCTTCTTCACCAGAAGCTTGCGCTTGCGCCGCTCCTCGTGCCCAAAGACGCCGGCCTGCGCATAGGGGGCGATGTAGCCGTTGATCAGCCACAATTCGCCATCCTCGACGCTGGCATAGCTGTCGGCAATGTTCGACTGCCCCTTGCGCAGCGATTTCACCTCGGACCCGGTCAGCATGATCCCCACCTCCAGATCGCTTTCGATGAAGTAATCGAAGCGCGCCCGGCGGTTTTCGGCGATCACCTTGTAGTTGGGGTCTGATTTCTGGGCCATCCGCGCGAGATACGCAAAGCTGCAGGCACTGTCCAGCCGATCAGGCCAGCGTGCGGGGCGTTGCGAAGGCTGCGGCCGTGCCGGTGCCGAACTTCACCGCCGCCCAATTCGGTGCGTCGAAGGTGGCAACCAGCGTCGCCGCCGTCGGATAGCGGGTGAAATCGGGATGCGCAGGCGGGGCCGCCAGCAGGCGGGCGGCAAATTCGGCAATGCCGGGGTTGTGGCCGATCATCAGGGCGCAAGCGCCAGTCGCCCCCTGCAGGGCCTTCAGCATCACCTCGGGTCCGGCATGATAAAGCGCGTCGAGGAAGCGCACGTCGCCCACCGGCGGCAGCGCGGCGGCGATGCCGTCCCACGTCTCGCGCGTGCGGCGCGCGGTGGAGATCAGGGCGCAATCGGGCGCCGGGGCATGCCCGGCGATCCAGCGTCCGATCACCGGGGCAGCGGCGCGCCCGCGCTTGTTCAGCGGGCGCTGGTGGTCCGAAAGGCGCGGGTCGTCCCAGTCGGACTTGGCGTGGCGTGTCAGGATCAGGGTCAGGGTCACGGGTGGAAATTCCGCATGTGAAAGGACGACTGCGCGGGCAACCTGCCATGCCGCGCACTGACAGGACAAGCCCGCCGCACCGCACAACCGCCGCTCAGGCAGTCCTGCCCCGCCGGGGTGTCCAGATACCCGTGGCAGGCGACCAGATCGTAGCCCGCAGCGGTCAGCGCGCCGACCGGGCAGGCGCCCAGGCAGGGGCGTGCCGTGCAACTGGCGCAGGGATTTGGCGGTGCGGGCGGCAGGTCAAGACGCTCCTTCAGCGCCAGCGCGCCACGAAACGACACGTAAAGCCCCGCCGCATCATGCACGAGCAGCGCGACAGGCGAGGGGTGACAACGCCCCGTTCGCAGCGCCCATTCATAGAACGGCCGGTGCGGCGGCCCGCCGAAGGGAAACAGCGCCTTTGCCCCCAGATCGCAAGCGATCCGTCCGATCACCCGGCGCGACCAGCGGTCCAGCGGGTCGTCGCGGCCATCCGCAGCCTCAGGCGTGGCGGTGAAATGCGTCCAGAAGTCGGGGCCGTCGGGGCCAATCAGCAAGACAGTCTTCGTGCCGGCGGGCAGAGTGTCGTCGGGCGTCGGGTGAAAACCGCCAAGCACCGCCAGCCGCACGGCGGCCAGTGCAGCGATCACGTAGAGGCGCGCGGCTTCACGCGCGGCGCGCTGTCCCGGATCAGGCTGCCCGCGCCGTGGTCGGTGAACAGCTCAAGCAGGCAGGCGTTGGGGATTCGGCCGTCCAGGATCACGACCGCCCGCACGCCCTGCTCAAGCGCCGCCAGCGCGGTCTCGGTCTTGGGGATCATACCGCCCGCGATCACGCCCTTTTCGGTCAACTCGCGCACCTCGGCCGGGGTCAACTGGGTGATGACCTCGCCCGATTCGTCCTTCACACCCGAAACATCGGTCAGCAGCAGCAGCCGGTCGGCTTTCAGCGCGCCCGCGATGGCGCCGGCGGCGGTGTCGCCATTCACGTTGAAGGTCTCGTTCTCCTCCATCCCCGTGGCTACCGGGGCCACAACCGGGATGATGCCGGCGCGAAACAGGTCGCGCAGCACCTCGACGTTCATCTCCACCGGACGACCGACAAACCCCAGTTCGGGGTCATCCGCAACGCAGACCATCAGGTCGTCGTCCTTGCCCGACAGCCCGACTGCCCGCCCGCCCTGATCGTTGATCGCCTGCACGATCCGCTTGTTGACCAGCCCCGAAAGCACCATCTCCACCACCTCGACCGTGGCCTTGTCGGTCACGCGCTTGCCGCGCACGAAGTCCGACTTGATGCCCAGCTTGGCGAGCGTATCGTTGATCATCGGGCCGCCGCCGTGGACGACCACCGGGTTTACGCCGACCTGGCGCATCAGCACGATGTCGCGGGCGAACTCGGCCATCGCCTGTTCGTCGCCCATCGCGTTGCCGCCGAACTTCACCACGACAATGGCGCCGGAATAGCGTTGCAGGTAGGGCAGCGCCTCGGACAGGGTCCGGGCGGTGGCGATCCAGTCTCGGGTCATGGCGATCTGCTTTTTCATCGGGGCCTGCGGGCAAGGGTGCGGGGGTCTTGGTAGCGGCTTGCGCGGGCGCTGCCAAGGGCGGGATTTCCACCGCGCCCCTTCTTGTCCACGCGTGGACAAAATACCAACCCCTTGATATCGCATATTTTCAAGAATTTTGTTAACCAGATCGCAACACTTGCCACGCCCCCGGCCGCATTGCCTTTCCGGCCAAACGGCATAAGGTTTCCCCGATCAGGCAAGGGGATCGCCATGACCCAGAAGACCATGCTGCTGACCGGCGCGAGCCGCGGGATCGGCCATGCCACCGTCAAGCGCTTCTCGGCCGAAGGGTGGCGGGTGCTGACCTGCTCGCGCCACGCTTTCGACGACCGCTGCCCCTGGCCGGGGGGCGAGGACAACCACATCCAGATCGACCTCGCCGACCCGAACAAGACGATACAGGCGCTGGAGGTGATCCGCGGCAAGTTGAACGGCCAGTTGCACGCGCTGGTCAACAACGCGGGCATCAGCCCGAAAGGGCCGGAAGGCGAGCGGCTGAACACGCTGGAGACCGACCTGCGCACCTGGGGGCAGGTGTTTCACGTCAACTTTTTTGCCAGCGTCGTGCTGGCGCGGGGCCTGAAGGCAGAACTGATGGCGGCGCAGGGGTCGATCGTGAACGTGACCTCGATCGCAGGGGTACGGGTTCATCCCTTTGCGGGAGCGGCCTATGCCACGTCAAAGGCCGCACTGGCCGCGCTGACGCGCGAGATGGCACATGATTTCGGGCCCCTTGGAGTAAGGGTCAACGCCATCGCGCCGGGAGAGGTGGAAACCGCGATCCTGTCGCCCGGCACCGAAAAGATCGTCGAACAACTGCCGCTCCGACGGCTTGGCCAGCCGTCCGAGGTGGCGGCGGCGATCTGGTTCCTGTGCTCGCCCGATTCCAGCTACATCTCGGGCACCGAGATCGAGGTGAACGGCGCCCAGCACGTTTGAGGTGGGAAGGCTCGGGCCGAAGGGCCGGGCGGCGGACGGTGCGCCGCTAACCGCGTGGCAGCGCGGTGGGCTTGCGCCGCGACCACAGAACCCGATCCACCGGCTGCCGACTGTCCAGCGCGGCCAGCGCGCCGGCCATGTCGAAACCCGGCAACCCGGCAAAGACGTCGAACAACCGCTCCGCCCCGGCGGCGCGGGTGGGCAGATCGACACTCTGGCCATCGGCCTGAATCAACCGCCAGTGGCGCGCCTCGACCGGGCCGATCAACATCACCCGGTCCAGTTCCGACAGCGCCACCCAGCCGCCGTCCTGCGGGCCCATGTAGCTGACCTGCCCCTCCAGCACCTCGACGATGCCGGGCGCGGTGACGGGCCGCGCAAAGCGCAGCCGCCGCCACGCGATCCAGCCCAGCCCCAGCCCCGCGCCGATCAGCGCCATCCCCAGCGCGCCCATCAGGAATCCGCGCTGCCCGGCGAACCAGGCGCCCGCCAGGACCAGCACGGCCGCCGCGATCACCTCGCGGAAGCGGTGCAGGGTGGCCACGGCCTCGGGCCGCAGGAAGTTCATCGCCAGTCGCCCCAACCGGCCTGCCACAGCGTCAACGCCGCGACGGCGGCAGTATCGGCGCGCAGGATCCGGGGGCCAAGGGCGACGGGCCTCACGAAGGGCAGCCCGGCAAGCCGGGTGCGTTCGGCCCCGGAAAAGCCGCCCTCGGGCCCGATCAGGATCGCGGCCGGCGCGGGCGCGTCAGGCAGGCCCGCGCCCTGCCCCGCCGCCCCCTCGTCCGCCCAGACCAGCCGCCGTGCGGGATCCCAGCCCCCCAGCAGCTTCGACAGCGGCTGCAAGGCCTCCACGCTGGGGACATGGGTCGCGCCGCATTGCTCGGCGGCCTCCACCGCGTGGGCCTGCAGCCGGTCCTGTCGGATGCGCTCGGCATTGGTGTGGTCGGTCGTGACCGGCAGGATGCGCGCGGCACCCAGTTCCACCGCCTTTTCGACGATGAAGTCGGTCCGCGCTTTCTTGATAGGTGCGAACAGCAGCCACAGGTCGGGCGGGTCGGCCTGGGGGGCTGTCTGCCGGTCGCAAACCAGCACGCCGCCGCGCTTGGTGATCTCGGCCACTTGGGCCTGCCATTCGCCGTCCGTTCCGTTGAACAACGCCACCGCGTCGCCCACGCCCAACCGCATCACCCCGAACAGGTAATGCGCCTGCTCGGGCAGCAGCGGCACGGGTTGCCCCGGACCAAGCGGGTGGACTACATAAAGCCTGATGCGAGGACGTTCCGACATGAACGGAAACCTATGACCCGGGGGCTGGAAACGCCAGAGGCAGAAGGCGTCGCCGACGCACCCAGCGGCAACTGGGTGGACCGGATGGCGCCCGCGCCCGCGCGCCCCTACCTGCGGCTCAGCCGGGCCGACCGGCCGATCGGGACGTGGCTTCTCTATATCCCCTGCCTCTGGGGCGTCGGGCTGGCGGCGGCGTCGGGCGCGCCCCGGCTGATGGACCTGTGGATCGTCGCGGGCTGCGGCATCGGCGCCTTCCTGATGCGGGGGGCGGGCTGCACCTGGAACGACGTCACCGACCGCGACATCGACGGGGCAGTGGCGCGCACCCGCTCGCGCCCGCTGCCATCCGGTCAGGTCACGGTGCGGAAGGCGCTGGGATGGATGGGGGCGCAGGCGCTGGTCGCGGCGCTGATCCTGTTCTCGTTCAACTGGGCGGCGATCGGCCTCGGTATCGCCTCGCTCGGGCTGGTGGCGATCTATCCCTTTGCCAAGCGCTTTACCTGGTGGCCGCAGATCTTCCTCGGCCTCGCTTTCAACTGGGGCGCGCTGCTGGCCTGGACGGCGCACACGGGCACCCTGGGCTGGCCGCCGGTGCTGCTGTATCTGGCGGGCATCGCCTGGACGCTGTTCTATGACACGATCTATGCCCATCAGGATGCCGAGGATGACGCCCTGATCGGGGTGAAATCCACGGCACGCCTGTTCGGCGACGCCTCGCCGCGCTGGCTGGCGGGGTTCGCGTTGGTCGCAGCCCTGCTCATGGCGGTGGCGGTCGTGCTGGCGCTGGCCGACCGGCCCGCGTCGCTGGCGGTGGCGATGGCGGGGGTGGCGGGTTTTGGCGCGCACATGGCTTGGCAGCTCCGCCAGCTCGATCCCGACGACACCGCCTGCTGCCTGAGGCTGTTCAGGTCGAATCGCGACGCGGGCCTGATTCCTGCGCTGTTTCTTGCCGGCTCACTTTTCGTTTGATTGCGGCCCGCGGGCCACAGTTCTAAGGATGCCCGACCCGCAACAGGACGGTGCGCATGCTGAAGAACACCCAGGCCCTGATCGCCATCGCCGCCTTCGCCGCGGCCGCCGTGCTGGCCACGGGCGGCGCGATCTGGGCGGTCACGGCGATCGAATCGCGCTCCACCCAGGCGGTGGACGCCGCCTTGGACGATGCCGGGATCGACTGGGCCGATGTGCGCGCCGACGGGCTGCAGGTGCATCTGACCGGCACCGCGCCGACCGAGGCCGCGCGCTTCCAGGCGCTGGCCACAACCGGCGCCATCGTCGATGCGGCCCGCGTGATCGACGACATGCAGGTGGCCGAGACCGAGGGCATCCGCCCGCCCGACTTCCTGATGGAAATCCTGCGCAACGAGGATGGCGTGCAGATCGTTGGGCTGGTCCCCGCCGCGGTGGACCACGACACCGTGGTCGAGGGGCTGCGCGCCCTCTCGCCCGATCTGGTGGTGACCGACCTCCTGGAAAGCGCTGATTACGACGTGCCGCCGGGCTGGTTCGTGGCCATGGGCTACGGGATCGAGGCGGTGAAGGCCCTGCCGCGGTCGAAGGTGTCGATCAGCGCCGACCGGGTGTCGATCATCGCCAGCAGCGACACCGCCGAGGAAAAGCGGCGGCTTGAGGGCGAGCTGCGCCGCAACCTGCCCGACGGGCTCGGCCTGTCGATGGACATCACCGCACCCCGGCCCGTCATCACCCCCTTCGCCCTGCGCTTCCTGATCGACGAAGAGCGCGGCGCGCGATTCGACGCCTGTTCCGCCGATACCGAACGTGGCCGCGACCGCATCCTGCGTGCCGCCGCCGCTGCCGGCGCCACCGGGGATCTCTCCTGCACCCTTGGCCTCGGCGTGCCGTCGCCGCAATGGGCCGAGGCGGCGGAAAAGGGCATCGCCGCGCTGGCCGAACTCGGCGGCGGCAGCCTCACCTTCGCCGACGCCGACGTCAGCCTGATCGCGGCCGAGGGCACCGAGCAGGCCCTGTTCGACCGCGTCGTGGGCGAGTTGGAAACCGCCCTGCCCGAGGTCTTCTCGCTCAACGCCGTCCTGCCCGAAACGCCCGCCGAAACCGAACGTCCCGAAGGTCCGGTGGAATTCACCGCAACGCTTTCGGAAGAAGGCGAGGTGCAACTGCGCGGCCGGTTGGAGAACGACCAGATGCGCGAGGCGGTCGAAAGTTTCGCCCATGCGCTGTTCGGCGCCGATTCCGTCTATGTCGCCACCCGGATGGACCCGGAACTGCCCGACGGCTGGCCGGTCCGCGTTCTGGCCGCGCTGGAGGGGCTGGGCGCGCTGGACCACGGCCGCGCGCTGGTACGTCCCGATCTGGTCGAGATCACCGGCGAGACCGGCAAGGCCGAGGCCTCCGAGGAGGTCTCGCGCCTTCTGGCCGAGAAGCTGGGGCCGGGACAGGAGTTCCGGCTGAACATCCGCTACGACCGCGCGCTCGATCCCGTGGCCAGCCTGCCCACGCCGCAGGAATGCGTGGCCGGGCTGAACGCGATCCTGTCGGACGCGCAGATCACCTTTGCCCCCGGCAGCGCGCGCATCGACGCCGCCGCGCGCGGCACGCTGGATGCGCTGGCCGCCCAGATGGTGCAATGCCCCGACGTGGCGATGGAGGTGGCCGGCCATACCGACAGCCAGGGCCGGCTGGAGATGAACCTGCGCCTCAGCCAGGAGCGGGCCGAGGCGGTGCTGGAAGCGCTGCGCGCGCGCCGCGTGCTGGTCGGCAACCTGACCGCCAAGGGCTACGGGTCGGATCGGCCCATCGGTGACAACACAACCGCCGCCGGGCGCGAGGCCAACCGGCGGATCGAGTTCACGCTGATCCAGCCCGAGGGGACGGAAGAAACCGCCGACACGGAGGAAACTCCCGATACGGCAGACGACACCGGGACCACTGACGCCACAAGCGAAGCCGCGGGCGCGGTCGACGAGTCGCAGATCACCGTTCCCGTGCAGCCCGCCGATGACAACACCCCGCGGCCCGAACCCCGCCCCGGCGACGCCGAGGCAGAGGCCGACGCGACAACCGAAGAGGAGGCCAACGCGGCAGCGGCTGACGCGCCCGCCGCAGACGAGGCGGAGCCCGACGCTACCAGCGACGCCGAGGCAGACGCCGCCGACATCCAGGCCGAAGCCGAAAACGACGCCCAGACCGCGCCTGCCGTGGCCGATACCGGCGCGGCCGAGGACGATCTGGCCGCCGCGCAGGAAGAGATCGTCGTGACCGCCCAGCCCGCCGGGCCCGATACGCCCCGGCCGCAGCGCCGCCCTTCCGCTGACTGACGCGGCCCGTTATGGTGCATCCCGCGCGGGATGGCGGCGCGGCAAGGGGGCGATGCGAAGGACCGAATGAACCGTTTGGAATTCATCGTTGTGACGGCGATCATCCTGTTCGTGGCTTTCGCGCTGGGATGGTTCGCCTATTGGCTGCTGCACCGTTTTACCCGCGTCAGCCAGTCCGATCTGGGCGAACTCGACCGCATGGCCCAGGCCCTGCACGAGGCCGAGGAAGCCCGCGAGCAGGCGATCCTCTACATGCAGCAGCGCGAGGCGGAACTGACCAGCCAGCTGGCCCAGGCCGAGGCCGAATACCGCGCCGCGATGGAGGGGCTGCGCGAGGCGCGGCACGAGGCCGAGGAGATGCGCGCCTGGATCGAACGCGCGCAGGGCGCCTGACACCCGCTCGCAAGCCGCTGTGCGCCCCAGTTGCGCAAACCCCTCCCCGGCGCACGGCCGGTGCCACCGCCGTGGTGGCAGTGTGGTGGCGCATTGATGGCAGGGTGGGGGCACCCGGAATTCGGAACCTTGTTGCGTCGGACTGAGGCGCACTGCGCGCAACGCATGCACGTGGTATGCACCGCAGATGCACGGAACTCATAGGTTCATGCACGCAATGATTTCGGGGCTTTGCGGACCTACCAGCGCGTCAGCGCGGCCTCGTCCTCGTCCTTCGCGGCGACCCAATCCGCGCCCGCGGCGGTGCGTTCCTTCTTCCAGAACGGCGCCCGGGACTTCAGATAATCCATAAGGAATTCAGCGGCTTCAAACGCCTCCGCCCGGTGGCGTGCGGCGGTGGCGACCATCATGATGGCCTCGCCCGGTGCCATCGGCCCATGGCGGTGGATGACCAGAACATCCTTCAATTTCCAGCGGTTGGCCGCCTCATCAGCGATCTTGCCGATGGCTCGCTCGGTCATTCCCGGATAATGCTCGATCTCCATGCCCTGCAACCCGCCATCGTCACGAACGACGCCGGTGAAAGTGACGACGGCCCCGACATCGCGCGCGCCCCGCCCGAAACCCGCCACCTCGGCGGCGAAATCGAACGGCGCGGCCTGAACGCGAACTTCCACGCTCAACCTCCTGTCATCGGTGGGAAAAACGCCACCTCACGAACGCCGGTCAGCGGTGCGTCAAAATCGGTCAGATCCTGGTCCACCGCAACACGCAGGCTGGAAAGGTCAGATAACGCAAGCGCATAGCGCTCTTCCTTCGCGCGCAGCTCATCGACCAGATCGGCCACGGTCGCCGCCTCGGTCTCGACCTCCTCGCGCGGCAGGCCGATGCGTTCGCGAACCCAGGCGAAATAGAGAACAGTCAGCGTCACTTCGGATCATCCTTCAGCAGGGGCATCGCCTTGGTGAAATAGTCCCAGCCGGTGACGAAGGTAAGCACCGCCGCGATCCAGATCAGCGCCAGCCCCGCCCAGGTGGCCAGCGCCGCCCAGGACACACCTGGCGGCATCTCGCCCCCGCCCACCAGCGGCGCGCGCCCGGATTCGAGATACGCCAACCCAGTACCAAGGAAAAGAACTGCGATAGCAACCATTTGCGCCGTGGTCTTCCACTTCGCCAGTGGCGTCACCTTCAGAAGCGACGCGCGATCACCCAGGAATTCTCGCAGGCCCGAGACAAAAACTTCGCGGAACAGGATCACGGTTGCCGGCAGGATCAGCCAGGGATTCATCCCCGAATAGCCCGTGATGACCATGATCGCGATCACCACCATCGCCTTGTCGGCAATGGGATCCAGCATCGCGCCGAAGCGTGATTCCTGCTTCCACAACCGCGCCAGATAGCCGTCGAAAAAGTCGGTGACCGCCGCCCCGACGAACAGCGTCAGCGCGAGCCAGTCCGCCCAGGGGCGGTTGAAATACAGAAACATCACCGCCACACCGGGCGCGGCCAGCAGCCGCAAGACAGTCAGCGTATTGGGGATCGACCATTTCATGGCGCAGGGATAGCCGGTTCGGCGCGGCCGGGAAAGGGGGGCCGTCAGCCGAAAGTGGGCGCCGTCCGACGTATGGCAGCCGTACGGCACCCGACCGCCGCATCCGGAAACCTAGCTGGCTGCGAACCGCCCAGGCGACAGCGCGGCAACCGTGGCCGCAGACAGTCCGGGCGCACGCCCCAAGATCAGGTCGGCCGCCAGCCGCGACAGGGCGGGTGCCGTCTGGATGCCGTAGCCGCCCTGCCCCGCCAGCCAGAAGAACCCCCCTGCCTGATCCGTGAAACCCGCGACAGGTGTGCGGTCGGGGGCGAAGGTGCGCATGCCCGCCCAGCTTTTCGTCACCCGCGTGACCGGCACGGTGACAGCCTGCTCGTAGCGGTGCAGCCCCTCGGCCAGCACCATGTCGTCGGCCCAGACGTCGTGCGGCTCCACCGGGTCTTCCTCGGCCGGTGAAACCATGAGCATCCCAGCCTCGGGCTTGGCATACCAGCGTTCGGTGACGGTCGCGAAGAGGGGCCAGCGACGGATGTCGAACCCTTCGGGCGCGGGCAGAAGGGCGGCCGACCGGCGCAACGGTCGCAGCCCCACCGCCGCCACGCCGGCAAGCCTGGCGATGGCATCGGCCCAGCCACCGGCGGCGTTCACCAGCACCGGCGCCTGCCAGTCGCCCGCCGCCGTGGAAACGGTCCAGAGATCGTTCGCGCGTGTGATCCGGCCCACACGCGCGCCGGTGACGATCGCGCCTCCTCGGCTGCGCAGCCGGCGAATCCAGCCCTGGAACAACCGATCCACGTCGATGTCGCGGGCGTCGGGTTCGATGCTGGCGCCGGCAATGCGCTCGGGCCGCAGGATGGGGACCATCTCCACTGCCTCTGCCGCGGTGATCCGCTCCATGCCCTCGGCCCCCTCCATGTAGGCGGACAGGGCGTCGAGTTCGTCCTCTTCGGCAAGCAGCATCTCGCCGCGCGGTGACAACAGCGGGCCGTCGGTCAGATCGCCGGGGTCCATGAAGAACGGCTCGGACGCGGCGTTCAAGGCGCGCAGCACCGGGCCGCCGTAGTTGCGGATGAAGATCGCGGCAGATCGGCCGGTGGAATGGTGTCCGGGGGCATCCTCGGCCTCCAGCACGACCACGCGCGCGTCGGGCGACAACATCGCCGCCGCGCCGATCCCGGCGATGCCGCCGCCGATCACCAGAACGTCGCTGGTCTGCATCGTCTAGCCCCCCTGCCAGCCAGTCAGGAAGCTGGTCAGGTTCGCGCCCAGATCGTCCTGAAGGTAGCCCCCCTCCTGCACGATCAGCGATGGAAATCCAAGGGCCGCAATGGCGGCCGCGATGCGGGCGAAACCCGGGGTGGTGACGCAGAAGCCCTTGAAGGGATCGTTCTCATGCGTGTCGAGGCCCAGCGCCACGACCAGCACATCGGCGCCGAAGTCGCGCACCCGGTCCAGCGCGATCGCCAACGCCTCCAGATAGGCGGTGTCATCGGTGCCGCGCGGCAGGGGCAGGTTGAGGTTTGCCCCCAGCCCCGCCCTCTCTCCACGCTCATGGACGTGGCCCCAGAAGAACGGGTAGAAGCGCATGGGATCGGCATGGATCGACACCGTCAGCACATCCGCCCGGTCGTAGAAGATGCCTTGCGTGCCATTACCGTGGTGCACGTCCACGTCGAGGATCGCCGGGCGCAGGCCCGCGCGGCGGAAATGGTCGGCGGCAATCGCGGCGTTGTTGAGGAAACAGAAGCCTCCGGCGAGATCGGCAAAGGCGTGGTGTCCGGGCGGGCGGCTGAGGGCATAGGCGGCCCGCGCCCCGTCCAGCACTGCAGTGGCCCCCGACAGCGCCGTCTGCGCCGACCAGTAGGCTGCGTCCCACGTTCCGGCGGCGATCGGGCAGGCGGTGTCGGCCTGATGGAACCCGGCCTGGCCCACGGCAGACCGGGGATAGGACGCGCTGCGCCGATCGGGGTGGATGTTCGGGATCACCTCGTCGCTGGCCCCCTCGATCCGCGACCATCGGGTATGAATCGTGCGCAGGAAAGCCAGATATTCGGCAGAATGGACGGCCGCAATCGGCCCCTGCCCGTGATCGGCCGGCGCATCAAAGTCACAACCGGCAGCAACGGCGGCGGCGTGCAGCACGTCGATCCGGCGCGGTTGTTCGGGGTTCGGAAGCGCCGCACCGTTGGCCATGAACATTTTCGGATCATGGGCGCGTTGACGGTCGTCAAAAAAGGCTTTCATGTCTCGGTCCCAAGAGCTGCGAGCGCCGCGCCATCCAGCACGACGATGGTTTCGTGATCCGAGGGCGCGAAGCCCAGGCGGGCATAGAACGCCTGCGCGCGGGTGTTGTCGTTGTAGACCGGCACCCGCAGGTAGCCCGCCCCCCACAGGCGGCGCCCCTCATCCCTCACCGCCGCCAGCAGACGGGCGCCCAGGCGGCGGCCGCGCTGATCCGCTGCCACCCAGAGATCGGAGACATAGGCACCGGCCATGCCGCGCGCGGTCGAGAACACGGGCGAGAAGATCGCAGCACCGACCAGGTCCGCGCCCGCCTCGGCCAAAAGCGCTTGAAAGGCCGGGTGCGGGCCGAAGCCCGCGCGGCGCAGCTCGTCTTCGGTGGCGCGGTGCGGATCGCCCAGCGTCTCGGACAACGCGCGCATCGCGGCGTTGAGCCGCGCCATGTCATCAGATTCTGCCAACCGGATTCGCATCAGAACGCCACCCTGTCCGCGCCCTTCAGGCCCAGCATCGCGCGCGCCTCGACCGGGGTGGCCAGGGTGTGGCCCAGGCTTTCCAGCAGGCCGCGCGCCTTTTCGACTTGCGCGGCGTTCGATTTCGCCAGCACGCCGCGTCCGATATACAGGTTGTCTTCCAGTCCCACCCGCACATGCCCGCCAATTTGCGCGGACAACATCGCCATCGGCATCTGCTGGCGCCCGGCGGCAAGGGTGGAAAAGATGTAGTCGTCGCCGAACAACCGGTCGGCGGTGACCTTCAGGTGGATCAGATGCTCGGGGTCGGCTGCGATCCCACCCAGCACACCCATGACGAACTGGATGAAGACAGGTGCCTGAACCAGCCCCCGGTCACGGAAGTGGGCAAGCATATAGAGGTGGCCGATGTCGTAGCATTCGAACTCGAACCGCGCGCCGCGCGTCTCGCCTAGGTCGCGCAGGATGCTTTCTATGTCGCGCGGAGTGTTCTTGAATACCAGATCGTCCGAATTGCGCAGGAACGGCTCTTCCCAGTCGTGCAACCAGTCGGTCCGACGACCAAGCATCGGGTAGAGCGCGAAGTTCATCGTACCCATGTTGAGCGAGGCCATCTCCGGTTCCGCCGCAAGCGGCCCGGCCAGGCGCTCGTCCAGCCTCATCACCGCACTGCCGCCGGTGGACAGGTTCACGATGGCGTCGCAGCCCTGCCGGATACTTGGCAGAAAGGCCATGAAATCCTCGACGCGGGCCGAGGGGCGGCCATCGGCGGGGTCGCGGGCATGAAGATGCAGGATCGCCGCGCCTGCGCGGGCGGCGGCGATGGCCTGATCGGCGATGGCGTCTGGCGTGATCGGCAGGTGCGGAGACATCGACGGGGTGTGAATCGAGCCGGTGATGGCACAGGACAGGATGATCTTCGCCATGGTCTTAGGCCGGTTCCGCCACGCCCGGGGCGAGGTGCGGGGTCAGAGCGGCCAGCGCATCGGTCAGCATCTCGATGATCTCGTCTACATGTGCTTCGGTCGCGATCATGGGCGGGCAGATCATGACGTGATCTCCCGAGGTGCCATTCCGGGTGCGGCGGGAATAGACGATCAGCCCGCGTTCATAGGCGCGTTCGACAAGTTCGGAATGGGCATTCAACCGCGGCGGCAGGGGCGTCATCGTCGCGCGGTCGGCCACCAGCTCCATCGCCAGCAAGAGGCCCTTGCCCCGTACGTCGCCGATGAACGGAAAGCGGTGCATCAGACCGGTCAGGCGAGCCTTCAACTGATCGCCGATGCGCGCGGCATTCTCGATCAATCCTTCGTTCTCGATCACGTCCAGTACCGCGCCCCCGGCCGCGCAGGCCAGCGGGTTCCCGGCGTAAGTGAAGCCATGCAGGAAACCGCCCGCATCCAGCACCGGGTTCACGATCCGCGACGGCGCGATCATCGCGCCCAGCGGCGCATACCCCGCGCCAAAGCCCTTGGACAGCGCAATGATGTCAGGCACGACGCCCCAGTGATCGGCGCCCAGGAAGCGCCCGGTACGCCCGCCGCCGCACATCACCTCGTCATGGATCAGCAGTAGGCCGTGCCGGTCGCAGATCTTTCGCACGGCGGTCATGTAGCCCGCAGGCGGCACCAGCGCGCCGGTGGCCGCACCGCCGATAGGTTCGACGATGAAGGCTAGCACCGTCTCGGGCCCTTGGGCCATGATCTCGGCCTCCAGCATTGCGGCGTAATGCGCGCCGGTCGCGGGATCGTCGGGGTTCATGCCATCCAGATAGGCCGTGGGCGCGGGGATCTTCGGCATCTCGCGCATCATCGGGGCGAAAGGTTCGGTCAGCGGCGCGTAGCCGGTCAGCGCCAGCGCCCCCAGGGTGCAGCCGTGATAGGACGGCCGGCGCGAGATCACCTTCCACCGTGTTCCCTGCCCTACAGCCAAGGCGTATTGGCGGGCCAGCTTGATCGCGGACTCCACCGCCTCGGATCCCCCCGAAACGAAAAACACCCGGTCCATCCCGTCGGGCGCCATCGCGGCGGTCTTCGCTGCCAACCGTTCCGACGCGTCGGTTTCGAAATGCAGCCGGTAGCCGAAGGTCGATTTCTCCATCTGCTCGCGCAGCGCGGCCAGCACATGGGGGTGCGAATGGCCGATGTTGGACACCATCGCGCCGGAAGATCCGTCAAGATAGCGGCGGCCATCGACGTCCCACATGTAGACGCCCCGTGCCTCGGCCAGAAGCGGGCGGCGGGCACGGGTCTGGTAGAACAGGTGGCTTTCGGGGCGGTCAGTCATTTGCCACCTCCGGCTGGCAGGGCGGCACAGTCGCGCGGCCGCAGGCGCAGCGAGACCGTCTCACCTTCGGCAAAGGGGCGCTCCTCGATCATGTTGATCGCCTGCAATTGTACCTCGCCCAAGCGCAGGAAGTAGCGCGCGGACTGGCCCTGATAATCCACCGCCTCGACAATCGCCGGGATCATCAGCGCATATTCCTCGACCTGTCCCTCGGGCATCAGGTGCAGCTTTTCGGCGCGCACCACCAGCCGCGCGTCGCCCGCTCCGGCGATCTGCGGCGCGCGGGCGCGGGGCACCTGAATACGGCCAACGCCGGGGACATCAAGCGCCACGACCTCGCCATCCACCCCTAGCACCTCCGCTGGCAGGATGTTGGCGGCCCCCAGGAACCGGGCGACAAATTCGGTGGCAGGTGTGTTGTAGACCTCTTCCGGCGGGCCGATCTGCTCTACCCGGCCGTCGGACATGACAATGATCCGGTCGGACATCGCCAGCGCCTCGGACTGGTCGTGGGTGACGAAGATCGAGGTAACGCCGATCCGCTTCTGGATGTTCTTCAGCTCCACCCGCATGTCTTCGCGCAGGTTGGCGTCAAGCGCGGACAGCGGCTCATCCAGCAACAGCACGTCAGGCTCGATCACGACGGCACGGGCCAGCGCGATGCGCTGCTGCTGACCGCCGGACAATTCCTTCGGGTAGCGCCCGGCAAGATGCGGAAGTTGCACCAGTTCCAGCGCCTCTTTCACCCGGCGCGCGATCTCGGCCTTGGGCACGTTGCGATACCGCAGGCCGAACGCCACGTTGTCGGCCACCGACTTGTGCGGGAACAGTGCATAGTTCTGGAACACGAGGCCGAGGTTGCGGCGATGGATCGGCACGTCGTTCACCCGACGGCCGGCAATGGCGATGTCGCCCTCGGTCGGGTCCAGAAGCCCCGCCACCATCCGTAGCGTCGTGGTCTTGCCGCAGCCGGACGGCCCCAGCAGCGTGACGAAGCTGCCTTCGGGAATATCCAGCGACATGCGGTGGACGGCGGTGAATGTGCCGAAGCGTTTCACCACGTCCGTAAGGGTGACAGAAGCCATGCGGTTCCCTAGGTAAGGGGCGCCCCCCGCGTGGGGGGGCGCCGGTCGATCAGAAGCCGCGTTGCACGCGGCTGAAGGTTTCGGCCCACTCGGCCTCATTCCCGTTCCAGTAAGCCGGATCGGCAAAGGTCAGCGACGCAAGCGTGCCGGTGGGGTCGAACGCGGGCAGCGTCGGGATCTTCTCACCCAAGTCGACCTTGGTCGGATCCAGAGCCGGCGGATAGCTCTGCCCCTCGGCCACGGCAATCGAGGTTTCGGTGTCGAGCATGAAGTTCAGCAGCTCCTCGCACGCCTCGACCGGGCTGCCCTTGATCACGAACAGACATTCCTGCCAGCCGAAGCTGTTCGGCGGATCGTAGTAACCGATGTCATGGCCCTGTTCCTGAAGGGCGGCGATGCGGCCCGACCAGCCCTCGGTCACATAGATTTCCTCCTCTGCCAGAAGGCTCATCAACTCGGCGCCCGAGGTCCAGTATTTCAGTGCAAGATCGCGGTGGGTTCGCACGGCATCCCAGGCGGCATCGGTATCCTGGATGTCATTGGGGCTCTGCCCGGTCTGCAGCGCGGCATACCACATCCGGGTGCGCCAGTCGGTCCAGCCGCCGATCCGCCCCTCGTAGGTCGGGTCGATCAGGATCGAGGCGCCCTTTTCGCGGATCTCCTCGTCCGAGATATGCTTGCGGTTATAGGCAAGGCCGGTGGTTCCGTAGTTGTAAGGAACCGCCGAAAGATAATCGGGCGTGATCTTCCGGAACGCCGCCGTCAGCGCGTCCATCACGTTCGCCATGTTCGGGATATTGTCGAGGTTCAGTTCCGTCGTCAGGCCGAAATTGACGTAACGCGCATAGTCAAAGACGCCCGAAAGATGGGCAATGTTGTATTCACCCTCCTGGCTGGCGCGAACCTGGGCAAGGTATTCGTCGCCGCCGGCAAAGGTGCCGTCGACCACGGTGATGCCGGTCGCCGCCGTGTAGGGATCGAAGGCGTATTGCCGGAATGCCTCTGACACAACGCCGCCCCAGCCGTCGAAGCGGACCTGGGTTACTGCCTGCGCGCTGGCCATCCGGGCAAAGGGCGTCTGGACACCATAGGCCATCCCGGCGGCGCCGATCAGGCCCAGAAAGGTGCGCCGGTCCATGTCACCGTTGCGGTAGCGATCCAGCAGGCGCTCGTATCGTTTCGTGTTGTCCATTGTCGTCTCCTTGTTGGTGGGGTTGGGCGCGGTTCTCATCCGCCGCGCTTCATGGAAAGGGTTCGGGCCAGCGCCGCACCCAGAAGCGGCAGGCCAACGGTCAGCAGGATCATTACCGTGCCGAGGGCGTTGATTTCCGGGCTGATGGAATGGCGCAGCATGGCGAAGATCTGCGTCGGCACGGTTTCGACGCCACCGGGCTTCCAGAACAGCGTACCGGTGATGTCGTCGAACGAGATGGTGAAGGCGAAAAGCGCCCCGGCAGCTACTGCCGGCATCAGAAGCGGCAAGGTGATCGACAGGAAGGTCTGCACCGGCGACGCGCCGAGGCTGAGCGCCGCCTCCTCGACATCGCGGCGGATGCCGACAAGGCGCGCCTGCACCACCAGGATCACGAAGGGCAGCGTGAAGATCACGTGTCCTGCAAGCAGCAGCGCAAAGCTTTTGCCGATGCCCAGGAAGTTGAGAAACAGCAAGAGAGCGACCGCGAGAACCACCTCTGGCACCAGGATCGGTGCGATGAGTGCTGTCGAGATCAGGTTCTTTCCGGGCACCGAATAGCGCACCAGCGCCAGGCTGGCGAGCACGCCGAGTGTGGTGGAGATCACGGCGGTCATGAGACCCAACACGATGGATGTGCGGAACGCGCGCATCACCGCTTCGTTGTTCCACAACGCCTCGAACCAGCGCAGCGACAAGCCTGTCATCGGAAAGGCACCGAACTGGTTGGCGTTGAACGAAAGCAGAACCACCACAGCCACCGGCAGGAACATGAAGCCGTAGACCAGGATCGTGTAGATGCGGATCAGTCCCCAGCCCATCACCCCAGCCCCTTCGCCAGTTGGCTCATGCCGAGGTAGCGGTTGTAGATCGCCACCAGCAGCCCCAGCATGATCAGCAGCAGCAGCGACAGCGCCGAGCCCATCGGCCAGTTCAACTGGGTGATGATCGCCTCGAACACGAGGTTCGCGAACATCGCATCCCGCGGCCCGCCCAGCACCAGCGGCGTGATGTAGGTACCGGCACCCAGCACGAAGCATAGAAGGCCGCCTGCCGCCAGCCCCGGCAGCGACAGCGGCAGCGTCACCTGCAAGAACGCCTGCCAGCGCGTCGCGCCAAGCGAGGTCGCCGCATCCTCGAGGTTGGTGTCGATGCCATCGAGGCTGACATAGACGTTCAGGACCATGAAGGGCAGCAGGAAGTGGACGAGGCCCAGGATCACCGTCGCCTCATTGTATAGCATCCGGATCGGCTCCGAGATCAGCCCCAGTGACATCAGCGCCGTGTTCACCGCCCCGGCATTGCCAAGGATGTTGATCCAACTCATCGTGCGGATAATGTAGCTGATCCAGAACGGCAACATCAGCAGCAGAAGCAAGATCAGCTTGTTGCCGCGTGACCGGGCGATGAAATACGCCGCAGGATAGCCCAGGATGGCGCAGATCACCGTGGTGATCGCCGCGATCTTCAACGTGTTTAGCAAGATGAAGCGGTAGAACGGGTCCGTCACCGCCTTCTGCCAATTGTCGAGATGGAAGCCCATCGTGTCGGCACCCACCGAAGAGCGCAGCCAGAACGAATAGACCACGATGAACAGCAGCGGCACGAACAGAAGCAGCGCCACCGCCCCCAATGCCGGTGACAGCAGAATCCAAGGCTGACGCGCCTCTCGCCGTTCGATGCTCATGCCGGACTCGCTTTCTGCATGGCGCCGAGATTGACAGGCGATTTGGTATTGAGCCAATAGATAATTGGGATAACAAACATAGATTCTGTCAATGACTCCTGCCGAGAAACTCTCGCGCGAACTCGACTGGAACCTGTTGCGGACCTTTGTCGCCGTCGCGGACGCCGGATCGGTCACGCGCGCCGCCGAAGTCCTCGGGCTGCAGCAGCCCTCGGTTTCAAGCGCGCTGAAGCGGTTGGAGACCCGGTTGGGCCGCAAGCTGATCGACCGCAGTCCGGGGCGCTTCGCACTGACCGAGGCAGGGCGGCTGCTTTACGGAGAGGCGGTGGATATCAACGGCGCGATCCTGCGGATCGGAACCCTGATCCGCGAGGTGCGCGAAGAGGTGCAAGGGCATGTGCGCCTCGCCATCGCCAGCCACGTCGTCTGCCCGCTGCTTGACGCTGCCTTGGGGGAATTCCACCAGCGCCACCCGGCCGCGACGATCTCGATCGCGGTCAGCGCCAGCCGCCAGGCCTTGGACGATGTGCTGGCGCGACGCGTCTCTTTCGCGATCTGCCTTGTGAAGGATCGCAACCCGAAGCTGGAATATCGTCGCCTGTTCCGTGAGTTCTTCGGCCTTTTCTGCGGCCCGTCGCATCCTCTGTTCAGTCGCGACGACGTGGCGATGACCGATCTGATCGGGCAGCCCTCGGTCAGTTTCGTGACCGACCAGATGGGCGACGCGCTGCGCCCGGTCACCCTGATGCGGGCCGCAGCTGGGCTGGATGACCGGGTGGTCGGCACCTCGGCCAATCTGGAAGAGGTGCGGCGCATGATCATCGCAGGCCTCGGCATAGGGCCGTTGCCGATCCACGTGGTCCGCGAGGATGTGGCGATGGGCCGGCTCTGGCGCCTGCCGCCGCACGACGCGCCGCCGGCCATCGACGTGCACGTGGTCTGGAACCCGCGCGCGCAGTTGAACCGCGCGGAGCAATCGCTGCTCGGCGACCTGTTGCAGAAGATCGAGAAAACGCCGATCGAGGATCGGATTTACGCGTGACGCGCCTCAGCCACGGGCGTGGAAGAAATCGTAGACGGTCCGCGCGATGCTCTCGGAAATCCCCTCGACCGCCTTCAGATCTTCCAGCCCCGCGCGGCTGACTGCCTTGGCGCTGCCGAAATGCGTCAGCAGCGCGCGCTTTCGGGCCGCGCCGACTCCCGGCACCTCGTCCAAGGGCGTGGCGCCTACAGCCTTGGCGCGCTTCGCCCGGTGCGCGCCGATCGCAAAGCGGTGCGCCTCATCCCGCAGGCGTTGGATGAAGTAGAGGACCGGATCGTTCATCCGCAGCGCCATGGGCCTATGGCCCGGACGGTGGAACTCCTCTTTCCCGGCGTCGCGGTCGATACCTTTCGCGACTCCGATGATCGGGATGTCATCGATCCCCAGATTGCCAAGGATCCCGGCGACCGCGCTCACCTGCCCCGCCCCGCCGTCGATCAGCAACAGATCTGGCCAAGTTTCGCCCTCGCGGTCCGGATCTTCCTTCAACAGACGGTCGAAGCGGCGGCTCAGCACCTCTTTCATCATGCCGAAATCGTCACCCGGTGTCAGTGCATCGCCGCGGATGTTGAACTTTCGATACTGGCTCTTGAGCAGCCCGTCAGCCCCGGCGACGATCATGCCGCCCACGGCGTTGCTGCCCTGGATATGGCTGTTGTCATAGACCTCGATCCGGCGCGGGGGGGCTTCCAAGTCGAAGGCTTCCGCCAGACCCTCCAGCAACCTTGCCTGGCTCGCGCTCTCGGCCAGCTTGCGCGCAAGGCTTTCGCGGGCGTTGCGAGCGGCGTTTTCCACAAGCTCGGCCTTTTCGCCCCGTTTCGGGACGGCCAGTTCGACCTTGCGTCCCGCACGATCGGCCAGAACTTGGGCCACCAGATCCTCGTTGGCGACCGGGTGCGACAGCAGGATCAATCGCGGCGGCGTCTTGTCATCGTAGAATTGGGTCAGAAAGGCTTCGAGGATCTCGGCCTCTTCCGCTCCCGCGCCGGTACGAGGGAAGTAGTCTCGGTTGCCCCAGCTCTGGTTCGCGCGGATGAAGAAGACCTGCACGCAAGCCTGCCCGCCCTCCATGTGCAGGGCGATCACGTCCGCCTCGGCGACACCGCGCGGATTGATGCCCTGAACGCTCTGCACTGCCGTCAGCGCCCGGATTCGGTCGCGCAGGGCCGCAGCCCGCTCGAACTCCATCGACTCGGCCGCCGCCTGCATCTCTGCGGCCAGTTGTACCTGCACTGCGGTCGACTTACCCTGAAGGAAGCGTTCGGCATCGGCGACAAGGCCGGCGTATTCCGTCTCGGTCACATAGCCAACGCAGGGCGCGCTGCAGCGCTTGATCTGATACAGCAGGCAAGGCCGCGTGCGGCTTTCGAAGGTCGAATCCGTGCAGTTGCGCAGCAGGAACACCTTCTGCAACTGGTTCAGGGTACGGTTGACGGCGCCCGCGCTGGCAAAGGGGCCGTAGTAGCTGCCCTTGTCTGACCGGCGCCCGCGATGCTTACGGATCTGGGGAAAGGCGTGATCCTTGGCGATCAGGATGTTCGGGAAGCTCTTGTCGTCGCGCAGCAACACATTGTAGCGCGGCTTCAGCTGCTTGATGAGGTTCTGTTCCAGCAGCAGCGCTTCGGTCTCGGTGCGCGTGGTCAGGAACATCAACTGCGCCGTCTCGTCGATCATCCGCGCGATGCGCGCGGAATGACCAGAGGGGCGCGCGTAATTCGCGACCCGCGCGCGCAGGTTGCGCGCCTTGCCGACATAGAGCACCCGCGCCTCGGCATCTAGCATCCGATAGACGCCGGGAGAGCCATCGAGCGTCCGGACCAACGAGGCGATAAGGGCATGCCCCGTCAGGTTTTCTGCCGCGCTGTTCGGGTCGTCCTTGGTCATCTGTCGAAAGATGGCGATTCTGTGTTCGTCTGCAACCTATGCGCGAAAAGCGCAAGGGCGAACCTTTCCACGATTTCTGTGGATAACTCTGTCGAAAACATCCGGGCTGCGCGCGATTTTCCTTGTTTCCATGGGCGTTCGAAGGGCTGCATAAAAAATAGGCAGAAACTCAAATCCATGTTTTTGCACATCATTTTTTCGGACCTCGGGCAAGCGACTGATATTTCTTACGGATTCGTAACGCGTCTGTGACGCCAGTCGCCGGGGTGGACAACTGTCACCACAAGCTTCGCAAAATGCTCATTCGAGGCCAAGAACATCCGGTGTCTGCCATGCCAGATGTTGGCCACCATCGACGCAGATCAGCTGACCTGTCACTGCCGGGGCGTCCAGAAAATAGGATAGGGCCGCTGTGACATCCTCGGGTCCCGCTCCGCGTTTCAGCAGGGTCGCCGCGCGCTGGCGGGCAAAGTGATCGGCCGATTGCCGCGCGCCCTGGAGGGTCGGTCCCGGGCCGATCGCATTGACCCTAACCGCCGGGGCAAGCGCCTGCGCAGCCGTCTGCGTCAACGCCCAGAGCCCCATCTTCGCGACGGTGTAGGACATGAACTCGGGCGTCAGCTTGCGCACGCGCTGATCGATCATGTTGACGACCATGCCTCGTGCGACAGGCTCGCCCGCGGCATCGGTCCCGGGTTCGGGAACCTGTTCGGCAAAGCGCTGGATCAGCACGAAGGGGGCGCGAAGGTTGGATTCGATGTGGCGATCCCAGCTTTCGCGGGTGGCGGTGCGCACATTGTCATGCTCGAAGATGGAGGCGTTGTTGACCAGAACCGTCAGCGTTCCCAGCGCCTCGCTGGCGCGCGGGACGAGTTGCTGCACCGCGTCCTCATCCAGCAGATCGGCTTGCAGGGCGACACCCCGGCGCCCCATCGCAGCAATCTCTGCTACGACGCCTTCGGCCGCATCGGCGCTGGTAGCGTAATGCACGGCGACATGATGGCCCCGACGTGCAAGGTGCAACGCCATCGCTCGCCCCAGCCGCCTGCCTGCCCCTGTCACCAAAGCTGCCGTCATCTTCCCCTCAACGCAGGACCAAAGACACGAGATACGCGACGTAAAGCCCGGTAAAGACCAGACCCCAGAGCCGGCTGATCGGCCACTTGCGGAACACGAAAGGCAGGATCACCAGCGAAGCTGCCAGCATCACCCACAGGTCCATCTGCAGGAAATCCTCGCCCACCGGAATCGCACCGACAAGGCCCGCAATGCCGATGATGCCAAGCAGGTTGAAAACGTTGGACCCGATGACGTTTCCAAGCGCCACGTCCGCCTCGCGCCGGATGGCTGCCATGACGGTCGTCGCCAGCTCCGGCAGCGAGGTGCCGATCGCGACAAGCGTCAGTCCGATCACCGCCTCGGTCACGCCAAGGTCACGGGCGATGTTGACCGCACCATCCACCAGCAGATCCGCCCCGATCGGCAGACCGATCAGGCCTGCTGTCAGGAACAGCGCGATCTTCAACTTGGTCATTCCGAAATCGACGCCCTCCAGCTCCGCCTCGCTTTCGGCGGCGCGATGAGCCTGCGCGCTGCGATAATTGTCCCACAGCATCAGCGTCAGACCAGCCAGCAGGACCAACGCATGCGGCCAGCGGATCGGCCCGAGAAAGGACAACCCGATAAAGAGGCCAGAGGCAGCAAGCATGGTCACGTAACTGCGCCGCGTGTCCTGCCCATCCGTGCGCATCGCGTAGAAGATCGCCGGCAACCCCAGCACCAGAAGGATGTTGGCGATGTTCGATCCGACGACGTTACCTATCGCGATCTCGGGCGCGTCGCGCAGCACCGCCTGCACGGACACCAGCAGTTCCGGTGCCGAGGTGCCGAACGCGACGACCGTCAGCCCAACGATGAGGGCGGGAATGCCAAGACGCAGCGCCAGGTTCACGGCGCCGCGGACAAGCAGATCCCCGGCAATCACCAGCAGGGCAAGCCCGCCTACGACAAGAAGAATGTCCTGTATCACCTGATTGTCCTCTGCGGCACCGAACCCTGCCTAGGTCTTCTTGTCCGCCCCGCCGCGGCAGTCGCAGGGGCCGGCACCGATCTGGAAGCGCCCGCAATCGGGGCATTTACGGGGTCGCGACAGTCGCCCCTGCCCCAGCCGACCAGACAGCCGACCACGCCCCGGAAAGCGCCACTTGCCGAAAATTCCAAGGATCACCATGAAGATGAGGAACAGACTGACGATTTTCAGGATCATCAGAGCCCGTGCCGCGCCCAGGCGGCGCGTTCCTCGATCTCGGCCATGGCACCGGCGACTGCCGTCGCGCCGAGGCGCTGCAACAGACCCCGTTTCTGTCCATAGGGCAGAAGCCGCACCTTTTCGCCGTAAATTTCCTTCAGTTTCGGCACCAGGTGCCCCACCCCATCGACAAGTCCGAGGTCCACCGCCTGCCGGCCCGTCCAGAAGTCGCCAGTAAACAGATCCGCGTCCTGCTTCAGCCGGTCACCCCGCCTGGCCTTGACCTGCGCGATGAACCCCTCGTGGATCTCGCCCTGCAGCACCTTCAACCGCTCCACGTCATCGGGCTTCTCGGGGCGGAAGGGGTCCAGAAAGCTTTTCGACTCGCCCGCGGTGTACACTCGGCGCTCGACCCCGATCCGGCCGATCGCCTCGTGAAAGCCAAAGCTTGCCGAGATCACGCCGATGGAGCCCACGATTGAACTGCCATCGACCCAGATATCGTCTGCAGCCGTGGCCAGCCAATAACCGCCCGAGGCCGCCAGATCCTCGACGAAGGCATGGACCTTGACGTTCTTCTCCTCGGCCAGCCGCCGGATTCTCGCCGCGATCAGCGACGATTGCACCGGCGACCCGCCAGGAGAATTGATCGCCAGCGCCACCGCCGAAGGCTTGCCGCGCGAAAACGCCCTTTCGATCAGCGGCGCAAGGCCCGCGTCGTTGAGCCCGGCCCCGAAGCGGCCGCCGGAAATGATCATGCCCTGCAGACGTATCACCGGGATCAGCGGCGGTTTCGGCAGGAAGGGGATAAGGTGCTTCATCCGGCCCCATGTAGAGTGCGCGGTGATCCGCAACAAGGCGCCGGTGCGGGATTTCACCGCACGTCAGACGGATGGCACGCCCCCCTGCAGTACGGTCAGGAACCAGTCGCTGTCGATGTTGCCGCCGCAAAGGATGACACCGACCTTGCGGCCCCGCATCGCGTCCCGCTCCTGCATCAGGGCTGCCAGCGGGGCGGCGCCCGCGCCTTCGGCCAGGTTGTGGGTGTCGCGGAAGTAGATACGGATCGCCTCGGCGACCTCCTCGTCAGTCACGGCGACGATCCGTTCGGCGCCGGGTCCATAGACATCCAGCGCCGCCTGAACCGGCACGCGCACCGACATGCCGTCGGCAAAGGTGCGGCAGGTGTCAGTCGGCACCAGCCGCCCGGCCTCGGCCGACAGCTTCGCCGTCTGGGCGTGGGCCGAGACGACACCCACGACACAGGTCGAAAGCCCCAGCGCGTCGCGCGCCGCGATTACGCCGCAGATACCCGACCCGCAACCGATCGGAACGTAGACCGTGTGCAGATCGGGCTGAGCAGTGAAGAATTCCAGCGCATAGGTCGCGACGCCGCGCACCAGTTCACGGTGAAACGGCGGCACGATGTGCAGCCCCTGCTCGGCGGCGACACGAAAGGCTTCCTCGCGCGCCTCGTCGAAATCCTGGCCATGGACGACCAGTTCGGCGCCGAAGGCGCGCATTGCCGCATTCTTTTCGACCGAATTGCCTTCCGGCACATAGATCACCGCGCGCAGCCCGGCGGCACGGGCGGCGCGCGCCTGGCTCTGGCCGTGATTGCCACGGGTCGCCGTGACGATGCCGGGGGTATCGGGTTGAGTGCGGCGCAACCAGTCGATGTAGGTAATCCCGCCGCGCACCTTGAAGGCACCGGTCGGCCCGTGGTTCTCATGCTTCACCCAGACCTCGGCGCCGGTGCGTTCGGCCAGCAGCGGCCAGGCGTATTGTGGCGTGGGTGACATCTGGCTGTGGACGAGCGCCGCGGCCTCCATCAGTTCGTCACGGGTCAGATAGGGTGTCGTCATCGTGCCCTCCGATCAGGTCCGAGGGCCAACCTCACTGATGCGGCGGGCGGTGTCCAGCAGGGCGTCGATCACCGGGGTATGCGGCTCGCGCCAAGGGGCGATCAATCCGACCAGATGCGTGGCCTCACCATCGCCGATTGGGATCGCCGACAGACCCAGCCCCTTGGCGAACAGATCGGCCAGCTTCACCGGCACGACGCTGGACCAGCGTCCGGTCATCACATGGGCGACAAGCGCGATCATAGAATTGGATTCGACCGTCGGCGCGGGCGTGATCCCGGCGGCGGCGAAATGCTGATTGATGATGCGCCGGTTCTGCATGTCTGTGGTCAGCAGGCAGAGCGGCCCCTCGGCGGCCTCGGCCCAGGTGACGCTTTCGCGACCGGCCTGTGGATGACCGGGGGCGGCCAGAAGACGATAGGCCTCGTGGTAAAGAGGCACCGTCGACACCCGGCCCAGCGGTTCGTTCGCCAGATAGCTGATCCCGGCGTCGATCGTCAGATTGTCGATCTCGGACAGAATCTCGACCGAGGTGCGCGACAGCACCTTCAGCCGCACATTGGGATGGCGCGCGGTAAAACGGTCGGTCAGGTCCACCACCATCGGCAGCGCGGTCGGGATGACCCCCAGCCGCAGGTTGCCTGACAGTCCTTCGCGCGCGGCGCGCATCTCGTCCTTCATCGTTCGGGCGTCGGCCACGATCCGAAGCGCCCAGTCAAGCACGCGCTGTCCCTCAGGCGTCAGGCCCTGAAAGCGCGACCCCCGCCAGACCAGTTGTACGCCCAGCTGATCCTCCAACTGCTTGATCGCTGTGGACAGGCTGGGCTGCGTCACGCCGCACGCCTCGGCCGCGCGACCGAAATGTCGCTCGTTCGCCAGCGCGATGAACATCTCCAGCTTGTCGATCACGGCGCGGGTTCCAGCGGGTAGCGGGCCAGCATGTGATAGGTCGAACCGGAGCGGCCGATCTGGGATTCGATCAGACGAAAGTCGGTGACGGGGAACGGGTCGATCCGCGCACCCGCTTCGTCCAGCAACGCCGCGCCAAGGCGGGCGCGATCCACCGACGAAGGCGAAAAGCGGGCGAGCGTGACATGCGGCGTGAAGCGGCGACGTTCCGGCTCCAGCCCGGCCTGCCGCGTGGCGGTGACGATCTTGCGCTGAAGGTGATCAAGCGCCGGGTCGGGTTGGCAGCGCAGATGTACCGACCGAGGGCGGGCACCGCCAAAGGTATCCAGGCCGGCAAGCTGCAGCGTGAACGCCGGCGCGCGGATTGCAGACAGGGCGGTATGGATGTCGTCGATCTGCGGCGTCGTCAAGTCGCCCAGGAACTGCAACGTCAGGTGCATGTTCTCGGCCGGGACGGTCCGCGGAACGGGCAACAAAACGGCAACGTCCTCGGCGGCGTCAGCCACATCTGTTGGCAGTGTGATTGCGACGAAGGCGCGGGTCATCGGCGCACCAGTTGGCTGATGCGGTCACGGACCTCGGGGCGCACGGCCCCCTCGCGCGGGGCGTCGCGCAGTGTGATGAACCAGTGGCCAGGCGGGTTGCGTCCGCGGCTGTGGCCGGCCCAGAACAACCCGCGGAGCACCTTCTCGGCCGAACGGGGAAGTCGCTCGGGAATCTCGTGGCCGGCGAGGGTGGCCCAGACGCCCGACCAGAGCCTGCCGACCGACCATGGGTTGTATCCGCCCCCGCCCAGGACGATGTAGCGCGGCGAAAGCGGGCGGAGCGCCGCCACGACCTCCCAATGCGCGTTGTTGGACAGCTCCAAACGCGACAGGGGATCCTCCTCGACCGCGTCGGCCCCGCATTGCAGGATGACGGCGTCAGGCCGGAACGCCGAGACCTTGGGCAGGATCAGGTCATGCAGGATCGCGCGCATCTCGCTGTCGTTCAGGCCGCGCGGCACTGGCAGGTTCACGCAATTGCCGCCGCCGTCATCCTCCAGCGCGCCGGTGAAGGGCCAGCGCCGTTCTTCATGGACCGAGATTAGCAGCGCCTCGGTGTCACCGGCAAAGGCCGCCTGCACCCCGTCACAGTGATGCGCGTCGATGTCTAGATAAGCGATCCGCCCGATACCCATGCGCCGCAGCGTCAGCATGCCCAGAACCGGATCGTTGAGATAGCAGAAGCCGTTCGCACGGTCGCGCAATCCGTGGTGTGTGCCGCCCGCAGGCGCATGGACCACGCCGCCGTCGCGCACAAGTTCGGCCGCAAGCATCGTCGCCCCGGCCGAAGTCGCGGGCCTGCGGAACATCTCGGGAAAGACCGGATTGGCAGTGGTCCCCAAGCCATGCCGCGCGCGCGTCGCGTCGCTCACGCGCCCCTCGGCCTCAGCCCGTTGCAGCGCCGCGACATAGGCCGGATCGTGCCACAGCGTCAGCGCGCCGGGCTTCGCACGCGGGCTCGTCAGGTATTGGCCCGGCGCGAACCAGCCCAGCGCGCGGGCGATATCCATCACGGTCGAAACCCGCGGTACCCGAAGCGGGTGCGCGGGGCCGTAGCTTGATCTGCGATAAATCTCCGAGCCGATGAAACGCGGCGGCATGCCTAGTTCAGGAACGCCTCGATGCGATCCGTGATCGGCGCAGATGTGGGCTTGGTAGCCGATCCCCATGTGCCAACGACCTCTCCTTCGGGTCCAATCAGCACCTTGTGGAAATTCCACCCCGGGGTAAAGCCATGTTCCTCTGCCAGCCAGCGATAGAACGGATGCGCCTCGCCCCCCCGCACCGGCGTGATCTCGGTCATCGGCAGCGTCAACCCGAACGTCACTTCACAGAATTCCTGAACCTCGGCCTCCGACGCCAGTTCCTGCCTGAAATCGTTGGAGGGAACCGCCAGCACCACGAGGCCGCGTTCGCCGAAGCTGTCGTGCAAGGCCTGCAGATCCGTGTACTGCGGCGTGAACCCGCACAGCGACGCGGTGTTGACCACCAGAACCGGCGCCCCCCGCCAATCATCCATTACCAACGTTCCACCGTCGATCGATGACCACTCCAATCCACGCGGCAGGGCGTCAGCGGGTCCGGAGAGGAACAGCAGCGAAAGTGCGGCGCCTGCGGCGATCTTGTGCATCGGTAACTCCCTCATCTCAGTCATGGAACTATGGCGCGCTGATCCCGGATCAAGGCGTTCGGCTCAACACACGAGGGGTTGATTTCGCCGGGTTTTTCCTTAGCTCACGACAGCAGTGCGTGCTAGGGTGTCGCCACAGGGGCAGGAATGATCCATTACAGCCTGAAATGCAGCAATGACCACGGCTTTGAAAGCTGGTTCGCCTCCGCCGAGGCGTTCGATGGGCTGAATCGTGTGGGTCAGGTGACCTGTCCGGTCTGTGGCAGCACCGGTATCGACAAGGCGCTGATGGCGCCCTCGGTGCGCCCAGCCCGCAAGACGACCGGAGCACAGCCCCCCCGCCCGCTGAAGGCCACGCGGAGCAGCGATCTGGAAAAGGCCATTGCCGAGCTGCGCAAGCAGGTCGAGGAGAATTCCGATTACGTGGGCATGAACTTCGCCAAAGAAGCGCGCGCGATCCACGAGGGCGCGGCCGAGGCGCGGTCGATCTATGGCGAAGCGCGGCCAGATGAGGCGCGCCGGCTGATCGAGGATGGCGTCCCAGTGGCTCCACTGCCCTTTCTGCCCCAGCGCAAGGCGAACTGACTCGGTGAAATTACTGCCGCGGCTCGGTCTTGCAGGGTCATGGCGGCACCCACCTTCAACCGATCTTTGCCTAGGGACGGCCTTGCGCGGCAACCGGCCTTGGCATAGGAAGCGCGCGATCTGACGCCTGCCGATGGAACGCGCGATGTCGCTATTGGTGATGAAATTCGGGGGCACTTCGGTGGCCGATCTGGCGCGCATCCGCAATGCGGCCGCCAAGATCAAACGCGAAGTCGAGCGCGGTTACGACGTGATCGTCATCGTGTCGGCCATGGCCGGCAAGACCAACGAACTGGTGAATTGGGTCGAACAGACCTCTCCCCTGTTCGATGCGCGCGAATACGACGCCGTCGTCTCGTCGGGCGAGAACGTGACGGCCGGGCTGATGGCCCTGACACTGCAGGAAATGGATGTGCCCGCGCGCAGCTGGCAAGGCTGGCAGGTGCCGATCCTGACGACCTCGGCTCATTCGGCGGCGCGCTTCGTCGACATCCCGCGCAAGAACATCGACGCCAAGTTCGCCGAGGGGTTCAAGGTCGCCGTCATCGCGGGCTTCCAGGGCGTCAGCCCCGAAGGCCGGATCACTACGCTGGGTCGGGGAGGGTCAGACACGACGGCGGTCGCCTTTGCCGCCGCCTTCGGCGCCGATTGCTGCGATATCTACACCGACGTGGACGGGGTCTACACCACCGACCCGCGCATCGCCCGCAAGGCGCGCAAGCTGGACCGCATCGCCTACGAGGAGATGCTGGAACTGGCCAGCCTCGGCGCAAAGGTGCTGCAGACCCGGTCGGTCGAATTGGCGATGCGCTACAAGGTCAAGCTGCGTGTCCTGTCCAGTTTCGAGGATACCGACGAGAATTCCGGCACGCTGGTCTGTGACGAGGAGGATATCATGGAATCGAAAGCCGTCGCGGGCGTGGCCCATTCGCGCGAAGAGGCGAAGATGACGCTGCAATCCGTGGCCGACCGCCCCGGCATCGCCGCCGCGATCTTCGGGCCATTGGCCGAGGCCGGTGTGAACGTCGACATGATCGTGCAGAACATCTCGGAAGAGGGGCGGACGGACATGACCTTTTCCTGCCCCACCGATCAGGTCGCCCGGGCCGAGAACGCCCTGGTCGGCGCGCGCGAGCGTGGCGAGATCAACTTTCACGGGCTTGTCGCCGACACGGATGTAGCCAAGGTCAGCGTCGTGGGCATCGGCATGCGGAGCCACGCGGGCGTCGCGGCGCGCATGTTTCAGGCACTCGCCTCGGAAGGGATCAATATTAAGGTCATCACAACCTCCGAGATAAAGATTTCCGTGCTGATCGACAGGAAATATATGGAACTCGCCGTGCAGGCACTCCATGATGCCTTCGATCTGGACAAGGCGGGCTGACAGAACCCGCCAGGCCGGAAGCCGACGCGGGGGGCCATGCCGGAACGGAGCGAGAGCGAAAGCCGCAAGCTGTTGCGGCGTCTCAGGGATACGCTTGCCACTCCTGGCGCGGGGCAGGAGCGGCTTGACCGGATCACCCACCTCATCGCGGATTCGATGGGCACCGAAGTGTGCTCGATCTACCTGTTTCGCGACCCGCAGACGCTGGAGCTTTGTGCGACCCAAGGGTTGAACCCCGACGCCGTCCACGTGACGCGGCTGAAGTTGGGCGAGGGTCTGGTGGGCCGCGTGGCCCGTAGCGGCCAGCCGATCAACAGCGCAGACGCCCCCTCGGCCCGCGGCTTCCGCTTCATGCCCGAGACGGGCGAAGAGCGGTATTCGAGCTTCCTCGGGGTCCCTATTCAGCGGCTGGGCGAGCGGTTGGGGGTTCTGGTCGTCCAGTCCAAGGACGCCCGCGAGTTTTCCGACGATGAAGTCTACGGGCTGGAAGTCGTGGCCATGGTTCTGGCCGAGATGACCGAGCTTGGCGCCTTCGTCGGCGAAGGCGCGGCCCTGCGCCCGCTGCACCGGCAACCTGTCATGTTCCGCGGCATGACCGGACAGGAGGGCGCGGCCGAGGGTCAGGTGTGGCTGCACGAACCCCGCGTCGTGGTGACCAACCCGGTGGCCGACGATCCAGTGGCCGAGGTGGAGCGGCTTCGCGAGGCCGTGGCGCAGCTGCGCGTCTCGGTGGACGACATGCTCGCCACCGCCAACAGTTCCGACAAGGACCATATGGAGGTGCTGCAGACCTACCGGATGTTCGCCCATTCGCGCGGCTGGCTGCGCCGGATGGAAGAGGACATCGGTCTGGGCCTGTCGGCCGAGGCGGCGGTCGAGAAGGAGCAATCGGACGCCCGCTCGCGGCTGCAGTTCTCGCAAGATGTCTATCTGCGGGAGCGCTTGCATGATCTGGACGACCTGTCGAACCGGTTGCTGCGCATCCTGACCGGACAGGGGCAGGACACCGGAGCGGCCTTGCCTCCGAATCCGATCCTTGTCGCCCGGAACATCGGGCCGGGAGAGTTGCTGGACTACGGCCGGCAGTTGCGCGGCGTGGTGCTGGAAGAAGGCTCGGTCGGCAGCCACGCGGCCATCGTCGCCCGCGCCCTTGCGATTCCGCTGGTGATCCAGGCCGAGCGCATCACGACCGAGGCGCTGAACGGCGATCCGATCCTTGTCGACGGCGATCAGGGCATCGTCCACCTGCGCCCCGAAGAAACGGTCGCGACCGCGTTCCGCGAAAAGATCGCGATGAATGCCCGCGCCCAGGAACGCTATGCGTCGCTTCGCGATCAACCTGCCGTCACGCTCTGCGGCACCCATGTCGGGCTGCACATGAACGCCGGCCTCATGGCCGATCTGCCGAGTCTGAAGGGGTCAGGAGCCGAAGGCGTGGGCCTGTTCCGGACCGAGTTGCAGTTCCTGATCCGGTCCAAGGTGCCGCGCCGGGCGGAACTGGCAGCCCTCTATTCCCGCGTTATGGACGCCGCTGGCGGAAAACGGGTGGCATTCCGCACCCTCGACATCGGCTCGGACAAGGTGCTGCCTTACATGAAGGCGCCGGACGAGCCGAACCCGGCGCTGGGATGGCGGGCGATCCGTGTCGGCCTCGACAAGCCCGGGGTAATGCGGATGCAGCTGCAGGCACTGATCCGGGCGTCGAACGGCCGCCCGCTGACGGTGATGTTCCCGCTGGTGGCGCAGATGTCCGAGTTCACCGCCGCCCGTGACCATCTGCTGCGCGAGATCGAGCGCGAGGACCGGTTGGGCCACACGCTGCCCGCAAGCCTTGAAATCGGCGCGATGCTGGAAACCCCCAGCCTCGCCTTTGCCCCGCGCAAGTTCTTCGAGCTGACCGATTTCATCTCGATCGGGGGCAATGATCTGAAGCAGTTCTTCTTTGCCGCGGACCGCGAAAACGAGCTGGTGCGGCGGCGCTACGACACGCTCAGCACCTCTTTCCTCGGCTGCGTCGCTCAGATCATCGCACGCTGCGCCGAGACCGAGACGCCGCTGTCGTTCTGCGGCGAGGATGCGGGCCGCCCGGTCGAGGCGATGTGCCTTGCCGCGCTCGGCATTCGCACGCTTTCGATGCGCCCGGCCTCGATCGGGCCGGTGAAGCATCTCCTGCGCAAGGTCGATCTGACCGCGGTCCGCGCCGTGATCGACCGCGCCCGCGAGGATGGGGCCGAGAATGTGCGGGCGCCGGTGATGGACTGGCTGGCCGCTCAGGGCTGAGGCCAGCGCGTCACCGGGCCGGTCACCCCGGCCCAGGCCCCTTCGACCAGATCATAGCCAAGCACGCGTTCGGGGTTGGTCGGCGGCGGCATCTCCACCCCCTCGCGGCGGGTGAAGCCGAAGCGGCGGTAATAGGGTGCATCTCCTACCAGGAGCACGCGGGTCCAGCCCAGACGCCGGGCCGCGGTCAGGCTTTCGTGGATCAGGTAGCCGCCCAGCCCCTCGCCCTGGCGTGTGGGGTGCACGGCGATCGGCCCCAGCAGCAGCGTGGGCTGCCCGCCCACCCGCACCGGCCAGTAGCGGATCGCCGCCGCCAGCGTACCATCGCCATCGCGCAGGGTGAGGCACAGCTCTTTCACGGGTTCAACGCCATCGCGCAGCCGGTAGGACGACAGCGCCTCGCGCCCAGGCGCGAAGCAGAGGTCGTAAAGCGCCTCGACCTCCCACCAGTCGGCCGCTGTCTCCTCGGCCAGTTGATACACCCACCCGCCCCCGTTTTGACTGGAATCGCCCCTAGCACGGGGCTAGGTCACGTTCAAACCGAAGGGCAAACCGATGGGAGCCTGCATGTTCTACCGCCCCGAAGACGGCCATGGCCTGCCGCACAACCCGTTCAACGCCGTCGTCACCCCCCGCCCGATCGGCTGGATCTCCACCTGCGGCGCGGACGGGTCCGAGAACCTTGCGCCCTATTCCTTCTTCAATGCTGTGGCCTATGTGCCGCCTCAGGTGATGTTCGCATCGACCAGCGCGAAACCTGACCGCGACGGCACGAAGGACTCCGTCGCGAACATCCGCGAGACGGGCGTCTTCTGCGTCAACATCGTCGAATATGCGATGCGCGACGTGATGAACCGCACCTCCGGCCCCTGGGGGCGCGAGGTGGACGAGTTCGCGGATGCGGAGATCCCCCGTGAGGATTGCCGGACCGTTCCTTGCTCGCGCGTCGCGGGCGCGCCGGCCGCGCTGGAATGCAAGCTGACCCGGATCGTGCAATTGCCCGGCGAGGCGAACTTCGTCACCTTCGGCGAAGTGACCGGCGTGCACCTGCGCGACGACTGTCTGGTGGACGGCATGTTCGACATCACCCGTTTCCAGCCGCTCGCCCGCTGCGGCTATCGCGACTATGCGGTGGTGGAAAAGGTCTTCTCGCTGAAACGACCCGGAGAGTGACTGCAAGGTGCTTGTGCCCCGCGAGGATCGGTCGCATCCTCCGGCATCATTTCGGCAAGCCGCAAGACTGGGGAGGGAGCCTATGTGCAATGCCTGCGTGATTGAATCGGTGAAACAAAGGATGCTGGGCCGGCGCGACTTCTTCCGTGCCGGGGCGGCGGCCGGCGCCGCGGCGGCGCTTGGCGCAACGGTCGCCCCCAGCCCGGTTCGCGCCCAGCCGACGAACGGGGTGGCCGACCTGACCCACACCCTGACCGAGGATTTCCCGACATTCTTCGGCGAGCAGCAGTTCTTCTCGACCACGCTGTTCAACTACGCCGAACACGGCATCAACCTGAAGGAATTCCGCGTCAACGAACACACCGGCACCCATGTGGACGCACCGCTGCATTTCTCGGCAGACGGTCTGGGGGTGGACGAGATCCCGGTGGAACGGCTGATCGTGCCGCTGGCGATCATCGACATCCGCCAGAAGGCTGCCGAGGATGCCGATGCCCAGGTGACGCCCGACGACATCCGTGCCTGGATCGCTGCGAACGGCGACCTGCCCGCGGGATGCTGCGTGGCGATGAACTCCGGCTGGGCGGCCCATGTGCGCGATGCGAAGTTCCGCAATGCCGACGACGCGGGCGTGATGCATTTTCCCGGCTTTCATGTCGAGGCGGCGCAGATGCTGATGGAAGAAGCCGATGTGGCGGGCATCGCGGTTGATACCCTCTCGCTCGACCACGGACCCAGCGCTGATTTCGCCACCCATTACGCCTGGCTTCCGACGAACCGTTGGGGGATCGAGTGCCTCGCGAACCTGGATGCGCTGCCGCCGGTAGGGGCGACGCTGGTCGTCGGCGCGCCGAAGCATGCCGGCGGCACCGGCGGGCCTGCCCGCGTGTTCAGCCTGATCTGAAACCATGGCTACCATCCGACCACCGAAAGACCCGGAATCCGATCCCCGTGTGCGCGCCGTCTTCGACGATATCCGCGCCACGCGGCGATCCGACTTCATCAACAACGTCTGGCGATACCTCGCCTTCGACCCGGCGCTGCTGGAAGAGGTGTGGCGCGACGTAAAGGCGGTGCTGGCGACGCCGTCGCAGATCGATCCCAAGACGAAAGAGATGATCTATGCGGCGGTTTCCATCGCCAATGCCTGCGACTACTGCACCCATTCGCACCTCGCCTCGGCCCGTGCGCGCGGGATGACCGATGCGGAACAGGCGGAACTGTTGCGCATCGTCGCCACGGCGGCAAAGACCAACCACATCCTGAACGCGATCCGCCCGCCGATCGACGCGGCCTTTCTGCAAGACGACGACAAGGAGGACTGACATGCCCTATGCCATCGCCGCCCGCGAACCGGGTGGCCCGGAAGTACTGCACCGCATCGACATCACCCCGCCCGAACCGGGACAGGGTGAGGTGCTGATCCGCCAGACCGCCGTGGGGCTGAACTTCCTCGACGTCTACATGCGCGACGGCCTTTATCCCTGGCCGGTGGAGCGGGACTTCATCCTGGGATCAGAGGGCGCGGGCGTGGTCGAGGCTGTCGGGCCGGGCGTGGACTGGCTGCAGGCGGGGGACCGAGTGGCTTATGTGATCCAGGGCGGGGCCTACGCCACCCACCGGATCGCGGCGGCCGATCGGCTGGTCAGGGTGCCTGACGCGATCCCTGACGAGGTGGCGGCGGCGGTGATGCTGAAGGGGCTGACGGCGCGGTATCTGCTGCATGACACGGTGAAGCTGCAGGCGGGCGACCGGGTGCTGTTCCATGCCGCGGCGGGCGGTGTGGGGCTGATTGCCGGGCAGTGGATGAAGCACCTGGGGGTGAAGGCCATCGGGACGGCCGGGGGGCCGGAGAAATGCGCACTCGCCCGCGAGCATGGCTATGCGGAAGTGATCGACTACCGGTCCGAGAATTTCGTCGAGCGGGTGGCCGAGATCACTGGCGGTTCGGGCGTGCGCGTGGTCTATGACTCGGTCGGCAAGGATACGGTGATGGGCTCGCTGGATTGCCTGCAGCGGTTCGGGACGCTGGTGCTGTTCGGCCAGTCCTCGGGCAAGCCGGATCAGTTCCGGCTGACCGATCTGGCGCGGGGGTCACTGTTTGCCACGCGGCCGACGCTGTTTCATTTCGTCAACCGCCGGGACTGGCTGGAGGCGGCGGCGGCGGATCTGTTCGGGGCGATCGAGGCGGGGCATCTGAAGATCCGGATCGATCAGAAATGGCCGCTGGATCAGGCGGCCGCGGCCCATGAAAAGCTGGGGGCGCGGGCCACGACGGGGTCTTCGGTTCTGATCCCATGAGGGGCGGAACCGCGGGGTGTGCACGCGTGCACAAAATCGCAAGCCCTTGAAAAGGCTGTAAATCGCGATTCTTGTTTACCTGCACTTAACCCTTGTGCACGCTCAGGCGGCCGTCCTGGAACTCGATTTCCAGCGCCGCCTGATGCTCGGCCTCGGCGCGGGTGGTGACGACCCGATCGCCCGCGCGCACCACCGCGTAGCCACGCCGCAAGGTCTCGGTATAGCCCAACGTCTGGCGCATGCGGTCCAGTGCTGCCAACCGGTCGGACAGGCGCGCGAGCCGCTGGCCGGGTGCGGCGGTCAGACGCTGGTCGAGTGCTGCCAGCGCCTGCCGCTGTCGGGCGATCTGGTTCAAGAGCGGTCGGGGCCGGATATGGGCGGCCAACGGCAGGAAACGTTCGCGCTTTTTCGCCGCGTTGGCGTGCAGCGCCGCCGGCAGGCGATCGCCCCATTGGTCCAACCGCTGGGCCGCGCGTTCGACCAGCGTCGCCGGGCGTGGCAGGGCGCGCGACAGATCGCGCAGGCGCTGGCCGCGCAGGCCCACGCCTTGCGTCAGCGCGCGCGACAGGCGCGCGCCCATGCCGTCGGTCCAGGCGATCAGATCCATCCGCACCGGCACGGCGCGCTCGGCCGCCGCCGTGGGCGTGGGCGCGCGCCAGTCGGAGGCGTAGTCGATCAGCGTGGTGTCGGTTTCGTGCCCCACGGCCGAGATCAGGGGGATCGCGCTTTCGGCGGCGGCGCGCACCACGATCTCCTCGTTGAAGCCCCACAGATCCTCGACCGAGCCGCCGCCGCGGGCGACGATGATGAGATCCGGGCGCGGGATGCGGCCCATCGGCAGGGCGTTCAGGCCCTGGATCGCGGCGGCGACGGCGGGGGCGCAGGCTGCGCCCTGCACCGGCACAGGCCAGATCATCACCCGGCGCGGAAAGCGGTCGCGCAGCCGGTGCAGGATGTCACGGATCACCGCGCCGGTGGGCGAGGTGACGACGGCGATCACCTCGGGCAGGAAGGGGAGCGGCTGCTTATGCGCGGGGTCGAACAGCCCCTCGGCCTGCAGGGCCGCTTTGCGCTTTTCCAGCATCGCCATCAACGCGCCCATGCCGGCGGGCGCCAGTTCCTCGACGATCAGCTGATATTTCGACTGGCCGGGAAAGGTGGTCATCCGGCCGGTGGCGATCACCTCCAGCCCCTCTTCCGGCTGCACGGCGAGCTTGCCGACCTGTCCGCGCCACGAGACGGCGTCGAGCGACGCGCCCTGATCCTTCAGGTTGAAATAGACATGGCCCGAGCCGGGGCGCGAGACGCGGCCGATCTCACCCCGCACGCGGACGCGGCCGAATTCGCCCTCGATCACCCGCTTTACCGCGCCCGAAAGCTCCGACACGGTGAATTCCGGGGCGTTGCCGGTGGTTTCGGCGTGTTCGAACAGGTCCTGCATCCGCTGTCCTTGTCTGGCTGCAACCCATAGCTTAGGACGCGGACGCGGCGGGCAAAAGGGGCGGATGCCATGAACATTCTGGTGCTGGGCGGCGGCGGGCGCGAACATGCGTTGGCTTGGGCAATCAAGCAGAACCCGAAATGCGACCGGCTGATCGTGGCGCCTGGTAATGCAGGCATCGCCGAGATCGCCGATTGCGCCGATCTCGACATCCTGAACCCCGGCGCGGTGGCGACATTCGCGGAAGAAAACGCCATCGACTTCGTGGTGATCGGACCCGAGGCGCCGCTGGCCGCCGGCGTGGCCGACCGGCTGCGCGAGGCGGGGATCGCCTGTTTCGGCCCCTCTGCCGCAGCAGCAAAGCTGGAGGCATCCAAGGCCTTCACCAAGGAGGTCTGTGACGCCTGCGGCGCGCCGACGGCCGCCTGGGCGCGGTTCTCCGAGGCCGGGGCCGCGCGGGACTACATCCGGGCGCAGGGCGCGCCCATCGTGGTGAAGGCCGACGGGTTGGCCGCCGGCAAGGGCGTGGTGGTGGCCGAGACGGTCGATCAGGCGCTGGCGGCGGTGGACGAGATGTTCGGCGGTGCATTCGGCGAGGCCGGGGCCGAGGTGGTGATCGAAGAGTTCATGGCCGGAGAGGAAGCGAGTTTCTTCGTGCTGTGCGATGGGACCGACGTGCTGCCCATCGGCACCGCGCAGGACCACAAGCGCGTGGGCGAGGGCGACACAGGCCCGAACACCGGGGGCATGGGCGCCTATTCCCCCGCCCCGGTGCTGACGGACGCCCTGCAGGCACAGGTGCTGGAGCAGATCATCCGCCCCACCGTGGCCGAGATGGCGGCGCGCGGCACGCCCTATCAGGGGGTGCTTTATGCCGGGCTGATGATCGACGGGAACAGCGCGCGGCTGGTGGAATACAACGTCCGCTTCGGCGACCCGGAGTGCCAGGCGATGATGATGCGGCTGGGCGCGCAGGCGCTGGACCTGATGCTGGCCTGCGCCGAGGGGCGGCTGGCCGCGATGCGGGTGAACTGGGCCGACGACCACGCGTTGTGCGTGGTGATGGCGGCACGGGGCTATCCGGGGGCCTATGAGAAGGGCAGCGTGATCGCAGGGCTGGAAGACCTGCCCGAGGACAGTTTCCACATGGTGTTCCACGCGGGCACGGGCCGGGCGAAGGGCGAGTATGTGGCGACGGGGGGCCGGGTGCTGACCGTCACCGCGCGCGGTGCGACCCTGACCGAGGCGCGCGCGCGCGCCTATGGCATGGTAGACCGGATCGACTGGCCCGGCGGGTTCTGCCGCCGGGATATCGGCTGGCGCGCGCTGGACTAGATCTGCTTTTCGGGCATGAAGACCTTCAGCCCGTCCAGCGCCTCGGACACTTTCAGCTGGCAGGTCAGGCGCGAGCGGACCGGGTCGGGCTGGTAGGCGAAATCCAGCATGTCCTCTTCCATCGGATCCTTGGCGGGCAGGCGGTCGACCCAGGCCGGATCGACATAGACATGGCAGGTGGAACAGGCGCAGGCGCCGCCGCAATCGGCCTCGATCCCCGGAATGCCGTTGTCGCGGGCGCCTTCCATCACGGTCAGCCCGTCAGCCACGTCGACCACATGCTCGCGGCCGCCGAATTCGACATAGGTAATCTTTGCCATGCGTTCGTCCGTTCCCTGTCCCAAAGCCATCTTGCTGGCGACATAGGACAGCGGAGGGGGATTTGCCAGAGGGGCGGGGCAGATCGCCCCTGCGGGACACAGTCACTGGGGGGCGGGGGCAGCGCCCCGCCCCCGCAGGGTCATTCGATCGACAGCGCCACGAAGCGCGGCTCGCCACCGCGACGGATCAGCAGCAGAAGCGACCGGCGGCCGGCTTCGCGCGCCTCTTCGAGGCGGGCGTCGAGATCGGCGATGCTGGTCACCTTCTGCTGGCCCGCCTCGGTGATCAGGTCACCGGCGCGCAGGCCCTTGGCATAGGCTTCGCTGTCCTCCTCCACCAGGCGGACGAGCAGCCCCTCGGCGCTGGAGGGCAGGCCCAGTTCCTCACGCAGGGCGGGCGTCAGGACGGCGACAGTCATGCCGAGCACCGTCTCCTCGGCAGGGGGGGCGGCCTCTTCCTCGGGCACCGGCATGCTCGCGGTCTCGGCGGTCTCGCGCCGGCCAAGGGTCACGCGCAGGGTCTGGGTGCGGCCGTCGCGGAAGACCACGACGCGCACCGCCTTGCCCACCTCGGCGTTGCCGACGCGGCGGACCAGTTCGCGGGTGTTCTCCACATCGCCGCCGTCAAAGGACAGGATCACGTCGCCGGATTCGATCCCGGCCTCCTTGCCCGGCCCGTCGGGGACGTCGGTGACCAGCGCACCGGCGGCGGTTTCCAGACCGATCGCCTCGGCGATCTCGGGGGTCACGTCCTGGATGCGGACGCCCAGCCAGCCGCGGCGCGTCTCGCCGAATTCGCGCAACTGGTCCACGACCCGCGTCACCACGGCCGAGGACATGGCGAAGCCGATGCCGATGGAACCGCCGGTGGGGGACAGGATCGCGGTGTTCACGCCGATCACCTCGCCCGCCATGTTGAACAGCGGCCCGCCAGAGTTGCCGCGGTTGATCGCCGCGTCGGTCTGGAGGTAGTCGTCATAGCTGCCCTGCAGCGCACGGCCGCGGGCCGAGATGATCCCGGCCGAAACCGAAAAGCCCTGTCCCAGCGGGTTGCCCATCGCGACGACCCAGTCGCCCACGCGCGCGGCCTCGCTGTCGCCGAAGGGCACGAAGGGAAGCGGATTATCGCTTTCGACCTTCAACAGCGCGATGTCGGTGGTGGGATCTGTGCCGATCAGGGTTGCGGGCAACTCGCCGCCCTCGAAGAACTCCACCAGGATCTCGTCGGCGCCTTCGATCACGTGGTTGTTGGTGACGATGAATCCGTCTTCGGAAATCACGAAGCCCGACCCAAGCGCCTGGCTGCGGCGCTGGCGCTGCTGCTCGCCGTCGGGCCCACGATCCATGAAGTCACGGAAGAAATCCTCGAACGGGGATCCTTCGGGGACCATCGGGGCATTGCCAGTCGGCGCGGAAACCGTGGTCGAGGTCGTGATGTTCACGACCGCCGGGCTGACGCGTTCGGCAAGATCGGCAAAGCTTTCCGGCGCGCCGCGCATCTGCGCCTCGGTCGCCATCGTCTGGGCCAGCAGGATGGCAAGCCCGAGCGCCAGCATCCAGACGGTGCGCACCAGGCTGGCCGGGTGTTGTTGGGAAATGGCCTGAGGTCTCAATCCATGCTCCTTCGCTTCTATGCCCGCCGGGCGGGCCATTGATGCTTTAGATAATTGCCGCACGGGGCGACGCAAAGCACCACACCGTGTGTCAAGCTAACGTGATAAGCGACAGTCTTTCAGGCCCCAAGCGATCGGGCAAGCGAGATCAGCACCGCCCCGAGGGCAAGCGCAGCCAGCCCGATCAGCCGTCGTGTATCTGGCGGCAACTGGGACAGCAGGCGCAGCCAGTCCTCCAGACGCGAAGGGGCCAGTGCGAACACCAGCCCCTCCACCACCAGAACCAGCCCGATGGCCAGCAGGATCAGCGACATCAGTTGCCCAGGGCAGCCGGGGCAGGGTCGGCCGGCGGCGCGGCGGGAGCCTCGAAGTCAGCGCCCACGTCGGACCGCAGGTAGTTGAAGAACTCGCTGTCCGGCCGCATCACCATCGTGGAATTCTCGCCTTTCAGCGCGCGCTCGTAGGACGTGAGCGAGCGTGTGAAGGCGAAGAACTCGGGATCCCGGCCAAAGGCTTCGGCGTAGATCGCGTTGCGCTCGGCGTCGGCCTCACCGCGGATCACCTCGGACTGGCGCTGTGCGTCGGAGACAAGCTCCACCACCGTCCGGTCGGCGCTGGCGCGAACCCGCTGCGCGGCCTCGCCGCCACGGGCGATCTCGTCCGCGGCCTCGCGCTCACGCTCGGCCCGCATCCGGGCATAGGTGGCGGCAAGGTTCTGTTCCGGCAGGTCGGTGCGGGTCAGCCGCACGTCGATCACGTCGACACCGAAGTTGACGGCCTCTTGCCGGGCTTCATCGCGAATCCGGTTCATCAGCGTGGTCCGGTCGTCAGACAACACCGCGCCGGACGGGACCGCACCGAGCACCTCGCGGATGGCGGCGTTCACGATCCGCTCCATCCGGCCCTGCGCGGCGCGCACACCTTCGACACCCACGGCCTCGCGGAAGCGGATCACGTCGATGATCCGCCACCGGAAGAAGGCGTCAACGACAAGACGACGGTCGTCGAGCGGGGTGACCTCAAGAGGTTCGGTGCGCAGGCCAAGGATGCGTGCATCGTAGCGGACGACCTCCTGGATCACGGGGATCTTGAAGCCGAGGCCAGGCTCTTCCTTGACCTGCTTGACCTGACCGAACTGCAGCACGAGCACCTTTTCGCGCTCATCGACGATGAACAGCGACGACAGGCCGAGCGCGATGGCGACGATGAGAATGGGAAGTAGCAGTGCAGAGCGTTTCATCAGTTCGTCTCCCCGGAGCGGCGCAGTTCGTTCAGCGGCAGATAGGGCAGAACCCCACCGCCTCCGGCTTCGTCGCCGGTGACACCGTCAAGAATGACCTTGTCGATACCTCCGAGGACGCCTTCCATGGTTTCCAGATACATTCGGCGGCGGGTCACCTCGGGTGCCTTCACGTATTCCTCCCAGACCGAAAGGAATCGGCTCGCCTCACCCTGGGCGTTGTTGATCGCCTGGGCGCGGTAGCCTTCAGCCTCCTCGAGGATCTGGGCGCTTTCACCGCGGGCCGCAGCGAGGACGCGGTTCGCATAGGCATCAGCCTCGCGTTCCAGCCGGTCACGCTCCTGCCGGGCGGCCTGCACTTCGCGGAAGCTGTCGATTACCTCGCGCGGCGGATCGGCGCGGTCGAAGTTGACCCGGATGATGTTGATGCCCGACTCGTAGCTGTCGAGCGTGCCCTGAACGGCCGACCGCAGATCGGCCGCAATCGCGCCCCGGTCCCGGTTGAGGATCGGCGACAGTTCCGACCGCGCGATGATGTCGCGCATCGCCGATTCCGACACGGCTGCGACGGTCGCGGTGGGATCGGCCAGGTTGAACAGGAAACTCGCCGGATCGGCGATGTTCCAGACCACCTGGAATTCAATGTCCACGATCGCCTCGTCCCGGGTCAGCATCAGCCCGCTGTCCAGTCGCCCGCCGCGGCCGGTGCCGACGTCGGTCACGCGTTCGCCCGTGGTCTGGATGATCTCGGCGGTGACGATGGGCCACGGGGCAAAATTCAGACCGGGATTGCCGGTGCGATAGTAGCTGCCGAACATGAGTTCCACGGACCGCTCTTCCGGCCGCACGGTGTAGAAGGACGCAAAGGCCCAGACCGCCACCAGTGCCAGGGCGCCGAGGATCATGCCACGCCGGGTAAAGGCGGGTCCGCCGCCGCCGCCGGGGCCGCGCCCGTTCGAGCCCCCGCCACGCCCGCCCATCAGGACGCGCAACTGCTCCTGCCCCTTTTTCACGATCTGGTCTATCTCGGGCATCTGTGGCCCTTCGCCGCCGCCGCCGGGCCGTTGCCCGCCGCCGTGATTTCCGCCGCCACTGTTCCCGCCAGAGCCGCCACCGCCGCCCCACGGTCCGCCAGTGTTTCCTGCCATCGCGTCTTCGTCCTCTCTGCTAATCCTCTGCGATCATATTTGATCCTGTTGCATGAAGTGGCACCTGCCCCCCCGAAATCAAGCTGTCCTGACGGGGTTGCGAAGCGTCACCAGTTCTTCCGCCATGGTCGGATGAACCGCCACCGTGCGATCGAAATCCTCTTTGGTGGCGCCCATCTTCACCGCAATCGCCGCCATCTGGATCATCTCGGCCGCCTGCGGAGCCACGATGTGACAGCCCAGAACCCTGCGGCTGTCGCGCGCCACCACGAGTTTCATCATCACCCGATCCTGCCGCCCGGCAAAGAGCGACTGCATCGGCCTGAAGGCGGCACAATACACCTCGATCGGCTCCTTGTCGCGGGCCGCCTCCTCGGTCATACCCACGGAAGCGAATTCCGGCGTGGTGAAAACCGCGCTGGCAACGCAATCGTGATCGGTTTCAGTCGGCTTTCCGCCAAAGATCGTGTCGGCAAAGGCGTGGCCTTCGCGGATCGCGACCGGGGTCAGGTTGATGCGGTCGGTCACGTCGCCCACCGCGAAGATTGACGGAACCGACGTCTGCGAGAAGCCGTCCACGATCACCTCGCCCCGCCGGCCCAGCTTCACGCCCAGATCGCCCAGGCCCAGACCTTCGGTGTTGGGCACGCGGCCGGTGGCGTAGAGCACCTTGCCGAACACCTCCTCGCGCCCGGTGGTCGAGGTCACGTGCACGCCGTCGTCGCCCGCCTCGAGGCGCAGGACATCGGTGCCGCAGTGGATCGCGATACCCGCATCCTGCATCGCGTCGGCCACGTGGCCGCGGCACTCCTCGTCAAAGCCGCGGAGGATCTGGGCGCCGCGATAGTATTGCGTCACCGCCACCCCCAATCCGTTCAGGATGCAGGCGAATTCGGACGCGATGTAGCCGCCGCCGACGATCAGCACCGATTTCGGCAGCTCGTCCAGCTTGAAGACGTCGTTCGAGGTGATGACCCCGGCCTCGAGTACGGCCTCAGGAAGGAAGGGGCGCCCGCCGGTGGCGATCAGGATATAGCGTGCGCTGTGGGTGCTGCCGTCGGCGAGGCGAACGGTATGCGCATCCTCCAGCACCGCGCGCTGGTCGAGGACGGTCACGCCGGCCTTTTCCAGCCCACTGCGATAGGCACCCTCCAGCCGATCAAGCTCGGCGTCCAGACGCTTGCGAAAGGCGGACCAGTCGAAGGGGCCGGCCTTTGCCTTGGTCCAGCCATAGGCGCGGGCATCCTCGATCTCGCCGGGATAATTGGACGCGAAGACCATCAGCTTTTTCGGGACACAGCCGCGGATCACGCAGGTGCCGCCGACGCGGTACTCCTCTGCCAGCGCCACCTTGGCGCCATGCTCGCCCGCCGCGATGCGGGCCGCGCGCACGCCGCCCGAGCCGCCGCCGATGACGAAAAGATCGTAGTCGAAGGCCATTCGTACCCCTGTCAAAGATCCGCGAAGATGTTGCCGTCGCCCGGCATCTCCACCCGCTCGCGCTGGACGGGACCACCGCCGCCGTCGTGAAGATCGACACGCCCGTCGCCGTGGCCCACGATGACGGTGGCACAAAGGTCAATGAACAGCCCGTTCTCGACCACGCCGGGCACCTCGTTCAGCAGAAGCGCCAGCCGGCGCGGATCGCCGATCCGCTTCAGGTGCAGGTCAAGGATGCGGTTGCCCTCGTCCGAGACGAAGGGGTCATCGCCGTCCAGCCGCAGGGTGGTGGACCGACCCAGCACGTCCGCGCCCGCCAGCAGTTCCTCGATCAGGCGGCGGGTTGCCTGCCAGCCGAAGGGGATGACCTCGACCGGCAAGGGAAAGGCGCCCAGTTGCGCCACCTGCTTGGCCGCATCCGCGATCACGATCATCCGGTCCGACGCCGCCGCGACGATCTTTTCGCGCAAGAGGGCGCCACCACCGCCCTTGATCAGGTTCAGCCGGTCGTCGAACTCGTCTGCCCCGTCGATGGTCAGGTCCAGCCAGCCGGCGTCGTCCAGCGTCACCACCTCGATCCCCGCCTCGCGCGCCAGCGCGGCGGTGCGCTCGGATGTTGGCACGCCGGTCACGCGCAGCCCTTCGTCGCGGACCCGCTGGCCCAGACAGCGCACCATCCAGGCCGCGGTCGATCCGGTGCCCAGCCCCAGCTTCATGCCATCCCGCACCTCGGCCACCGCGCGCTTGGCGGCGGCGTATTTTGCGGCGTCGATCGGCGACAATTCCTTGGCCATGGGCATCCTCCGTCCGGTTCGGACCCGCTTATAGGCAAGATGCGCCGGGGCTGCGAGCCGGAATCGGTCGCGCCGGATAAAGCCGCCGTGCGCGGCCGGTGGGCCAAGTGTCGCTTTCCGCCCTGACACCCCGCCTTGGTTCCGTGCTAAGCGGGGTCAAGCGTCGTGAAAGGCAGCCCATGTTCCTGTCGGTCTTCGAAATGTTCAAGGTGGGCATCGGCCCGTCGTCCTCGCATACGATGGGGCCGATGGTGGCAGCGGGGCGGTTTCTGGATCACCTGCGCGGCTCTCCGTTCAAGCCGGTGGGGCTTCGGGCGTCGTTGCACGGGTCGCTGGCCTTTACCGGGGTGGGCCATGCGACGGACCGGGCCGTGATCCTGGGCCTGGCCGGCTTTCTGCCCGACAGTTACGACGCCGAGAAGGCGGAGGCGGCGCTAGCGCGGATCCGCTCGGAACAGCGGGTGGAGCCAGGGGGATTGCCTGCCTTGACGTTCGACCCTGCCAGCGATCTTGCCTTTGACTATGGCCCCGCCCTGCCCGGCCACGCCAACGGATTGATCCTGCGCGCCACCGACGCCCAGGGCGACACGATCACCGAGGAGACCTATTATTCCATCGGCGGGGGGTTCGTGCTGAGCGCCGACGAACTGGCCCGGGGCGAGAAGGGAGCGGGCGGTGCGCCGGTGCCCTACGCTTTCGAAACGGCCGCACAAATGCTGGACATGGCGCAACGAAGCGGCAGGAGCATCGCGCAGATGAAGCGCGAGAACGAGTTGGTGCGTCGCTCCGCCGCCGATCTGGACGCGGGGCTTGCGCGGATCTGGCAGGTGATGAACGACTGCATAGACCGGGGGCTGGCCACCGACGGCACGCTGCCCGGCGGGCTGAAGGTCCGCCGCCGGGCGCATGCGATTCACCAGTCTTTATTGGCCGAAAGGGGCCTGAACGTAACGCCGCCGCATGTCATCAACGACTGGATGTCGACCTATGCGATGGCGGTGAACGAGGAGAACGCGGCGGGGGGGCAGGTGGTTACGGCGCCCACGAATGGCGCGGCGGGGGTGGTGCCGGCGGTGATCCGCTACTGGCTGGACCATGTGCCGGGGGCGAGCGAGCGCCGGGTGGGGGAGTTTCTGCTGACGGCGGCCGCCATCGGCGGGCTGATCAAGCACAATGCCAGCATCAGTGGCGCGGAATGCGGCTGCCAGGCCGAGGTGGGAAGTGCCGCGGCGATGGCGGCGGCGGGGCTGGCCTCCGTGCTGGGGGGCACCCCTGAGCAGATTGAAAACTCAGCAGAAATCGCACTGGAGCATCACCTGGGCATGACCTGTGACCCGGTGAAGGGGCTGGTCCAGGTGCCCTGCATCGAGCGGAACGGTCTGGGCGCGATCAAGGCGGTTTCGGCCGCAAGCCTGGCGCTTCGGGGGGACGGGACGCACTTCATGCCGCTGGACAACTGCATCGAGGCGATGCGGCAGACGGGAGCGGACATGAGCGAGAAGTACAAGGAAACCGCCCTTGGCGGACTGGCGGTGAACGTGCCCAACTGCTGACCCGGCGGCCGGATGGGGTCTGCACACAGCGTATGATTCACGTATGTTTTGCGTGCATATCACGTGCATACGTTGGCGGGCACGCCTGGGCGACCTGCTTTCTTTTCAAACACTTGAGCCATTCTGGGCGGATGTGTGATACCTTTTCAGATATATACGCGATACGGTATATACCGAATTCGGTATAGCGCCTCTCTGGGGCGACATCGCTACGCGCGCCCTGCCCAAACAGACCGCGACCAGCGGCCCGGGCAGCGCCAGCCCGAACCCATCGCAACAAGGGCGTGCCCTGGATTGGCGGGCAGCGCATCAGCGCTGCTTCACCGGCCTGACTGCGTGCCTGACATGAATTGGCACTGCAGAGCCATGCCTGCGACGTTGCGTGACTTGCGCAAGATCAAGGCGGCAGTGTCACGATTCCGTTATACTGATTAAATCGCCATTTTAACAAGGAGAGTTGCATGACCACTCAGCAGACAGCCGTGAAGCCGGACGCCGCGTCTACGGACACTCCGACGGTTTCTGCGCTACCGACTGGGACCACTGGAGCCCTCAACGAACCTGATCAGGGCGCGCCGTCGGTGAAGGCGAAGCGAGGTATTCGCCCTCTGCCCACGCCCGAAGATGTGCGTCACGCCTTTGAATCCGGCGAGTACCCCTATGACACACGGATGTCGCGTCGGAGCTATGAGGCCCAGAAGGCGCGCCTTCAGGCGGAGTTGCTGAAGGTACAGCTTTGGACCCAGGAAACCGGAATGAAGTTCGTGTTGCTGTTCGAGGGTAGAGACGCGGCCGGCAAGGGCGGAACGATCAAGCGATTCACCGAACACCTCAATCCTCGTGCGGCGCGTGTGGTGGCACTGAACAAGCCCACGGACGAAGAGCGCCGGCAGTGGTATTTTCAGCGTTACATCAACCACCTGCCAACCGCAGGCGAGATCGTGCTTTACGACCGCAGCTGGTACAACCGCGCCGGCGTGGAGCGCGTCATGGGGTTCTGCGAGGCCAATGAATACCTGGAGTTCATGCGCCAGACGCCAGATCTTGAACGCATGCTGGTCCGATCGGGGATCCGGCTTTACAAGTACTGGTTTTCCGTCACCCGGGACGAACAGCAGCTCCGGTTCAAGTCGCGAGAGACCGATCCGCTGAAACAGTGGAAACTGTCGCCAATCGACATGGCAAGTCTGGACAAATGGGACGAATATACCGAGGCGAAGGAGGCAATGTTCTTCTACACGGACACCGCCGACGCCCCCTGGACGGTGATCAAGTCGAACGACAAGAAGCGGGCAAGGCTGAACTGCATGCTGCATTTCCTCAACTCGCTGGATTATCCCGGCAAGGATCTTCGAACCGTACATTCGCCCGATCCGCTGATCGTCGGGCAGGCCGGTCACGTCATCCAGCGGTCCGATCATATTCTGGGTACGTCTCTGCACCCTGACAGCCGCCGGATCTAGGCCGCGGTTTGGCACTGGACGCCCTACGCTCTGCGGGCTAGCCAGCGCCATGACCCGCCCCGCCGACCGCCCCCTTCTGGGCATCCTGCTGATGCTCGGCTTCTGCGTCCTTGCGCCGCTGGGCGACGCCATCGCCAAGGTGCTGGGCGAGGCGATTCCGATCCTGCAGCTGGTGCTGATCCGCTTTGCGCTGCAGGCCGTGATTCTGGCCCCCGTCGTCTGGCTGAGCGCGCGCAGCTTCCGGATGCCCACGGGGATCCTGGGGCTGGTGGTGCTGCGCACGGTGATCCACATCGGCGGCGTCGGGCTGATGTTCCTGTCGTTGAGCTTTCTGCCGCTGGCCGAGGCCATCGCGATCGCCTTTGTCATGCCCTTCATCCTGCTGCTGCTGGGCCACCTGTGGCTGGGCGAGGAGGTGGGCCCGCGCCGGCTGATCGCCTGTGCGGTGGGGTTCGCGGGTACGCTGATGGTGATCCAGCCCACATTCGCCGACGTGGGCCTTCCGGCGCTGTTGCCGCTGGGGGTGGCGGTGCTGTTTGCGCTGTTCATGCTGGTCACGCGGCAGATCGCGCATCTGGTCGATCCGGTCAGCCTGCAGACCACCAGCGGGGGCATCGCGTTGGTGATCATGGCGCCGCTGGTCGCGCTGGGGGTGGCGGCGGATGTGCCGGGGCTGGGCGTCGTGCTGCCCACCGGGACCGAGGCGGCGCTGATCCTGCTCTTGGGCGTCACCGCGACGGTGGGGCATCTGCTGATGACCTGGTCGCTGCGCTTCGCGCCCTCGGCCACGCTGGCGCCGATGCAGTATCTGGAGATCCCGGTGGCCACGCTGTTCGGCTGGCTGATCTTTGCGCAGCTGCCCAACGGGCTGGCGGCGACGGGCATTCTGGTCACCGTCGCGGCGGGGATGTACATCATCCTGCGCGAACATGCGGTCAGCCGCCGCGCCCCCGTATCGAAACCCGAAGGAGCAGCCTGATGGCCGCACTCACCGCCCCCGCGATACCCGACCGCGTTCTGGCGGGCGTGCTGATGATGGTGGGGTTCTGCTTGATCGCGCCGCTGATCGACGTCTTTGCAAAGCTCGCCAGCCAGACCGTGCCGGTGGGCCAGGTGACCACCGCGCGCTTTGCGGTGCAGGCGGTGCTGATGGCCCCGATCGTGCTGGTGATGGGGCTGTCGTTGCGGATGGAGCGCCGGCTGTGGCCGCTGGTGGCGCTGCGGTCGGTGTTCCTGATCCTGTCCACCTTCACCTTTGTCGCGGCGGTGCAGGTGATGCCGATTGCCGACGCGCTGACCATCGTGTTTGTGGAGCCGTTCATCATCCTGCTGCTGGGGTGGCTTCTGTTTTCCGAACAGGTGGGGCCGCGCCGGCTGGCGGCCTGCGGGGTGGGCTTTGCCGGGTCGCTGCTGGTGATCCAGCCGGGACTGGCGGCGTTCGGGCCGGTGGCGCTGTATCCGCTGGGCACGGCGTTTTCCTTTGCCGCCTACATGGTGGTGACGCGCCGGCTGTCGCGGCACATGCACCCCGTGGCGATGCAGTATCACACCGCGACGGTGGCGCTGCTGATCTGCCTGCCGGTGATGGCGACGGCGAACGGATCGGGTCTGACGATGCTGGATCCGGTCTGGCCAGACGCGCGGGAATGGCTGTGGCTGGCGGGGGTGGGGGTGGCCGCCACGGTGGCGCATATGTTCATCACCTATGCGCTGCGCTTTGCGCCCTCGGCCACGCTGGCGCCGCTGCACTACCTGGAACTGGTCAGCGCGGTGATCCTGGGTTACCTGATCTTTGCCGATTTCCCGAACGCGATGGTCTGGGCCGGAATCGGGGTGATCGTCGCCTCGGGCCTTTACATCATCCACCGCGAGCGGGTGCTGTCGCGCCCCGTCACCACGCCGAAGGGGCCGTTGAGCTGAGCACCGCGCCCAGCTGCGGTCGGGGCAGGATGACCAGCATCCGCGGCGCGTCGAAGCCCAGCCAAACGGGGCCCAGCGCCTCGTTCGAGGTGCCGATGCGGCAGTGGGGGGCAAAGTCGAGGCCGCCGATGGGCCAGCGCAGCCCGGCGCTTTCGCCGCGCACCGGGCCCATTGGGAACAGCGACAGCCGCGTGCCCGGCGGCAGGTCGAGCGATAGGGCCGGCGGGGCCAGGAAGCAGACGTCGTGATCCGACAGGATCAGCGCGCGCCGGTTCGGGTGGCGGGCCAGCGTGCTGAAGGCCGCAAGCGTGTGATCGACCCGCTGCCCGGAAAAGCCCAGCGCCAGGATCCAGGGCGCGTCAATGGCGCGGAGCGCCTTTTCGAAATCGGTGCTTTCCTGCTCTGGCACGTGGTGCAGGCGGTCGGCCGCGATCGCCTGCCGGCCGGCGGGGGTGATCGAATCGAAATCGCCGATCACCGCCTGGGGCATGTGGCCATGACGCAGCGCCTGGTCGGCGCCGCCGTCGGCCGCGACCAGCAGGGGCGCCAGCGCCAGCGCCTCGGCCAGCGCGGTCGCCGCAATCTCGCCCCCGCCCACCAGCGTCACCCCGCGATCCGAGCGCACAATCGCCGCATCGGGCGCGGCACTGTCGCCGGGACTGAAAGAATGCCACAATTCCGGCATGAAGTTTCCCCCGAAAAGTCCCGTTCCATTCACCAATTTCAAGACGTAGGCGCTAGAGTGAGGCGACGGGGCAACGACGACAGGCGTGCGACGGATGGAGAGTGGTGACAAGTCCCTTTCGGTGACCTACGGGGCCTTCTCCTGTACGCTTGCGGGCTATGCCGACCCGGTGCCGATCCTGCGGGCGGTGGCGGCGCAGATCCGCGACCTGGCGGAGCATGAGCCCGATTTCGGCACCATCCCCGGCCATGTCGAGGCGCGCGGCGCCCTGTTCGGCACCGACCCGAGGGCGACCGCGCGCGAGCCCGAACTGGCCCGCGACGCGGTGGCGGCCACGCGCGAGGTGTTGGGCGCCCTCGCCCGCCCCGAGACCGAGGCCACACGCGCCGCCCGGCGCGCCCGGCTGCCCGACGAGGAGGATGACGAGGAGGCGCTGGAGCGGCTGCTTGCCCGCACCGACCAGGCGCTGCAGGGCACCGAGACGCAGCGGCGGCAGGAGACCATCGGCCATCTGCGCGTGGCGGTCGAGGAAACGCGGGCCGAGGCGAACTATCCTCGCGCCGATCCCGACCCGGCCGCGCCTTATCGCGATGCGCTGGCGTCCTTGGTCTGGCCGTCGCGCCCGGTGCCGGGCCCAGTGCGCACCGAACGCCCGCGCCCCGACCTGCCCCGGGCCGACCCGCCCCCGCGGGCCACCGACGAACCCGTGGTTCCGCAACGGGTCACCTTGACCCCGCCCCCGCCACTGCCCGAGCAGGAGGCCTTTCCCGACTGGGCACGCGACAAGGTAGCGGTGCATCCAGACGAAGTGCTGGAGGCCGCCGCGGCCTTTCTGGCCGATCGCGGCCAGAAAGGTTTCACCCGCGCGCAACTGATGCAACTGGCCGGGATGATCCTGCCCGACGACCGCCACGCGCGCGAGGCGAACTACCGCGCCTTCGGCCGGCTGTTGCGCGAGGAGCGGATCACCCGCGAAGCGGGGGGTAAATGTGCGCTCGGCCCCGCGTCGCGCTACGCGCCCGCGACGGCCGGGGACTGAGTCAGCGCCGCGGCGGCGCCTCGTCGCGCCGGGCATCGGGGTCGGCCTGTCCCACGCCCAGAAAAACGAAGCGCAAGGGCAGCATCCACAGGAAGCCCAGGCCCACGTAGACCGCCAGTTCCGCCCAGAACGGCGGCCGGTCGAACAGGTCGATGATGTTGACGGCCACGACGATGTAGAGCGGCAGGCCGATCAGCAGCACCACCAGCGACCAGCGCCGCCGTGCCTTGTAGCTGAGCTTCATGCCATCCCCTTCAATCTGCGCCCCAGATCAGTCCGCGAACGGGTCGGTCACCAGGATCGTGTCCTCCCGTTCGGGAGAGGTGGAGACTAGGGCCACCGGGCACTGGATCAACTCCTCGATCCGGCGGACATACTTGATCGCCGCCGCCGGAAGCTCGGCCCAGGACCGCGCGCCGGCGGTCGAATCCTGCCACCCCTCGATCTCTTCGTAGATCGGCTTGACCCGTGCCTGCAGGTTCGCGGCTGTGGGCAGGTAATCCAGCCGCTCGCCATCCAGGTCGTAGCCCACGCAGATCTTCAGCGTCTCGAACCCGTCCAGCACATCCAGCTTGGTCAGCGCGATGCCCGAGACGCCGCTGGTCGCACAGGTCTGGCGCACCAGAACCGCGTCGAACCAGCCGCAGCGCCGCTTGCGGCCCGTCACGGTGCCGAATTCATGCCCGCGCTCGCCCATCCGCTGGCCATCTTCGTCGTGCAACTCGGTCGGGAAAGGCCCCTCGCCCACGCGGGTCGTATAGGCCTTCACGATGCCCAGGACGAAATCCACTGCCGTGGGCCCCAGACCGGTGCCCGTCGCCGCCATGCCCGCAAGCGTGTTGGAGCTGGTGACGTAAGGATAGGTGCCGAAGTCGATGTCCAGCAGCGCCCCCTGCGCGCCCTCGAACAGGATGCGCTTTCCAGCGCGGCGCGCCTCGTTCAGCACCTTCCACACCGGCTTGGCAAAGGGCAGGATCTTCGGCGCGACCTCGGTCAGCGCCGCCTTCAGCGCGTCGCGGTCCACCGGATCCAAGCCAAGGCCCGCGCGCAAGGCGTTGTGATGGGTCAACAGGCGGTCCAGGCGCAGGTCGAGCGTCGCCTCGTCGGCCAGATCGGCGACGCGCACGGTGCGGCGGCCCACCTTGTCTTCATAGGCGGGGCCGATGCCGCGCCCGGTGGTGCCGATCTTCGCCACGCTCGTCTGCCCCTCACGTGCGCGGTCCAGTTCGCCATGCACGGGCAGGATTAGCGGCGTGTTTTCGGCGATCATCAGGTTCTCTGGCGTCACGGTCACGCCCTGAGCCGCGAGCCGCTCTATCTCGGCCAGAAGCGCCCAGGGGTCGAGGACCACGCCGTTGCCGATGACCGACAGCTTGCCGCCGCGCACGATGCCCGAGGGCAGCAGCGACAGCTTGTAAACCGTGCCGTCGATCACCAGCGTGTGGCCCGCGTTATGGCCGCCCTGGAACCGCGCGATCACATCCGCGCGTTCCGAAAGCCAGTCGACGATCTTGCCCTTGCCCTCATCGCCCCACTGCGCGCCTACAACGACCACGTTGGCCATGACTGTTCCCCTGACCTGCGAAAATCCGCGCCCGTCATAGCCGTGCCGCGGGCCGGGCGAAACCGGAAACTCGTGCATCTGCGCCGTTGCGGTCGACCCGATGCGATAATTGCCGCGAAACCGGTCCCGGAATGTGATATGATGCAAGTGCGACTTCGGCTCGTGGGAGGACTCACGATGGCTATCCGTTTCCTTGTTGCCCTGCTCGCCATGCTGATGCTCGGCCTCTCGGTCCAGCCGACATCAGCGACAAGCTACACATTCGAAACCGTTCTTGCAGGCGCAAACGAGGATCCGCCGGTCGCCTCGCCGGCAACGGGTTTCGCACGCGTCGTGTTGGACACGGCCGCCCATCGTCTCGACATCCATGCCGAGTTCGAGGGGTTGCTCGGCATGTCGACGGCAGCTCATATCCACGCGCCCAGCCTGCCGTTCTTCGGGAATGCTCCCGTCGCGGTGCAACTCCCCACGCTGAACGGTTTTCCGGCGGGCGTAACCGAGGGCGTCTACGAGATGTCCTTCGATACGCTGAACACGGCGACATACACCAACAGCTTCATCACCACGGCCGGAGGCAGCGCGGAGCAGGCCGAAGCGTTGCTGCTGCAATCGCTGTTCGGGGGTCAGGCCTATCTGAACATTCACACCACCGAGTACGGCGCGGGCGAGATCCGGGGCTTCTTCCGCCCGCCTGCGCCGATCCCGCTTCCTGCGGGGTTGCCGCTGTTGCTGGCGGCGGTCGGGGGTCTGGCCCTCCTGCCGCAGCGGCATCGCGGGTAAGCGCCGGTCGCGAGGGCCAGCGCAGACGACTACGCCGGGCCGCGTGGGCCAGGCCCGATATCGGGTTGCGGCAGGGGCCGATTGTCCCTAGATAGCCTGCAAACATCCCGAAGGCCCGTCCGCATGCAGAACGTCGTCCTGATCATCCACCTTCTTCTCGCGCTGGCGCTGATCGGCGTGGTGCTGCTGCAACGCTCCGAAGGGGGCGGGCTTGGCATGGGCGGGGGGGGTGGCGGCGGTGGCGTGATGTCGGGCCGTCAGGCCGCGACCGCGCTGGGGAAACTCACCTGGATCTTCGCCGCGGCCTTCATCTGCACCTCGATCCTGCTGACGGTCTTCGCCGCGCAGAACGCGGCCGGCACGTCCGTCCTGGACCGGCTGGGCACGCCCACGGCGCCGGCACCGGCAGCCCCCGGCCTGCCTGCGGGCGGCGACCTTCTGCCGCCACCGGCGGCGGGCGACCAGCCGCTCACGCCGCCGCGCGCGGACTGACATCAGCACAAATCGTAGAGTTGGCGCCACTGCGCGCCACCATCATGTTGCGGTCCGGTTGCAGGACATGGGGCGATCATCTAAAGGTTGCGTCCCGTGATGCCGCGCTGACTCGGCACGCAGATCAGGACGGATTCACGGGGGGCCCACCGGCATGGCACGCTACATCTTCATCACCGGCGGCGTGGTTTCGTCGCTGGGCAAGGGGCTCGCTTCGGCCGCCCTCGGCGCGCTGCTGCAGGCCCGGGGCTATTCCGTCCGCTTGCGCAAGCTTGACCCCTACCTGAACGTCGATCCCGGCACGATGTCGCCATTCGAACACGGCGAGGTATTCGTTACCGACGACGGCGCGGAAACCGACCTCGACCTCGGCCATTACGAGCGCTTCACCGGCGTCTCGGCCCGGCGCACCGATTCCGTCTCCTCGGGGCGGATCTATTCCAACGTGCTGGAGAAGGAGCGCCGCGGCGACTACCTCGGCAAGACCATCCAGGTGATCCCCCACGTCACCAACGAGATCAAGGATTTCCTGGCCATCGGCGAGGACGAGGTCGATTTCCAGCTCTGCGAGATCGGCGGCACCGTCGGCGATATCGAGGGGCTGCCGTTCTTCGAGGCGATCCGCCAGTTCGCCCAGGACCGCCCCCGCGGCCAGTGCATCTTCATGCACCTGACGCTGCTGCCCTACCTTGCTGCGTCGGGCGAGCTGAAGACCAAGCCCACCCAGCACTCGGTGAAGGAATTGCGCGCCATCGGCATCGCGCCAGACATTCTTGTCTGCCGCTCCGAACACCCGATCCCGGAAAAGGAACGCGCCAAGATTGCGCTGTTCTGCAACGTCCGCCCCGACGCCGTCATCCCCGCCTATGACCTGAAATCGATCTACGAGGCACCGCTGGCGTATCACCGCGCCGGCCTCGACCAGGCGGTGCTGGACGCCTTCGGCATCTCGCCCGCGCCGCGCCCCAACCTCGACCGCTGGACCGATGTGATGGACCGGCTGGAAAATGCGGAAGGCCAGGTCCGCGTCGCAATCGTGGGCAAGTACACCCAGCTGGAGGACGCCTACAAATCCATCGCCGAGGCGTTGACCCACGGCGGCATGGCCAACCGCGTGCGGGTGAAATCCGAATGGATCGACGCCGAGATATTCGAGCGGGAAGACCCCGCGCCCTATCTTGAGGGGTTCCAGGCCATCCTCGTCCCCGGCGGCTTCGGCGAGCGCGGCACCGAAGGGAAAATCCGCGCGGCCCAGTTCGCCCGCGAAAAGAACATCCCCTACCTCGGCATCTGCCTCGGCATGCAGATGGCGGTGATCGAGGCGGCGCGCAACCTCGCCGGGCTGACCGATGCGGGATCGGAAGAATTCGACCATGAAGCGGGGCGCAAGCGCTTCACCCCCGTCGTTTACCATCTGAAGGAATGGGTGCAGGGAAACCAGACGGTGGAGCGCCGCGTCGGCGACGACAAGGGCGGCACCATGCGGCTGGGCGCCTATACCGCGCAACTTGCCGAAGGATCGAAGGTCGCGCATATCTACGGCGGTACCACGATCGAGGAACGCCACCGCCACCGCTACGAGGTGGACATCAAGTATCGCGACAAGCTGGAAAGCTGCGGCGTGATCTTTTCCGGCATGAGCCCCGACGGCCGCCTGCCCGAAATCGTCGAGGTCCGCGGCCACCCCTGGTTCATCGGCGTCCAGTTCCACCCGGAACTGAAATCGAAACCGTTTGCGCCGCATCCGCTGTTTGCGGATTTTGTGCGGGCGGCGGTGGAGGTGAGCCGGTTGGTGTGATCGGCTGGTCTTGCTTGCTTAAGGCTTTCGGTGTTGACTCGAATGAAAGGAGGAAGCGATGCCGTTGGACGATGCGATCTTCGGTGAAGGCATCTAAACCCCTCGCGACGCCGCGCGATTGCTCGGTGCAACACCACAAGAGATTCTGCGATGGACACGCGGCAGTGGCGCGGTCGACCCTCTATGGGACGCGCCCTATCAGTTTCTGGATCATGGAACAGAGCTGAGTTTCTCAGACCTTATCGAAGTGCGTGTCGTTAGAGTACTTCGTCGGGCGGAATCTCTCTTCAATGTATCCGCTTCGCGATAAACCTCGCGCCTGAAGCGTGAGTTCCCCTTACCCCGTTGACGTCATGGCACACGGACGATCTCGGCGGTGCCGAGGGCGTTGAAGCGGTTCATGAGGGCGATGCGGATGTGGATTTCGGCGGTCTGGCGGTCTGGATCTCTGGCCATGATG
>JAWLCA010000016.1:0-103651 GCA_041687395.1 Paracoccaceae bacterium | reverse complement strand
AGGGCGCTGGCGATGCTTCATGGGCAGGACCGAAATTGCAGGGTTTCGGTCGAAATCTTACAAAACCCTGCAGGTCATGGCGAGAAAAACCACAACGTTCCAGCGCAAAATCAATGGCATGAGTGTTGTTCAGGGCGAACTATCAAGGTGTTAGCGGATTTTTCTTCCCTAAAGTGCGGGCTGGTGGAGCCGAGGGGAATCGAACCCCTGACCTCGTCATTGCGAACGACGCGCTCTCCCAACTGAGCTACGGCCCCAACGGTTGCGGGTAATGTCGCGGCCGTCCGAATTTGTCAAGCCGTGCCGCGGGACATCGCGGGCGCATGGGCTCGGGCAAACGCCTCGATCTCGGCGGCAGGGCGCGCGCCGGTCAGCCGCCCCAGTTCGCGGCCCCGGTGATACAGGATCAGCGCCGGGATACCGCGGATGTTCTGTCGGGCGGACATCTCGGGGTGGTCCTGGTGTTCAGCTTCGCCAGACGCACGCCCGGCGCCAGCACCTTGGCGGCCTGGGCAAACTGCGGCGCCATCGTCCGGCACGGGCCGCACCACGGCGCCCAGAAATCCACCAGCACGGGCACCTCATCGCGGATTATCTTGGCAAAGGTCGCCGGGTCCAGCTCGGCCACCTTGCCGTTCGCCAGCGGGTCGCCGCAGCTGCCACATTTCGGCCCCGCGCCCAAACGGTCGGCGGGCACGCGATTCGTCTGGCCACAGGTGGTGCAGGTCAATTTCAGGGAGTCAGCCATCGCGGCCTCCATACATTCCGTTGCCGGAATAGATGGAGGCCGCGCGGTGTCGCTTCAAGCCCTACTCGGCCGCCTCGGCATAGGCTTCCAGCGGCGGGCAGGTGCAGATCAGGTGGCGGTCGCCGTAGACGTTGTCCACCCTCCCGACCGGGGGCCAGTACTTGTCCACGCGGAACGACGCGGGCGGGAAGCAGCCCTGCTCGCGCGGATAGGGGCGGTCCCAGTCCGCCACCAGATCCTCTACCGTGTGCGGGGCGTGCTTCAGCGGGTTGTTCTCCGGGTCGATCTCACCCTGCTCAACCGCCCGGATCTCGGCCCGGATCGCCTGAAGCGCGGTGATGAAGCGGTCGATCTCGGCCTTGGTCTCGCTCTCCGTCGGCTCCACCATCAGCGTGCCCGCCACCGGCCAGCTCATCGTGGGCGCGTGAAAACCGTTGTCGATCAGCCGCTTCGCGATGTCGTCCACGGTGATTCCAGCGGCGGCAAAGGGCCGGGTGTCCAGGATGCATTCATGCGCCACGCGCCCCTTGTTGCCCATGAACAGGATGTCGTAGTCGCCCCGCAGCCGCGCCGCGACGTAGTTGGCATTCAGGATCGCCACCTTGGTTGCCTGCGTCAGCCCCGCGCCGCCCATCATCAGGCAATAGGCCCATGAAATCAGCAGGATCGAGGCCGAGCCATAGGGCGCGGCACTCACCGGCCCCTCGTCGCCCCCGGTTTCCGGATGCCCAGGAAGATAGGGTGCCAGATGCGCCTTCACCCCGATCGGCCCCATGCCGGGGCCGCCGCCGCCATGCGGAATGGCGAAGGTCTTGTGCAGGTTCAGGTGGCTCACGTCCGACCCGATCTCGCCGGGCTTCGACACGCCGACCATCGCGTTCAGGTTTGCGCCGTCGAGATAGACCTGGCCGCCGTGGTCGTGGGTGATCTTGCAGACCTCGCGCACCGTCTCCTCGAACACCCCATGCGTGCTGGGATAGGTGATCATGCAGGCGGCCAGCCGGTCGCCCGCGGCCTCGGCCTTGGCGCAGAAATCATCCAGATCCACATCGCCGTTGGGGGCGGATTTCACCACCACCACCTGCATCCCCGCCATCTGCGCGCTGGCCGGGTTGGTACCGTGGGCAGACACCGGGATCAGGCAGATGTCGCGCTGCCCCTGCCCGTTTGCCCGGTGATAGGCCTGGATCGTAAGAAGCCCCGCGTATTCCCCTTGTGCGCCGGAATTCGGCTGCATCGACATGGCGTCATAGCCGGTGATCTCGCACAGCTTGTCGGACAGATCGGCGATCACCTCGGCATAGCCCGCAGCCTGATCAGCGGGAACGAACGGGTGCAAGCTGCCGAATTCGGGCCAGCTGACCGGCATCATCTCGGCCGCTGCGTTCAGCTTCATGGTGCACGACCCCAGGGGGATCATCGCCCGGTCCAGCGCCAGGTCGCGGTCGGACAGACGCCGCATGTAGCGCATCATCTCCGATTCCGCCCGGTTCATGTGGAAGACCGGATGGGTCAGATAGTCCGACTGGCGCAGCATTGCCTCGGGGAAGCCCAGATCGGCCCGATGTGGCGGTACCCCCTCAATGCCGAAAGCGCGCAGCACGCGGATCAGCACCCGCTCGTCCGTCGTCTCGTCCAAGCTGATGCCGACACGATCCGACCCGATCTTGCGGAAGTTCAGCCCCTCGTGGCGCGCGGCCGCCAGAATCCCGGCCTGCCCCACACCCACCTCGACCGTGATGGTGTCGAAGAACGCCTTGGGGCTGACCTTGGCCCCGGCAGCCTTCAACGCACGCGCCAGCCGGTTGGCCAGGAAATGCACCCTCTCGGCAATCGCCCGCAGGCCCTTGGGCCCGTGAAACACGGCATAGAACGACGCCATCACCGCCAGAAGCGCCTGCGCGGTGCAGACGTTGCTGGTGGCCTTTTCGCGCCGGATGTGCTGCTCGCGCGTCTGCAGCGCCAGCCGGTAAGCCGGGTTGCCGCGTGCGTCCACCGACACGCCCACGATCCGCCCGGGCATCGACCGCTTGTAGTCGTCGCGGCAGGACATGAAGGCCGCGTGCGGACCGCCATAGCCCAGCGGCACGCCGAATCGCTGGCTGGATCCCACCGCGATGTCCGCCCCCATCGCGCCCGGCTCCTTCAGCATCGTCAGCGCCAGCAGGTCCGTCGCCACGACCGCCACCGCCTTCGCTTCGTGCAGGGCGGCGATCTGGTCGGTGAAGTCGGTAACGTGGCCATAGGTGCCAGGATACTGGAAGATCGCACCAAATACCTTGGCCGTTTCCAGCTTCTCGGGGTCACCCACGATCAACTCGATTCCCAGGGGTGCTGCACGGGTCTGCATTACCGCGATGGTCTGCGGATGGCAGTTGCGATCCACGAAGAACGCCCCCGCCTTCGACTTCGCCACCCGCTGTGCCATCACCATCGCCTCGGCCGCCGCCGTCGCTTCGTCCAGCAGGCTGGCGTTGGCGATCGGCAGCCCCGTCAGATCCGCCACCATCGTCTGGTAGTTCAACAGCGCCTCCAGCCGCCCTTGGGCGATCTCGGGCTGGTAGGGGGTATAGGCGGTGTACCAGGCCGGGTTCTCGAAGATGTTGCGCTGGATCACCGGGGGCGTGTTGGTGCCGTAATACCCCTGCCCGATCAGGCTGGTCATCACCTTGTTCTTCCCCGCCACCTCGCGCATCCGCGCCAGCAGCTCGTGCTCGGCCAGCGGCGCCCAGGTCAGCGGATACTTCTGCCGGATGCTGGCGGGCACCGTCTCGTCGATCAGCGCGTCCAGGCTCGGCGCCCCCACCGCCATCAGCATGTCGGCCATCTCGTCGGGCGAGGGGCCGATGTGCCGGCGGTTGGCGAAATCGTAGGGGTCGTAGGCAACGGGGGTATAGGTCATTGCATCCCTCAGCCGATCAGGTCGGCGTATTCGTCTTCGTCCATGAAGTCGTCGAGGACCGACAGATCGTCGACCTTCAGCTTGAAGAACCAGGCATCCCCGGTCGGGTCCTCGTTCACCAGGCCGGGGTTGGTCACCAGCGCGTCGTTCACCTCGACGATCTCGCCGTCCACCGGCGCGAGGATGTCGCTCGCTGCCTTCACGCTCTCGATCACGCAGACCTCGTCGCCCTTGGCGACCACGGCCTCGACCTCGGGCAGCTCCACGAACACCACATCGCCCAGTTGCGTCGCGGCGTGTTCGGTAATGCCCACCACGACGAGGTCGCCCTCGACGCGCAGCCATTCATGGTCTTCGGTGTACTTCATCGGCGTCCCTCTAGCGTTTGTAGGTTGCGGGTCGGAAAGGAAGCTTGGTCACGGTCGCGGGCAGGCGCTTGCCGCGCACCTCTCCCCAGACGGTATTGCCAATATGCGCCAGCGCGGGCGGCAGGTAGCCCATTGCGATCGGCGCCTCCAGGCTGGGGCCGAACCCGCCCGAGGTGACGCGGCCGATCGCCACGCCGCCGGTTTCGCCGCCGAACAGGGCAGTGCCCTCGCGCATCGGCGCGCGGCCGTCGGGGCGCAGGCCCACGCGGGTGCAGGCGGGGGGCGATTGCAGCTCTCCCAGGATGCGCTCGGCGCCGGGAAAACCGCCCGCCCGCGCGCCGCCCGCGCGCCGCACCTTCTGGATCGCCCAGGACAGCCCGGCCGCGACCGGAGTCGTCGTCTCGTCGATGTCATGGCCGTACAGGCACAGCCCCGCCTCCAGCCGCAGGCTGTCGCGCGCGCCCAGCCCGATGGGTGCCACCGCGTCATCGGCCAGAAGCGCCTCGGCAAAGGCTTCGGCGCGGACCTCAGGCACCGAAATCTCGTACCCATCCTCGCCGGTGTAGCCGGAGCGTGAGACCCACAACTCGGTTCCCTCCCAAGCCAGCACGGCCACATCCATGAACCGCATCGCCGCCGCGCCGGGGGCAAGGCTCTCGACCACCCGCTCGGCCTCGGGGCCCTGCAGCGCGATCAGCGCGCGGTCGGTAATCTCCTCGACCTCCACGCCCGCCAGATGCGCGCGCAGGTGCGCGATGTCGACGTCCTTGCGGGCTGCATTCACAACAAGGAACAGGTGATCGCCCCGGTTCGCGATCATCAGATCGTCCAGGATGCCGCCCTCGTCATTGGTGAACAGGCCATAGCGCTGGCGGCCCTCTTCCAGGCCCACGACATCGACCGGTACGAGCGTCTCGAGCGCCAACGCCACATCGGGCCCGCGCAGAATCACCTGCCCCATGTGGCTGACATCGAACAGGCCGGCGGCCGCGCGGGTGTGCAGATGCTCCTTCATCACACCCATGGGGTATTGCACCGGCATCTCGTAGCCGGCGAACGGCACCATCTTGGCGCCCAGCCGGTCGTGCAGCCCGTGCAGAACAGTGCGTTTCAGGTCAGACATGCCGCCCCCTTCCCTGCATTGCCGGATCGCGCAGGCCGGCACCGCGCCCGGGCTTTCGCCCCGGCCATGATGCCCCCTCTGTCCTTTCGCCTGAGATCGTTATCCCTTCGGCGGACGCCCATGCGCCTCTCTCCAGAGTTTATCTGCCGGACCGGTCCCTTGCGCCTGAGAGTTTACCGGGGCGGTTGCTCCTTCGGCACCGGGGTAGCCCCCGGATTCTCCCGATCCTGCCCCTCCCGTCTAGCGCAGCCCCGCGCGGACTGGCAAGCAAGATCGGCAGCGCCCCGAAACGCGAAAGGGGCCGCGCTTGCGACCCCCGTCCATCCGTCCTCGATGCGTCCGTGTTACTTGGCCAGCACGTTGTCCAGCCGGTCATAGGGCGCGGTCGCGATCACCTGCTTCACCCGCTCCGGATCCTGTGGCCGGTCGCGCCCGCTGATCCGTACCAGACGGGTCACATAAGCGGTGCTCGCCCCTGCCAGCATGAGCGATCCCGCAATCATTCCGAATTCGACTGGCCCCATGACGCACCCTCCTGCAATCTCACAATGGATATATAGCATGCGACAGTCGGTTTTTCCACCTGTCCCCCGCACGCACGCCTCTCAACGCTCCACCCGCCTGCGGGCGATCGCGGCCAGATCGCGGATCGCGCGGGCGTCGGCGCGGGCCTCGTCCTCGCGCTTCGATAGCCGCCACCGACCCCAGGTCGCGGCCCCGGCCGCCACCCCCGCCGCAGCCAAAACCGGCAGCCCCACCGGTCCGGCAAGCGTGCCCGCGGCCAGCGCGATTCCCGATGTGGCAAAACCGCCCAGTCCCACCACCTGCAGCGGCGCCAGCAGCTTTTCGCCCGCCCGGTTCGCGTCGCCCGCATCCGCGTCGCGGGTGTCGGCCGCCCGCAGGAACCAGTCCTCCAGCGTCCGCGCCACCTCGGCATCGTTCAGCCGCACCATCAGCGTGCGCAGGTCGCGCTTGGCCACCGGGTCGTCCAGCAGCGCGGCCACCGCCGCCTCGACATCGCGCCAGTCGATCGGCTCGCCCAGACCGTCGCGCGCGGCCAGCGCCACCAGCGCCTCGACCAGCCCGTGATCACGTGCCGTTGCGTTGCCTGCCCCGCCCTTGCGCCGCGCCATGCCGCCCCCCCTCGCCTGCCACGACTGAACCCCAGCCGCGCGCCGATGGCAACCGACCCGCGATGCAGCCTCTTGTCCCCGGCCGCGGCGCAGGCCACCTTGCGCGGATGAGCACCGATCCCTTCTTCTTCGGCTACGGCAGTCTGGTAAACACCGCCACCCACGCCTACGGCCCCGCCTTTCCCGCCCGCATCCGCGGCTGGCGGCGCGCCTGGCGGCGCAGCGCCTCGCGCCCTCTGGCCTATCTGACCGCCGTGCGCGATTCGGGCAGCGAAATCGACGGGCTGGTCGCCCCGGTGCCCGGCGCCGACTGGGCCGCTCTGGACGCGCGCGAATACGCCTATGCCCGGCACCCGGTGGACCAGATCACCCACGACGCCCCGCCAACCATCACCGTGCAGGTCTACGCCATCCCCGATCACGAGGCCGCCCCGCCGACAGACGAGAATCCGATCCTGCTGTCCTATCTCGATGTCGTTCTGCAGGGTTATCTGCACCGCTTCGGGATCGACGGCGCACGCGGCTTCATCGCCACGACCGACGGCTGGCACGCCCCCGTCATCGACGACCGCACCGCGCCCGCCTACCCCCGCGCCCAGCGCCTTTCGGCCGACGAGACCGCCTTTGTCGACACCGCCCTGCGCGACCTCGGCGTGATCCCGCGCCGGGCCTGAGCCGCGTCACCGGACCAATCCACCTGTCATCCGGCGAACGCCTAGATCTCCCCCACGATGTGCGCCACCGCACACCAGCGGTCTGACTTTGCGTTCATTGGGTTTGCACGTCGTATGCACGGCAGATGCACGTGAATCATGCGCTGTGTGCACACGCCCCTGCCGGCGGCTGTTGCGCAGATTCTCCCGGCACCGAACGCCGGTGCCACCGCCCTGGTGGCAGGGTGGTGGCGCCCTGGTGGCAGGGTGGTGGCTACGTGTCCTCAGTCCCGCGGCGGCTGCACCAGCCCCCGCTGCACCGCAGGTCTTTCCAGGAATCGTTCAAGGTAATCAGACACATGCGTCAGGTTGTTAAAGCCTGTGACCTCACCCGCCTGATAGAAATCGCGCAGCGTCCGCAACCAGGGCCCGATCGCGATGTCGGCAATGGAATACTCCCCCGCCACCCACTCGCGACCCGCCTTAAGTTGACCCTCCAAAACATTGAGAAGGCGCGCGGATTCCTTCACATACCGCTCCACCGGCCGGGTGTCTTCGATGTCCTTGCCGCCCCCGATCCCGAACCAGCCCAGCTGCCCGAACATCGGCCCGATACCGCCCATCTGGAACATCAACCACTGGATCGCATGGTAGCGCCCCGCCGGGTCTTCTGGCAGAAGTTTCCCCATCTTTTCAGCCAGATAGATCAGGATCGCCCCGCTCTCGAACAGCGCCAGCGGCTGCCCGCCCGGCCCCTCGGGGTCAATGATCGCGGGGATCTTGTTGTTCGGATTCAGGCTCAGGAACTCCGGCGTCAACTGATCGTCCCGCCCGATGTGCACGGTATGCGCATCATAGGCCAGCCCGAGCTCCTCCAGCGCGATCGACACCTTCACCCCGTTCGGCGTGGGAAAGGAATAAAGCTGAATCGCCCGTGGGTTACGGGGCGGCCAGCGGCGGGTGATCGGATAATCGGCAAGCGCGGTCATGCATCTCCCTCGTCTTCTGACCCCGCTTCCTAGCAGCATTTTCGCGGTGGAAAACCCGCGCCCTGCTGCTAAGGGTGGAAAAGACGCGAGGAATACGCGCCACCAGCCGTCAAAGGGGAACCGCCATGCTTCAGGAATTCAAGGACTTCATCGCCCGCGGCAACGCCATGGATCTCGCCGTCGGCATCATCATCGGCGCCGCCTTCACCGCCATCGTCAACAGCCTCGTCGCCGATCTGATTAACCCGCTCATCGGCATCTTCACCGGCGGCGTCGATTTCTCCAACCTCTTCATCGCACTGTCCACCGAAAGCTATCCATCGGTCACGGCGGCCGAAGAGGCGGGTGTCGCGGTGTTCAAATACGGCAGTTTCATCACCGCCGTGATCAATTTCCTGATCATCGCCTGGGTGGTGTTCCTGCTGGTCAAGGCGATCAACAAGCTGAAGGAATCGCGCCGGAAGGAAGTCGAGGCGAAACCCGAGGAGCCCAAGGTACCAACTCAGGAAGATCTGCTCACCGAAATCCGTGACCTGCTGAAGTCCCGCCAGCCCGGCGCGCAGCCCCCTGGCATCGTCTAGCGGTTCGCACCCGGCACCCACAGAACATCGGCCCGGCCGTCGTCGTTCGCGATGCGGCCGGCCACGAAGAACCAGTCCGACAGCCGATTGAGGTATTTCACCGCATCCGCGTTGATCTCTTCCATCGTCGCCAGTTCCACAGTCAGCCGCTCTGCCCGCCGACTGACGGTGCGGCACAGATGCAGATGAGCGGCCAGCGCCGTCCCGCCGGGCAGGATGAAGCTGCGCAGCGGTGTGAGCTTGCCGTTCATCTCGTCGATCTCGGCCTCCAGCCGCTTCACCTGGCTTTCGATAATGCGCAGCGGCGTGTATTCCGCCTCGGCGTCGCGGGCCATGTCGGGGCGGCACAGATCCGCGCCCAGATCGAACAGATCGTTCTGGATCCGGGCCAGCCGTTCGTCCAGCATGCCCGTCGCGTGCAGCCGCGCCATGCCCACCGTCGCGTTCGTCTCGTCCACCGTGCCGTAGGCCTGCACCCGCAGGCTGTGCTTGGCGACCCGCGCGCCGTTGCCCAGCGCGGTTTCGCCCTGATCGCCGGTTTTCGTGTAGATTCGGTTCAGTACGACCATGTCAATTGCCCCCGGACTGGCGGAAGAAGACGAACAGCAGGATCAGCGCCACCGCCAGCGCCTGCGCGCCGATCCTGTAGCGCATGATGCGGTTGGCGTGCTTGCGGTTGAACTCGCCTCCCTTGGCGAATCCGAAAATGCCGATCATCAGGATGACCAGCACGGCAAGCGACGCGATGGCCGCGACGATGAACAGGGGATCGTTGAGAAGCATGGCTGATCCTTTCGTTGCCCCTCACATAGTGGCCACGGCGGCAAAAGCGAACCCCGATTTCAGACCCGTGCCAGCAGCCAGTCACGCAAGCGCGTGGGCAGCAGCCGCCGCCCACCCTCCATCAGCCAGGCCGGCGTGGTGACCCGGTAGCGCGCCCGCGGCCGCGGGCTTTCCAGCGCGCGGATAAGCTTTTCGGTCACGGCGCTGGCCGGCAGTTCGAACCGGTCCGACCGGCCCTGATACAGCCGCTTCAACAGCGTCGCGCGGTACTGATCTGCCCGCGCGCTGGCCTGCCAGTCGATCCAGCGTTCGAACCGGGGGATGGAGTTCACGCGGATCCGGCTCGTCACCGGCCCCGGCTCGATCAGGATCACGCGGATGGACGTATCTCGCATCTCCAGCCGCAGCACGTCGGTCAGCCCCTCCATAGCGTGCTTGGTGGCCACATAGGCCCCGCGCCACCGCAGCCCCGTGTAGCCCAGCACCGAGGAGTTGTTGACGATCCGCCCCCCGCCTTGTGCCCGCATTACCGGGATCACCCGGCGCGTCAATTCGTGCGTGCCGAACAGGTTCACCTCGAAGATCTCGCGCAGCGCGCCCACCGGCAGATCCTCCACCGCGCCGGGGATCGCAAAGGCGCCATTGTTGAACAGCGCATCCAGCGTCCCGCCCGTGCGCTCCAGCGCCTGCGCCAGCCCGGCCGCGATGCTGCCCTCGTCCGACAAATCAAGCACGAAGCTTTCGAACCCCTCGGCCCGCAGCCCCGCGCAATCGCCCTCGGCACGGCAGGTGGCGAACACCCGCCAGCCCCGGGCCCGCAGTCCCGCCGCCGCATGGTAGCCGATGCCAGAGGAACAGCCCGTGATAAGGACCGACTTGCCCGCCGTGTTTCCGTTCATGCCACCGTTAACCCTTTACCCACTGGACCGCAGATAGCGCGCACCTTACACAACCGCCATGACCGATACGACCGACCCCGCCCTGCCCGTGCTGTCCGAACCGCTGTCCCGCGCGATCGGGGAGCGCTATCTGCAATATGCGCTGAGCACCATCATGCACCGCGCGCTGCCCGATGCCCGCGACGGGCTGAAGCCGGTGCACCGGCGCATCCTGTTCGCGATGCGCGAATTGCGGCTGGCCTCGAACGGGGGGTTCCGCAAATCCGCCAAGATCTCGGGCGACGTGATGGGCAACTACCACCCCCACGGCGACGCCGCGATCTATGACGCGATGGCCCGGCTGGCGCAGGATTTCGCCGTCCGCTACCCGCTGGTGGACGGCCAGGGCAACTTCGGCAACATCGACGGCGACAACCCGGCTGCCGCCCGCTACACCGAGGCCCGCCTGACCGCCGCCGCCGAGGCGCTGATGGAGGGGCTGGCGGAAAACGCGGTCGATTTCCGCCCGAACTACGACGGCACGCTGGAAGAACCCATCGTGCTGCCCGCGGCCTTCCCGAACCTTCTGGCCAACGGGTCCAGCGGCATCGCGGTGGGCATGGCCACGAACATACCGCCGCACAACCTGCACGAGTTGATCGACGCCTGCCTCGCAATGATCGAAGATCCCCGGATTACCGACGAGGCTCTGGTCGCCCTCGTCCCCGGCCCCGATTTCCCCACCGGCGGCGTGATCGTGGAACCGGCCGAGAACATCGTCGAGGCCTATCGCACGGGGCGCGGCGCGTTTCGCCTGCGCGCGAAATGGGAGGTGGAGGATCTGGGCCGCGGCACCTGGCAGATCGTGGTGACCGAGATCCCCTATCAGGTGCAGAAATCCAAGCTGATCGAGCGGCTGGCCGAGGTGATCCAGACCAGGAAGATCCCGATCCTGGCCGATGTCCGCGACGAATCCGCCGCCGACATCCGCATCGTGCTGGAACCCCGCTCGCGCACGGTCGATCCGGAAATGCTGATGGGCATGCTGTTCCGCAATTCCGACCTTGAGGTGCGGTTCAGTCTGAACATGAACGTCCTGATCGACGGGCGCACGCCCAAGGTCTGCTCGCTCAAGGAAGTGCTACGCGCCTTCCTCGATCACCGGCGCGACGTGCTGCAACGGCGCAGCCAGCACCGGCTGGAAAAGATCGACCACCGGCTGGAGGTTCTGGCGGGCTTCCTGATCGCCTTCCTGAACCTCGACCGGGTGATCGACATCATCCGCTACGACGACGAACCCAAGGCCGCCCTGATGCGCGAGGATTGGGGCAAGCCCCACACCCGCGCCACATCCGAGCGCGACTATGCCGCGCCCGGCGCCGCCGGCGACGGGCCCACCGCCCCCAGCGGCACCGACTACCTGACCGAGGTGCAGGCCGAGGCCATCCTGAACATGCGCCTGCGTTCCTTGCGCCGTCTGGAAGAGATGGAGCTGAAGCGCGAATTTGACGAGTTGCAGAAGGAACGGGCCGAACTGGTGACTTTGCTGGGCTCCGAACGCAGGCAGTGGACGCGGATCTCGAAAGAACTGCTTCAGGTGCAAAAGGATTTCGGCAAGGACAGCCCCGGTGGTGCCCGCCGCACCCGCTTTGCCGAGGCGCAAGAGGTCGAGGATGTGCCGCTCACTGCGATGATCGAGCGTGAACCGATCACCGTTGTCTGTTCCCGCATGGGCTGGATCCGGGCCATGAAGGGCCACATCGCGCTGGATCAGGAGCTGAAGTTCAAGGACGGCGATGAGGGCCGTTTCCTGATGCACGCCGAAACCACCGACCGCATCATCGCCTTCGGCTCGAACGGGCGCTTCTACACCGTGTTCGGTGCCAACCTGCCCGGCGGGCGCGGCATGGGCGAGCCGCTGCGCCTGATGGTCGACCTGCCAAACGAGGCCGAAATCGTGGACCTGTTCGTACACAGCCCCGGCGCGAAGCTGCTGGTCGCCAGTTCCGACGGCGACGGCTTCATCGTCCCCGAGGACGAGGTGATCGCCCAGACCCGCGCCGGCAAGCAGGTGCTGAACGTCCGCGACGGCACCCGCGCCCGCACCTGCCGCCGCGTGACCGGCGACCACGTCGCCGTGGTGGGCGAGAACCGCAAGGTGCTGGTCTTCCCGCTGGACGAACTGCCCGAGATGACGCGCGGCAAGGGCGTGCGGTTGCAGAAGTACAAGGACGGCGGCCTGTCCGACGTGACCACCTTCACGCTAGCCGAGGGCCTCACGTGGAAGGATCCAGCCGGGCGGACACGGACAGAGCCCGACCTGGCAGAATGGATCGGCAAACGCGCCAGCGCAGGCCGCATGGCCCCGCGCGGCTTCCCGCGCGACAATCGCTTCACCTGACCGGCGGGCCGCTGAAATGGTGAAGTCCAGGTTAACAAAAAATTCAATTCGCTGAAAAAACAATGACTTGACAAAGTGTCCACGCGTGGACACTCCCTCAAAAGGGCCGAAACTCAGCCACCCTGAGGGCAAGGATCCTCCAGATTCACCCTTTTCATTCCCTTCCGCCTGCGTATAGTCACGCCCCATGGCACGGAATACACATACGTTTGGACCTGCGGGGGCAACCGCCCCCCTCGGCTTCCGTGGCCTGCTTCTCCTTAGCCGCCTCTGAGCGTGCCTCCGGGCGCGACCGCTCAGAGGTGACCAGCGCTCTGCACTCCAGGCCCTAAGGAACGAAAGAGATCACCATGACCAGCACCACCGAACAGGATCGCGTCCTGATCTTCGACACCACCCTGCGCGACGGCGAACAAAGCCCCGGCGCCACGATGACCCACGACGAGAAGCTGGAAATCGCCCAGATGCTCGACGAGATGGGGGTGGACATCATCGAGGCCGGCTTCCCGATTGCCTCGGAAGGTGACTTCCAGGCGGTCAGCGACATCGCGAAGCAGACCAGGAACGCCGTCATCTGCGGACTGGCCCGCGCCAACCTCAAGGACATCGACCGCTGCTGGGAGGCCGTGAAGCACGCCCGCCGCCCGCGCATCCACACCTTCATCGGCACCTCGCCGCTGCACCGCGCGATCCCCAATCTGGACATGGACCAGATGGCCGAGCGGATCCACGACACCGTGACCCACGCCCGCAACCTTTGCGACAATGTCCAGTGGTCGCCCATGGACGCCACGCGGACCGAGCATGACTATCTGTGTCGCGTGGTGGAGATCGCCATCAAGGCCGGCGCCAGCACGATCAACATCCCCGACACCGTGGGCTACACCGCCCCCCGCGAAAGCGCCGACCTGATCCGGATGCTGCTGGAGCGGGTGCCCGGCGCCGACGAGATCATCTTCGCCACCCACTGCCATAACGACCTGGGCATGGCGACCGCGAACGCGCTGGCGGCGGTCGAGGCCGGCGCCCGCCAGATCGAATGCACGATTAACGGCTTGGGCGAACGCGCCGGAAACACCGCGCTCGAAGAGGTGGTGATGGCGCTGAAGGTGCGCAATGACATCATGCCCTATCGCACCGGCATCGACACCACCAAGATCATCGCGATCAGCCGCAAGGTGGCGGCGGTCTCGGGTTTCGCGGTGCAGTTCAACAAGGCCATCGTCGGCAAGAACGCCTTTGCGCATGAAAGCGGCATCCACCAGGACGGCATGCTGAAGAACGCCGAGACCTTCGAGATCATGCGCCCGGCCGACATTGGCCTCGCCGACACGTCGCTGGTGATGGGCAAGCATTCCGGCCGCGCCGCGCTCCGCGCCAAGCTGCGCGATCTCGGGTATGAGTTGGCCGACAACCAGCTCGCCGACATCTTCGTGCGCTTCAAGGCGCTGGCCGACCGCAAGAAGGAAGTCTACGACGATGACCTGATCGCGCTGATGGCCGACCAGACCACCAGCGAGGAGCACGACACCCTGCAGATCAAGCGCCTGCGCGTGGTCTGCGGCACAGAAGGGCAGTCGGCCGAACTGACGATGCTGATCGACGGGGTGGAGAAATCGACCGAGTCGACGGGCGACGGGCCGGTGGATGCGACCTTCAATGCGATCAAGGCGCTGTTCCCGCACGAGGCGCGACTGCAGATTTACCAGGTGCACGCCGTTACGGAGGGAACGGATGCGCAGGCCACCGTCAGCGTCCGGATGGAAGAGGACGGAAAGATCGTCACCGGCCAGTCCGCAGATACCGATACGGTCGTGGCCAGCGCCAAGGCCTATGTCAACGCCCTCAACAAACTTGTCCTCAGGCGACAGAAACCGGTGTCTAACTCTGCGCTTCAGTCCGCTGGCTGACACTTTTCCGACATCAGCGCTCTTTCGCGCGGAAAGGCGCTGATGCCTTGGTTCCCGGCCATTTGCGCCGGGGGGCGAACCCGCCTATAGGTGGCGTCTCCGGCGCGACCGAGTCGCGGCCGGTGGTCTGCCATATCACAGGAACTCTTCGGGATGGTTTTTTCGGGTCTTTTCTCGTCGGACATGGCGATTGACCTCGGCACGGCGAACACGCTGGTCTACGTCAAGGGCAGGGGCATCATCCTGAACGAGCCGTCGGTGGTCGCCTATCACGTGAAGGACGGCAAGAAGCAGGTTCTTGCCGTAGGTGAGGACGCCAAGCTGATGCTCGGCCGCACGCCGGGCAGCATCGAGGCGATCCGCCCGATGCGCGATGGCGTCATCGCCGATTTCGATGTGGCGGAAGAGATGATCAAGCATTTCATCCGCAAGGTGCACAAGCGCACGACCTTCTCGAAGCCGAAAGTCATCGTCTGCGTGCCTTATGGCGCGACCCCGGTCGAGAAGCGCGCGATCCGGCAATCGGTTCTCTCGGCCGGTGCACGACGTGCGGGATTGATCGCTGAGCCCATCGCCGCCGCCATCGGTGCGGGCATGCCGATTACCGATCCGACCGGCAGCATGATCGTGGACATCGGCGGCGGCACGACCGAAGTGGCGGTGCTGAGCCTTGGTGACATCGTTTATGCGCGCTCGGTCCGCGTCGGCGGCGACCGGATGGACGAAGCGATCATCAGCTACCTGCGCCGTCAGCAGAACCTTCTGGTGGGCGAGGCGACGGCCGAACGTATCAAGACCTCGATCGGCACGGCCCGGATGCCGGATGACGGGCGCGGGGCGTCGATGCAGATCCGCGGACGCGATCTCTTGAACGGCGTTCCCAAGGAGATCGAAATCAACCAGGCGCAGGTGGCCGAGGCGCTGGCCGAAACCGTGCAGCAGATGTGCGAGGCGGTCATGATGGCGCTGGAGACGACGCCGCCGGATCTGGCCGCTGATATCGTTGACCGTGGCGTGATGCTGACCGGCGGCGGGGCGCTGCTGGGCGAACTGGACCTGGCGCTGCGGGAATCCACCGGTTTGTCGATCTCGGTTGCCGACGAAACACTGAATTGTGTGGCGCTTGGGACCGGAAAGGCGCTGGAATACGAAAAACAACTCAGGCATGTGATAGACTACGAAAGCTGACGCGGGCGCAGCCGGGGGACTGATGGCGAGGGACCGCAACGCAGATGTCGACTTTCTGGGTCCGGTCAGGCGCATCCTGATCGGCTTTCTTGCACTTGTGTTGCTGACGATCTTCCTGCTGTGGCGCATCGACAGTCCGCGCGTCGAACAGGTTCGCGCGGGGTTGATCGATCGGGTGGTGCCGAACATGGACTGGGCGATGTTCCCTGTCACGCGAGCCGCGGGCATGGTCGAGAATTTCCGCTCCTACACGCGGATTTACGAACAGAACCAGGAACTCCGGCGCGAGTTGCAGCAGATGAAGGCGTGGAAGGAAGCGGCGCTTCAGCTGGAACAGAAAAACGCGAAACTGCTCGATCTGAATCAGGTGCGACTCAATCCGCGGCTCACCCATGTGACCGGCGTTGTCATGGCCGATTCCGGTTCGCCCTTCCGGCAGTCGGTGCTGCTGAATGTGGGCGCGCGTGACGGGATCCTTGACGGCTGGGCCACGATGGACGGGCTGGGGCTGGTCGGGCGCATTTCCGGCGTCGGCCAATCGTCAAGCCGCGTGATCCTGTTGACCGACACGAACAGCCGCATTCCCGTGACGATACAGCCGTCGGGCCAGCGCGCCATCCTGTCCGGCGACAACACCGCCGCACCGCTTCTCGATTTTCTGGAAAGCCCCGAAGAGGTCCGCCCCGGAGACCGCGTCGTCAGTTCGGGCGACGGCGGTGTCTTTCCCGCGGGGCTGCTTGTCGGTCAGGTCGCGCTTGGCCCCGACCGGCGCCTTCGGGTGCGGCTGTCGGCCGATTACGAGCGGCTGGAGTTCCTGCGGGTGCTGCGCTCGCAACCGGGCGAACGGATCGACGATCCGGGCGACCTTGTGGCCCCGCCCGACCTGATCGGCCCGCAACCCGCGGCCGCCCTCACCGCCGGGACGGAGGCGGCAGATGGCTGAGGCGGTCGAGCGGCGCGTCTGGGCCTACCGTGGGCTGTTCCTGCTGATCGCCTGTGTCGCGCTTTTCCTGAAATTGCTGCCGCTGCGGGCGGTGCCAAGCGGCCTGCCGTGGCCGGACCTGCTGCTGGGCCTGACCTTGGCATGGGTCCTGCGGCGGCCGGAGTATCTGCCGGCGATCCTGATCGCGGCGGTCTACCTGCTCGCTGATCTCCTGCTGATGCGGCCACCGGGGCTCTGGACACTGATGGTTCTTCTGGGGACGGAATTCCTGCGCAGCCGCAGCACAATGATGCGGGAACTCACCTTTCTCATGGAATGGATGATGGTGGCCGGGGTGCTGGCGGCCATGACCCTCGGAATGCGGCTGGTGCTTGCCATCGCGATGGTGCCACAGGCGCCATTCGACATGACACTCGCACAACTGACGCTGACGATCCTTGCCTATCCGCTGGTTGTTATCGTTTCATCCTACGGCATGAACGTCCACAAGCCGGCCACGGGCGAGGTCGATGCGATGGGGCGGCGGTTATGAAACGTTCTCCGCGCGAAACGGAAGAAAGCGCGCGCCGGATATCGCGCCGCGCCCTTATGGTGGGCGGTGCGCAGGCCGCGATCATCGCCGGGCTGGGCTTGCGGATGCGGCAGATGCAGGTCCAGGAAGCCGATCTTTACAGCACGCTTGCCGAGGAGAACCGCGTCTCGATCCGGCTGATCCCGCCCGCCCGCGGCCTGATCCAGGATCGCAATGGCGTCGTTCTGGCGGGAAACGAGCAGAATTACCGGATCGTCGTGGTGCGTGAGGATGCCGGCGATGTCGAGGAGGTGCTCAACCGATTGCGGCGCATCGTGCCCCTGAAGGATGAGGATATCGAACGGACATTGCTCGAGGTGGGACGCCGGTCGGCCTTTGTACCGATCACGGTCGCCGATCGGCTGAGATGGGAGCAGTTCGCGGCGGTGGCCGCCAATGCCCCTGCCCTGCCGGGCGTCTCGCCCGAGGTCGGCCTGTCGCGCGTCTATCCAAACGGGCAGGACATCGCCCATGTAGTGGGCTACGTCGGCCCCGTGTCCGAGGCCGACCTGGCGCGCCTGGAGGATCCCGATCCGTTGCTGCAAATTCCGCAGTTCCAGATCGGCAAGGTCGGGGTCGAGGCGCGGATGGAAGAGGTCTTGCGCGGCCGCGCCGGATCGCGCCGGATCGAGGTGAACGCCTACGGCCGCATCATGCGCGAGCTTGACCGACTGGACGGCGATGCCGGCGCCACGGTCACACTGACGCTCGATGACGGGCTGCAGAATTACGTGCAGGCCCGTCTGGGAGAGGAAAGCGCCGCCGTGGTCGTGATGGACACGGAGACCGGCGACATCCTCGCGATCAATTCCTCGCCCTCGTTCAACCCCAACAGTTTCGTCCGCGGGATCTCCTCGGCCGAGTACAACGGCCTGATGGAAAACGAACGGCGCCCGCTGGCCAACAAGGCGGTCCAGGGGGCCTATCCGCCGGGCTCGACCTTCAAGATGGTGACCGCGCTTGCCGCGCTCGAAGGCGGGTTCGTCGGCGTCAACGACACCGTCTATTGTCCCGGCCATGCGGATGTCTCTGGCCGAAGGTTCCATTGCTGGAAGCGGGGAGGCCATGGCCGGATGAACCTGCATTCGGCGCTGTCCGAAAGCTGCGATGTGTACTTCTACGACATCGCGCAACGCTGCGGGATCGAGCGGATTGCCGAAATGTCGACCCGACTCGGCCTGGGTCAGCGCCATGACCTGCCGATGTCGGCGATCGTCGAGGGCTTGAACCCCAGTCGGGAATGGAAGCGCGAGAGGCGCGGGCAGGAATGGCGCGTCGGGGATACGGTCAACGCCTCGATCGGGCAGGGTTATGTCCTGACCTCTCCACTGCAGCTTGCGGTGATGACGGCGCGGCTGGCCAGCGGCCGTGCCGTTGTTCCGCGGCTGATCAAGGCGATCGACGGGGTGGAGCAGCCGACGCCGGACGCGCCCGAACTTGGCCTGAACGCCGAATACATCCGCGAGATTCGGCGCGGCATGGCCTCGACGGTGAACACCCAGCGGGGCACGGCCTATTCCAGCCGGATCGAGGAAGCGGCGATGCGCATGGCTGGCAAGACCGGCACGAGCCAAGTGCGCAACATCACCGCCGCAGAGCGCGCGCGGGGCGTCATGCGCAACGATCAGCTGCCGTGGAACCGCCGGGATCATGCACTTTTCGTGGGCTTCGCGCCGCAGGATGCGCCGAAGATCGCGGTCGCGGTGGTAGTGGAGCACGGCGGCGGCGGTTCGACCGCCGCGGCGCCCATCGCACGGGACGTGACCTTGCAGGCGCTTTACGGCGGCCTGCCGCCGCTGTCTGCCTATCCAGCCGCACAACGCAACCGCATAGACAGCCAGAGGCGCGAGTTGAACCTGCGGATGTCGGAGTCTCCTCAGACCGGACGGACGCGGACCTGAGCCGATGAGTTATCTGGAATACAACGTCAAGACGGTCCCGACCGGATTTCGCAAGGTTCTCTATCTGAACTGGGCGCTGGTGCTTCTGCTGTCAGCCATCGCCGGGGTCGGGTTCCTGATGCTCTACTCGGTGGCCGGTGGCAGGCTGGAATTGTGGGCCGAGCCGCAGATGAAGCGGTTCGCCCTTGGCGTGGCGGTGATGTTCGTGGTGGCCTTCGTGCCGATCTGGTTCTGGCGCAACATGGCGGCACTGGCCTTCGGTGTCTCCGTCCTGCTGCTTGTGGCGGTCGAGTTCGTGGGCGTCACAGGGATGGGGGCGCAGCGCTGGATCGACCTTGGCTTCATTCGACTGCAACCGTCGGAGTTGTGCAAGATCACCCTCGTGATGCTCCTGGCCGCCTATTACGACTGGCTGGATATCAACAAGACCTCGCGCCCGGTCTGGGTGCTCATCCCTGTTGCGATCATCCTGCTTCCGACATTCCTGGTCCTGCGGCAGCCGGATCTCGGAACTGCCCTGCTGCTGATGATGGGGGGCGGCGTGATGATGTTCCTGGCGGGTGTCCACATCCTTTACTTCATCTTGGTCGGTTCGGCCGGTGTCGGGCTGGTTGCCCTGGTCATGTCGTCGCGCGGGACCGAATGGCAATTGCTGAAGGATTATCAGTTCCGGCGTATCGACACCTTCATCGACCCAGCCAGCGATCCGTTGGGGGCTGGCTATCACATCACGCAGGCCAAGATCGCGATGGGTTCCGGCGGCTGGACTGGCAAGGGTTTCATGCAGGGCACCCAGAGCCGGCTGAACTTCCTGCCCGAGAAGCACACCGATTTCATCTTCACCACCTTGGCCGAAGAGTTCGGCTTCCTGGGCGCCTTCTCGCTGCTGGGACTCTATGCGCTTGTGATCGTCTTCACCGTTATCGCGGCCCTGAAGATGAAGGATCGCTTCGCCGCGCTGCTGACCCTGGGCATGGCCACGACGCTGTTCTTCTACTTCTCCATCAACATGGCGATGGTCATGGGCCTCGCCCCGGTGGTCGGCGTGCCGCTGCCGCTGGTTTCCTATGGCGGATCAGCGATGCTGGTGTTGATGATCGCCTTTGGTCTGGTACAGAGTGCCCATATCCACAGGGCACGGGGGCGCAATTGACGGCACGGGTTTTTTTCGCCGCCGGGGCGAAGCTGTTCGAAAGATACCGCGATCCGCTGGTGCGCGCGCTGACCGAGGCGGGCGTGGACTTCGATCTGTTCGACCGGACCGACGATCCGAAGGGCGTGGATTACATCGTGTTCTCGCCCAGCGGCGTGATCCAGGATTTCACGCCCTACAGCAACACGCGCGCGGTTCTGAACCTCTGGGCCGGGGTTGAGGGGATCGTGAGGAACGAGACGCTGACCCAGCCGCTGTGCCGGATGGTGGACCCGGCGATGACCGAGAGCATGACCGAATGGGTCACCGGCCACGTTCTGCGCCATCACCTGGGCATGGACCTGCATATCCTGAAACAGGACGGGGTCTGGCGGCACGAGATCGTGCCGCCGCTGGCGCGCGACCGGACGGTTGCCATGCTGGGCCTGGGGGCGCTTGGCCAGAGCGCGGCGCGAGCCTTGCTGGCGCTGAACTTCAATGTCCTGGGCTGGAGCCGGACGCAGAAGGATCTGCCGGATATTGCCTGCCATTCGGGCGACGAGGGGCTGGAGACGGTGCTGCGGCGGGCCGAGATCGTCGTTCTGCTGATGCCGCTGACCGCCGAGACCGAGAAACTGCTGGATGCCCGGCGGCTTGGCTGGCTGCCCAAGGGCGCGGTCGTCGTCAATCCCGGTCGGGGCGGCTTGATCGACGACGACGCGCTGATTGCCGCGCTCGATCTTGGCTGGGTCGGCCACGCGACGCTGGATGTGTTCCGGACCGAGCCGCTGCCTGCAGACCACCCCTTCTGGGCCCATCCGGGCGTGACCGTGACCCCGCATATCGCGGCGGAAACGAACCCGCTGACCGCGAGCCGGGTGATCGCCGAGAATATCCGGCGGGGCGAGGCGGGGGAGCCCTTCCTGCACCTGGTGGATCGCGGCCGAGGCTACTGAGAGGTCGGCTGCTCACGCGTGAGCAGTTTTCGTTATCGTTTTCTTTCAATGGCTTGGCGTTTATCGTTAACCAGATCGAAACCCTTGGGCGCTTGCGCGGCGCGTCTGGCAGCGATTTTCCCGCCCGCTCCCGTGAACTTCCCGGCGGCCCTAGACGCCGTAGTGATCGCGATACCACCGGACGAATTCGCCCACGCCCCTGCGGACATCGGTGCGGGGTAGCTTGCCGATCAGAGCGTCTGCCAGCCGGGTGTCGGCCCAGGTCGCCGGGACATCGCCGGGCTGCATCGGCTTGAAGATCTTTTCGGCCGTGACGCCCAGCGCATCCTCGATTGCGGCGATGAAGTCCATCAGCGCGACGGGTGCGCCGTTGCCCAGGTTCACCACCCGGAAGGGGGCGACCGGGGACAGGCTGTCGCCCGCGACCGGCGTGTCGCCCGGCACGGTATCCATCAACCGCCGGATCCCCTCGACCAGGTCATCGACATAGGTGAAGTCGCGCTTCATGTCGCCGTGATTGAACACGTCGATCGGCCGGCCCTCCAACATGGCGCGAATGAACAGGAAATAGGCCATGTCGGGCCGGCCCCACGGGCCGTAGACGGTGAAGAAGCGGAACATAGTCGTCGGGACGCGGTAGAGATGGGCATAGGAATGCGCCATCGACTCGGTCGCCTTCTTGGTCGCGGCGTAGAAAGACAGCTGGTGATCGGCGCGATCGGTCTCGGCATAGGGCATCTTGGTGTTCGCGCCGTAGGCCGACGAGGTGGAGGCGATCAGCAGGTGCGCGGGGGAATGATTGCGCGCTGCCTCCAGCACCTCGAACGTGCCGATCAGGTTCGAGTCCACGTAGCTGCGCGGGGCTTCGATGGAATAGCGCACCCCCGCCTGGGCGGCGAGATGCACGATCACGTCCGGATTGAACCTGTCCACGGCCCGGGCCACGGCGCCGGGCTCTTCCAGCAGCGCCTCGACCGGATGGAAACCCTCATCGGCGCGCAGCAGGTCGTGGCGCGCATGTTTCAGCGACACGTCGTAATAGGGGGTCATGCCGTCGAAGCCGCAGACGGTGTCACCCTCGGCCAGCAGCCTGCGACACAGGTGAAAACCGATGAACCCCGCCGAACCCGTAACCAGAACCTTGCGCGTCATTCCCCGCCCCCGTTGCCGCCGCCGCAGCATAGGCAGAGAAGGTGCAACGTCAATGAACGGCTCAGAAGCGGGTCGGCAGGCAGGGCAGGATCGTCGGTCCCGGATCGCGGCCCGCGGCCAGATCGGAGACGATCCCCGCGGTTACGGGGGCGAGCGTCACGCCAAGGTGCCCGTGACCAAAGGCGTGGATCACCCGGTCGCCGCCCGCCGAGGGGCCGATCACCGGCAGGCTGTCGGGGATCGAGGGACGAAACCCCATCCACTCGCGGTCCGGGGCGCCAAGGCCCGGCAGGATCTCTTGCGCGCCGCGCTCCAGTTGCCGCAGACGATGGGGCGAGGGGGGCGCCGTCAGCCCGCCCAGTTCCACGGTGCCGGCGACGCGCAGACGGCCCTGCATCGGGCAGAAATAGAACCCGCGCGCTGTGGGGCAGCACGGCCGCGTCACCGGCGGTGTGTCCATGTCCCATTCCAGGTGATAACCGCGTTCGGTATCCAGCGGGACCCGGTCGCCTGCCTGTCGTGCCAGACCCCGGGAATGCGCCCCGGCGGCGATCACCACCTGCGCCGCCTTCAGGTGCAGCCCCGGTCCGGTCAGCGTCACAGCGCCCCCGGTGCGCTCAAGGCTCGTGACCTCTGCCGCGATGAGTTGCGCGCCGGCGCGCCATGCCGCTTCGGCCAGATGGCCGACCATATCGCCCGGATCAGCGATGAACAGCGTTCCGGGGAAGAAGGCGCCGCCCGCAAAAGCGGGCAGACCGGGTTCAAGCTGGCCGACATCGTCGGCGCCGACCAGGTCCACCTCGACCCCCAGGGCGCGGCGCTGCGCCAGATCCCCGCCCGCGGCGCGAAGGGCCGAGGGCGAATCGTAGAGATAAAGCGCACCCCGCTGCCGGATCAGATGACTGCCCCCGATCCCGCGCGCCAGATCGCGCCAGAGCGGGGCCGCATCCGACAGCAGCGCCGCCAGAGCCTGCGCGTTCCGCCGGGCGGGGCCGGGCAGCGACTGGCGCAGGAAGCGGAGCAGCCAGGGCGCGAGCGTCGGCAAGGCCGCATGCCGCAGGGCGAGCGGCGAGTTCCGGTCGAACAGAAGCCGGGGCAGATCGCGCAGCACCGCCGGAGTGCCCACGGGCAGCACCGCGTAATCCGCAATGGTACCGGCGTTGCCGTAGCTTGCCCCCGATCCCGGCGGCGCGGGGTCGATGACGGCGACCTCGTGCCCCGCCGCCGCCAGACGGTGCGCGATGGCCAGCCCCACCACGCCCGCGCCGATCACGGCGACGCCGACCTCAGAACCGGCGGAAAAAGCGGGTGCGGGCATAGATGTCCTCAAGGCGTTTCATCCGCGCCTGCGTATCAGACCAGGTCAGCGCCTGCACGCCCGCAAGCAGGCTTTCGACCAGTACCAGAATCGACACCGTGCTATCCCACGCCGACGGCACCTCGACATGCGCATCGAGCCTATAGCGCGAGAGGCCGGCGGCCGGAGAGCCCCATTGATCGGTGATCAGCACCACCTCGACCCCCTGCTCCACCGCCATCTCGATCATGCGGAGCACGTTGTTTTCGTACCGGCGGATGTCGAAGGCCAGAAGCACGTCGCCCCGGCCCATGTCCAGGATCGCCGGCGGCCAGTCGCTCGACCGGTCCTCGATCAGGCTGACGCCGCGGCGGATCACCCGCATGTGGGTGACGAAATGCTCGGCCATCGCATGGGTGATCCGCCCGCCCATCGCGTGCACCCGGCGTTTCGGGTCGGCCAGCAGGGCGCAGGCGGCATCGAAATCGGCGTGGTCGATCCGGCTGAGCGTCGCCTGCAGATTCGCCACCACCGCGTCCGCCATCCGGTTCAGGATATGGGTGTCGGGCGCACCCTCGGCCCAGCGGTCGTGCTTGACCAGGGGCGAGACCAGCATCTCCTCGACCTCGGCGCGCAGGGCGGCCTGGAAATCGGGATACCCGCGGAAACCCAGCTTCTGCACCAGGCGGGCGACCGTCGGCGTCGACACCTCTGCCCCCTTGGCCAGCGCCGTGATCGAGCCCAGCGCCGCAACGGGATAGTTGCGCAGGATATGGCTGGCCAACTGCCGCTCCGCCCGCGTCAGGCTGTCCGAGGCCCCGCGCAGGCGGGCGTCGACGGTTTCGATGACGGGTGCGGGCATCGCGGCCTCTGCTGCCGGTTTCAGCAACCGCAGAATAGTTTGTAACAGAAAAGGTGCAAAAGAAAAAATATTGACAAAACGCCGGCGGATGCAGAGCCTTGAGCACGGATTCAGCGAACGGACCCAGCATCGTGACGGCCACGCCCGACCTGCCCCCCTTCGAGCCGCTGGTGGAAGCCGGCGCCCCGTCGCCCTTCCTGTTCGTCTGCGAGCACGCCAGCAACTACATCCCGCCGTGCCTGCAGGGGCTTGGTCTGCCGGACGAGCTGCAGCGCGCGCATATCGCGTGGGATCCCGGTGCGCTGGGTGTGGCGCGGGGCCTGCTGGCGCGGCTGGGCGGGCGGCTGGTGTCGGCGACGGTGTCGCGGCTGGTCCACGACTGCAACCGCCCGCCCGACGCCCCTGGCGCAATGGTCGAGACGTCGGAAGGCCACCCTGTGCCGGGCAACCTTGGCCTGGATGCCGCTGCGCGGGCAGCCCGCGTGCGCGCAGCCTATCTGCCGTTCCACGCCCGCGTGTCGGAAGAGATCGCGCTGATGCTCGCGGGTGGCCTGGCCCCGATCATGGTCACCGTCCACAGCTTCACCCCGGTCTGGTTCGGGGCCCCGCGAACCGTCGAGCTTGGAGTGATCCACGATGATGACGCTCGGCTGGCGCAGGCCATCCTGGCCGAGGCGCGGGCGCGAACCGGTCTGGCGGCGGCCCTGAACGAACCCTACAGCGCCGCCGATGGCGTGACCCATATGCTGCGCCGCCACGCCCTGCCCCACGGACTGCCCAACGCGATGCTGGAGGTGCGCAACGACCTGATCGCCACCCCCGCGGCCGAGGCCGCGATGGCGGACCAGATTGCCCCGGCGCTCGATGCAGCGCTTGCCGACCTTCGGGCGGGGGCTGCGTGATGCCGGGCTTTCTTGTCGCCTTTGTCCGCGTGGTGGAGCAGTTCAATTACCGGGTCGGTCGGCTGGCGATGTTCGCGCTGTTCGCCCTGATGGGGGTTCTGCTGTTCGGGGCGCTCTCGCGGGCCTTCTGGGTGCCGCAGATCTGGACCGACGAGATGGGGCAATTCCTGATGGTCGGCTACTTCATGATCGGCGGCGCCTATGCGCTGCAGATGGGATCGGCCGTGCGCATGGATGTCTTCTACGGCTCGTGGAGCCCGCGGACCAAGGCCATGATCGACGTGATCACCATCTTCTGCCTGCTCTTCTACCTTGGCGTCCTGCTCTGGGGCGGAATCGAGAGCACCCAATACGCACTGGAGTACGGCGAGCGGCGGCGCGGCATCTGGCGACCCTACATGGCGCCGATCAAGATCGTGATGTGCATCGGCATCGTCATGATGATCCTGCAATGCACGGCCATCCTGATCCGCGACATCGGCCGCCTGCGCGGCGTCGAGATCCCCGGGCCGACCGGGAAAAGGGTGGTCTGATGTCCTATGACATGATCGCCCTTCTGATGTTCAGTTCGATGCTGCTGCTGCTGATGACGGGCCAGCGGATGTTCGGGATCATCGGCTTCGTCTCGGTCGTCTTCGCGATCTGGCTCTGGGGCGATCGGGGCGGCTACGACCTCGCCTTTTCCCAGACCATCAAGCTGATGAACTGGTTTCCGCTACTCACGCTGCCGATGTTCATCTTCATGGGCTACGTGCTGAGCGAAAGCCGACTGGCCGATGACCTTTACCGCATGTTTCACGTCTGGTTCGGCCCCGTCCCTGGTGGCCTGGCGATCGGGACGATCTTCCTGATGGTGCTGATCTCGGCCATGAACGGGCTGTCGGTGGCGGGCATGGCGATCGGAGCCACGATCGCGCTTCCCGAACTGCTGCGGCGGAACTATGACAAGCGGATGGTCACGGGGGTGATCCAGGCGGGCTCGAGCCTCGGCATTCTGATCCCGCCGTCGGTGGTGCTGGTGCTTTACGCGATGATCGCACGCCAGCCGGTCGGCAAGCTGTGGCTTGCGGGCGTGGTGCCTGGGCTGATGATGGCCGGGATGTTCATCTTCTACATCTGGCTGCGCTGCCGGTTGAACCCGGCGCTTGGCCCCGCGCTCGCACCCGAAGAGCGCGCGCAGGTCAGCCGGGCGGAAAAGCTGCGACTGCTCAACGCGGGCCTGCTGCCGCTCGGCATCTTTCTGGTGATGATGGTGCCCTTCGTCGCAGGCTACACCCGGCTGGTAGAAAGCTCGGTCATCGGCGCCTTGGCGGCGTTCGGTGTGGCGGTCATCAAGGGTCGGATGACCTGGACCGTGTTCGAAACGGCGACGCGGATGACCCTGGCGATCAGCTGCATGTTCATGTGGATCATTCTGGCGGCACTTGCCTTCGGCGCGGTGTTCGACGGGCTGCGCGCGGTCGATGCCCTGCGGCAGCTGTTCCTGGACGACATCGGGCTTGGTCCCTGGGGTGTGCTCATCCTGATGCAGCTCAGTTACCTGATCATGGGCACCTTCCTGGACGACACCGCGATGCTGGTGATCGTGGCGCCGCTCTACGTGCCGCTGGTGGGCGCGCTCGGCTTCGATCTGATCTGGTATGGCGTGCTTTACACCATCACCTGCCAGATCGCCTACATGACCCCGCCTTTCGGCTACAACCTGTTCCTGATGCGTGCGATGGCCCCGCCGGAGGTGACATTGCTGGACATCTACCGGTCCATCGTGCCCTTCGTCGGTGTCATGCTGCTGGCGTTGGTGGTGGTGATGATTTTCCCGCAGATCGCACTGTGGCTGCCTGAAACGCTGTATCGTTAGTGCCAAGTCCAACCAACAAGGAGGAAAGACCATGACGACGAGACGCAAGTTCCTGAGCACCGGCGCGCTGGCCGGCGCGGGCGCGCTGGCGGCCCCCGCGGTTCATGCCCAGTCGACGATCCGCTGGCGGCTGCAGACCTACGCCGGTGCGGCGCTGGGCGCACAGGTCGCGAAACCCGCCATCGACATGTTCAACGCCATCGCCGGCGACGAGATGCAGATCGAGTTGTTCTACGCCGATCAGCTGGTACCCACGGGAGAGCTGTTTCAGGCGATGCAGCGCGGCACGATCGACGCGGTGCAGTCCGACGACGATTCGATGGCCAGCCCGACCGAGGTGACCGTGTTCGGCGGCTACTTCCCCTTTGCCAGCCGCTACAGCCTCGATGTGCCGGCGCTTTTCAACAACTGGGGCCTGAACGAGATCTGGGCCGATGAATATGCCAATGTCGGCGTGAAGCATATCTCGGCCGGGTCCTGGGATCCCTGCCACTTCATCACCACTTCGCCGATCACCAGCCTGGCGGATATCGAGGGCAAGCGGGTCTTCACCTTCCCGACCGCTGGCCGCTTCCTGAACCAGTTCGGCGCCGTGCCCGTGACCGTGCCGTGGGAGGATGTGGAGGTCGCGCTGCAAACTGGCGAGATCGACGGCGTCGCCTGGTGCGGGATCACCGAAGCCTATGAGGTCGGCTGGGCCGACATCTGCAGCCACTTCCTGACCAACAACATCTCGGGCGCCTGGATCGGGCATTTCTTCGCCAACATGGACCGCTGGAACGAACTGCCCGAGCATCTGCAGAACCTGATGGCCACCTGCTTCGAGCAGTCGCACTACTACCGCCAGCACTGGTACTGGGCGGGAGAGGCGCGCCTGCGGACCGAGGGCGACAAGCTGGAACTCACCTCGATCCCCGATGCGGAGTGGGCAACGGTCGAACAGGCCGCCCGGGTCTTCTGGGACGAGATCGCGGCCGAGTCCGAAACCAAGGCCAAGGTCGTGCAGATCTTCAAGGACTACAACGCGGCGATGGACCGCGCCGGTCGGCCCTACCGCTACGGCTGAACCGGACATTCCGGCCCCGGATCAGGTCCGGGGCCTGCAAGACAACAATCAGCCCCGGGCCCTGCCCGGGGCGCCATAGTGCAGGGGGACAGCAAATGTCGGGTAATCTTTCGTTCGAGGGGCTGAAGGAGGCGGTGGACGACGGCCAGATCGACACCGTGCTGGTCGCGTCCGTGGACATGCAGGGGCGACTGATGGGCAAGCGGTTCCACGCCCGCCACTTCGTCGATGGCGCCTGGAAGGAAACGCACTGCTGCAACTACCTGCTCGCCACCGATATCGAGATGATCACCGTCCCCGGCTACAAGGCCTCAAGCTGGGAGTCGGGCTATGGCGACTACATCATGAAGCCCGACATGGCGACGCTGCGGCGTGTCCCGTGGCTGCCGGGCACAGCGATGGTGCTGGCCGATCTGCTGGACCATCACACGCACGAGGAGGTGCCGCATTCGCCCCGCGCGGTCCTGAAGCGGCAGGTCGCCCGCGCCAGGGACATGGGGTTCAAGGCCATGATGGCGACGGAGCTCGAGTTCTTCCTGTTCGAGGACAGCTTCGACGCCCTGCGCGACCGCAACTACCAGAGCCTGCAGACGCTCGGCCGTTACAACATCGATTATTCGATCCTTGGCACGACCAAGGAAGAAGAGGTGATGCGTGCGATCCGCAACGGGCTGTTCGACGCGGGCATCCCTGTCGAATGCTCCAAGGGCGAGGCCGAGGCCGGGCAGGAAGAATTGAACATCCGCTACGCCGACGCGCTGACGACCGCCGACATGCATGCAATCGTCAAGAACGGCGTGAAGGAAATCGCCAACCAGCACGGCCGCGCGGCCACGTTCATGGCGAAATACGATCACCGCCGCGCCGGATCATCGAGCCACGTGCACCAGTCGCTGCAATCGCTGAAAGGAGAGCCGCTGTTCCACGATCCGGGCAGCGAGCACATGATCTCGGACATCATGCGCCACTACATGGCCGGGCTGCTGGAGCACGCGCCCGCGCTGACCTACTTCCTTGCGCCCTATGTCAACAGCTACAAACGCTTCGTCGTCGGCATGTTCGCCCCCACCAAGGCAGTCTGGAGCCTCGACAACCGCACAGCAGGCTTCCGCGTCTGCGGCGAGAACACCAAGGCCGTGCGTGTGGAATGTCGCATCGGCGGATCGGACCTGAACCCTTATCTGGCCTGCGCGGCGCTGCTGGCAGCGGGTCTGGACGGGATCGAGCGGCAGCTTGTGCTGGAGCCGCCCGCCCGCGGCGACGTCTACGGCAAGGGCGAGGCGCGCGAGGTGCCGAAGACGCTCGGGGCGGCGGCGGAGCTGATGCGCAGCTCTGCCATGCTGCGTGCGGCCTTCGGTGATGATGTCATCGACCACTACCACCGCGCCGCGCTATGGGAGATCGAGGAACAGAACCGAGTCGTCACCGACTGGGAAGTGCAGCGCGGCCTGGAACGGGCCTGACATTCGACCGAGGGAAAAATGACCAAGATGATCCAGTGCGTCTCGCCCATCGACGGGCGGGTCTACGCCGAACGCCCTGCCCTGCCCCTGGCCGAGGCAGAGGCCGTCGTCGCCCGCGCGCGCAACGCGCAAGCGGCTTGGGCGGCCCTGCCGCTTGAAGCGCGCATCGCCAAGGTTCAGGCAGGTGTCGCCGCGCTGAACGGCATGAAGGACCGCCTGACCGAGGAACTGGCCTGGCAGATGGGCCGGCCGACCCGCTATGGTGGCGAACTGGGCGGGGTAAACGAACGCACCGACTACATGGCAACCATCGCGGCCGAGGCCTTGGCACCGCTGGTCGCCGAAAGCTCTGACCGGTTCGAGCGGCGGATCGAGCGGGTGCCCTTCGGTGTGGTCTTCATCGTCGCCCCCTGGAATTACCCCTACCTGACCGCGATCAATACCATCGTGCCCGCGCTGATCGCCGGCAACGCCGTGGTCCTGAAGCACGCCAGCCAGACCCTGCTGGCCGGCGAGCGGCTGGCCGAGGCGTTCCACGCCGGCGGCGTCCCGGCCGAGATCTTCCAGAACGTGTTTCTCGACCACGCGACGACCGAGGCGCTGATCGGCCAGCGCGCGTTTGACTTCGTGAACTTCACCGGCTCGGTCGCGGGTGGGCAGGCAATGGAACGCGCCGCAGCCGGCACCTTCACCGCGCTGGGGCTTGAACTGGGCGGCAAGGATCCGGGCTACGTAATGGACGACGCGGACGTTGACGCCGCCGTCGACGGGCTGATGGACGGCGCAATGTTCAACGCCGGGCAATGCTGCTGCGGGATCGAGCGGATCTACGTCCACGAAAGCCTGTACGACTCCTTCGTTGAAAAGGCGGTGGCCTGGGTGAACACCCTGAAACTGGGCAATCCACTGGAGACCGAAACCACCCTCGGCCCGATGGCGAACCGCCGCTTCGCCGATACCGTGCGTGCCCAGACGGCCGAGGCGGTGGCGGCCGGGGCGAAACCGCTGATCGACGCCACCCGCTTTGCCGATGACGGCGGCATCTATCTGGCGCCGCAAATCCTGGTCAATGTCGATCATTCCATGCGCGTGATGCGCGAGGAAAGCTTCGGCCCCGTGGTCGGCATCATGGCGGTCAAGGACGATGCCGAGGCGATCGCGCTGATGAACGACTCGCCCTACGGGCTGACCTGTTCGCTCTGGACACAGGATCCCGAGCGCGCCGCCGCCGTCGGCGCCCAGGTGGACACCGGCACCGTCTTCATGAACCGCTGCGACTATCTTGACCCCGCGCTCTGCTGGACCGGCTGCAAGGACACCGGCCGCGGCGGGGCCTTGTCGGTGATCGGCTACCATGCCGTGACCCGGCCGAAATCCTTCCATCTGAAAAAGGTACTGAAATGACGCCGACCGCCAACTGGTCCTACCCCACTGCCGTGAAGTTCGGGGCGGGCCGCATCGCCGAACTGGCCGAGCACTGCATCTCTGCCGGGATCCGCGCGCCGCTTCTGGTAACCGACAAGGCACTGGCCCCGCTGCCGATCACCGCGCAAGCGCTCGACGTGCTGGACGCCGCCGGGCTGGGGCGCGCCGTCTTTTCCGAGGTCGATCCGAACCCGCATGAGGGCAACCTGGAGGCCGGGCTGAAAGCCTATCGCGAAGGCGGGCATGACGGTGTCGTGGCCTTTGGCGGTGGCTCGGCGCTCGATCTGGGTAAGTTGGTGGCCTTCATGTCCGGCCAGTCCCGCCCGGTCTGGGAGTTCGAGGATGTGGGCGACTGGTGGACCCGCGCCGACGCCGACGGTATCGCGCCGATCATCGCCGTGCCCACGACCGCCGGAACGGGGTCGGAGGTCGGCCGCGCGGGCGTGCTGACCAACAGCGAAACCCACGTCAAGAAGATCATCTTCCACCCGAAGATCCTGCCCACGGTGACGATCTGCGACCCGGAACTGACGGTGGGCATGCCGAAGTTCATCACCGCCGGCACCGGCATGGACGCACTGGCCCATTGTCTGGAGGCGTATTGCAGCCCGCACTACCACCCGATGAGCCAGGGCATCGCGCTGGAAGGCATGCGGCTGGTGCTGGAAAACCTGCCCCGTGCCTATGCCGAGCCACAGGATCTGGAAGCCCGCGCGCATATGATGAGCGCGGCGGCGATGGGCGCGGTCGCCTTCCAGAAGGGGTTGGGCGCGATCCACAGCCTCAGCCACCCGGTCGGCGCGATCTACAACACCCACCACGGCACTACCAACGCAGTCGTCATGCCGATGGTGCTGCGGTTCAACCGCCCGGCCATCGAGGACCAGATCGACCGCGCCGCCGCCTATCTGGGCATCGACGGTGGGTTCGACAGGTTCCTTGACCGGATCCTCGCGCTGCGGTCGGAAATGTCGATCCCGGAAAGCCTGGGTGTCATGGGTGTCGAGGCTGCTCGACTGGACGAGATGACCGCGATGGCGATGGAGGATCCCAGCTGCGGCGGCAACCCGTTGGAAATGACGCCCGAAAACACCCGGCAGCTTTACGAGGACTGCCTCTGACCTGACAGGCGCCGCGCCAGCGGCGCCAGCATCAACGACGCGGCAAAGAACACCGCCGCGATGGCCACGATGCTGGGGCCTGCGGGCGTATCCCAGGCCAGCGACGCCCGCAGGCCCCCCAGCACCGCCAGCCCCCCAAGTCCCGCCGCCAGTACCGCCATCCCCTCTGGCGTGCGGGCCAGGCTGCGGGCAGCGGCCGCGGGAACGATCAGCATGGCGGCGATCAGCAGCGCCCCCACCACTTTCAACGCCACCGCCACCACGACCGCCAATGCCAGCGTCAGCACCAGCCGCTCGCGCGCCGGATTTACCCCGGATGCATGGGCCAGATCCTCGGACACCGTCGCGGTCAGCAGCCCCGACCAGCGCCAGACCAGCAGCGCAAGGACCAGCGCCGAGCCCCCGGCGATGATGAGCAGATCGCCCCGGCTGACCGCAAGGATATCGCCGAACAGATAGGCCGTCAGATCCACCCGCACATTCGGCAGGAAGGACACCGCCACAAGCCCAAAGGCCAGCGCCGAATGCGCCAGAACCCCCAGCGTCGTATCCATCGCCCAGCCGCGCCCCGCCAGGGTCGCCACCGTCATCGCCATGATCAGCGCCACCACCAGCGTGCCGGCGTAGATTGAAATCGAAAAGCCCAACGCCAGCGCCACGCCCAGGATCGCGGCATGGGCGGTGGCATCGCCGAAATAGGCCATCCGCCGCCAGACCACGAAACACCCAAGCGGGCCGGTCGCAGCCGCCACCGCCAGACCGGCCAGCGCCGCACGGATCAGGAAATCGTCAAGCATCGGCGCGCTCCGTCGCGGGGTGGTCGTGCACATGATCCGGATGGTCGTGATCGTGGTCGTGGACGTGCTGGTAGAGCGCCAGCGCGCCTCGCGTGCCCAGCCCGAACAGCGCGCGGTATTCCGGCGCGTTCGACACCACCTTTGGCGTTCCCTCGCAGCAGACATGGCCGTTCAGGCACAGCACCCGGTCTGACGCGCTCATCACCACGTGCAGGTCGTGGCTGACCATCAGCACCGCGCAGCCCGTCTCGCGCCGCACCTCTTCCAGCAGCCGGTAAAAGGCCGCGACGCCCGGTTGGTCCAAGCCTTGCGTCGGTTCGTCCAGCAGAAGGATGTCGGGCCGGGACAGCAACGCGCGGGCCAGCAGCACGCGCTGGAACTGGCCGCCCGACAGCTCGGTCATCTGCCGTGCCTCCACCCCCGGCACGCCGGTGCGGGCCAGCGCTTCCGCCGTCTCGGCCGCGCTGCGCCGCGTCGGCAGGGACAGGAAGCGCCCGACGGTCATCGGCAGCGCGGGGTCGATGTGCAGCCGCTGCGGCACGTAGCCTATGCGAAGCCCCGCCGCCCGCGTCACCCGCCCCGCTGCCGCCGGCAGGATGCCCAGCAACGCGCGGAGCAGCGACGACTTGCCCGACCCGTTCGGCCCCACCACGGTGACGATCTCGCCGCGCTCGATGTGGAAGTCCACGTCGCGCAGCACCGGCGCGCCACCATAGCGCACCGACAGGTGCGCCGCCGAAATCAGGCTCATGCGGCAACCTCCCGGCAGGCGGGGCACAGGCCCTGCGCCTCGACCGTGGCGCGTTCGACGGCAAAGCCGACCTCGGCCGCCGCAGCCTCGACCGCCGTACGCACCCGCGCGCCCGGCGCCTCGGCCACCGCGTCGCACACCCGGCAGATCAGGAAGACGGGATGATGCGCCTCGCCCGGATGCATGCAGGCGGCAAAGGCGTTCAGCCGCCGGATGCGGTGCACCAGCCCCTGATCGACCAGGAAGTCCAGGGCACGGTAGACCACCGGCGGCTGCTTGCCGAACCCATCGGCGGCCAGCCGCTCCAGCACCTCATAGGCGCCCATGGCGCGATGCGCTTCCAGCAGGATCTCCAGCGTGCGTCGGCGCACGGGCGTCAGCCGCAAGCCTCGCCCGTCGAGCAGCCGCTCGACCCGGCTCAGCACCTCCTCGGCGCAATCGTCGTGATCGTGCCGGGAAAAGGCCAATGCGGCCTGTCCGGGGGCTTTGGTCATCGCACACTCCTGACCGGCGAATGGCCGATCGCTCTTGACATGTGATAGTATAACATATGTATGTCGAACTTGACGTTACAAGATAACACCGGGTGAAGTCCATGCGCCATTTCCTGCCCCTTGCCCTCATCACCTTCGCGGTGCCCGCCTTGGCCGAAACCCCGCGCGTCGTGACCGACCTGCCGCCGGTCCATTCGCTCGTGTCGCAGGTGATGGGCGACCTCGGCGCACCTTCGATCCTGCTGGACCGCGGCGCCGATCCGCACAGTGCGCAGCTGCGCCCCAGCCAGGCCCGGATGCTGACCGAGTCCGACTTGCTGTTCTGGGTTGGGCCCGAGATGACACCGTGGCTGGCCCGCGCCATCGACGGCGTGGGGATCGGCGGCGAGGCGATCGCACTGCTGTCGGTCGAGGGGGTGCACCTGCAAGGCTATGCCGCCGGCGACGCCCATGACGATCATGATCACGGTCACGGTCACGGTCACGATCACGATCAGGCCGCTGACGACCATGCAGGCGACGAAGCGTCGCAGGATCACGCCGAGGCCGACCCCCACGCCTGGCTCGACCCGCAGAACGCCCGCGTCTGGATCGACCGGATCGCTGCCGATCTGTCTTCCCGCGATCCGCAGAACGCCGACACCTATGCCACCAACGCCGCCCGCGCGCGCGACGGCATCGCGGCGTTGGAGGCCGAGGTGCGCGATATCCTTGCCCCGGTGGGCGATGCCCCGATCTTTGTCTTTCACGATGCCTATGGCTATTTTTCCGGGCACTTCGGCGTGAACGTCGCAGGCTCCATCGCGCTTGGCGATGCCGCCGCTCCCGGTGCCGGCCGCCTGACCGAGATCCGTGCCACCCTCTCTCACGAAGGCGCAGTCTGCGTCTTCCCCGAGGCGCAGCACGATCCGCGCTACGCCGAAATGCTTGTCGAGGGGAGGCCGGTCCGCATCGGCCCGCCGCTCGATCCCTCGGGCAGTATGCTGGACTACGGGCCAGAGCTTTACGGTGCCCTTCTGCGCGGGATGGCGCGGGCAATCGCCGACTGCGTGACGGGATAGGCGCAGCCCTTGCCACCGGGAGGGATGTTCTCTTTGATGGGGCCGCAGTTCAATCCGGGGCCCCATCATGACAACCACCTATCCGACCTTCCCCGACCTCGCCGGCGCCTCGGTCTTCATCACCGGCGGCGGCGCGGGCATCGGCGCCGCGCTGACCGAGGCGTTCCTGCGCCAGGGCGCACAGGTGGCCTTCGTCCAGCGGACCGACGCGACCGACTTCTGCAACCGGATGGAGGCCGAGACCGGCAACCGCCCGCTCTACCTGTCCTGCGACGTGATCGACACCTCCGAGTTGCGCGACAGCATCGAGGCCGCGGCCGAGGCGCACGGCCCCATCAACATCCTGATCAACAACGCCGCCAACGACGAGCGCCACACTACGCTCGGGGTCGACGAGGCCTATTGGGACTGGTCCATCGGCATCAACCTGCGCGCCTATTTCTTCACCGCCCAGGCGGTGATCCCGATGATGCAGGAGGCCGGCGGCGGCGCAATCGTGAACTTCTCGTCGATCAGCTACATGATGGGCAATGCGGGCTACCCGGTCTATGCCACCGCCAACGCGGGCATCACCGGCCTGACCCGCAGCCTCGCGCGCGAATTCGGCCCCGACCGCATCCGCGTCAATGCCGTTGCCCCCGGCTGGGTGATGACCGAACGGCAAAAGCACCTGTGGGTCACCCCCGACAGCCTGCGCGCCCACATGGAGCGGCAGTGCCTGAAGGAAGAGCTCCAGCCCCGTGACATCGCCGGCGGTGTGCTGTTCCTCGCCTCCTCGGCCAGCCGGATGGTCACCGGCCAGATGCTCGTGATCGACGGCGGCGTCGTGGTGACGGGCTGATGCCCACCGCGCCGGACCCGATCGCACCCGACTGGATCGCCGTCGACTGGGGCACCTCGCACCTGCGCGCCTGGGCGATGGGGCCCGACGGCATCCTGGCCAGTGCCGCCTCTGATGCCGGCGCCGGCACGCTGTCCCGCGACGGGTTCGAACCGGCGCTTCTGGCGCTCATTGGCGAATGGCTGCCCCCCGGCGGCACCACCCCGGCCGTCGCCTGCGGCATGGTCGGCCGCCGCGAGGGCTGGGTTGAGGCGCCCTATCGTCCCGTCCCCTGCCCGCCGCTCGACGCAGGCCTGCTCACCCCCGCCCCGGTCGCCGACCCGCGGCTGACGCTGCAGATCATCCCCGGCCTGATGCAGACCGCCCCCGCCGACGTGATGCGCGGCGAGGAGACGCAGATCGCCGGTTTCCTGGCGCTGTCCCCCGATTTCGACGGCGTGCTCTGCCTTCCCGGCACCCACAGCAAATGGGTCCGCATCAGCGCGGGCGAGGTCGTGAGCTTCAAGACCTTCCTGACCGGTGAGCTGTTCGCCCTGCTCGCCACCGCCTCCACCCTCGGTCCGGCGATCGCCCGCGACGGCTGGGACGATGCCGCTTTTGCCACGGCGCTCGACGACACGCTGTCGCGCCCCGAACGGCTGGCGGCACGCCTGTTCACGCTGCGGGCGGAATCGCTGATCGCGGACCTTGCCCCGCAGGCCGCGCGCGCGAGGCTTTCGGGCGCCCTGATCGGCGCGGAACTCGCCGCTGCGAAACCCTACTGGCTGGGCCAGTCGGTCACCGTGATCGGCGCGCCCGAGTTGTCGCGGCTTTACACCACGGCGCTGGCCGCACAGGGCCTGACCGCCCGGCAGGAACCGGCCGAGCAGATGGGCCTCGCCGGGCTTGCCCTCGCCCACAGTCGGAAAGGAGCCTCTGCATGAACCGCCCCCTGATCGCCATCCTGCGCGGCCTGACCCCCGACGAGGCGCTGCCTGCGGCCGAGACGCTGATCGCCGCCGGCATCGACCGGCTGGAGGTGCCGCTGAACTCTCCGCGCGCCTATGATAGCATCCGCGCGATGGTGGATGCCTTCCGCGACGACGCGCTGATCGGCGCAGGCACCGTCCTGACCGAGGTGCAGGTGCAGGAGGTGGCAGAGGCCGGCGGCCGCATCGTCCTGTCGCCCAACTGCGACCCCGGCGTGATACGCGCGACCAAGGCGGCCGGGATGCAATCCTTTGCCGGGGTCTTCACCGCCACGGAATGTTTCGCGGCGCTTGCTGCCGGGGCGGACGGGCTGAAGCTGTTTCCCGCCTTCCTCGCTGGGCCCGAGGGGTTGCGTGCCCTGCGTGCGGTCCTGCCCACCGATGCGGCGGTCTATCCGGTGGGCGGCGTCGGGCCGGAAGATTTCGCGTCCTGGCTGGCGGCGGGCGCCAGCGGCTTCGGCCTTGGCACCGCGCTTTACACCCCCGGCTGTAGCATCGCCGACCTTGCTGCCCGCGCGGCCGATCTGGCCGCGGCCTACGATACCGCCGCGGCATGATCTTCGACGCCACGCCCTGCGACCTGGGCGAAGGCCCGCTCTGGCACCCCGAACGCAAACAGCTTTTCTGGTTCGACATCCTGACCGCCCGCCTGCACACGCCGGGCCGGCATTGGCAGTTTTCCGAACTGGTCTCGGCCGCGGGCTGGATCGACGGCGACCGCTTGCTGATCGCGTCCGAATCGCGCCTGTTCCGCTTCGACCTGGAAACCGGGGCCGACGAAACCCTCTGCCCGCTGGAAGCCGAGAGCCCCGCCACCCGGTCGAACGACGGCCGCGCCGACCCGCAGGGCGGCTTCTGGATCGGCACGATGGGCAAGGCAGCCGAACCCGGCGCGGGCGCCATCTGGCGCTGGCATCGGGGCGAGGTGCGGCAACTCTTCCCCGCCCTCAGCATCCCCAACGCGATCTGCTTCACGCCCGATGGCCGCACCGCACAATTCACCGACACCCCCACCCGCCGGGTGCTGCGCGTGGCGCTGGATGCCGACGGCTGGCCCGTGGGCGAGCCGCAGGTGTTCCTCGACCTTACCGCCGCGGGCCTGAACCCCGACGGCGCGGTGATCGACGAAAGCGGCGTGATGTGGCTCGCCCAATGGGGCGCGGGCCGCGTCGCGGCCTACGGGCCCGACGGCGCGTTCCTGCGCGCGGTGGACCTGCCCGCCCCCCACACCACCTGCCCGGCCTTCGGCGGGCCAGACCGCACGACGCTGTTCGTCACCAGCGCCCGGCAGGGGATGGATGCGGCGGCACTGGCCCGCCACCCCGACAGCGGCAAGACCTTGGCCGTGCCGGGCGTTGCGCGGGGCCAGCGCGAGCACCGGGTGATCGCGTGACACAGGCCCACCCTTTCGGCACCCTCCGCGACGGCCGCGCGGTGCAGGCCGTCACCCTCGCCTCGGCCGACCTGTCTGTCACCCTCCTGACCCTCGGCGCGATCCTGCAGGATGTGCGGCTGGCGGGCGTCGCGCCCTCCCTCACCCTCGGCAGCGACCGGGTGGCGGAGTATGAGGGACGGATGCGCTATTTCGGCGCTATCGTCGGCCCGGTGGCGAACCGGATCGGCGGCGCGCAGGCACAGATCGGCGGGCGGACCTTCAACTTCCCGCCAGACGAGGGGCCGAACCTGCTGCACAGCGGCCCCACCGGCACCCACGCGCAACTCTGGACGGTCGAGGAAGCCGCAGCGCAGCGCCTCACCCTGTCGCTCACCCTGCCCGACGGGCTGGGCGGCTTTCCCGGCACCCGCCAGATCACGGCGACCTACAGCCTCGACGGCCCCATGTTGACGCTGGACCTGACCGCCACGACCGACGCAGCCACCCTGATGAACCTCGCCAACCACAGCTACTGGCGGCTCGGCGGCGACGGCCAGGCCGGGCACCGGCTGAGCGTGGCGGCAGACCATTATCTGCCGGTCGATGAGGCGAAGCTGCCGACCGGAGAGATCCGCGCCGTGTCAGATGCCTTCAACCTGCGCGCGGGCCGGGTGCTGGACGGGGCCGAGGGGTTCGACCACAACTTCTGCCTCGCCCCCGCGCCGCACCCACTGACCCGCGCGGCGGAACTGACGGGTCCGGCGGCACGAATGCTCCTGGAAACCACCGCGCCGGGTCTGCAGGTCTATTCCGGCAACCCGGCGGCCGTGGCGCTGGAGCCGCAAGCTTGGCCCGACGCACCGCAAAATCCGGCCTTCCCGCCGATCCTGCTGACCCCCGGCCAGACCTTCCGCCAGACCACCCGCTGGACCTTCACGCGGCCCTGAAGGCCGTGGAAAGAAGTTAAGGGCAAGTAAACAAAAAATGCGATTTCATTCGTTTTCAATGGGTTGAATTTTTGGGCACGCGTGCCCAACCGCCCCTCACCCCCGCGTCGCCGCCCGATACCAGCGCACGATCGCATCCCGCTCCTCAGGCTCCATCCAGGTGATGTTCGCCGGCGGCATCGCCTGGCTCAGCCCCGACTGCATGTAGATCGTCTTCGCCGCCCGCGCGATCTGGGCGTCGCTTTCCAGCTTCACCCCCTTCGGCGCCCAATGCAGCCCCTCCCACGTCGGCTCTTGCGCGTGACACATCGAACAGCGCCCCAGCACGATATTCCGCGCCTCCTCCCAACCCTCAGCCTGCGCGAACCGCAGCTCCGACCCCCGCAGCTCCGCCTCCTCCACATCGCGGTGGAACATCGGCGCCGTCGACAGCCAGGCAATCACGAGGAACAGGATCACCGTCACCCCCCAGGTCCAGGTCGGGTTTCCCTTCCGGGCGTGGATGGTGTTGAAATAGTGCCGGATCGTCACCCCCATCAGGAACACCAGCGCCGCGATCAGCCAGTTGTATTCCGTGGCGAACGCCAGCGGATAGTGGTTCGACAGCATCAGGAACAGCACCGGCAACGTCAGGTAGTTGTTATGGGTGCTGCGCAGCTTGGCGATCTTGCCATACTTCGGGTCCGGCGCGCGCCCCGCCTGCAGATCCTCGACCACGATCTTCTGGTTCGGAATGATGATCAGGAAGACGTTGGCCGACATGATCGTCGCCGTGAACGCCCCCAGATGCAACAGCGCCGCGCGGCCCGTGAACACCTGCGTATAGCCCCAGGACATCACCACCAGCAGCGCAAACAGAATGACCATCAGCGTGGTCGGGCTCTCCCCCAGCCCTGACTTGCACAGCGCATCATAGACCAGCCAGCCGACCGACAGCGAGGCGAGCGAGATGACAATCGCCTGCCAGACCGGAATATCCAGCACGTCCGGATCGACCAGATAGAACTCCGCGCCCAGGTAATAGACCAGCACCAGCAGCGCAAAGCCCGACAGCCAGGTGGCGTAGCTTTCCCACTTGAACCAGGTCAGATGCTCGGGCAGCCGGTCGGGCGCCACCAGGTATTTCTGGATGTGGTAGAACCCGCCGCCGTGAACCTGCCATTCCTCGCCATGGGCCTTTTCCGGCATCCCCGGCGCCTGCCGCAGGCCAAGGTCCAGCGCGATGAAATAGAAAGACGACCCGATCCAGGCGATCGCGGTGATCACATGCAGCCAGCGCACGGCAAATTCCAGCCACTCGCCCATTGCAGCAAAATCATACATCGCGCGTCCCTCCATCGGTTTCGCGCAGGCTATACCGGCGGTCAGCTTCCTGTTAATCCGTCAAATGCCGGATCACTTTCAAACAGGGCAGGAAAATCCCCATGTCCTACGTCAGCAACATCCGCATGTTCATCCGCGTCTACGAATTGGGCAGCATGAGTGCGGCGGCCCGCGATCAGCGCACCTCTCCCGCCGTCGCGTCATCACGGGTGTCGGAGCTGGAAAAGCACCTAGGCGTGCGGCTCTTCAACCGCACCACCCGCAGCCTGCAACCCACCGAATCCGGCCGCCTGTTCTATGACGGCGCGCGCAAGGTGATCGAGGCGATCGAGGAAGCCGAGGCCACGGTGATCGACGCCACCAAGAACCCGCGCGGCACGGTCTTCGTGGCAGCGCCGCTGGGCATCGGGCGGCGTTTCATCGGCCCCCATGTGCCTACGTTCAAGGACGACTGGCCGCAAATCGACGTGCGCCTGCGCCTGTCGGATCGCGTCATCGACGTGATGGCCGAGGGGCTGGACGTGGCCTTTCACCTCGGGCCCCTCCCGGAAAGCAACCTGAAGATGCGCCTGATCGCGGATTGCCCGCGCGTCCTTTGCGCCGCGCCCGCCTATGTCGAAAGGCGGGGGATGCCGGCGGATGGCGAGGCGCTGGTGCGCGACCGGCACGACTGCCTGAACCTGCGCTTTCCCGGCGCGCGCGAGTTTCAGTGGACGCTGGAAACCCCAGACGGCCCGCAGCGGTACGAGATCGCGGGGCCGTTCGAGACCGACGATGGCGACGTTCTGACTGGCTGGGCGCTGGACGGGCGCGGCATCGTGCTGAAGCCGCTGTTCGAGGTGGCGGAGCACCTCGCCTCGGGCGCGCTGGTCCCCGTGGCGATCGAAACGCCGCCGCTGCCCACCCAGCTTGTGGCCCTCACCCCGCACCGCCGGTTGCGCGATCCCAAGACGCGGCTTTTCACCGATTTCATGATGGCGCGGATCAAGGCCGACATGGCGGCCAAGACCGATCAGCTTCCGCGATAGGTCGAAAAGCCGAAAGGCGACAGCAGCAGCGGCACATGGTAATGCGCGTCCGCATCCGACATGCCAAAGCGGATCGGCACCTCGTCCAGAAACAGCGGGGCCTCACCTGCCTGCCCGGTCGCGCGCAGATAGTCGCCGGCGTGGAACACCAGCTCATAGGTGCCGACCGCGAATGTCTGTTTGGGCAGGATCGGCCCGTCGGTGCGCCCGTCGTCGTTGGTGACCTTCTCGGCGATCTGACGCCGCCCGCCATCCAGCGCAAACAGCACGATGCGCAGCCCCTGCGCGGGAAGCCCTCGCGCGGTGTCCAGCACATGGGTGGTCAGATATCCCTCGGCCATCTTGTCCTCCTGCCCCTATCTCGCGCAGGGATGCCAGAGATTGCTGCGAAAAGCGACCGGGGCGATGCGCGAAAGGACTTTCGCAAAAATCCTGAAAAACGCCGCCATTCATTTGCGCTAGAAGACAATGCAGGAGGATACCGATGACCCGCTACCCCCGCGACATGCACGGCCACGGCCCGACCCCGCCGGACGCCCAATGGCCCGGCGGCGCCCGCGTCGCCGTCAGCCTTGTCCTGAACTACGAGGAGGGCGGCGAGAATTGCCTGCTGCACGGCGACGCCCAGTCCGAGGCGTTCCTGTCCGACATCCCCGGCGCGCAACCCTGGCCCGGCCAGCGGCACTGGAACATGGAATCGCTCTATGACTACGGCGCACGCGCGGGTTTCTGGCGGCTGCACCGGCTGTTCACCGGGCGCGGCCTGCCGGTCACGATCTACGGGGTCGCCAGCGCGCTGGCCCGCAACCCCGGACAGGTCGCCGCGATGAAATCGGCGGGCTGGGAAATTGCCAGCCACGGGCTGAAATGGGTCGAACACAAGGACATGCCCGAGGATCAGGAGCGCGCCCAGATCGCCGAGGCCATCCGCCTGCATACCGAGGTGGTGGGGGAACCGCCGCGCGGCTGGTACACCGGGCGCTGCAGCCTCAACACCGTGCGGCTGACGGCAGAGGTCGGCCAGTTCGACTGGATCTCCGACACCTATGACGACGACCTGCCCTATTGGATGGAGGCAGGCGACCGTGACCAACTGGTGATCCCCTACACGCTGGAGGCGAACGACATGCGCTTTGCCACCGCGCCCGGCTGGGTGACGGGGCAGGATTTCGGGCAATACCTGATCGACGCCTATGACGTGCTCCATGCCGAGGGCGGGCGGATGATGTCGGTTGGCCTGCACTGCCGCCTGATCGGCCGCCCCGGCAAGATCGCCGGGCTGATCCGGTTTCTGGATCATGTCGCGAACAAGGGCGGTGCGTGGTTCGCCACACGAGGCCAGATCGCCGCGCACTGGGCTGCCCACCACCCGCACCGGCGCATCGACCGCCCCAGCCGGATGGACCGCGACACCTTCGTCGCCCGCTTCGGCAGCGTGTTCGAGCATTCCCCCTGGATCGCCGAACGCGCCCATGCGCTGGAGCTTGGCCCCGCCCATGACACCGCCACCGGCCTGCACAACGCGTTGGCCCGGATGTTCCGCTCGGCCAGCCATGAAGAACGCCTCGGCGTGCTGACCGCCCACCCGGATCTGGCAGGCAAGCTGGCGGCAGCGAAGCGGCTGACGCCCGAATCGACCCATGAGCAATCCAGCGCTGGGTTGGATGCCCTCACCGACACCGAACGCGAGACCTTCCAGCGACTGAATAGCGAGTACGTCGCCAAGCACGGCTTTCCCTTCATCATCGCCGTGCGCGACAACACGAAGGGCACGATCCTCGCCGCCTTCCACACCCGCATCGCCAACGACACCGCGACCGAATTCGCCACCGCCTGCGCACAGGTCGAACGCATCGCCGAAATCCGGCTTCAGGACATGCTGCCATGACCGACTATTATGCCCCCACCGGCGGCCTGCCGCCGCAGACAGCCCTGCACACTGGCCGCGCCGTCTTCACCCCCGCCTATGCGGTGATCCCGCGCGGCGTCTTTTCCGATATCGTCACCAGCGCCCTGCCCGGCTGGCAGAACACAAGGGCGTGGATCATCGCCCGCCCGATGACCGGCTTTTCCGAGACCTTCAGCCATTACGTGATGGAGGTCGCCCCCCACGGCGGCGCTACCACCCCCGAGCCCGACCCGGCCGCGCAGGGCGCGCTCTTCGTCACCCACGGCTCCCCCCGGCTGACGCTCGACCGCCACGACCACGATCTGCACCCCGGCAGCTTCGCCTACATCCCCGCAGGCAGCGACTGGCAACTCAGAAACCACGGCGACGACACCGCCCGCTTCCACTGGATCCGCAAGCGCTGGGAACCGGCACCGGGCGTCGAAAAACCCACCTCCTTCGTCACCTCCGACGCCGACACCGCCCCCACGGCGATGCCCGACACCGATGGCCGCTGGGCCACCACCCGCTTCGTCGACCCCGCCGACATGCGCCACGACATGCACGTCACCATCGTCACTTTCCAGCCCGGCGGCCTGATCCCGTTCGAGGAAACCCACGTCATGGAGCACGGCCTCTACGTGCTGCAGGGCAAGGCCGTCTACAAGCTGAACCAGGATTGGGTGGAGGTCGAGGCCGGCGATTACATGTGGCTCCGCGCCTTCTGCCCGCAGGCTTGCTATGCCGGCGGTCCGGGGCCGTTTCGCTACCTGCTCTACAAGGACGTGAACCGCCACGCCCGCCTTGGGGGTGTGTTCGGATGACCGTACTCCACGCCCAGCCGCTGACCGCAGACGCCTTCGCCCCCTACGGCGACGTGCTGGATGCCTCGGGCGCGCCGGACAAGCTGATCAACGACGGCCTCTGCGGCCGCCATCACGACCGCGCGCGGCTGGATTTCGGGCCCGATGGCCGCGCCGGCATCTCGATCTTCGACGCCCAGCCCCGCGCGCTACCCTACCGCTTCGATCTGGTCGAACGCCACCCGGACGGCTCACAGGCCTTCATCCCGATGACCGAACACCCGTTCCTGGTCATCGTCGCCCCCGACGACCGCGGCACCCCCGGCACGCCCATCGCCTTCCTGACCGCGCCCGGTCAGGCCATCAACCTGCACCGCGGCATCTGGCACGGGGTGCTGACACCGCTGCACGCCCCCGGCCTTTTCGCCGTGATCGACCGGATCGGGGCCACCCCGAACCTGCAGGAACACCGCTACCCCGCGCATTGGGAGGTGCGCGCCTGAACCGCCCGCAAGGGTCCGCCATGAGAGGGAGGAACACCATGGCCGCCACGTCCATCGGGACGCCGGAGCAGCTCCGCGATCCCAACTACACGCCCCCGATGGCGCAAGCCATCCCACTCGGCATCCAGCACGTGCTGGCGATGTTCGTCTCGAACGTCACACCCGCGATCATCATCGCGGGCGCGGCCGGTTTCGGCTTCGGTTCGGGCTCGCCCGATTTCCCGATGCTGATCTACATGATCCAGATGTCGATGCTCTTCGCGGGCGTCGCCACCCTATTGCAGACCATCGGCGCCGGCCCCGTCGGCGCACGGCTGCCCATCGTGCAGGGCACCAGCTTTGCCTTCATCCCCATCATGATCCCCCTCGTCGCGGGCAAGGGGGTGGAGGCGATGGCCGTGATCACCGGCGGCGTGCTGGTGGGGGGACTGTTCCACGCTGCCCTCGCCCCGTTCATCGGGCGGCTGCGCTTTGCGCTCCCGCCACTGGTCACCGGCCTTGTGGTCCTGATGATCGGCCTGGCGCTGGTGCGCGTCGGCATCCAGTACGCCGCGGGCGGCGTCCCGCAGATCGGAACCCCCGCCTATGGCGACCTGCAAAGCTGGTCGGTCGCGCTACTGGTGGTCTTCGTCACGCTGGGCGTGAAATTCTTCATGCGTGGCATGTGGTCGGTCGCCGCCGTGCTGATCGGGCTGGTCGCGGGCTACATCTTCGCGCTCATGCTCGGCATGGTGAACTTCGCCCCTGTCGGCAGCGCCGCCTGGGTCTCGCTGCCGCGCCCCTTTGCCTTCGGGGTCGAATTCCAGGTCGCCGCCATCGTCGGATTCATCCTGATGGCCTTCGTCTCGGCCGTGGAAACCGTGGGCGACGTGTCGGGCATCTGCAAGGGCGGCGCCCAGCGCGAGGCGACCGATCGGGAAATCGAGGGCGCGACCTATGCCGACGGCCTTGGCAGCGCTCTCGCCGGGGTGTTCGGCGCCCTGCCCAATACCTCATTCTCGCAGAACGTGGGCCTGATCGCCATGACGGGGCTGATGAGCCGCCACGTCGTCACCTGCGGCGCGATCTTCCTGATCCTCTGCGGGCTGGTGCCAAAGATCGGCGCCGCGATCACCACCGTCCCGATCGAGGTGCTGGGCGGCGGCGTGATCGTGATGTTCGGCATGGTCTGCGCCGCCGGCATCTCGATGCTGTCCGACGTGCACTGGAACCGGCGCAACATGGTGATCTTCGCGGTTGCGCTGTCGGTGGGGCTTGGCCTGCAACTGGAACCTGCTGCGCTTCAGCATCTGCCCACGACCGTTCAGGTTCTGCTGACCTCGGGCCTGCTGCCGGCCGCTGGCATCGCCATCGTGCTGAACCTCGCGCTTCCCGAGGATCTGCCGGCCGAGGCGACGGAAGAGGTTGCCGGCGGCTTGCAGGGCCATGGTCGCGGCATGGTCAGCGACGAACGGTGATATGATGCGGGGCCTGATAGGCCCCGCGTCCGGTTCCAACGGTCACTCGCCTTGCAGACGATCCGCTGCAGTGGCCGGCGCCTTCGCGACGTGGTGGCGTGCAACCGACATGGTTTTCAGGATCGCATGCACCCCCTGGCCGGGTTCGAGTTGCATCTGCTCTGCGGCGCGGCGGGTGATCCGCGACAGGATCTCGTCCGCGCCGATCGCGACGTGCACGGTCACGGCCGGCCCGCGCCCCGGCACAATCCGCGTGATCCGCCCCGGCAGGATGTTCTGCGCCGAGAGACCGACTGGACGGTCGCGCGACAGGATCACCTCATGCGCCATGATGCGCACGCGCACGCTTGCTCCGACCGCGCCATCGACGGTCGGCAGGAATAGTGGCCCGGTCGCGGCCTCCAATCGGGTCAGGCCATCGGCGCCGTGTTCCGCGATCATCGCCGGCAGCATCGCCGCCACCTCGCGGATGCCCATGGCCCGCAACGCCTCGGGATCGGCCATCACCTCGGCGGTGGTGCCTTCGCGCACCACGCTGCCTCTTTCGATCACGACCATCCGGTCCGCGAGCAACTGCGCCTCGTTCACGTCATGGGTGACCAGAACGACTGGCATCGCCAGATGTGCGCGCAAGGCGATGATCTCGCCATAAAGCTTTTCGCGTGTCGCGTGGTCCACGGCCGAAAACGGCTCATCCAGCAGCAACGCCCGCGGGCGGCGGGCCAACGCGCGCGCCACGGCCACGCGTTGCTGCTGGCCACCCGAAAGCTCGGCGGGCTTGCGCGCGGCAAGACCATGCAGGTTCACGAGGTCGAGGATGCGCTGCGCCTCGGCGCAGTCGGCGCGGTCCATCGCCGCCATCACGTTCTGCAGCGCCGTCATGTGCGGGAACAGCGCATAGCTCTGAAACACCACCCCGACGCGGCGGCGATGGGGCGGCAGATCCACGCCACCGGCGGTGTCCAGCCATGTGGACCCGTTCACCCGCACCTGCGCGAACTGAGGGCGCCAAAGCCCTGCCATGGTCCGCAAAAGCGTGGTCTTTCCTGACCCCGAGTGCCCCACCAGCGCCAGCAATTCCCCCGGTTCGACGCGAAAGGCCACGTCGAGCGGGATCGGCGCCTCGGCCCGCACCGTCACCTCCAGCCCCATCAGGACAGCCTCCGCCCGACGCGGGCCGAGAGCCAGAAGGTGATGGCGATGGTGAAAAGTGAAATCCCGACCAGAACAGCCGACATGATGGCGGCGGAGCGATCATCGAAAGCCTGAACCCGATCGTAGATCGCAATCGCGATCGTCTGGGTTTCACCCGGGATGGAGCCGCCCACCATCAGGACGATCCCGAACTCGCCCAGCGTATGGGCAAAGGTCAGCACCATCGCTGTCATCACGCCCGGCCAGGCCAGCGGTAGCTCGATCCTCCACAGACTGGCCAGAGGCGACATCCCGCAACAAGACGCCGCCTCGCGTACCTCCACCGGGATCGCCTCGAATCCACGTTGCGCGGGTTGGATGGCAAACGGCAGGTTGAAGATCACCGAGGCCACCACCAACCCTTCGAAGCTGAACACCAGCTGGGTGCCGAACATCTCTTGCCAGAATTCCCCGAGCGGGGAGGCCCTTCCGAAGGCGACCAGCAGGTAGAACCCGAACACCGTGGGCGGCAGGACCAGCGGCAGCATCACCAGTGCCTCCACCAGCCCCTTGCCGCGAAACTGCCGGTAGGCCAGGTAGCGCCCCATCAGGATCGACACCGGCAGCAGGATCGCGACCGTCCAGGCCGCAAGCCTCAGCGAAAGCCAGAGCGCCGTCCAGTCCATTCGATACCCCTCTGCGCCTCAACCCTCGGGCAGGACGAAGCCGTAGCGCGCCATGATCTCGCGGGCCGCAGGCCGTTTCAGGTAGGCATAGAACGCCTCTGCCACCGGTCCGGCACCGTTCAGCAGCACCATGCGCTGGCGCAGCGGTTCGTGCCAGTCCTCGGGAATAAGGGCATGGGTGCCGCGCGACGCAACCTCGGGGGCGAGCGCCAGCGAATAGGCAATGATCCCGCCCTCGGCATTCCCGGACAGGGCAAACTGCGCGGCCTGGCTCACATTCTCTCCCAGCACCAGGAACGGCTGCACATCGTCCCAGATCCCTTTCGTGACCAGCGCCTCGCGTGCCCGCATTCCATAGGGGGCGTGGTCAGGATTGGCGATCGCAAAGCGGGTGATCCGCCCTTCGGCCAGCATCGCGGCCAGGTAATCCAAGCTCTCATCCGGTTGCAGGGGCGAGCCATCGGGCACCATGATGACGACCCGACCGACGGCGTAAAGATCACCCGCATCAAGGGTGTGGCCCTCGGCGTGCAGATCGGCGATGAACTGTTCGTCGGCGGCCATGAAGATCTCGAATGGGGCGCCCTGACGGATCTGCCGGGCGAAATTTCCGGTCGACCCCATCGAAAGCCGAACCTGCATCCCGGTTTCCGCGGCGAAGTTCGCGGCGATCTCTGACACCGCGAACTGCAGATCAGACGCGGCCGCGATCACAGGCACCTCCTGTTGCGCGCACAGGATGCTCGAAGACGACAGAAGACCGATCGAAAAGGCGACCGAGAAAAGGAAGCGACGAGCAAGAAGCATCACGATCCCACGTTGATATATATTCGGAAAGCACATCGCCCTCAGGGCCGAAAACTGTCAACCGCAATCGTCCGCAGCACAAAACGAGACCAGCATCTGCATCCCGCCGGCCGTCATCCGTACGCGACGCGCACATGCAACGCTAACCGGAGCGTCGTTATCCGCGTGATGAGTTGCTGACGACCAGGATCTGCAAAGGCGAAAAGTCGCGGAGTTCTGGCTACTGGCTGGCTCTGCCGCGCACCAGGCTGGCCGTCACCAGCCGTTGCAGCCGTGACCGCCCATAAGGCTTCAGCAGGATTTCCGTTCCAGGAAGGCGACGCAGCACATGCGGCGCAACGTCAGAGACATTTCCGGTGGTGAGCAGGATCGGCAGATCGGGGCGCAGACGCCGCACCTCCAGTGCGAGGTCGGTGCCGCACATGTCTCCTGGCAACCGGATGTCGGTGAACAAAAGCGCGACGGACGGTCCAGTGGAGAGATAGCCAAGCGCCGGGGCGGCAGAAGAGAACTCCACCACGCGATATCCCAGCAGGTCCAGGATCATGGCTGCCACCTGACGCACGGCGGCATCGTCCTCGACCAGGACGACCGTTTCGCGCCGCGCCGGATCGATAGACCGTTCTTCAGCCACATCGTCCGCAGGGCAGGAAGGCTTGGTAGCGGCCGCACCGGCTTCGCATGCCGCGCCCTCGAACAGATCCGAAGCCTCGAACGTCAGAGCGCCGTCTTTGCGTAATGCAACTGCCATGTGCCGCCTTACCCAACTCAACTCATGTGGACGCAGTCTGCAAAGGCATGCCGGCGGAAGACATTTCCAGAACGGTCGCTGCCGGGCGCAGTTCCGGCTCCGCATCGGTTTCCGCTTCCGCCGCGCGCGCGCGAAGACGCGCCAGTCGATGCCCGTTCAGGATCGGCGCCAGACGCTCCGTAGCCTCGGTCAGGCATCGCTCCGCGTCGCCAAGCCCTGCGGCCTCGCAATATTCGATGAGGCCGATCATATGGGCGACGATCCAGCCGTGATCGTCGCGATCCGCTACGTGGCTCGACGCCTCGGGCGCAAAAGGGGGCATGTAGGTCATATCGGCAACTCGGCTCTTGGCAAACGATTCCAGACTGAACCAATTTCTAGCCTGTCTGGCCAATCGGTTGTGAGCCAAGTTGTGCAAATCGGGTGCGAAGAATTCGCAAATGGCAACGTGTTCAGCGCCGTGGGTGGCCGACAGGCTCCTGATGACGGGTCTGGCACAGAAACAGCGCCACACCTGCAAGAAGCCCGCCCAGCATGCCGGCAGCCGGATAGCCCAGCAGAGCGATCCACCACGACAGGCCAGCGGTGAATGCGCCGATCGTGGCGACCGCGCCTGTCCCGACCGCAACCATCACCACCCAGATCACCATGGTCGGACTCCCCTGCTGCCGATCCCCTCATGCAAGCATCCAGGGATTAACGCAGGGTTAATCGGGCTCAACAACTCGGAGGGCCGTCCTGCGCCGCCAATGCGCCGGCAATGGTTTCGAGCAAACCACGGCAGGCAAAGGGCTTGGACACGTGACCGCAGAAGCCCGCGGCGCCGATCGTCTCGATCTGATGGGTCATGGCATTCGCCGTGATCGCCACGGCCGGGGGCAAGCCGATCCCGGCCGCCTGGGCCTCTTGTTTCATCGCATCCAGGGCGCTCAACCCGTCCATCACCGGCATCGCGATGTCGAGCAGAAGAAGATCGAAGGCCCCACCCCGCCATGCCTCGACCGCGGCGGCACCATTTTCGACCAGCGTGACGTCGGCACCAGCCCAACCCAGGAATCCCGCCAGGATCTGGCGGTTGGTGGCGCTATCCTCGGCAGCAAGGATCCGCACCGACCGCAGCGACACAGCAGCCGGAACCTCGGGCGCAGGCGCATCCTCATCGGCCATGTCATCCGCATCCGGAAGGGGCAGATCGACAAAGACCGACGTGCCCTGCCCCGGGGTGCTATTCACGCGAATCGTGCCGCCCATCATGTCGATCAACCGGCGCACGATGGACATGCCCAGCCCCGTGCCGCCGTAGCGTCGTGTCATGCTGCCGTCGGCCTGCTCGAAATCCTCGAAGACCCGCTGAAGCTGATCGACGCTCATTCCGATTCCGGTATCGGTGATCTCGATGCGCAGCGGGCCGCCGGGCTCTGCCCGCAGGATCAGCCGGACCGATCCCGAATCGGTGAACTTCACTGCATTTCCGACCAGATTGTGCAGAATCTGCATCAGGCGATGCGGGTCACCAAGACGGCGGCGATCGGCGGTGGTGCTGGTGTAGACATCAAGCTCAAGGCCCTTTTCCCGCGCCATCAATCCGTGCATCGCCTCGATCTTCCCGACCAGATCGGCTGGACGGAACAGCGTTGCCTCCAGCGCGAGTTTTCCGGCCTCGATCTTCGACAGGTCGAGGATATCGTTGAGCACCCCCAGCAACGTCTCGCCGGACTCGCGGATCATGCCCACCATCTCGCGCTGCTCGGTGTCGGTCACCAGGTCGTGCAGAATCTCGGCCATGCCCAGTACCCCGTTCAAAGGTGTCCGGATCTCATGGCTCATGTTGGCCAGGAACTGCGATTTCGTGCGGCTGGCCACCTGGGCCCGCTCGGCTGCCTCGCGCAGGGCCGCTTCGGCCTCCAGCCGTTCGGTGATGTCGGTGATCGAACAGACGACCCGCGCGCCAAGACCCGGCTGCGAGATCGGTGCAGCATTGACCGACAGCGCGCGGCGCCGCCCATCGGGCCAGACGATGGCGTAACGAAGGTCGCGGACCACGTCGCCCCCGGACAAAACCCTTTGCGTCGGCAGATCACCCGCCGGCACCTCGGACCCGTCGATCGCCTCGATCCGCCACGGCGGGTCGGCATAGCCCTCTTCCGGATCGTCCGCACTGACCAGTTCAAGGATCGACTCGGCCTCGCGGTTCGCGAAAAGGATGCGTCCCTCGGCGTCGACTGCAACGATGCCCGAGATGCTGGTTTCCATCAACCGCGCCAGGTAATCGCGCTCGGTCTCGAGCGTCGCCTCAAGCCTCTTGCGCTCGCTGATGTCCAGGTTGACGCCAGCGAGCTGCACCGAGCCGTCGGCATGCCGGGTTGCGCGCGCTCGGGTCAGAATCCAGACCCAGTGCCCTGCGCTGTGGCGCATCCGGTATTCGTATTCCACCCTGTCCGTCATCCCGGCAAGGGCCGGCGCCAGCACCTTGTCGATCTGGACCAGATCGTCCGGATGGACGATCTCGCGCCACTGCTCCGAGGGCAGCGGGTTCACCGCTGCCCAATCGCGCCCCAGCATCTGCGCCCATTGCTCGTTCGCGGTGCTCGTCCTCGTCGTCGACGACCATTCCCAGATGCCGACCCGCGCGCCCTCGATGATGCTGGCAAGGCGGGCTTCGGCCTCTTTCAGGGCGGTGATGTCGATCCGGGTACCGACGCGCCCGCCTTCGGGGGTGCGCCGTTCGATGACACGCAGCCATCGCCCGTCGAACAGCCGCTGCTCCTGACCGTTGATCGAACACTCCGCGCCGTTCAGTCGCTCGGCCAGCCACTCTTCCTCGCGCCCGGCGGCGGCGGGGTTCTGACCGCGGGCCATGCCGAGCCGCAGGATATCCTCGAACCGCGCGCCGGGCACCATTGCCTCGGCCGACAGCGGATAGAACTCGCGATAGCGATCGTTGCACATGACCAGCCGGTCGTCGGCGTCGAAATAGACGAAGCCGTCGGGCAGGACGGACAGCGCATCCTCCAGCCGCCGCCGCGCTTCCGAGGCTGCGCGCATCAAGCGCTCGCGCTCGGCTTCGCGCCTGCGACGGGTGCTGATGTCCTCGATGAAGGTCCAGACCCTTCGACGGCCATCGACATCATCCAGCAGCAGCGCACGCACCTGCGCCGTGAAGACGCTGCCGTCAGCCCTCCGGCAGGAAAGGTCCTTCGGTCCGTAGCGGCCGTCACGCAACAATTCGGCATTGCCGGCCCACAGGCTGTCCGCCCACCCCAGGCGCCCGGCCAGCGAGGCGGGATCCGCCGCCAGAAGGTCCTCGCGCCGGAGGCCCACCATTTCGGCATAGGCCTGATTGACATCCAGGAACGCGCTGGTCTCAAGGTCGCTCAGCGCGATCGCTATGGGCGAGCGGTCGAACAGACCCTTGAAAAGTTCTGTCGTGCGCGCGATCGACCGCTGCTGCTGAACCCGGCGCGAGATGTCGCGCAGCACCAGCACGTAGCCCGGCTCATCCCCCTCGCGCTCCACCGCGCGGCATGAGGCCGACAACTCGAACCACCGCGCGCCCTCTGCGCTCGCGGTCTGGAACTCGTGCGGGTCGGACCGTCCCGTGCGGCGGGTCTCTGCCATGGCCTTGCGAAAGACGGCGGCAACCTCGGGCTCAAAGGCATCCTCGGGCCTCCGGCCCAGAAACAGATCCGGTGGAACCGGCGGCTCGGTCACACCGCTGGAGTGAAAACCGGTGTAGAAACCGTTGGCGTTCACCTCCATCACCAGATCGGGCATCGCGTCCAGCGTCGCACGCAGTCGGTTCCGCTCGGCCCGCAGCGCGCCCTCAAGCGTCTTGCGCGCCGTGATGTCGCTCTGGATCGCGATGAAGCCGGTCAGTCCGCCCCGCGCGTCGCGGATCGGCTGGATATCCAGATCCGCCCAGTAGTGAACGCCCGATTTCGACCGGTTCTGAATCTCCACCCGCACCGGCCGACCCGCGGCAAAGGCCGCACGCAGTTCCGCAATGGTCTCCGGATCGGTGCGCTCCGACTGCATGAAGCTGCCCGGGTTGCGGCCCATCACCTCGGGCATCGTGTAGCCGGTGAACTGCTCGAAGGCGGGATTGACCCAACTGATCCGCCGGACGGCATCGGTCACGATCACCAGCAGGTTCGTGGTCCGCAGCGCGATATTGGCCAGCCGGTAGGGCGCGCTCCATTCTTCGTGATCTCGGGTGACGTCCTCGACCGTTCCATACAGGCGCGCGGGCCGGCCATTGCGCAATTCGGCAGCCCCCGTGACGCGAATCCGCTGCCGCCGGCCATCCGCGCCGATCCGCGCCAGTTCCAGCCGAAAGCCCGTGCCCTCTGCCTCCAGCTCCTCCAGCGCCGGACGCAGCCTTGCCTGCGCCTCTGGCGGGAACCGGTCGATCAGACTTTCCGGAGCCGGCGGATCGCCCTCGGGATCGCTGCCAAGCAGAAGGTGGACCATCGGCGACCAGAATGTGGCCTGCAACGCGGGGTCGATCTCCCACCGTCCGATACCGGCACAGTCCTCGATCTCGCCGACCTCGGCGACCGCCTTGGCCGCAGCCGTCACGTCGCGCACCGTGGCCAGGATACTGCCGTCGCCGCTCGGTGGCGCGGGTGTCCATTCCAGCCAGCGCCAGTCCCCGAATGCGGCGCGGAAGCGGATGCGAAACACGCCGATCCGCTCTCCCCGCCCGAGCGCCCTCAGCGCTGCGGCCACGATGCCGACATCGTCGGGATGGATGTGGGCGCGCCAGCCTCGGCCCATCAGGTTGGCATCGTCGTGCCCCAGTGTCCGCTGCCAGGCGGGGTTGATCTGCCGCAGATCGCCCCGGCGATCGGCAATGAAGAACATGTCCACTGCCGCGTGGAAAAACTGCTCCATCTGCGCCTGGGCGAAGGGAGCATCGAGCTTGGCCGTCTCGTTCATGGCGCGGGTCCGGTCAATCGTGACTCGCCGGCAAGCGACTTGGTGGCCTGCGTCCATTGGCCGCCAAAGAGGTTAACAGAAGGTTACCTGCGCCCCGCGGATCAGACCGGGATCGCCGTGGTCTTGAACACCGTGCGCAGCGCGAACGACGACTGCATCTGCGCCACGCCGGGCAGCCGCGCCAGGTGCTGGCGGTGGATACGGGCGAAATCCTCGGTATCCTCGGCCACCACCTTCAGCAGATAGTCGGCCGTGCCCGCCATCAAGTGGCATTCCAGCACATCCGGCACCCGTGCCACCTCGCGCTCAAAGGCTTCCAGAACCTCGTCCGCCTGCCCCTGCAGCGTGATCTCAACGAACACGGTCGTGGGCCTGCCCAGCTTGCGCAGGTCCAGCAGCGCCACGTAGTCGCGGATGTAGCCGTCCGCCTCCAGCCTCTGCACCCGCCGGTGGCAGGCCGAGGGCGACAGATGCACCCGCTCGGACAGTTCCGCGTTCGAGATCCGGCCCTGCTGTTGCAGGACGGTCAATATCCGGCGGTCCGTCGCGTCAAGTGTCATCGCCTCGCATGATCCTTTCGCCAATCGGCCCCATCGCCGGAAACTCTACCAATTCCGGGGGCCGACACCAGCGCCGATTTCAAGCCAATTCGCAAGCACATGCGCTAGAGTGCCGGCATATTCCCAAGGAGGACGTGATGAAGATCGGTTGCCCGAAAGAGATCAAGCCACAGGAATTCCGCGTCGGCATGACGCCCGACGCCGCCCGCGAAGCCATCGCCAGCGGCCACGAGGTGCTGATCGAGACCGGCGCCGGCCTTGGCGCCGGCTTCACCGACGACGACTATCGCACCCTCGGTGCCACGATCCTCGACACCGCCGAAGAGGTGTTCGCGACCGCCGAGATGATCGTGAAGGTGAAGGAACCCCAGGCCGTGGAACGCAAGCGCCTGCGCGAGGGGCAGGTTCTGTTCACCTACCTCCACCTCGCCCCCGACCCCGACCAGACGCGCGACCTGCTGGACAGTGGCGTGACCGCCATCGCCTATGAAACGGTGACCGATGATCGCGGCGGCCTGCCGCTTCTGGCGCCGATGTCCGAAGTTGCGGGCCGGCTCGCCCCACAGACCGGCGCCTGGACCCTGCAAAAGGCCAATGGCGGGCGCGGCGTGCTGATGGGCGGTGTGCCGGGCGTGCGTCCGGCGGATGTGGTGATCGTGGGCGGCGGCGTCGTCGGTACCGCGGCCGCCCGCGTCGCGGTGGGGATGGGCGCCAACGTCACCGTCCTCGACCGCTCCATCCCGCGGATGAGCTATCTGGATGACGTGTTCATGGGCCGCCTGACCACCCAGTATTCCAGCGCAGAGGCCCTGGAGGAACTGCTGCCGCAGGCTGACATGATCATCGGCGCGGTGCTGGTGCCCGGTGCCGCCGCGCCCAAGCTGATCAGCCGCGCGCAACTGGCCCGCATGCGCCCGGGCGCGGCACTGGTGGATGTCGCCATCGATCAGGGCGGCTGCTTCGAGACCTCGAAAGCGACCACCCACCAGGATCCGATCTACGAGGTCGACGGCATCATGCACTACTGCGTCGCCAACATGCCCGGCGCGGTGCCGCGCACCTCGACCCTCGCGCTCGGCAACGCCACCATGCCCTTCATGCTGGCGCTCGCGAACAAGGGCTGGCGCAAGGCCTGCGAGGACGACCCGCACCTGCTCAACGGGCTGAACACCCACGCCGGCCACCTGACCTATTATGCCGTCGGAAAGGCGCTGGGGATCGACGTGCTGGCCCCGAAACTGGCGCTCGCGAAGTAATCGCCGCCCGAGCACGCGAAAAACGCGGCGTCCCGACGCGGCGGGGCGTCGTTTTTTCGCTGTAACCACGGGGGTCGAGGCGGTAGGAAACCGGGGGAAGCGCCCGCCGGGGCGCGAAGGGGAAAGGATTTGGCATGAAGATTCTGGTGCCCGTGAAGCGGGTGATCGACTACAACGTGAAGGTGCGGGTCAAGGCCGACGGATCGGGCGTGGACCTTGCCAACGTCAAGATGTCGATGAACCCCTTTGACGAGATCGCCGTGGAAGAGGCGATCCGGCTGAAGGAAAAGGGCGTGGCCGACGAAATCGTGGCCGTCTCCATCGGCGTGAAGCAGGCGCAGGAGACGCTGCGCACCGCGCTGGCCATGGGCGCCGACCGCGCGATCCTGATTGTCGCCGCCGATGACGTGCACACCGACATCGAACCGCTGGCCGTCGCCAAACTGCTGAAGGCCGTGATCGACGAGGAGAAGCCGGGCCTCGTGCTGGCCGGCAAGCAGGCCATCGACAACGACATGAACGCCACCGGCCAGATGCTTGCCGCCCTTCTGGGCTGGAGCCAGGCGGCCTTCGCCTCGGAAGTCGTGGTCGAGGGCGACCATGCGCTCGTAACGCGAGAGGTCGACGGCGGCCTTCAGACCATCAAGGTGAAAATGCCCGCCATCGTGACGGTGGACCTGCGCCTGAACGAGCCGCGCTATGCCAGCCTGCCCAACATCATGAAGGCCAAGAAGAAGCCGCTGGATGAAAAGACGCCTGCCGATTACGGCGTCGATGTCGCGCCGCGCCTGACGGTGGTGAAGACGACCGAGCCTGCGGGCCGCAAGGCGGGCGTGAAGGTCGGCTCGGTCGATGAGCTGATCGCGAAACTGAAAGACGAAGCGGGGGTGATCTGATGGCCGTTCTTCTGTTTGCCGAGGTGACCGACGGGCACCTGAACCGCGACGCCACCGCCAAGGCCGTGACCGCCGCGACCAAGCTGGGCGAGGTCACCGTGCTCTGCGCTGGCGCCCGCGCCGCCGATGCGGCGGCCGAGGCCGCAAAGATCGACGGCGTGGCCAAGGTGCTCTGTGCCGAGGATGCCGGCCTCGGCCACCGTCTGGCCGAACCCACCGCCGCGCTGATCGCCAGCTTGGCGGGCGACTACAGCCACATCCTCGCCCCGGCCACGACGGATGCCAAGAACGTCATGCCCCGCGTGGCCGCGCTGCTCGATGTGATGATCATCTCCGACGCCTCGGGCGTGATCGACGCCGACACGTTCGAACGCCCGATCTACGCCGGCAACGCGATCCAGACGGTGAAATCCTCGGATGCCACCAAGGTCGTCACCATCCGCACCTCCACCTTCGATGCGGCGGGCGACGGCGGCCCTGCCCCGGTGGAAACCATCGGCGTGACCGAAAACCCCGGCCTGTCGGAATGGGTCGAGGACAAGGTCGCCGCCACCGACCGCCCGGAACTGACGAGTGCCGGCATCGTCGTCTCCGGCGGCCGCGGCGTGGGGTCCGAGGATGACTTCAAGCTGATCGAGGGGCTGGCCGACAAGCTGGGCGCCGCCGTCGGCGCGTCCCGCGCCGCGGTCGACTCGGGCTACGCGCCCAACGACTGGCAGGTCGGCCAGACCGGCAAGGTCGTTGCCCCGCAGCTCTACATCGCCGTCGGCATCTCGGGCGCAATCCAGCACCTGGCGGGGATGAAGGACTCGAAGGTCATCGTCGCGATCAACAAGGACGAGGAAGCCCCGATCTTCCAGGTCGCCGACTACGGCCTTGTGGGCGACCTGTTCCAGGTGGTGCCAGAACTGACCGAAAAGCTCTGATCCCAACGCGGATCACTTGAAAGGCCCCCCGCGCGGGGGCCTTTTGCGTTTCTTGGTGCAGGCTTGGCTCATGTCCGCTTCGAGGCCAAAGCGGACCGGTCGCCGGCACGGTTGGTTCCGATATGATCAAACTCTGGTAGCATTCAGAGAGGCTTGGGGGGAACCCAATGTCAGGAACCGACACTTTTGCGGCTCTGGAGAAGCGCGAGTGGTCAGATGCGGATTTGGCGCAATCGTATGCTCGTGTTTTTGCACGCGCCGCCGACATGGGTGGTTCCACATATCGTTGCAGCCGTCCAGGCCGAGCCGGGCATTGAAGCGCTTGATCTGTGCTGCGGGCATGGCAATGTCACCGCGGGATTGATCGGTTGCGGCGCAAGAGTGACGGGCCTCGATTTCTCGCCCGCAATGCTTGCGATGGCACGAGACGCTGTGCCGGACGCACGCTTCGTCGAGGGCGACGCAATGAATCTGGAGTTCGGTGAAGCGGAGTTCGATGTTGTCACCATCGGCTTCGGGATTCCACACGTGCCTGACCCACCAAGGGTTTTGAAGGAGGCGCGGCGGGTGCTGCGGCCTGGGGGCAAGTTGGCGTTTTCGGTCTGGTGCGGACCGGAAGTGGATACAGCGCTCGGCTATGTCTTTGGCGCAATCGCGGCGCATGGACACCCTGACATCAGCCTGCCTCCGGGACCCGGGGCGAACGACTACGCCGATCCGGTCCTGTCCTTTCCGGCTTTGGAGTCTGCCGGGTTCAGGGATTGCCACTGTACCACTGTCGCCTCCATGTGGCGCGTGGATGATCCCGGTGCGCCATTTGATTTCTTTCGCGAAGGAACCGCACGCGGCGGAGCATTGTTGCGTCCACAACCACAAGAGAACGCGGCTGCAATCCGCGCCGCAGTTGTTGCCATGGTGCTGGCAAAGCATGGAGCCGGTCCAGTGTGGGACGTACCAATCCCGGCAGTCGTGACGAGGGCGGTGGCGGCATAGGCTTCCAAAGCGGCTGTCATGTTGGAAGATCGCCGCGTGTTCATGATCAAGGTCGGCCATGTCCGCACACCGCCCATGGGGCGCGCAAAGGCCAGACCACGCGGCCGCAACAGCCCGAAACTGCACCAGCAAGCGCAAAGGTCTGGCCCTCGCGGGGGCCTGTTCATTGGTTGCGATCAGGTTAACAAAAAAGACGAAATCTCATTCTTTCAATAACTTGAGATATTGTGCACGCGTGCACACGGCCCCCTCACCGCCCCAGATAGGCCCTGAGCGCCTCGGGCGGGTCGGCAAACAGCGCCTCTGTGTCGACCGGCGGATGGCCCACCCCGTCGGCCACCAGAACCGTCAGCCCCCCCAGCCGTTTCGCGTCCTCGGGGTCATGGGTGACCATCATCACCGTCAGCCCCGCCTCCGCCGCGACCTCGTCCAGCAGGGCCAGCATCCCCGCCTTCAACGCCGGCCCTAGCGCCGAAAACGGCTCGTCCAGCAGCAGCAGCGGCCGGTCCCGCAGCAACGCCCGCGCCAGCGCCACCCGCCCCTGCTGCCCGCCAGACAACTCGCCCGGCCGCCGCGCCCCCAGCCCCGCCAGTCCCACCCGCTCCATCGCCGCATCGACCCGCACGCGCTGATCCGCAGTCAACCGCAGATCGGAACGCAGGCCCAGCGCGACGTTCTGGAAGGTGGTCATGTGGGGAAACAGGTTGTTGTCCTGAAACAGGATGCTCAGCGGCCGGTCGCCGGGTGCCGCCCGCGTGATCTCGGCCCCCGCCCACAGCATCCGGCCCGACACGACGGGCACGAATCCCGCAATCGCCCCCAGCAGCGTCGATTTCCCTGCCCCCGACGGTCCGATCACCGCCACCCGCGCGCCGGCAGGCACCGCCCAATCGGCGGTCAGCCGGAAATCATCCCAGCGGATCTCCACCCGGTCCAGCCGCAGCCCCTCAGACCCGCCCATCGCCGCGCCCCCCGCGATCGAACAGCCAGAACAGCAACAGACTGAGCGTCAGCAATACCAGCGCCGCCGCCGCGGCGTCGCCCATCCGGTAGGCTCCCATCAGCCGGTAGACCTGCAGGGGCAGCGTCGCCCCCTCGGTCCCGGCAAACAGCACGATGACTCCAAGATCGCCCATCGACAAGGCCGCCGCCAGTCCGCCCGCGAACCCCAGCGGCCGCCGCAGCCGCGGCAAGGTGACCAGCCGCAGCCGCGTCAGTCCGCCCATCCCCAGACTGTCCGCCAACCGCCCCTGCGTCGCCTCCATCTGACGCAGCGCGGGCAGTATGGCCCGCAAGGCGAACGGCAGCGCCATTGCCGCATTGACCAGCGCGGTCACCGGCAGCGCCACAACGGCGGGATCGACCAGCGGAAAGGCGATGATGAACAGCCCCGTCCCGATCACCAGCGGAGAGGCGGCGAGCGATAGCATCCCCACCCCGTCATAGATCGCCCCCACCCGCACCACCGCGTGCGCCAGCGCCAGAGCAAAAGTCAGGCAAAGCGCCGCCGAGACCAGTGCCACCACCACCGACCGCCCCGCCGCGCGCCAGACGCTTTCTGGCAGCCCCGCGAGCCCCGGCAGGCCGTTCGCGACGACCATGCCCAGCGGGATCAGCAGGAAAGCCGCCGCCAGCGTCAGCACCAGCGCATCCAGCGACCGCGACCAGGCGGATGCTGCATCCCACCGCTCCACCGCCCGGTCCAGTCCCCCGCCCATAGCCGAAGGCACCGCGACCCAGAGCGTCACCGCCGCGCCAATCCCGCAGATCGCGAATTGGACCAGCGCGAGCAAAGCCGCCCGCCCCAGATCGAAATCGAAGCGGAACGCCTGATAGATCGCCAACTCCACGGTCGTCGCTCTCGGTCCGCCCCCCAAGGTCAGCGCGACGGCAAAGCTGGTCAGGCAAATCAGGAAGATCACCAGAAATGCCCCAGGCACCACCTCGCGCACCATCGGCCATTCCAGCCGCCGCTGAATGTCGACGGGGGAAAACCCGAGGCTCGCCGCCAGCCGGAAACGCTCGGCCGGGATCGACAGCCAGCCTTGCAGGATAAGCCGGGTCGCGAGCGGCAGGTTGAAGAACACATGTGCCAGGATCACCCCCTGCGGCCCGTAGATCGACACCGGCGGCAGTCCGAGCGAGGCGAAGGCCTGATTGACGATCCCGTTGCGCCCGAAAACAGCGATCAGTCCCAGCACCGCCACCAGCGAGGGCAACAGGAACGGCGCGCCCATCAGCGTGATCAGCCAAGCCCGCCCCCGGAACCGCCGCCGTGCCAGCGCGCGGGCTACCGGCAGCGCCAGCAGCACCGACAGCCCGGCTGAGGCAAGTGCCTGCCACAGCGTGAACCGAATGGCCGCCCAGTCCGTTGAGCGCAGGGCACTTGCACCCTCGGCCCGAAGGGCCACCGCCGCCAGCGCGCCAAGTGTCAGCAGCAGAAGCAGCCCCGCGACGGCTGTGCCGAGGAGCACACCGGCACGGGGCGGGTGAATTCCCAAGGGCCGCGACCCGGTCAGCGGCTCAGCGCGGTCAGCCAGCGGTCTAGCGCGGCCTCGCGCACCGCCGCCGCCTCGTCGGGTGTGAACAGCAGCGATTGCTCGGGCCGGTGCAGCGTCTCGAAGCCGTCGGGCAGGCCCGCCTCGGGTACCACCGCCGGGTACATCCAGTTCGTTTCGGGGATCACGGACTGGAAGCCGTCGGTCAGCATGAACTCCAGGAACTGCCGCGCGAGATCGGGGTTCGGGGCGGTTTCCAGCATGCCTGCAACCTCGACCTGCAGGTAATGCCCTTCGGCAAAGGGGGCGGCGGCCTTGGTGTCGTCATCCTCGGCAATCAGGTGATAGGCGGGCGAGGTGGTGTAGGACAGCACCATGTCGGCCTCGCCCTCCAGAAAAAGGCCATAGGCCTCGGACCAACCGGGCGTCACGGTCAGCACGCGGGGGGCCAGCGCCTGCCAGATTTCGGCCGACCGTTCGGGATAGGCGGCTTCCACCCACATCAGCAGACCAAGACCGGGGGTGGAGGAGCGCGGATCCTGAATCACCACCGACAGGTCGGAGGCGATCAGCGCCTCGAAACTGTCGGGCGGCTCGGGCAGGCGTTCGCGGTCGTGGACGAAGGCGAACCAGCCCCAGTCATAGGGCAGGAACTGCGGGTCGTCGAAGGCGACCGGCAAGTCGTGCTCGGCGGCGATGCTGTGGGGGGCGAACAGCCCCGTCGCCTTGGCCGTCGCGATCAGGTTGGTGTCGAGGCCCAGAACGATGTCTGCCGGGCTGCGCGCGCCCTCAAGCTGCAGGCGGGCCAGCAGGGCGGCGCCGTCGCCGGTGCCCACGAAACTCACGGTGCAGCCGCAGTTCTCTTCGAACGCCGCCTTCACCTGCGGGCCGGGGCCCCAGTCGGAAACGAAGCTGTCGTAGGTGTAGATCGTCAGTTCGGGGGTCTGGGCCTGGACGCCGGTGGCAGCCAGAAGCATCCCCGCAGCAAGGATCGGATAGCGCATGTCATCCTCCATTTGCGACGGACGGAGTGGTGAAGGATGGTCGACCTTCCCTCCGCCGGTCCTAACCGGTTCAGGTTCAACGGGTTCGCGTATTGCGTCTCAGCCCGTGCGGGCACCCCGAGGTAACGGGGAACCTAATCCCGCCCCCGTGGCGTGGCAAGGGGGGCTTGAGGGGGGCGGGCCGCACGGCTAGACGGGAGGGCAAAGGAGCCGCCCATGTCTCACAACAGCTTTGGCCATCTGTTCCGCGTCACTACCTGGGGGGAAAGCCACGGGCCGGCGCTTGGCGCGATGGTGGACGGCTGCCCGCCGGGCGTGCCCCTGAACGCGGGCGCAATCCAGCACTGGCTGGACCGGCGCAAGCCGGGGCAGAGCAAGTACACCACCCAGCGGCGCGAGGCGGATGAGGTGGAGATCCTGTCGGGCGTGTTCGAGGGACAGAGCACCGGGACGCCGATCAGCTTGATGATCCGCAACACCGACCAGCGGTCAAAGGATTACGGCGATATCGCCGAAAGCTTCCGGCCGGGGCATGCCGACATCACCTATCACCAGAAGTACGGGCTGCGCGACTATCGCGGCGGGGGACGGTCCAGTGCGCGCGAGACGGCGGCGCGGGTCGCGGCGGGCGGCGTCGCGCGGGCGGCGCTGTCGGTGCTGGCGCCGGGGCTGACGATCACCGGCTGCATGGTGCAGATGGGGCTGCGGGGGATCGACCGGGGGCGGTTCGATGCCGAGGAGATCGGGCGCAATCCGTTCTGGTGCCCCGATCCGGTCGCGGCCGAGGAGTGGTCGGGCTATCTGGATCAGCTGCGCAAGTCCGGCAATTCGGTCGGCGCGGTGATCGAGGTGATGGCGGAGGGCGTGCCGGTGGGGCTGGGCGCGCCGGTTTATGGCAAGCTGGATACCGACCTCGCCGCCGCGATGATGTCGATCAACGCGGTGAAGGGGGTCGAGGTCGGCGCGGGGATGGGGGCGGCGACGCTGACGGGCGTGGAGAATGCCGACGAGATCCGGATGGGGCCGGAGGGGCCGGTCTATTCCAGCAATCACGCGGGAGGCATCCTGGGGGGGATTTCCACCGGGCAGCCGGTGGTGGTTCGGTTCGCGGTGAAGCCGACCTCATCCATCCTGACCCCCCGCGCGACGATAAACCGGCGTGGCGAGGAGGTGGAGATCGTGACCAAGGGGCGGCACGATCCTTGCGTGGGGATCCGGGCGGTTCCGGTGGGCGAGGCGATGATGGCCTGCGTGCTGCTGGATCACCTGCTGCGGCATCGCGGGCAGGTGGGGGGCTTGCCGGGGAAGATCGGGCCGGAGGGGTGATTTCGGGGTTTGGGCACGCGTGCCCAAAAAATCAAGCCTCTGAAATCACTTGATTTCCTGATTTTTGTTAACCGAATTTCAACCCTTGGGCACAGGTCACACCCTGCTCAGGCAGGGGGTCTCGGCGGCGGCGGTAGTGGGCGGGCAAGCTGCACGGCGAGGATGCCGGCCATGATCACCAGCACGCCGATCACGTCGGCCCAGCCCAGCGCCTCTCCCAGCAGCAGCGCCGCAATGGCGACGCCGAGGAACGGGTTGAGGAAATGGAAGGCCGCGGCGCGCACCGCGCCGATCCGGCCCACCAGCAGGAACCAGACCCAGGTGGCGGCCAGCCCCGGGACCAGCGTGGTGTAGAGGAAGGCGAGGATCAAGCGCGGGGTCCAGTTGACCGTGAAGGTCTCCAGCGCCAGCGCGACGGGGGCCAGCACGGCGGAGCCCACCAGCATCTGCAGCCCCACCACCATCATCAGGTTGCCGCCCGCAGAGGTGTTGCGCAGCGTCATGGTTGCGAAGGTCAGCGCGATCACCCCCAGCACGCAAAGCGCCACGCCCAGCAGGTCGACCCCGCCCGAGAAGCGCGCGCCCATTATGATGATGACGCCGATGATCCCGGCGACCAACCCGCCGATCGCCAGCGGGCGCGGCCGGTCGGCAAAGATCGCCCACCCTGCCAGTGCCACCAGAAGCGGCATGGTGGAGGCGATGATCGCGGCCAGCGACGCCTCGATCCACTGCATCGCGACGAAGTTGAGACCGAGGTAGAGCGCGTTCTGGGCGATGCCGAAACCGATGATCGCGCGCCACTGCGCGGGCGTCAGCCGCCAGCTTTGCCGCAGCATCAGCGCGATGGCGATGCCGATCAGCCCCGAGAGCAGGAAGCGCAGGCTGAGCGCCATCAAGGGTGGCGCATCGGCCACGATCATCCGCGCCGAGGTGAAGGCCGAGGACCACATGGCCGCAAAGGCCAGACCCATCAGGATGGCGCGAATATCCATGACGCTTCCAAGCAAAAAGGCCGCCACAGGACTGGTCCTGCGCGGCCCCGTGCGACCCGTGCGGGCCGGATCAGCTGTTGACGCTGTCCTTCAGTGCCTTGGCGATGGTGAACTTCACCACCTTGTCGGCCGGCTTCTGGATCTGCTCACCCGTGGCGGGGTTGCGGACCATACGCTCGGGCCGGGCGCGGCAGGCGATCTTGCCCACGCCGGGAAGCGTGACTGCGCCGCCGTTGCCCACTTCCTCGGTCACGATGGAGGTGAGCGCATCGAGTGCGGCGCCTGCGGTCTTCTTGTCAGAGCCCATGCTTTCGGCCAGCGCGGCCACCAACTGGGTCTTCGTCATCGGTTTCGACATTCCTTGTCTCCTCGTCTTGTTGGCCCGTCTGCTGCAGGCTCACCCGTGCCTTACTGCGGCATTCCTGATAGCGACACAATCCATTGCAGAAGGTTTCAACCCTTTTCCACAGATTTTGACGCGTTTTCGGCAGATCACAGGAAAGCTGTTTCCTCGAAGCTACGCAGTTTGCGGCTGTGGATGCGTTCCAGCGGCATCTCGCGCAGCCGTTCCATGGCGCGAATCCCGATCTGCAGGTGCCGCGCGACCTGGGTGCGGTAGAACTCGGTCGCCATGCCGGGCAGCTTCAATTCGCCATGCAGCGGCTTGTCGGAGACGCACAGCAGCGTGCCGTAGGGCACGCGGAACCGGAACCCGTTGGCGGCGATGGTGGCGCTTTCCATGTCGAGCGCGATGGCGCGCGACTGGCTGAGGCGCTTCACCGGGCCGGACTGGTCGCGCAGTTCCCAGTTGCGGTTGTCGATGGTGGCGACGGTGCCGGTGCGCATGATGCGCTTCAACTCATACCCCTCCAGCCGGGTGATCTCGGCCACGGCTTCCTGCAGGGCGATCTGGATTTCCGCCAGCGCCGGGATCGGAACCCAGATCGGCAGGTCGTCGTCAAGCACGTGATCTTCGCGCAGGTAGGCATGGGCCAGGACGAAATCGCCCAGGCTCTGACTGTTTCTCAGGCCCGCACAATGGCCGACCATCATCCAGGCATGCGGGCGCAGCACCGCGATGTGGTCGGTCGCCGTCTTGGCGTTCGACGGGCCGATGCCGATGTTGACCAGCGTGATGCCCTGATTCTTGGGTCGTTTGAGATGGAAGGTCGGCATCTGCGGCAGTTTCGGCAGATGCGGCAGGGGGGCGGCGGGGTCGGTGATCTCGGCGTTGCCGGGGCCGACGAGCGCGGTGTAGCCGCTGTCGGGATCGGCCAGCGCGGCGCGGCCGAATGCCTCGAACTCGTCCACGTAGAACTGGTAGTTGGTGAACAGCACGTGGTTCTGGAAATGCTCGGCCGCGGTGGCGGTGTAGTGCGACAGGCGGGCCAGCGAATAATCGACCCGTTGCGCGGTGAAGGCCGCGAGCGGCATCGAGCCGTCGGCATTGTGAAAGCTTGCACCGTTGACCACGTCATCGTTGGTGGTGGCCAGATCGGGAACGTCGAAGACGTCGCGCAGCGAGAAGTCCAGCACGCCTTCTTGCGGCACGTTCACCTCGGCCCCGGCGACGGCAAAGTGGATCGGGATCGGGGTGGTCGACGGCCCGATCTGAAGCGGAACGCCGTGGTTCTGCAGCAGCAGGTCGATCTGCTGGCGCAGATAGTGGCGGAACAGATCAGGGCGCGTGACCGTGCTGGCGTAGACGCCGGGGGTGGCGACGTGGCCGAAGCTGAGGCGGCTGTCGGTCTTGGCGAAGCTCGTAACTGCCAGACGGATCTCGGGGTAGAAGGCGCGGATGCGCCCTGCGGGGCGGCCCCCGGTCAGCACCTGCGAGAAGTGGTCGATCAGGAACCGGGTGGAACTGCCGTAGATCTCCTCCAGCCTCTCGACGGCTGCGGCGGCGTCGGTGAAGGATGCGGGCTCTGGCAGGTCGGGCGTCAGGATCGGCTGGGCGTCTGGGCTGGTCATGGTCATCCGGAGCGGCTTTCGCCCGATATAGCGCAGGTTCGTGACAGGCGTGCAAGGTCAGGGGGCCGCCGTCTCGGGCACGACAAGGACATCGCAGGCAGCGTCGCGGATCACCTTTTGCGCGACCGAGCCCAGGATATGGGCGCGCAGGCTGTCGAGGCCGCGGGTGCCCATCGCCAGAAGGTCCACGCCGCGGGTGCGCGACAGGCGTACCAGCGCCGCGGCCGGGTCGCCCACGAAGACGCGTGGATGCACCTCTTCCGGCAGGTCGGCGGCCAGTTCGTCCAGGCGCCGCCGCCCCTCGGCCTTCAGCGCCCTGTAGTGCTGGGTGATGTCGGTGCGGGTGGTGCCGACGCGCAGAAGTGCGGCCTCGAACTCCAGCGGCATGTCGGTGATGTGGGCCAGCTGCATGCGCACCCCGGGGCAAAGGTCCATCAGCGCGTGCACGGCGGCAAGCGAGGCGAGCGAGAAATCCACCGCGACCAGCGCGTTGGAATAGGCCCCGGAGACGGGGCCGCGGACCACCAGCGTGGGGATCGCGGCAGTGCGCAGCAGCCTGTCGGCGGTCGATCCGATGACATGGGCGCGCAGGTTGCGCCGTTCGTTCGGACCGATCACCAGAAGGTCGGCGCCGATTTCCTCGGCCGTGGCGGCGATGGTGGGGGCGACGCGGCCCTGGGCCACGATCAGGTCCGCCCTTGCCCCCGGCAACAGCGCCTGAAGCTGGGCGCGCGCCTCTTCCCCGGCGAAGCGCGCCGCCTCGGCCGCAAGATGCCCCGGATGCGCGCTGCGCGGTGTCACGGTCAGCAGGGTCAGGCGCGCGCCGTGGTCCTGCGCCAGACGATGCGCCCGTTCGGCGATGCTGGCCGCGCGCGGGCCCTGAGTTACGGCGGCAAGGATGTGCTGGTGCATCGGACTTTCCTATCCGTGGGGCGCGGCGTCCCCGTGGCGCAGGATCGTGACCAGCGTATCTCCGTAGCGGCGCTGGTCAAGCAGCCGCAGGCTCGCGGGCGGCACGGGCGGCGTGCTCTCCTCCAAGACCACGATCGCGCCGGGCGCGACCCAGCCCCCCGCCAGCGCCGAGTCGAGCGCCGCCTCGCCCAGCGCGCGGCCATAGGGCGGGTCGAGGAAGATCAGATCATGGGGCTTACCCCGGTTCGGCCCCAGTTGCGTGGCATCACGGCGATAGACGTCGGTCACGCCCATCGCGCGCATCTTGTCGATATTGGTGCGGATCAGCGCCCGTCCTGCCGTGCCGTCCTCGACAAAGGTCACGCGCGCGGCGCCCCGCGACAGCGCCTCCAACCCCAGCGCGCCTGTACCGGCGAAAAGGTCAAGCACGCGGGCGCCCGTCACCGGGTCGCCATAGCCGCCGTTGATCAGCAGGTTGAAGATCGCCTCGCGCACCCGGTCCGAGGTGGGGCGCAGGCGGGAGGCCTCGTCCCCCTGCCCCACGTCGGCGAGGTGCAGGCCCCGAAACTTGCCGCCGATGATCCTCATGACTTCAGCAGCGCCTTGAGATCGGCCGAAGCGTCGGCCGCGACGTCCGGGGAGATGCCGCGACACATCTCCAGCAGGCGCTTGCCGACCATGTAGGCGCGCGGGTCGTTCATCGCATCCACGGCCAGAAACGTCTCGCCCGCGAAATACCAGTGCGAGCGGGCCGCACCGCCGTCGCGGACGACCACACGGTCATAGCCCTGGTTCAGCCCGGCGATCTGCAGCTTCACGTCATACTGGTCCGACCAGAACCACGGTACAGGAGCATAGTCGCGCCCTGCGCCCAGCATGTTGTCGGCGACGCATTCGGCCTGATCAATGGCGTTCTGCACGCTTTCCAGCCTGAGCCGCCCGCCGCGCCAGGGGAAGGAGGCGCAATCGCCGGCCGCCCAGATGCCGGGTGCAGAGGTGCGCCCCTGCGCATCCACCGCGATGCCGTTATCCAGGGTCAGTCCGGCGCTTTCGGCAAGCGTGGTGCTGGGTGCGATGCCGATGCCGACGATGACGAAATCGACCGCGAGTTCGCGCCCGTCCGAAAGGCGCGCGCCGGTGACCTGCCCGTCGCCCAGCAGGCGGTCGAGGCCTGTGCCCTCGATGATCGTCACGCCGTGGGCCTGATGCAGCGCGCGGAACCAGTCCGAAGTCTCCTGGCAGGCCACCCGCTGCAGGATGCGCGGGGCCATCTCGACCACGGTGACCTGAAGCCCCCTGCCGGCGGCGACGGCCGCGGCCTCCAGCCCGATATAGCCGCCGCCGACCACCAGCACCCGGCGGCCCGCCTGGAACTCGGGCATCATCGCGTCGGCATCAGCCAGATCGCGGGCGACATAGACGCGGCCCAGGGTGCCCCCAAAGGCGGCGGGCAGGCGACGGGGGATCGAACCGGTGGTGAGCGCCAGCTGGTCGTAGGGCAGCACCCCGCCGCCCAGATGCACCTGCCGCGCCGCGGGGTCGATCCGTGCGACCGGGGCGCCAAGGCGGAGCGCGATGTCATGGTCAGCATAGAAGCTCGCGGGGCGCAGCAGAAGCCGGTCCAGATCCATCTCACCCGTCAGGTATTTCTTGGTCAGCGGCGGGCGCTGATAGGGCGGCACGGGTTCGCCGCCGATCAGGGTCAGCGGCCCGTCGTAGCCCTGGGTGCGCAGCCGGGCCACCAGCGACGCCCCCGCCTGCCCCGCGCCGATCACCACGATGCCTGCCATCTTCCGCCCTTCCCACTGGTCCCCCGCCGGGCGCGACCCTATAACCCCAAAGAGACGAAACGCAACGCACGAGGGGATGTTCATGTCGCTATCCGTGGGCCAACGCCTGCCCGACGCCACGCTGGTCAGAATGGGGGCCAAAGGCCCCGAACAGGTGCAACTGTCCGAGGTTCTGAAGGGCCGCAAGGTGGTGCTGTTCGCCCTGCCCGGTGCCTTTACCGGCCCCTGCACGACGGCGCATATCCCAAGCTTCATCCGTACCGCCGACGCGTTCCGCGCCAAGGGCGTCGACGAGATCATCTGCGTCGCCGTCAACGACCCCTTCGTGCTGCAGGCCTGGGGCGAGTCGACCGGGGCCACAGCCGCGGGGATCAGCTTTCTGGGCGATGCCGACGGATCGTTCACCAAGGGGCTGGGCATGGATTTCACAGCGCCGCAGATCGGGTTGATCGGCCGGTCGAACCGCTATGCGCTGGTGCTGGAGGACGGGGTGATCACCCAGGCCAACATCGACGAGCCGCTGCAATGCGACCGGTCGACCGGCGAGTCGCTGCTGGAGACGATCTGAGATGCTGCACGAAGGAATGACCCTGCCCGAGGCGACGCTGCTGCAATCGGGTGAGGGCGGGATCCACCCGGTGTCGCTGTCGGAGAAGCTGAAGGGGCGGCGCGTGGTGATCTTTGCGGTGCCGGGCGCCTTCACCCCCACCTGCGACAGCGCGCATCTGCCCAGCTTCATCCGCACCGCCGACCAGTTCCGCGACAAGGGGATCGACGAGATCATCTGCATCGCGGTCAACGACCCGCATGTGATGCGCTACTGGGGCCGCGTCTCGGGCGCCGAGGGGGCTGCGATCACCCTGCTGGCCGATCCGGGGGCGGCGTTCACCAAGGCCGTCGGCATGGACTATTCGATGCCGGAACGGGGGATGCTGGACCGGTCGAAGCGTTACGCCATGCTGGTCGAGGACGGGGTGGTCAAGCGGCTCCATCTGGAAGAGTCGACGGGGGTCTGCGAGATCTCGGGCGGCGAGTCGCTGCTGGAGGCGATCTGAGGGGTGCTGCTCACGCGTGAGCAAATCGAAAAAATACGCCTTTTCAAGAGGTTGCGTTTTTTCGTTAACCAAAAGGAGAGGTATGATCGCGCCTCGGTCCGGTGCGGGTCGATCCCGCGGATAGCAGTGGAGGCGACGGAATGATCATTGCAGTGACGGTCCTGATTGCCCTGAGCCTGATGGCCGTCTCGGTCCTGACCCACTACGAGGCGCTGCGGATCACCGGTGCGCTGCTGCCGCGGCTGCCGATCCGGCCGCGGCAACGTGTCGTGGTGATCATCGCCGCCTGCCTTGCGTCGCACATCGTGCAGGTGCTGATCTATGCCGCTGTCTTTGCCGTGCTGCATCATCTGCAGGTCTTCGGCACCATCACCGGCGCCTTCACGCCCGGGTTGGTGGACTTCCTGTATTTCTCGCTCACCAGCTACACGACGCTGGGCATCGGTGACATCTACCCGACCGGCGCCTTGCGGCTGATCGCGGGGCTTGAATCGCTCAACGGCCTTGTCGTGATCACCTGGTCGGCGTCTTTCACCTATCTGGTGATGCAGCCGTTCTGGCATCCCGGCCGATAGGCCTGCTGGGGTTCGTCATTTGCCCGCCGCCTTCTGCGCGTTGATCGTGCAAAGGCATTCCACCGGCTCGGAATGGTCGGTCTGCACCTGCGCGTCGCCGGCAAGCTTGTCCATCTTGCGCGCCAGATCGAGGTCGAGGTCGGACAGACCACCGCAATGATGGGTGGTCAGCGTCACGTCCACCACGTTGTAGACGTTCAGCCATTCCGGGTGGTGGTCCATCTTCTCGGCCACAAGGGCGGCGCGGGACATGAAGCCCCAGGCTTCCGAAAAGTTCTTGAACTTCCAGATCTTGCGGATCGCGTCGCGGTCGGCGACGGCACCCCAGCCGGTGGCGCCAAGGTCGGGAAGGGCGGCGCTGCGGTCGTCGTCTGATAGCAGGTCGGGCATGTCTTATCCTTTGTCCTTGGGCGGCATGGCCGCGTCGTCCAGTGCTGCTGCACGGACCACGGCGGGGCGGTCTTTGATCCGGTCCCAGTAGGCGCGGAAGGCGGGGCGGTCGGGGATGGTGCCGAACTGCAGGCCCCAGCCGATCTGCGCGCCGGCATAGACATCCGCCGCGCTGAAGCTGTCGCCCGCAAGGTAGGGCGCCTGCTGCACCGCATGTTCCAGCGTGGCGATGACGCTGTCGTAGTCGCCGTAGCCGACGCGGCTGCGCATGTCCGGCCCCGGCTCGAACTTCATGCTCCGGTTGGTGACCGCGTGTTCCACCGGCCCGGCGGCAAAGGCAATCCAGCGGTAATAGGCGGCGCGGCGACCGGGCGGGGGTGCGAGGTTGGCGTCGGGGAAGACATCGGCGAGGTAGAGGCAGATCGCGGCGCATTCTGTGATTACCTGACTGTCGTGCACCAGCGTCGGCACCTTGGCCATCGGGTTGAGGGCCAGATAGTCGGGCGCGCGCATCGCCGGGCCGTAGTTGACGATCACTGCGTCATAGGGCGCGCCGACCTCTTCCAGCATCCACCGCGCGATGCGGCCGCGCGACATCGGGTTGGTGTAGAGAGTGAGCGTCATCGGCAATCCCCTGTTCGCGGCGGCAGCCTAGCACGATTCGCTGCGGCGGAACGGGCCGTAGCTGGTCAGCACCTCGATCTCCTCATCCACCGCGTCGCGCTCGGCCTCCAGATAGAGGGCGACGGCATCGCGGAACGACGGCTCGGCGATCCAGTGCAGCGAATGGACCGGGGTGGGCAGATAGCCGCGCGCGAGTTTGTGTTCGCCCTGCGCGCCAGCCTCCACCCGGCTCATCCCGGTCGCGATCGCGTAGTCGATGGCCTGGTAGTAGCACAGCTCGAAATGCAGGCAGGGATGATCCTCGGTGCAGCCCCAGTAGCGGCCGAACAGCGTGTGGCGGCCGATGAAGTTGAGCGCGCCGGCGACCCAGCGGCCGTCGCGTTCGGCCAGCACCAGCAGGATGTCGTCGCGCATCGTGTCGTGGAAGGCATCGAAGGCGCGTCGGGTCAGGTAGGGCGTGCCCCATTTGCGCGCGCCGGTGTCCTGGTAGAAGCGCCAGAAGGCGTCCCAATGCTCGGGCCGGATCGCGTCGCCGGTCAGCCGGTGGATTGTGCCGCCGAAGGCTTTCGCCGTCGCGCGTTCCTTGCGGATCGTCTTGCGCTTGCGCGAAGAGAGTTGCGCGAGGAAGTCGTCGAAGCTGGCGTAGCCCGCGTTCTGCCAGTGGAACTGCTGTGTGACGCGGTGCAGCAGGCCCATGGCCTCGCCAGCCGCGGCCTCATCCTCGGTGCAGAAGGTGATGTGGGCCGAGGACAGGCGGTTTTCGGTGGCGATGCGGATCAGCCCCTCGACCAGCGCGGCGCGGCCGGTGGCGGTATGGCCCGGCGCGGTCAGCAAGCGGCGGCCGGTGGCGGGCGTGAAGGGCACGGCGCATTGCAGTTTCGGATAGTAGCGCCCGCCCGCCCGTTCGTAGGCATGTGCCCAGTTGTGATCAAAGATGTATTCGCCCTGGCTGTGGCCCTTGGCATAAAGCGGGGCGACGGCGATCAGGGCGCTGCCCGCGCGAACTGCAAGGTGATGCGGCTGCCATCCGGTGCCCGGACCCACGGAGCCAGAGCGTTCCAGCGCCGCCAGAAAGCGATGGGTGGTGAACGGGTCCAGCGGGCGGTTGCCGCCTGCGGTTTCCGGGCAGGCGCAGGCGTCCCAGTCGGCCGCGGACAGGCGGTCGATGGCGGTCAGCGTTTCGATCTGCAGCGTCAGGTCGGTCATGGGGCGGGGTCGGTCGGGGACATTCCCCCAACAGATGGCCCAAGGGGCGGGGGCGTCAAGGCAGCGCGGCCGCGTATCCCTCGAACGTGACGTTCTGGGCGATGCGACGGGCGGTTGCCTCCTCCTCGGCGCTGCGGATGGTCCAGCAGAGGATTGCCGCGCCGGCGTCGCGCAGTTCAGACACGCGCGGGCGCGACAGATCTTTCCAGCTATGCGAGATGAAGCTGGCCCCGACCGCGTCGTAATCTGCGATCGCGCGCAGCCGTTCGCGGGTTGCGGCCGGCATGTCGGGATAGTCGGCCTCGGCATAGGCCTCGGTCACGATGCCGCGCGGCAGATCGGGGGCAAGGCGCGCCATCTCTGCCACCGAGGCCGGGTTGAACGACATCACCGCGGCCGGCCCCTGATAACCCGCCAGGTCGCGGGCCACCTCAGCCTCCAGCGGGCCGGTGCCGGGCGCGCCGGAGCGGTCCTGGCTCTTGATCTCGACCAGCAGCGCGACGCGCCCGGCGACGATCTCCAGCACCTCGGACAGCGTCGGGATTCCGTCCTCGGCGTCAGTCAGGCCGATGCGCCCAAGGCTTGCCGCGTCATGCGTCAGGATCGGACCCGTGCGGGCGGTCAGCCGATCCAGGGTGTAGTCGTGGAACACCATCGCCCGGCCGTCGGCCGAAGGCTGCACGTCGATCTCGATCCCGTAGCCCGCCGCCACCGCGGCCCTCACCGCAGCGCGCGAGTTTTCCGGCCGACCCGCTGCACGGTCGTGCAGCGCGCGGTGGGCGATCGGGGGACCAAGGAAGACAGCAGGCAGGTCAGGCATCAGCGCACCTCGAAGATCGCCTCGATCTCGACCGCGACTCCCATCGGCAGAGAGGCGGCGCTGACGGCCGAACGGGCATGGCGCCCGGCCTCGCCGAAAATCGCGACCATCAGGTCGGAGGCGCCGTTGATGACCTTGGGCTGCTCGGTGAAATCGGGGGTGGAGTTGACGAAGCCCGTCAGCTTCAGCACCCGCGCGACGCGGCCAAGATCGCCGCCACAGGCGGCCCGCGCCTGCGCGATCAGCGACAAGGCGCTGTGCTGTGCTGCCAGCGCGCCGGCGTCTACATCCATATCCTCGCCGATCCGTCCGCGGATCAGCCCGCCCGGTCCCTGGCTGATCTGTCCCGAGACATAGAGCGTCCTTCCGGTCAGCACATAGGGCACATAGTTGGCCGCAGGCGCCGGCGCTTCGGGTAGGACAAGGCCCAGATCCGCAAGGCGGCTTTCGGGGGTCGCACTCATCATTCTCTCCACACATGAACTTGTAACACGCTAGCGGTACCTTGCGGAACGTGCCGCGGAAAGCAAAAAGTTAACTGTCCGTTAATGCTGGCATTCTGCCGCCGATGCTGACATCGGCCGAAGGCGGGTCCATGGGCGGCCGCCGGATCGCAGGCACACCCTGCCCCGGAAAGACGAACAGAAGGTTTCCGGCCGCTAGTTGGCGGCCCACGGTCGCCGGGTGTCAGTTGCGGCGGAAGGTCAGGTAATGGGGCTGCCGCCCCTCGCGCAGCGCCTTCTGTTCGTAGCGCGTCGACAACCAGTCCGGCCATGCCTCGTGCAGCGGCAGGTCGAGCCGCGTGAAGCCTGCGGCGGGCACCTGCTCCAGCGTCTGGCGCACATAATCGGGAATGTCGGTCGCCACGCGGAAGATCGCCCCCGGCTTCAGCACCCGAGCCAGCGGCTTCAGGTGTTCGGGCGTGACGAAGCGGCGCCGGTGGTGCTTCTTCTTTGGCCAGGGGTCGGGGTAGAGCAGGAAGGCGCGATCCAGGCAGGCGTCGGGCAACACGTCGAACATGTCTCGAACGTCGCCCGGATAGACCCGCAGGTTGGTCACACCCGCCCGCCGGATCTTTCCAAGGAGCATCGCGACGCCGTTGATGAAGGGCTCGCATCCCACGAGCCCGATACCGGGGTGGTGCTCGGCCTGATGCACCATGTGCTCGCCACCGCCGAAGCCGATCTCCAGCCACAGCGGACGGTCATCGCCGAAGAACGCTGACGGGTCGATCTGCCGCCGGTCTGGGTTGTCGCGCAGGCTGGCGCCTGCCGGCGCAAGGCGCTGCAAGTCCTCGGCCAGCCAGGTTCGCTGATGGTCCTTGAGCGTCTTGCCGCGGCGACGGCCGTAGAAGTTACGCCGCTCCGGGATCGTCTTGTCGGTGCTGCTCATGGCGCGGTTGGGTGACGGATCACGACAGGGCCGTCAAGGCCCCGCCCGTCAGACTGCCTGCTTCATCTTGTCGGCGAGATCGGTCTTTTCCCAACTGAAGCCGCCATCAGCCTCCGGTTCGCGCCCGAAATGGCCGTAAGCGGCGGTGCGCGAATAGATCGGTCGGTTCAGCCCCAGATGCTCGCGGATGCCCCGCGGGGTCAGGTCCATTACGCTGCCAACGACGCGCTCGATCTCCTCGTCCGGCACGACGCCCGTGCCATGGGTATCGACATAGATCGACAGCGGATCTGCCACGCCGATGGCATAGGAAAGCTGCAGCGTGCAGCGCCCGGCCAGGCCCGCCGCGACCACGTTCTTGGCCAGGAAGCGCGCGGCATAGGCGGCCGAGCGATCCACCTTGGTCGGATCCTTGCCGGAAAACGCGCCGCCACCATGCGGGGCAGCCCCGCCATAGGTGTCGACGATGATCTTGCGCCCGGTCAGGCCGGCGTCCCCGTCCGGTCCACCGATGACAAAGGTGCCGGTCGGGTTGACGTGCCATTGGGTCTTTTCGGTGATCCAGTCCGCCGGCAGCACCTCACGGATGTAGGGCTCGACGATGGCGCGGATGTCGTCCGAGGTCTGGCTTGCGTCGGAATGCTGCGTCGACAGCACCAGCGAGGTCACCTCGACCGGCTTGCCGTCTTCATATCGCACCGAAAGCTGCGATTTAGCATCGGGGCGCAACAGCGGTTCGGCGCCGGATTTGCGCGCCTCGGCCAGCCTGCGCAGAATCTTGTGGGCGTACTGGATCGGTGCCGGCATCAGTTCCGGCGTCTCGTCCACCGCGTAGCCGAACATGATCCCCTGGTCGCCCGCACCATCGCGGTCCACACCCTGGGCGATATGGGCGGATTGTTCGTGCAGGAAGTTCAGCACGTGGCAGGTGTTCCAATGGAACTTTTCCTGCTCGTAGCCGATGTCCTTGATGCAGTCGCGGGCGATCTGGCCGATCCGGCCCATGTAATCCTTCAGCCGCTCCTGGTTGGACAGGCCGACCTCGCCGCCGATCACCACCAGCCCGCTCGTCGCGAAGGTTTCACAGGCGACGCGCGCGTTCGGCTCTTCCGCCAGGAAGGCGTCGAGGACCGCGTCCGAGATGCGGTCGCACAGCTTGTCGGGGTGGCCCTCCGACACGGACTCGGAGGTGAAGACGTAGTTCTTGCGGCTCATGGGAAGTGCTCCATTAGGGTCAACCCCGCCACGCCAGGAAGCCGTTGTGACGGGTCAGACCGCAGCGATAAGCGGGCCGGGCGGCCGGGTCAATCCCGATTGCGCCAGCGGCGCCAGCCAAGTGCGCCAAAAGCCACGAAAAGTCCGACGGTGACCGGTCCATCCCCGGCGCGGGCGTAGGGCGTGGGGGCCAGCGCTCCCGGCAGCACGGCGTCGATTGCCCCGTGGCGGTCAAGGTCGATCGATTGCAGCACCCGACCGCGCGCGTCGATCACCGCGGTGACGCCGGTATTGGCCACCCGGATCATCGGCAGCCCCTGCTCCACCGCGCGCAACCGCGCCTGTGCCAGGTGCTGATAGGGCCCCGAGAACTGCCCGAACCAGCCGTCATTGGTGATCTGCAGCAGCCAGTCGGGCCGATCGGTGCCGCGCAGGTTGTGGGGAAAGATCGCCTCGTAGCAGATCAGCGGCAGCGCGCGACCCGCGGGGCCGAGGTCGATCAGTTCAGGGCCGGGACCAGGAGAATAGCCTGCCCCCTCTTGCGCGGCGAACCCGCGCAGGCCGAAGCGGGCGGCAAGATCGCCAAGAGGGATGTATTCACCGAACGGCGTCAGGTGGTGCTTGTCATAGACCGGTCCGATTTTGGCATCCGGGCGGATGACGGTCAGGCTATTGTAATACCGCGAACCCTCGGCACGCTGGATGCCCAGCGCCACCGGCACCCCGCCCGCCGCGTCGGCGATCAGGGGAAGCGCCCAGTGGTCAGCTTCCAGCAGGAAGGGCACGGCGGTTTCCGGCCAGATCACCAGATCGGGCGGGGTATCGCCGGGGGCCGACAGGTCCAGAAGGCGCTGGAAGAACTGCCGCGCATAGTCGGGATCCCATTTCAGGTGCTGGGTCGCGTTGGGCTGTACCAGACGCAGCGTCACGGGCACCTCGCGCGCAGGCACGGGCTGCGCCATCAGCCACAGTCCACCCAGCCAGGCGCCCAGAAGCGCCGCCGCCACGATCCCCGCGCCACGCGGGCGGATCACGGCGGCCGCCGCCAGCGTCGTCAGCAGGGTCAACCCCACCGCGCCCACCACGGTCGCCAGTTGCACCACTGGCGTGTCGATCCAGATGTGTCCAATCAATGCCCAGGGAAAGCCGGTCAGAAAGAACCCGCGCACCAGATCCGACAGCGCAAAGCCCAGCGCCAGGCCACCGCGCCCGCCCAGCCAGGCCCCCAACGCGGCCGCCGCCCCCCAGAAAAGCGCCATGCCGCCGACCATGCCGACCAGCGCAAAGGGTGCCATCCAAGCGTGGCGATCTGGGTCGACCAGAAATGGCTCAACAATCCAGAACAGTGCCACCGCGAAATAGCCAGCGCCGGCAACCCATCCCAGACCGAAGGCGCGCCGCCATCCGCCAGCCTCGGCGAGAAGCGTGAAAAGTCCCGCAAGCGCAGGAAAAGCGACGAACCACCATCCCAGCGGGGCTTGGCCGAGCGCCACACCAGCACCCGCGAGCGCCGCCAACGCCGGCGCGCGCCATCGCGGGGGGGACGAGATCAACGCCCGGTGGTCGCGCCCGGCAGGCGCACCCTTAACCGCTTGATCCGACGAGGATCGGCATCCACCACCTCGAACTGGAGGCCCGCGGGATGCGGGATCACCTCGCCCCGCGCCGGGACGCGCCCGGCCAGCACGAAGACCAACCCGCCCAAGGTATCGGCTTCCTCGTCCTCAAGCGGCTCGGACAGGCCCATGCCGATCTCGGCTTCGAACTCTTGCAGATCGGCCTTGGCGAGCGCGATGTAGACACCCGGCTTTTCCTGCGTCCACTGACCATCCTCGGCCGTGTCGTGTTCGTCGGAAATGTCGCCGATGACCTGCTCAATCAGATCCTCGATCGTCACCAGACCATCCACACCGCCGTATTCGTCGATCACCAGCGCCATGTGGGTCCGCTCCGTCTGCATCTTCTGCAGCAGGATCGACAGTGGCATGGAGGGCGGCACGAACAGCATCGGCCGCAGAATCTTGCGCAACGACAGCCGCGACCCGGAGCCGTTGAAACCGCATTCCAGCGCGAAATCCTTCAGCAGCAGCAGGCCGAGCGGATGGTCGAGCGTCTCCTTGTAGACCGGCAGGCGGGAGAATCCGCTTTCACGAAACACCTCGACCAGTTCGGCCTTGCCGATATCGACCGGCACGGCGACCACATCGGCCTTTGGGATCATCACATCCTCGACCCGCATCCGGCGCAGGTTTCCCAGCGCAAGGGCGGGGCGCTCTATCCGCGGCGCCTCGTCGTCATCTTCGTCCTGTGGACTGAAGGCCTCAAGCAGGCGCCCGAATAATCCTCGTTGCCCGCTCTCCTCGTCCAGTTCCAGCGCGCTCTGCGCTGCCCTAGACCCGTCGCCAGTGTCGCTCATAGTTCCTTTCCAACCGATCGGGACAATTAGTCGTCCACCACCAAATATGGGTCATCGACCCCCAGTCCCGCAAGTATCCGCGCCTCCAGCGCTTCCATCAGGACGGCATCTTCATCGGCGATATGATCATAACCAAGCAGATGCAACGTCGCGTGCACGATCAGATGCGTCGCGTGATCAGAAAACCGCTTACCCTGAGCCGCCGCCTCGCGCGCGCAGGTGTCGTAGGACATAGCAATGTCGCCGAGTTCGCACGGGTCGTTCGGGTCGCCCTGTGGAAGATCGGGCGCCATGCCTGGCTCAGCCGCGCCTCGTTCCTCGGATGGCCAGGACAGCACGTTCGTCGGCGTGGCCTTGCCGCGGAAATCGGCGTTCAGAACGGCAATCCGATCGTCGTCACTGGCCAGAACGCTGATCTCGAACCCGCGCGGGTCAAGGCCAAGGGCGGCCAGCGTCTCCGCCGCCGCCCTGTCCGTCAGCCCCGGCAGGTCGATCTCCTGCCAGCGGCCGTCCTCGATCAGAGTGTCACAGGGGCCGGGCATCGTCGCGGTCATAGGCCTCGATGATGCGGGCGACCAGCGGATGGCGCACCACGTCCTTGGCGGTGAAGTAGCTGAAGGCCACGCCCTTGACGCCCTCGAGGATGCGCTCGGCCTCGGCCAGCCCCGAGGACACGCCGCGCGGCAGGTCGATCTGGCTGCGGTCGCCGGTGATGACCATGCGCGAGCCTTCGCCCAGACGGGTCAGGAACATCTTCATCTGCATCGCGGTCGCGTTCTGCGCCTCGTCCAGCACGACGAAGGCATTGGCCAGCGTCCGGCCGCGCATGAAGGCCAGCGGCGCGATCTCGATCCGCTTCTCCTCGAACAGCTTCTGCAACTGCTTGGCCGGAATGAAGTCGTTCAGCGCGTCGTAGAGCGGCTGCATGTAGGGATCGACCTTTTCCTTCATGTCGCCCGGCAGGAAACCCAGCCTTTCCCCCGCCTCGACCGCCGGGCGCGACAGGATGATCTTGTCCACATGGCCGCCCAGAAACATCGTGACACCCACGGCAACGGCCAGATAGGTCTTGCCGGTACCTGCGGGGCCAATGCCAAAGGCCAGTTCGTGCGTGAACAGTTGCTGGACATACACCTTCTGCGCGTCGGTGCGCGGCTCTACCACCTTCTTGCGGGTGCGCAGTTCCACGCGGCCGCCCTGGAACATCTCCAGTTGTTCGCCGCCCTCTGCCGGTCCGGGACGTCCCATGCGGATGGTTGCGTCCAGATCGCCCTCCTCCAGGCTGCGGCCTTCCTCGAGCCGCGCGTAAGCGGCCTTCAGCACCTCGACCGCCTGTTCGCGCGGCCCGGCCTCGCCCATAACCGCAAGTTGGTTGCCCCGCCGCAGGATGTGAACGCCGGTCTGCTGCTCGATCCGGGCAAGGTTACGGTCGAATTCGCCGCAAAGATCGATGAGCAATCGGTTATCGGGAAATTCCAGACGCGATTCCAGTACGTCTTCGGACCGGGGCGGGGGGGTCAGCGCGCTGATGCCCAAGCGGGGCTCCTTATCCAGGGTGTTGCAGGACCAAGGTGGGGATCGGGAGAGGCTTTGACAAGCGAAAGGATTGTGACAGCGTCAGGTGCCGCGGATGCGGTGCCGATCCTGCCGATGCGCGTGTCTGCAGCCATGCTCCTCCAGCCAAAGGGCGCGACGGCGCCCACGATCTGAGACTAGCAAAGGATCCTCGGGCTGTAAGGCATTTTCTCGTTCCCCTTCGGCCGCGCGGCACGAAATCGCCGCGCTGTGGCTCAACTGCCCACAATCTCGCCGCCGAGAGAATTCGGCCCGCTGGACGTGATGCGCACGGCGCGCAGATCGCCCGCGGAAAGCGAATCGTCCGTCACATGGACCGCATGCAGGTGATCGGACTTGCCCACCATCTGCCCGGCCAGACGGCCCCGCTTCTCGAACAGCACGTGGACGGTGCGCCCCACCATCGCCTCTTGCGCCGCGCGCTGCTGGTCGGTCAGCAGAGCCTGCAACCGCTGCAGGCGCTCGTCGGCGACCTGCGGATCGACCGGCGCGCGCTCGGCCGCCGGTGTGCCGGGGCGGGCGGAATACTTGAACGAATAGGCCTGCCCGTAATTCACGGCGCGGACCAGATCCACCGTCGCCTCGAAATCCGCGTCCGTCTCGCCGGGGAATCCGACGATGAAATCGCCCGACAGCAGCAGATCGGGGCGGGCAGCGCGCAGCCGCTCGATCAGGCGGATGTAGTGCTCGGCCGTATGTTTGCGGTTCATCGCCTTCAGGATGCGGTCCGACCCCGACTGCACCGGCAGGTGCAGATAGGGCATCAGCTTTTCGCAATCGCCATGGGCGGCGATCAGGTCGTCTTCCATGTCGTTGGGATGGCTGGTGGTGTAGCGGATCCGCGCCAGCCCCTCGATCCGCGCCAGTTCACGGATCAGCCGCGCCAGTCCCCAGATGCCCCCTTCGCCCGCGTCGTGATAGGCGTTGACGTTCTGGCCTAGCAGCGTGATCTCGCGCGCACCGCGCTCCACCAGCGCCTGCGCCTCGGCCAAGATGCGCGCGGCCGGGCGGCTGACCTCGGCCCCGCGGGTGTAGGGGACGACGCAGAAGGCGCAGAACTTGTCGCACCCCTCCTGCACGGTCAGAAAGGCGGTCGGGCCGGATTTCGCGCGCACCTTCGGCAGGTGATCGAACTTGTCCTCGGCCGGGAAATCTGTGTCCAGCGTCCGGGCGCCGCCCACCGCGCGGGCTGTCAGGTCCGGCAGGCGGTGATAGGCCTGCGGCCCCACGACCAGATCGACCAGCGGCGCGCGGCGCAGAATTTCCTCGCCCTCGGCCTGGGCGACGCAGCCTGCCACGCCGATCTTCAAGTCGGGATTGGCGGCCTTCAGCGGCTTGAGCCGACCGATCTCGGAGTAAACCTTTTCCGACGCCTTTTCCCGGATGTGACAGGTGTTCAGCAGGATCAGGTCGGCCTCGTCGGCGCGGTCGGTGGTGACATAGCCCTGCCCCCCCATAGCCTCGGCCATGCGCTCGCTGTCATAGACGTTCATCTGGCAGCCGTAGGTCTTGATGAAAAGCTTCTTCGGCGCAGCGGCTTTGGGCGCGGTCATGCGGGTCTCCGGGATTGCGCCGCGGGTCTAGCCCAAACCGCAGGTTCCCGCAACGGTCACGCAGCCGCCCCGACGGCCCCGCGCGACGGATCAGCCCATCGCGTGCAGAAAACTGTGCCAGACCCAGCCCACGTGCCCTGACGGTGTGCGCACCCGCCACCAGCCATCGACGATGCCCAGCCGTTCCACCCGCGTGTTCTCGGCCAAGGCACCGACGACGGTGCCGCCGGGCGCGTCGCGAAAGTTCAGGGTGGAGGGCGCCACGCCCGTCACCCTGAAGCGCGGCAGCCGCATGTCATCGGGCGGCGGGCCGGGATCCGGGCGCGCACCATCCATCGCCACCGCAACCTCGCGCCTCAGCTTGTCGCCGCAGGCCTGAGCGCCCAGCGTCCCAAGCTCGAAAGGCAGTGCGGTGATGTCCCACTTGTTGCGCTGCGCGATGCCCAGATTGGCCTGAACCTCGGCATGGGTCAGGATCGTCAGGGGCGTCACCGGAATTCCGTAGCGGCGGGCAAGCTGCGCAACGGAGGCGATCATCTGATCCCACTGTACCTTCGTCAGTGGCGCGGGGCCGGCATCGAAGGGCCGCTCGCGGGCATTGTGCATGCAGCACATCGACACCCCGATGGCGCGGGTATTTGCCCTCAAGGTATGGCTTGCAGGTTGCTCGCGGGGCCGCCTGCGCGCAGGGTCGTTGGCCGAAATCGGCCGGTCGCCGCGCACCAGCTTGCCGTCACCTTCGATCAGGATGTGATAGGATCTCCTGTCGGTCGCGTTTGCCTGATGCCGGCCAGCGGTCCAGTGAACGTGGATCCGCTCCATCTGCGCATCGGGCATCCAGCTTGCCGGGATGCTGTTCGCCATCGCCCCCTCACGACAACCACGTGCCTCAAGGGTGCAGTACAAGCCGGATTCGGGCAAGCGGGATCGTGCGGGCGCCGTTCAGGTCCGGCGCAGGCGGATCACGACGTCGACACGGGCAACCTCGGCCCCCGCGGGCGCCTCGGGCAGGCGCGCGATCTCCAACTGGTCGGCAGGCGCGTCCGTCAGCTCGGCCGTATCTTCCCAGTAGAAATGCGGATGATCATCCATCCGGGTGTCGAAATAACTTTTCGTGCCATCGACGGTCACTTCCTGCATCAGGCCCGCGTCGCAAAACGCCCGCAGCGTGTTGTAGACGGTGGCCAGAGACACGCCCGCCCCGTCCTGCGCCGCCGCGTACAGGCTTTCTGCCGTCACGTGCCGGTCTCGCCCGTCGCCGACCAGAAGTGCCGCAAGCGACAGCCGCTGCCGCGTCGGCCGCAAACCGGCACGGGCCAGCCAGCGGGCGCCACGTTCGGCGGCCTGCGCTCCGGGGTCTGCAAGACGATCGCTCATAGCCATAATATAGAGGGCGGCACCGGTGGTTTTCAAATGGAATTCGGCCACAACGCAACGCGGGCGCCGGCCTTGCCACTCTCCCGACACGGGTGCTACAGGAATTGCGACAGACAAACGACCAAGGGGCAGACCACATGGCGGACTATCCGACCAGCTTCGACCGCGAGGCGTTGCTGAAATGCGCGCGGGGCGAACTGTTCGGGCCGGGCAATGCCCAGCTGCCGCTTCCGCCGATGCTGATGATGGACAGGATCACCGAGATATCGGGCGACGGCGGCGCGCACGGCAAGGGCCATGTGGTGGCCGAATTCGACATCCACCCCGACCTGTGGTTCTTCGAATGCCATTTCCCTGGCAACCCGATCATGCCCGGCTGCCTGGGGCTTGACGGTCTGTGGCAACTGACCGGCTTCAACCTCGGCTGGCGCGGCTGGCAGGGGCGCGGCTACGCGCTGGGTGTGGGCGAGGTGAAGCTGACCGGCATGGTCCGCCCCGACCGCAAGATGTTGCGCTATTTCGTCGACTTCACCAAGGCCGTGCAGACCCGCCGGCTGACCATGGGCGTCGCCGACGGCCGGGTCGAGGCTGACGGAGAAGTGATCTATCACGTGAAGGACATGAAGGTCGCTCTCAGCGAGAGCTGACCGAACGAAACCGTAGGAGAGCCGCCAATGCGTCGTGTCGTCGTCACCGGAATGGGCGTCGTCTCGCCTATCGGCAATAACGTGGCCGAGGTCGAGGCGTCATTGCGCGCCGGCCGGTCCGGCATCGTCTTCGCCCCCGACTATGCCGAACGCGGCTTCCGCAGCCAGGTCCACGGCCAGCCGCAGATCGTGCTGGAAGACTATATCGACAAACGCAACCTGCGCTTCATGGGCGACGGGGCGGCCTACAACTTCATCGCCATGGACCAGGCGGTGAAGGACAGCGGCCTGACCGAGGCCGAGGTGTCGAACGAGCGCACGGGCATCATCGTCGGCTCCGGCGGGCCGTCGACCAAAAGCCTCTACCGCGCCCACAACATCGTGCGTGAAAGCGGCAGCCCCAAGCGCATCGGCCCCTTCAGTGTGACCAAGGGGATGTCGTCGACAACCTCTGCCTGCCTGGCCACGCCGTTCAAGATCAAGGGCGTGAACTATTCCATCACCTCGGCCTGCTCCACCTCGGCGCATTGCATCGGCAACGCGGCGGAGCTGATCCAGATGGGCAAGCAGGACGTGGTGTTCGCCGGTGGGGGCGAGGAACTGGACTGGACGCTCTCGTGCCTGTTCGATGCGATGGGCGCGATGTCGTCAAAGTACAACGACACGCCCGAGACCGCGAGCCGCCCGTTCGACGCCAGCCGGGACGGCTTCGTCATCGCCGGCGGCGGCGGCGTCGTGGTGCTGGAGGAGCTGGAGCACGCCAAGGCCCGCGGCGCGAAGATCTACGCCGAACTGACCGGCTATGGCGCCACGTCCGACGGCTACGACATGGTCGCCCCCAGCGGCGAGGGCGGCGAACGGTCGATGCGGCTAGCCGTCTCGACCCTACCCGAAGGCCGCAGGATCGACTACATCAACGCCCACGGCACCTCGACCCCGGCGGGCGACGTGACCGAGGTGGAGGCCGTGCGCCGCGTCTTCGGCGACGATCACCCGCCCATCGCCTCGACCAAGTCGCTGACCGGCCACAGCCTGGGCGCCACCGGCGTGCACGAGGCGATCTATTCGCTTCTGATGATGCAGGGTGGCTTCATCGCCGCCTCGGCGAATGTCGCCACGCTCGACCCCGCGATCCGACCCGAGGAGATCGCGACCGAATTGCGTGAGGGGGTCGTTCTCGACAGCGTGCTGTCGAACTCCTTTGGCTTCGGTGGCACCAACGCCACCCTCGTCTTCAGCCGCTACGAATAGGAACGAACGCCATGGCCGACCTGATGCGGGGCAAGCGCGGGCTGATCATGGGGGTCGCTAACGAACGCTCGATCGCCTGGGGCATCGCCAAGGCGATGCATGCCGAAGGTGCCGAGTTGGCGTTCAGCTATCAGGGAGAGGCCTTTGGCAAGCGGGTGGAGCCGCTCGCGACCTCGGTGGGCTCCAGCCTGCTGGTCGATGTGGACGTGACCGACGACGCCTCGCTCGACGCCTGCTTTGAAAAGCTGAAGACGGAATGGGGGACGCTCGATTTCCTGGTCCACGCCATCGCGTTTTCCGACAAGTCGGAACTCACGGGGCGGTTCAAGAACACCACGCGGGCGAACTTCCTCAATTCGCTGAATATCTCGTGCTATTCCTTCATCGACGTCAGCCGCCGCGCGGCCGAGATGATGCCCGATGGTGGCACGCTCCTGACGCTGACCTATCAGGGATCGAACCGCGTGACGCCGTTCTACAACGTCATGGGGGTGGCCAAGGCGGCGCTGGAATCGGCGGTGCGGTATCTGGCCAACGATCTCGGCCCCGACGGCATCCGCGTCAACGCGATCAGCCCGGGGCCGATGAAGACGCTTGCCGGGGCCGCGATCGGCGGCGCGCGCAAGACCTACCGGACCAGCGAGATGAACGCGCCCCTTCGCCACAACGCCACGCTGGAGGCGGTGGGCGGCACGGCCGTTTGGCTGGCCTCGGACTATGGAAACTGCACGACTGGGGAAATCGTCCGCGTCGACGGCGGCTATCACGTGCTGGGCATGGGGCAGGCAGAGAACCTGTAACTCGCCAGCGCAGTCAGCCCCGCAACGTGGCCGCGAATTCGTCGTAGATCGCGGAATTCGCCGCGATCACTTCGCCGACTTCCAGCGGATTCCGGTCTCCACGTATTGAACTGGCCATGCCTCCGGCCTCACGCACCACGATCAGGCCCGCGGCGATATCCCAGGCATTCAGCCCGCGCTCCCAGAACCCCTCGTATCGGCCGGCGGCGACATAGGCCATGTCCAGCGCCGCGGCACCCCAGCGCCGGATGCCGGCGCAGGTCGGCGCGACGCGGGCGATGTCCTGGATCGTGGCCGGCAGCGTGGGCCTGCTGGCGAAGGGAATGCCGGTGGCAAAGATCGATTCGATCATCGTCTTGCGTCCCGAAACCCGCAGCCGGCGGTCGTTCAACCAGGCGCCCTGCCCCTTTTCAGCCCAGTAGATCTCGTCCTTGGCCGGGTCGAAGATCACGCCCGCGACGATCTCGCCCTTGTGTTCCAGCGCGATGGAGATGCCCCAGTGCGGCAACCCGTGCAGGAAGTTTGTCGTCCCGTCCAGCGGATCGACGATCCAGCGACGGGTCGGGTCCTCGCCCGCCAAAGGCTCGGATTCCTCGCCCACCCAGCCATAGGTTGGCCGGCCGCCCATCAGCTCGGTCCGGATGATCTTTTCCGCCGCAATGTCGGCCCGGCTGACGAAATCGCCCGCGCCCTTGGCGGTCACCTGCAGGTTCTCGACCTCGCGGAAGTCCTTGACCAGGCTGCGGCCCGCCTTGCGCGCGGCCTTGATCATCAGGTTGAGGTTGGCGCTGCCCTGCATCGGTGTCTCCGGTCCGGTTCCAGCGCGGGTCTATAGGCGGGGACGGCGAGGAAGGAAAGGGGGCGGTCAGACACAGGACCGCGCCCGGCCCTTGGGTGGGCGCGTCGCAACCTTGGGCATAAGCCATTTGTGGCTCGAATACTTCCGACAGTGATGCCGTTTGGCGCGCGGCAATGCTCCCTCCCGGGCGAAGGGTCGGGCGCGGCCCGGGCTGGTCCCCCGGGCGAAGGGTCAACTCTTACCGCAAATGCGTGTTGAAAAACCCGACCGTCCGCTCCCACGCCAGTTCCGCCGCCGCCTCGTCGTAGCGCGGGGTGGAATCGTTGTGGAAGCCGTGGTTGGTGCCCTCGTAGATATGCACCTCATAGGTCTTGCCGTGTTCGTCCAGCGCCGCCTGCATCGCGGGCCAGCCCTCGTTGATGCGGGTATCGAGTTCCGCGTAGTGGAGCATCAGCGGCGCCTCGATCCGCGGCACATCCGCCGCATCCGCCTGACGCCCGTAGAACGGCACCGACGCGCCGAGTTCCGGATAGGCCACCGCCATCGCGTTGCACACGCCCCCGCCGTAGCAGAAGCCGACGCAACCGACGCGGCCCGTGGATCCATCGTGTGTCAGTAGATACTCAAAGGCTGAGAAGAAGTCGTTCATCAGCTTTTCCGGGTCCACCTGCGCCTGCAACTCGCGGCCCGCGTCGTCGTTGCCGGGGTAGCCCCCGACACTCGACAGCCCATCCGGGGCCAGCGCCAAGAACCCGGACTTCGCCAGCCGACGCGCCACGTCCTCGATATAGGGGTTCAGGCCCCGGTTCTCGTGCACCACCACGACGGCCGGATGCGGCCCCTCGGTGGCGGGTGCGACCATGTAGCCGCGCACCTCTCCATGCCCGCTCGGCGACGGGTAGGTGACGTATTCCGGCACGATCTCCGGGTCGGTGAACTGCACCTGCTGCGCCCAGGCATAGTTCGGCTTCATCAGGTCCAGGATCGCCGTGGCGGTCAGACCGGCCATGGCGTATTTCGCCGCCCCGTCCAGGAACTGCCGCTTGGTGATCTGGCCGTGGGCATAGAAGTCGTAAAGCTGGATCAGCTCGGGGCTGAAGTCCTTTGCCGTCAGCCGCCGCCGGGGTGTCTGCATCTCGGTCATCCGTGCCTCCCATTCTTGCGGGTCACAGGTTAGCCCGGAACGCGGGCCGGTCGGGCGCGGCCCGGCTCACAACCCCGTGACAGGCGGGGTGTTGCGCATGGCCGCCGCCACCGCGCAACGTGTGCCCGTGATATGTACACCGGATGCACGTGAATCATACGTGGATGCACACGCCTAGTCGCGCTGCAGTTTCACCGGAATCGTGCGGCCCAAGCGCAGAAAATGCGCGACGAAGGGCTGGCCCGCGTCATCGTCCCGCGTCGCCGCGTACAGCCGCTTCACCGGCCGCCCGGCCAGCGGTTTTGTAACGTAATCAGAATGATAGCGCACCTCGCGCAGCACCCAATCGGGCAGCACCGCCACGCCCCGGTCGGACGCCACCAGCATCAGGATCACGGCCGTCAGTTCCGCCTGCCGCACGCCCCGCGGCTCCACCCGCGCGGGTCCCAGCAGTTCGGTGAACACATCCAGCCGCGACCGCTCCACCGGATAGGTGATCAGCATCTGGTCGCGCAGATCCTCGGCCGTTATTTCATCTTTCTGCGCCAATGGGTTGGACGCTGCCGCGACCAGCTTCGGTTCATAGTCGAATAGCGGATTGAAGGTCACGCCAGGCAGATCCTCGGGGTCGGACGAGATCACGAGATCGATCTCCTCGCGCAGCAGGGCGGGCAGCGCGCTGAACGCCAGTCCGGGCCGGATATCCACATCCACGTCGGGCCACGCATGCCGAAACTGCTCCAGCACCGGGAACAGCCAGTCGAAACAGGCGTGGCATTCGATGGCAATGTGCAATCGGCCGGTCTTGCCCAGCGTCAGCGCGCGGAACTCCTCCTCCACCGCCTCGATCTCGGGCAGGATTCGCTCGGCCAGCCTCAGCAGACGCACCCCCGCCGCTGACAGCCGCAAGGGCTTGGACCGCCTGACGAAAAGCTCCACGCCCGCCTGATCCTCCAGCCCCTTCACCTGATGGCTCAGCGCCGATTGGGTCATGTTCAACTGGTCGGCCGCACGGGCCAGCCCCCCGGCCTCGTGGATCGCGCGGATTGTCCGCAGATGGCGAAATTCCAGATGCATCCCAGTGTCCGCCTCATATTGATCTTGAGGATTATGAATTTGCCTCACATCGCCTGCAATGCGAAAAAGCACCATCAACAGCAGGTGCCCCATGTCGAATCCCTCCGTCTCGTTCGAATTCTTCCCGCCGAAATCGCTCGAGGCGAGCTTTCGCCTGTGGGAGACGGTGCAGGTTCTGGCACCACTGAAGCCGTCCTTCGTGTCGGTCACCTACGGCGCCGGCGGCACCACCCGGCAACTGACGCATGAGGCGGTGACGACGATCGGCAGCCACTACGGGCTGAACGTCGCCGCGCACCTGACTTGCGTCGATGCAACGCGTGCGGAAACTCTGGAAATCGCGAACAGCTATGCCGACGCCGGCGTGACCGAGATCGTGGCCCTGCGCGGCGACGCCCCCAAGGGCGCGACGCGCTTCACCCCGCATCCCGAGGGGTTCACCGATTCCATCGAACTGATCGAGGCGCTGGCGGCCACCGGCCGCTTCACCCTGCGCGTCGGCGCCTACCCCGATCCACACCCCGAGGCTGCAGCGCCGGGTGCCGACATCGCGTTCCTGAAGCGCAAGTGCGACGCCGGCGCCCATTCCGCGATCACGCAATTCTTTTTCGACCCCGACACCTTCCTGCGCTTCCGCGATGCCTGCGCGGCGGCCGGAATCGACGCGCCAATCCTGCCGGGAATCCTGCCGATCGAGAACTGGGACGGCGTGAAGAAATTTGCGACCCGGTGCGGCGCTGCAATCCCGCAGTGGCTGGACGACGCCTTCACCACCGCCAAACGCGACGGGCGCGAGGATCTGCTGGCGACCGCGATCTGCACCGAGTTGTGCGATACGCTGATCTCGGAAGGCGTGGAGCATCTGCACTTCTACACGCTCAACCGGCCGCAACTGACCCGCGACGTCTGCTTCGCGCTGGGGATCACGCCTGACGTGAGCCTGCAAAAGGTCGCCTGAGGCTTCCGCGTCGTTCAGACCCGGTCTAGCCTGCGCGAATGCGGGGGTAGACATGCATCATCACATTGCACGGGAACCGGGGGATCTGCTGTCCCGTGATCAGCTTCTGGCGATGTCGGGGCTGGAGTTCATGCAAGCGATGCTCGCAGGGCGCGTGCCGCATCCCACCATCTCGGGGCCACTGAACTATCGCCTGCACAGCGTGGGCGCGAGCCACGTGGTCTTTCGCGGCACGCCGGACTTCGGCCACACCAACCCCTTCGGCGCGGTTCACGGCGGCTGGTACGGTACCCTTCTGGACAGTGCGCTTGGCTGTGCGGTGATGACCCGGGTTCCGCGCGGTCGCTGGTATACCACCTTGGAATACAAGGTGAATCTGACCCGCGCGATCCCGTTGGGGACCGAGATCGAGGCGGCAGCCACCGTGCGTCACGCCGGGCGGACCACCGCCGTGGCCGAGGGCGAGATCCGGGGTGTGGACGACGGGACGCTCTACGCCACCGGATCGACCACCTGCCTGATCATGGCGGGGTGACGGCGGCTTCGCTCGGCACCGCGGGCGCATCCTCGCGCGCCGTGGGATGGATGCGTTCGGTCAGGTCGCGCCCCACCATCCGCTTGCGGCGGATCAGGAAGGCCCTGGCCCAACTCCGCCAGCAACCCAGCATCGGCGCGGTCGCGTCGCAGGGAAAGCGCGCGCGCCACCCCTCGGGCAGGGTCAGGCCGCAGCCTTCGGCACGCTCCAGCATCCAGACCAAGGGGATATTCGCCAACGGCCGCGCCGCCTCGAACCCAAGAAGTTGCCCGCCCACGTCGCCGTGCGCCCCACGAAACCAGACCTGTTCGACATGGCCCTGCCAGTCATCGGGCGGGGTCGACCACATCACCGGGGCAAAGGCTTCGCGCGTCTCGTGCAGCGCCAGCGCCTGATAGCCGTGGCGGATCGTGTGTCCCAGTTCGTGGTTGTGAAAGGCGTGGCTCGGCTCGGTCAGCTTCCAGATGATCGGCAGTCGCAGGCCCAGCGCCTTCACCGTATCCCAGACGCCCACCATCTCGATCGCGACGCCCTGATGGCAATGGGCGTCAGCAAAGGCGCGCGACGCCTCGCTTCCCGGTTGCATCTGGTAGTGGCGATAAACCTGACGGATGTTGCGCACGGTCGCGTCCTCGGCGCGCAACAATCCGACCTGGTCGATCACGCCGGCAAGCGACCGCACCGCATAGGCGCCCCGCGAATATCCGAACAGGTAGATCCGGTCGCCCGGCCGATAACGGCTGGCCAGAAAACCATAGGCGCGTCGGATCTGGCGGTTCAGCCCGCGCCCCTGCAGAACGTCCGTCGTCTGCCGCCAGTTCTGCCATTGGATGCCGGCCTCATAGAAGATCGAGCCGCGCTCTCGTGCCGGCATCTCGCAGAGCAGTTTGTAGGTGCGTCCGGCGTTCGTCTCCATCCCCTCGGCCAGCGAGGACATGGTGCCGTCAAGAATGACGACATGGGCGACGGACTGGCGACGCGGCCGGCCGGATGTTCCCTCGCGGACCGGTTCCGGCGTATGCAGCCCGGCCCGGCGCGGGATCAGGTGCCGGATCAGCCAGCGGGTGGCCCGTTCACGAAGCCGCATTCCCCCCGCTTTCCTGCAACCAGCCCCAGACCCGCTGCGGCGTGAAGGGCATGTCCACATGGGCCACGCCGCGATCCCACAGCGCGTCCTGCACCGCGTTGGAAATGGCGGCCAGCGCACCAACTGTGCCGGCCTCGCCGCAGCCCTTCATGCCGATGGGATTGGCGGTCGAGGGAACACCCTCATGCAAGAAACGGAACATGGGCAGATCATCGGCTCTGGGCATCGCATAGTCCATGAACGTCGCCGTGAGCAGCTGGCCCGTGTCGTCATGCACCACACGCTCCATCATCGCCTGACCCATTCCCTGCGCCACGCCCCCGTGCACCTGTCCCTCGGCCAGCCGGGGATGCATGAGCACGCCGAAATCATCCACCACAGTGTAGCGCTCCAGCCGGACGTGCCCCGTTTCGGGATCCACCTCCACCTCGCAGATGTGGGCGCCATTGGGGTAGGACCGGCCGGGCAACCGCGCCCGTGTCTCGTGCCGCAGCAGATCGGTGCGCCCCGCCGCGCGGGCCGCCTCCGCCGCTTCGACCAGCGTCAGCGTCCGGTTCGATCCTTCGGCTCGGAACGCCCCGTCGTCAAAGACGATGGCATCCTCAGGCACGCCCAGTTCGTCGGCGAGAAACGGCGCGAAGGCCGCGACCATCACATCGATCATGGCAATCGTCGCCGTGGACTGCACGGTAACCGAGCGCGAACCGCCGGTACCGCCACCCTGCTTGATGCGGTCGCTGTCGCCCTGCACCACCCGGATCGCGTCGATGGGGATACCGGTGCGCGCCGACAGGAAGGCGGCAAAGACGGTCTCGTGCCCCTGCCCGTTCGACTGGGTGCCGACGAACATCGACACCGTGCTGTCGTCGTGGAACTCCATTGCCGCGCCTTCATCCGGGGCGCCGAGGATCGATTCAATATAGTAGGCAAGGCCGAGCCCCCGCAGCCGACCCTTCGCTCCAGACGCCGCCCGCCGTTTGGCGAAGCCAGCCATATCGGCCTCATCCCTCGCGCGGCCCAGAACGCGGGGGAAGTCGCCCACGTCATAGTTTTCGCCGCTGGCCGTCCGATAGGGGAAGGTGCGGATGAAATTGCGCAGCCGCAGCTCCACCGGGTTCACGCCCAGATCGCGAGCGGCCTGGTCCATCGTGCGTTCCAGCGCAAAGATCGCCTCGGGCCGGCCGGCGCCGCGATAGGCGTCAACCTGAGTGGTGTTGGTATAGACCCCGCGTGCGCGCATGTGCACCGTTCCGATGTCATAGGCCCCGGTCAGCACCTTGGCGAAAAGCTGCGACTGGATCGCCTGCCCGAACCCGGAATTGTAGGCGCCGAGGTTTGACAGGATGTTGACGCGGTAGCCGGTGATCTTCAGGGACTCATCAAAGGCCAGTTCGCTTTCCGTCACCAGATCGCGGCCGGCGTTGTCGGTCAGCATTGCTTCAGTCCGCTCCGACATCCAGCGCACCGGGCGGCCAAGCTGCCGCGCGGCCTCGGCGATGACGAAATACTCGGGGTAGGTCATCCCCTTCATGCCGAATCCGCCGCCCACATCAGGGTTGGTGACGCGGATCCGGTCCTCGGGGAACCCGAAAGCGCGGACCAGTTCGTCCTTCAGATCCCACACCCCCTGCCCGCTGGCGCAGACGTGCAGCCTGTCGTCGGCCCATTCCGCATAGGCGCCGCGCGGCTCCATGGAATTCACGATGATCCGGTTGTCCTCGGCCCGCAGTCGAACCACATGGGCCGCCCGGGCAAAGGCCGCCTCGGTTGCCGCGGCATCGCCCAGTTGCCAGTCATAGGCTATATTGTCGGGCGCCTCGGCATGGACCTCGGCCCCGCCGGGGGCCAGATCAACCTTGACCGGCAGGTCGTCGTAATCGACAAGGATCACCTCGGCAGCGTCGCGGGCCTGATCCAGCGTCTCGGCCACCACCACAGCCACCGCCTCGCCCACGAACCGCACGCGGCCATCGGCCAGCAGCGGGCGCTCGGGCGCAGCGGCGTCGCTGCCGTCGGCGTTGCGCAAGACCTTGCCTTCCATGTCCACCCGCAGCCCCGCCGCGCGCAGATCCTCCAGCGTCAGGACCAGATGCACGCCGGGCATTTCGCGCGCCGCCGCCACGTCGAGATCGATGATCTTGGCGTGGGCCATCGGCGCGCGCAGGAACACCGCGTGCAAGGCATCAGGGGGTGCGATGTCATCGACATAGCGCCCCTGCCCCGTGAGCAGTCGCAGATCCTCGATCCGTGAAAGTGTCTGGCCCGTTCCGAAACTGCTCATCATCCGCCCCCATGCTTGCTGGGGCGGAGGGTAAGCGGCCCGGCGGCGGTGTCCAGCCCCCGCCGGGCGCGGGATCAGCCGCGCAGCGCCAGTGTCGTCGCGGTGGTCAGGTCGCCGAACCCGTTGAACCGGGTGTTGGTGACGGCGGCATAGGCGCCCATGCCGTGAAACAGCAGGAAATCGCCCTCTTCCATGTCGCCCGGCAGCGGCAGTTCGCCCGGCAGCCGGTCGACGCTGTCGCAGGTGGGCCCGAAGACGATGCGGTCCACCGGTGCGCCGGTGCGCTCCATCCCGTGGGGGTCGCGCACCTCCGTCCGCTCGATCGACCCGATCATCGGCAGTTCCACCATCGAGCCATAGACGCCGTCGTTGATGAAGACATGCGCATCGTCGCGGATCGCCTTGACCCGGGTCGCCAGCGTGAAGGCATCGGCCACAAGGCCGCGCCCCGGCTCGCAGACCAGCGCCGGGCGGGCGTCGCCGAACGCCTCGGCCGTCACGCGGTCGATCAGGGCGAACGTTGCCTCCAGCGCCGGCACCACACCGACGACGCGATGCGAGGGGAAGCCGCCGCCCACGTTCAGCCGCGCGATGGTCACGCCCGCGCCCGCCGCGATCCCCGCCGCGGCGCGGATGTATTCACCCCAGACGGCCGGGTCGGTGCACTGCGTGCCCGGATGGAAGGTGATCGACGGCACGAAGCCCAGCCGCGCCACTTCGGCCAGCAGCTCGGTCGCCAGCTCCACTGTTGCGCCGAACTTGGCGCCGAAATCATAGGCGGCGCCTTTCACCGGCAGCTTGAAGCGGACCGAGATCTCGGCCCCCGCCGGCACCTGCTCGGCCAGCTTGGCCAGTTCCGACCGGCTGTCGACGCTGTAGGACCGCACGCCCAGTTCCACCGCCACGGCGATCTCGTGGCGCGCGCGCACCGGGTTATTGTAGTGCAGCGCCGCATCCGGCGCCAACCGCCGGATCATCCGCATTTCGACGGGCGAGGCCACGTCGAAACCGCGCACGCCCGCGGCCACCAGGTTCTCGATCACCACCTCGTCGGGGTTCGATTTCACCGCATAGGTGACAAGCCCGGGAAAACCGTCAAGAAACCGCCGCGCGGTCGCCTGCAGGATAGAGGGCGCAAAGAACATCACCGGACTGTCCGGCTGGTGGATGCGCAGAAACTCGGTCGGGGTGGACCAGATCGTTTTGGAAAGCCCCATCGGCGTGTCCCTTTCCTGCCAACAGAGCGCAAAAAGCCTTGCCCTGGAAACACCAGTTCGAGGCCGCTCGCGCGTTCACCCAAACCAGGCCAGGTGCGTATGAGCCGCCCTTTTCCTGTAAATCGGACCCTGCATATGGCGGGTATTTTTACCGATGAAAAGGGTTGATTTGTGCGGAAGTATCGGCAGAATGACGAAATGATCGGTCAAATTCATGGATGACCTCGACCAGAAGATTCTGGGGGCACTTGCGGCGGATTCCAGCACCTCGACCAGCCGTCTCGCGCGGCGGTTCAAGGTCGCGCGATCGACCGTGCAGGCGCGGATCGAGCGGATGGAAAACACCGGCATCATTGCCGGTTACACGGTGAAACTGGGCAACGTGGCGCTGGCCCGGCGGATTCGCGCGACGGTCCTGCTGACCTTCGACGCCCGAAGCAGCGCGCAGATCGTGAACCGCCTCAAGGGAATCCCCGAGGTCGAGGTCGCGCGCACCACCACCGGGCGCGCCGACATGGTGCTGCAGATCGCGGCTGACACCACCGAGGCGCTGGATGCGGTCCTCGACCAGCTTGGCGCGATTTCGGGCGTACGCGGCACCGAAAGCCTGATCCACCTGTCGACGAAGTTCGACCGCGCGGTCTAGCCCGCCAGTCCCAGATCGCGGCACCAGAACCGCCGCCCGGTGACGGGATCGACGCAAAGCGTGACCGTCCCGCCCACTGGGTGGCGCCGCAATTCATGCGCCGACAGCGGGCCACTGCGCCCGGTGCGGCCCTCGTCGTCGCGCCATTCCAGCCGTACGCGGGGCCGCTGCGCCCGCCGCGTCGGCAGCGGCAGATGCGCGATGATCCGCGCCGTGACCCGGTCGCCCCGGCCCGCCGCCCGGATCGCCGGCGCGTTCTTCCGCCACAGCCAGACGCCAAGCCCCACGGCCACGACCCAGGCGCCCGCCGAGGCGATCCGGGACGATCGGCTGACGGCCTCTGTCCGGCCGGGTTCCAGTTCCAGCGTCCCGGAGTCGTCGGGCAGATAGGTCACGGGAACCTCCTCGCCCACCACGGCCGCGTCGAACCAGGGCTGGCTGACCGCCACGCGCCGGGTAACGTCCTGCCCCTCCTGCGTCACGAAACGGACCGTCACCCACCATGTCACGTCGGTCACGCGCCCCTCGCTGTCGCGCTGCTCGCGGCGCTGGCGATCTGTGATCTGCGCCTCGGCCCCGATGCCATGGACGGCCAGCAGCCGCGCCCGCTCCGCCTCGGCGTCGGAAACCACGGTCAGCCAGATGCCGAACAGCGCCGGCACCAACGGCAGCCACAGGCTGCGCGCCCAGACGAGTCGAAGCCATGCTGGTCCCGTCATCATCGCCCCGCTGCAAAGCAGGCGCGTCTTAACACAAGGCTCGGGACCGAACGAGAGACCCTAAAGGTCTTCCTCCCACCAGCCCCGACCGGTCAGCGGATCGGCATAGACCACCACCACGCTGCCCACCGGCCATGGCTCCAGCCCGCCCTCGGGTCGCGGGCGGGACTGGCCGCGCCGCCCGCGCGCATCGCACCACGACAGACGTCGGGGGGCGCCGCGGCGGCGCCCGGCACGGGCATGGGCGGTGACGCGCGCCTCGCGCACCTCGCCCTGCCGGGCCGCGCGCACGGCACTCCCGGCGCGCCAGACCCCGAAGCCGGCCCAGCCCAGACCACCGGCGATGACCCAAAGCCCGGCCAGCGGCACGGCCCCGGCCGGGCGCGCCACCAGCGGCTGCCATGCCGCCCGCGCCAGCGCGTTCGGATCGTTCAAATCCATCGCCAGGGTGGTCTTCGATGGCCCCATAGGCCCGCTGCCCGACATCACCAGCGCCAGCCCGAACGCCAGCGTCACCGCCGGCGCGATGCCGGTTGCGCGCAGGAACTGTCGCATCACTGTCGTCTGACGCCGCCTCATGGCCATGCCGCTCCTCCCAAAGCGTCACGAAAGGTTAACACGATGTCTCGCGCGCTCAAAGTCCACAAAGTCCCTGCTGCCCTTTCCCTTCCCCGGTGCCCGCGCTAAACACCGCGCATCGCCGCAATGGGGCCCGATCATGCCGATGGAAAAGACCTTCGACGCCGCCGAAGCCGAAGCCCGGATCTATGCCCGGTGGGACCAGGACGGCTGTTTCGCCGCCGGCGCCAACGCCCGCCCGGGGGCCGATCCGTTCAGCATCATGATCCCGCCGCCGAACGTGACCGGCGCGCTGCACATGGGCCACGCCTTCAACAACACGCTGCAGGATATCCTGACCCGCTGGCACAGGATGCGCGGGTTCGACACGCTCTGGCAGCCCGGCACCGACCATGCGGGCATCGCCACGCAGATGGTGGTCGAACGCGAACTGGCTGCCGAGGGCAAGTCACGCCGGGATTTCAGCCGTGACGATTTCGTCGCCCGCGTCTGGCAGCAGAAGGTCAAATCCCGCGGCAACATCCGCGGTCAGCTCGAACGCCTTGGCGCGTCCTGCGACTGGTCGCGCGAGGCGTTCACCATGTCCGGGGCCCCCGGCGCGCCCGAGGGCGAAGAGGGCAATTTCCACGACGCGGTCATCAAGGTCTTTGTCGATCTCTATGACAAGGGACTCATCTACCGCGGCAAGCGGCTGGTGAACTGGGATCCGCATTTCGAAACCGCGATCAGCGACCTGGAGGTGGAGCAGGTCGAAACCGACGGCCACATGTGGCGGCTGCGCTACCAACTCGCCGACGGGCTGACCTACGACCACCCCACAGCCTTCGACGAGGATGGCAACCCCACGGAATATGAGGCGCGCGATTACCTGACCGTCGCCACCACCCGGCCCGAGACGATGCTGGGCGACACCGGCATTGCCGTCCACCCCGACGATCCGCGCTACACCCACCTGGTGGGGAAAGAGGCGATCCTGCCCCTGATCGGCCGGCGGCTGAAGATCGTGGCCGACAGCTACGCCGACCCCGACAAGGGCACGGGCGCGGTGAAGATGACCCCCGCGCACGACTTCAACGACTGGGCCGTGGGTGAGCGCACCGGCCTGCAGGCGATCAACGTGATGACCCCCCGCGCCGCGATGTGGCTGAAGGACAACGCCGACTTCGCCGAGGGCTGCGAGGACTGGGGCCTCACCCGCGTGATCCAGGCGCTGGACGGCCTCGACCGCTACAAGGCGCGCGAGTGGATCGTGGAGACCGCCGACGCCGAGGGCTGGCTGGACGGCATGGACGCCGACCGCCACATGGTCCCGCATGGCGATCGTTCGAAAGTGGCAATCGAACCCTACCTTACCGACCAGTGGTTCGTCGATACGGCCAGAATTGTGCAACCCGCGCTGGACGCCGTGCGCGACGGACGCACGAAAATCCTGCCCGAGCAGCACGAGAAGGTCTATTTCCACTGGCTGGAGAACATCGAGCCGTGGTGCATCAGCCGCCAGTTGTGGTGGGGCCATCAGATCCCGGTCTGGTACGGGCTGAACATGTGGGCGGACAGCGCAACCCTGCCCGCCGGCGACCTGGACGAGGTAGATCTGGGCGCGCTTCTGCTGGACGACGGCATCGTGCACGCGGGCGACCACCACCACGCCGCGACCGATTTCGGCGCCGTGGCCAAGGCCTTCCACAAGGACATCGCATCGCTGCCCCAGCCCCTGAACGTCGCCCGCGTGGTCGAGGTGGAAGACAAGCATGCCGCGATCGAGGCGTTGGCCGCCAGCCTTGCCGACTATGCCGTCAGCCAGGATCCGACGCATCTGATCTACCCGGTCTGGCGCGATGCCGACGTGCTGGACACCTGGTTCTCCTCGGGCCTCTGGCCCATCGGCACGCTGGGTTGGCCGGAGGATACGCCGGAACTGCGCCGCTACTTCCCCACCAGCGTCCTGATCACCGGCTTCGACATCATCTTCTTCTGGGTCGCCCGGATGATGATGATGCAGCTGGCCGTGGTGAACCAGATCCCGTTCCACACTGTCTATGTCCACGCCCTCGTCCGCGACGAGAAGGGCAAGAAGATGTCGAAGTCGCTCGGCAACGTGCTGGATCCGCTGGACCTGATCGACGACTTCGGCGCCGATGCCGTGCGCTTCACGCTGACCTCGATGGCCGCGATGGGCCGCGACCTGAAGCTGTCCAAGGACCGCATCGCCGGCTACCGCAACTTCGGCACCAAGATCTGGAACGCCGCGCGGTTTGCCGAGATGAACGGTGTGTGGGAGAACCACGCCACCCACATCACCCCCCCGCGCCCCACCGCCACCGTCAACCGCTGGATCGTCGGCGAGGTCGCGCGTGCCCGGCTGGCCGTGGACGAGGCGCTGGCCGCCTACCGCTTCAACGATGCCGCGAACGGCCTTTACGCCTTTGTCTGGGGCAAGGTCTGCGACTGGTATGTGGAATTCGCCAAGCCCCTGCTGGCGGACGAGGCGACGGCGGCCGAGACGCGCGAGACGATGGCCTGGGTGCTGGACCAGTGCCTGATCCTGCTGCATCCGATCATGCCCTTCGTGACCGAGGAACTGTGGTCCACCACCGGCCACCGCCCGAAGCCCCTGATCTGGGCCGACTGGCCGACTTATGGCGCGGACTTGATCGACGCCGATGCCGACCGCGAGATGAACTGGGTCATCGCCCTGATCGAGGAGATCCGCTCCGCCCGCGCGCAGATGCACGTCCCCGTGGGGCTGAAACTGCCGCTCCTTCGGATCGAACTGGACGCCGCCGGCCGCGCCGCCTGGGACAACAACGCCGCCCTGATTCAGCGCCTTGCGCGCATCGACAGCCTGACCGACGCGCCATCGGTGCCCAAGGGGGCCATCACCATCGCGGCCGAGGGCGGGCTCTTCGCCCTGCCGCTGGAGGGCGTGATCGACATCGCCGCCGAACAGGCGCGCCTCGCCAAGACGCTGGAAAAGCTGGAAAAGGATCTCACCGGCCTGCGCGGCCGCCTGTCGAACCCGAAATTCGTCGAAAGCGCGCCCGAGGATGTGGTCGAGGAAACCCGCGACCTGATGGCGCAAAAGGACGACGAGGCCGGCAAGCTGCGCGCCGCCCTCGCCCGTCTGGCGGAACTGGCCTGAGCCTCAGCCCTCGCGCAGGTAACGGGCGTTGACCCAGCCGGTCAGGTCCACCCCGCCGATGGTGCGCACCTGGCACCAGCGAGTCTGGCCGACCAGCCGGCAGCCCAGGTTCACCAGCCGCACACCCGGCTGCAGCCGCGCCAGGATCTGCGCCTGCGCCGAAGGCTGCGCGCGCAGGTTCAGCGTGTCGCCCGCGGGCAGGCCCGTCACCACCCAGGTGTCCGGCCCGCTGCCCCCCCCGCCGCTCCAGCCGCCGCCGGGTGGCCGCCCGGTGTATTCGCGCAGGTATCGCCCGGCCACCCAGCCGGTCACGTCCATGCCGATGGTGGATCGGATGCGGCACCACCGCATGTTTCCGGTCATCCGGCAGCCCAGGTTACGCACCACCTCGCCCTCGCGCAGGGTGGCCAGCACGGGCGAGCGCGTCGTGGGGTCGCGCCGCACGTTCAGCCGGCCGCCCGCCGGCAGGCCGCGCACCTCCCAGTAATCCGGCCCGCCGTCCAGCCCGTCGCCGCCGGGCGGCGCCACCGTCCCCTGGACCAGAAATTGCTCGGCCACATAGCCGGAGTGGCGCCCGTCCACCGTCTCCACCTGGCACCAGCTGGCCGTTCCGCCGCCGAAGCAGCTACCCACCTCCACCCGCGTGCCATAGGCCAGCGTGGCGATCGACGCAAAGAACGGTCCCGGCCCGCTGCGCAGGTTCACCCGCGCGTTGGTCGGGATATTGCCGATGGTGGTCACGCCCGGCCCGGTCACCGGCTCCGCCCGCGTCTGCGCCTGCGCCACCGTGCCGGTGGACACCGCCACCGCCATCAGCCCCGCCAGCGCCGTCCGCCCCAGCCATCGCATCACGGTCTTCCAAGGAACCCTCATCATCGCCTCCTCTGCGACAATCCCAGCCTTCAATGTGAAAACGCTACCATGGCGGCGCCGATTCGCGACGGCCTTGTCGGGGCTTCGGCCCTGCGGCATACAGGCATGCATGACCGGCCCCCGCTATACCGACCTCGTCGCCTCGCTTCCCGCCACCGTCCCCTTCGTCGGGCCAGAGGCGCAGGAACGCGCCCGCGGCCGCCCCTTTGCCGCGCGGCTGGGCGCGAACGAATCCCTCTTCGGCCCCTCGGTCAAGGCGGTGGCGGCCATGCGGGCGGAAGCGGCCGAGGCATGGAAGTATGGCGATTCCGAAAGCTACGACCTGCGCCTGGCCCTTGCCGCCCACCACGGGGTCGCACGCAAAAACGTGCTGGTGGGCGAAGGGATCGACGGCATCCTCGGCAACCTCGTGCGGCTGCTGGTGGCGCCGGGCGATGCGGTGGTCACGTCGGATGGCGCCTATCCCACCTTCAACTACCACGTCGCGGGCTTCGGCGGTGTGCTGCACAAGGTGCCCTACGCGGGCGACCATGAAGACCCCGACGCGCTGGTGGTCAAGGCGGCAAAGACGCAGGCAAAGCTCGTCTACATCGCCAACCCCGACAACCCGATGGCCAGCTGGCACGGCGCCGACCGCATCCTTGCCATGATCGACGCCCTGCCCGCCGGCACCCTGCTGGTTCTGGACGAGGCCTATGTCGAATTCGCCCCCGACGGCACCGCGCCGGTGATCGACCCGGAAGACCCCCGCGTGATCCGCCTGCGCACATTCTCCAAGGCTCACGGCCTTGCCGGCGCGCGCGTGGGCTACGCCATTGGCGCGGCCGCGCTGATCGCCGCCTTCGACAAGGTGCGCAACCATTTCGGCATGTCCCGCGTCAGCCAGGCGGGCGCGCTGGCCGCCCTGAACGATCAGGCTTGGCTTGCGCAGGTGCAGGCCCAGGTAGCCGCCGCCCGCGACCGCATCGCCGCCATCGCCCGCGACAACGGCCTGACCGCCCTGCCGTCGGCCACCAACTTCGTCGCCGTCGATTGCGGCGGCGACGGCGCATTCGCCCGCCGGGTGCTGACGGAACTGGGCACGCGCGACGTCTTCGTCCGCATGCCCTTCGTCGCGCCCCAGGACCGCTGCATCCGCATCAGCGCCGGCCGCCAGCAGGATCTGGACATCCTCGCCGCCGCGCTGCCCGAGGCGCTCGCCACCGCCCGCGCGGGCGGCTGAGCGGGTGTGCACGCGTGCACGTTTTTCCAAGCCGTTGATCTGAAACGGAAACAGATCTTCCGTTAACCGCAGGGAAACCTTTGCGCAGGGCGGCGAGGGGACTGCACGCCCGACGATCCCGCGCGCAGGCCGTGCAACTCACGCGCGGCGGCGGCGCATCAGGCCCAGCGCGCCAAGCCCGCCCAGCAGCAGCCAGCCGGCGGCGGGCAGCGGGATGACGGCGGTGGAGGGCGTCACGTCGGTGATGGCTGTCGCGCTAAAGCCTCCAAACAATAGCTGGGAGCCGAGAGCTGCCTCGCCCTGGCCGAAGAGAAAAAACTCGGGAGCCCCACCGTCTGCGCACTCGGGCACGCAAATCGCATTAAAGCTATAGGAATATGACTCTTCTGCCTCGTTATACCAGCGGCCCTCGTCACTGACTCGCGCAGGATTCCCTTCTGCTTTGTGCTGTGATTCCGTGTCATCGCATCACGGAGGGGCGGATGGCGGTT
>JAWLCA010000015.1:0-106321 GCA_041687395.1 Paracoccaceae bacterium | reverse complement strand
TTCGGTCGAAATCTTACAAAACCCTGCAGGTCATGGCGAGAAAAACCACAACGTTTCAGCGCAAAATCAATGGCATGAGTGTTGTTCAGAGCGAACGACTTAGGGATCGGCCGCCACCGAGCCGTCCTCCCGACCGTCCTGCGCTTTCGTGTTGGTCTCCGCCATCAGATTATGTCGCGAACGGGACGACCCTATGAGCGCATCAACCCATTGTAAATGCAAGGATTTTTTACGCCGTCCCGTGGCCGTCGAGGAGCGCTCGAAGAGAGACACAGGCCATTCGGAGACCCACTCTGCGTCAACCTTCCGGTCTCCGAAGGGCGGATGGTCCTGCCAACGCCCTTTGAAACAAAAAGAAAAAAGGCCCCAATCGGGGCCCTTGGACGGATTCAGTGTCCGAATGTGGCGGAGGGAAAGGGCCTGAGATCGAACCTTCTCTGGCCCCCAATTCATTGAAAGTATTGTAGATATTTCCCCAGTGATTTCTCGACGAACAACTCGGTTCACCGATCGTTGCTGAGCGAAGGGACTTGGATAGAGTTCATCCTCTGCCTCAACAGTCAAAAAAGCACGGTTCTACAAAATTTGTTGGTAGAGTTGGGTCAGCTTTCCATGCCGGAACCAGATGATGAACACCTTTCGCTTCTCAGATTTCACTCTCGCGCCTCAGGCGCGGCAGCTTCGTCGCGGTGTCGATGTCGTTGCACTTGGAGCGCGGGCATTCGATCTTCTGGAGCTGCTGGTCTTGAACCGGGAAAGGGTCATCGGGCGGGACGAGATCATGGCGTCGGTCTGGCCCGGAGCAGTGGTGGGCGAGAACAATCTGAACGTGCAGGTGGCCAACCTGCGCCGCATTCTCGGTGCAAACGCCATTGTCACCGTGGCCGGCCGGGGCCTGCGCTTTGCCCTTGATGTCGCGCCGGACCCGCCGCCGTTGGCGCTTCCCGATCGTCCGTCGGTCGTCGTGCTGCCCTTCACGCTCATGGGCGGCGATCCAGGCCTCGACTGGCTGGCCGACGGGTTCGTCGAGGATATCACGACCGAACTGTCGCGGTTCCGCGACCTGTTCGTCGTCGCGCGCAACTCGGCCTTCGTCTATCGCGACATGCCGCGTGATCTGCGAGAGATCGCACGCGTTCTGGGCGTGCGCTATGTCGTGGAGGGGAGCGTAAGGGCGACGCCTGACCGGGTTCGCGTCACTGCCCAACTCATCGATGCGACGACCGGCGGGCATGTCTGGGCGGAGAATTTCGACCGTGCGATGGCCGAATGTTTCGAGACGCAGGCGCTGGTCGCGCGTGCTGTCGTCACCTGCCTAGCGCCGCAGATCGACCGGGCCGAAGCCACGCGGAACCGCATCTGCGCGCCCGAGGACCTGACGGCGCACGGTCTGGCGCAGAGAGGCTGGGCGGCGATTTCGGTTGGCGAGATGGCCTACGATCCCGATCCGCGGGAACAGGTGGCGGAACTGGCGCGGCAGGCGCTGGCGCGGGACCCGGGCTCGGCTCTGGCCTGGCGCGTGTTGGCTTGGGTGAACTGGTGGCACGCCTACCACGCGACGACGCCGTCCATGCCGAAGACGCTGACCGACGGCATCGCGGAGGCGACCCGCGCCATCGCGGCCGACCCGACAGATCACCACGCGCGGCGCATCCGGGCGCTCTTGCAGTTCATGAGCCAGAACCCGAGTGTGGGCTTGCCCGAATTGCGGCTGGCCCACGAGATGAACCCCAACTGTGCGGTGACGCTGGGCTGGCTGGGGCTCTATGAGGGGCTCCACGGCGATGCCGCAAGGGGGGTGCCACTGGCCGAAGCCGCGCTGCGGCGTAGCCCGCGTGACCCCGCGCGTGGCTCGATGCTGGCCGCGCTCGGCTTCACGCATTTCGCGGTTCGAAACTATGCCGAGGCTGCGGAGGCGGCCGAAGCTGCACTGGCCGAGGCTGCCAACAGCGCCACGCCGCTGATTCTTGGCGCCATCGCCTGGGTTGGCGCGGGGCGGATCGACCGCGCCCAATCCGCCTTTCGCAGGGTCGAGGCGATCGCACCGGCCCTGGTCGCGGCGCGCCTTGGCGGCCGGTGGCTGAGTTCGAACCGCGATTACCTCGCCCGCGCGGACCTGTTCTTTCGCATCGCCGCGGGCCTCGCACCGCCGGAGGCTGCGCAGGCGCTGCGGTAGCATCCACAAGATGAAGCGGATTTATATCTTTTTAGCGGCTCTTGTAGACGCCGCTGTGTCGATCCACCCAGCATGTCAAGGGGGATGAACGGCAATGATGCCGCGAGCCCATTCTGAGGGAGGATCCGGCCATGCCATTCTATCTTTATCAACTGAGCTACTCCGCCGACGCCATCAAGAGCATGGTCGGCAATCCGAGCGATCGCGAAGCCGCAGCGCGCAAACTGATCGAGGCGCTTGGCGGCAAGCTGCATCACCTGTTTTTCGCCTTTGGCCAGTACGATGTCGTCTGCCTGATCGAAGCCCCCGATGACACCGTCATGATGGCGGGCGCCGCCGCGGTCGCATCCGCTGGCACCGTTTCGGCCTCCGCAACGACGAAGTTGATGACTTCGGCCGAAGCAATGGCGGCGATGACGAAGGCGGGCAAGGTCACGGGTGCATATCAACCGCCGCACGGTTGAGTGGCTCCGGGGGGCCGGAACGGCATCGGTCGTACGGCCCTTTTCCGCCAGCACAACGCTGCGGCCCTTACGACGCCCGAAGACGCCATATCGCTGTGCTGAGCCGGTCCGCGTAAATCCGCTTTAGAAGTTTTTAGCCGGTGGTGTAGCGAGCGACGCGCAAAGTTGCCCCATTGGAAAAAGCCGCCCCAAATCGGGGCCAACTGACTGGGAGCGACTCGATGAACAAGTCCATGACAATGACCGACACCGCCGCCGCGTTCTGCGACACCATCGAGACGGGCGAGGGTTGGGCCGCTTGGCTGTCGGCGCTGACTGGATCGGCGGTCCGCAGTTTCGATGCCGCGTTGGTCCTGATAGGTCTGTGCGTGCCGCTGCTGATGCTGGTGCGCCGGATGATCGCGGCCGGATCTCAGGGCCGGATCGCATGACCCGATCCGGCGATCACGACTGGATCACGCTCCACCGGCTGCGGTTTCCCGAAGCGATATCCGCACGAGGCCGGGTGTTTGCGCCCGTCGCCGGAGCAACCGTCTGGCGCTTCTGCCCGCAACATACACCGGGCGAGGACGGTCTCGTCACCCTGACGTCGGATGTCTGGGGCGGGCTGGGGATTTGGGACAGCCGGGACGAGGCCGAGGCGATGCTCGACGATCCGGGCGCGGCGATGCCATGGCTCTCGGAGGCCGTCGCGGCCTGGCATTGCCTTGCGATCCCGTTCTCGCATCGTGGCAAGGTCAACTGGCGCGGGCCTGTCGAGGATGGCACCGCGATCCGCCCCGCACCGGCCGATCCCGGTGGCCCGCTGGTCGTGGTCACCTCGGCCGGGTTCCTGTCGCGCGACGCTGAGATGCTGCCCCGAATCCGGCGATTTGTCGAAGGCATGTCCGAGGTCATGACATGGTACGGCGCTTTGCCCTCGAACCTGCTCAACGACGTGTTCAACGGCCCCGACGGACGCGAAGGGTTCACCTGCCCGCTCTGGCGCTCGGACGACGTGATGCGCGAGGCTGCCTACAGGCCTGGCCAGCACCGGAGCCGCATCGACGAATACACTCAGGGCATGCTGATGGACTACTCGTCCTTCACCCGCCTGCGCGCTCTGCGCAGCCATGGCGACTGGGACGGCGATCCGTTCGCCGCAACGGTATCGTCAACAAGCAAGGAATCGACGCAATGACACTTCAGATCATCGGCTCCGGCTTCGGCCGGACGGGAACCATGTCGACCAAGATGGCGCTGGAAGAGCTGGGCTTCGGCCCATGCCACCACATGGTCGAGGTCATGAGCAACCTAGACCAGCCCGCGCATTGGCATGCCCTTGCCGCGGGTCATGACGTCGACTGGGCGCAGGTGTATGCCGGCTACGCAGCGCAGGTCGATTTTCCCGGGGCGGCCTACTGGCAGGATATGCTGGCGGCCTTTCCCGACGCGAAGGTGATCCACACCGAGCGGCCGGAAGACGACTGGTGCGCGAGCTACTCCAAGACCATCGGCAAGTTCTTTGCGCATTACAAATCGCTTCCAGTGCCACCGCCCTTGATCGAACTGTTCGGGACCATGGAGGTCCTGCTGGTCGATGGGGTGTTCGGCGGCCTCGATCGCGAAAGCTCGGTCGCTGCCTACCGGCGCAACAATGAAAAGGTCCGCGCCACCGTGCCAGCCGACCGGCTGCTGGTCTTCACGCCGTCCGATGGCTGGGAGCCCCTTTGCCGTTTCCTCGATGTTCCAACGCCGGCCACTGCATTCCCCCGCAGCAATGCCCGCGGCGAATTCTGGGCAATGTTCGGCGGCGAGCCGGCGGATGCCGAACGGAAAGAAGCCTGACATGACGACTGACATCCACGCCGTCGCCACGGCCTACACCGCCGCCTGGAACAGTGGCTCGGCCGAGGCGGTCGCGTCCTTCTACGCCGAAGACGGCGGCATCGTCATCAACCGTGGCACGCCGTGGGAGGGGCGCGAGGGCGTCGCCGCGATGGCGGCTGGCTTCTTCGCCGACGTGCCTGACCTGTACCTTGTCTGCGACGGGCTGCGCGTCGCCGGCTATCATGTCCTGTATCTCTGGACCTTCACCGGCCACCATTCAGAGACCCGCAAGCCGTTGCGGATCACGGGTTGGGAGGAATGGGATCTGGACGAAGGCGGCAAGGTCGCGGCCTCGCGGGGATGGTTCGACGCGGAGGATTACGCTCGGCAGGTGGCGGGATGAGCGACCCCTTCGCCGATGTAGACGCTGCGTCGCCAGCCATCATCGACATCATCGTCGCAGGACTTGAAACCAGGGCGGCGGATCCGACCATGCTGCCGGTGATCGACGCCTATCTCGACAGGCTCGACCCGCCCGAGGGTGGTCTAATCGTCGATATCGGTTGCGGCACCGGCGGCGTGACCCGGCGCATCGCCGACCGTTTCGGTCAGGCCTCGGTCCTTGGTATAGAGCCGTCCAATGCCTTGACGGACAAGGCAAGGGCGTTGGTGGGCGACCGGGCGAACCTCGAATTCCGGTTGGGCGACGGTGCGGCGCTCGGCCTCGCGGACGCAAGCACCGACATCGCCATCCTGCACACGGTGCTATCCCATGTCGCCGACCCAGCCCCGCTGGTCGCCGAGGCCGCGCGCATCCTGCGACCGGGCGGCACACTTGTCGTCTGCGACGCCGATTTTTCCAAGGCTTCGCTGGGACTCGTGCCCGGCGATCCGCTGGGGGCCTGCGCCCAGGCCTTCGTGGTCGGGTCGGTGACCGACGCATGGCTTGCGGGCAAGCTCAAGCCGCTGGCCCGCGCGGCCGAACTGACGGTCGATCACTTTTGCACAGCCAACCGCTGGCCGACGCGCTGGAGGCCGAATACCTGCGCCGGGCCGATGCCGGGACGCTCTACGGCTTCCTGCCCTTCGTGACGATGATCGCCACGAAACCCGCGAGCTGAGGCTACTGACACCCAGCCAGAAAAAGACATGCGATAAAGCCGACATGAGGAGACAAACGTTTGCCCAACAACACAATGCTGGTTCTCCATCTGACCGAGGATGCCGCCGGGATTTCCCACTTTGTAGATCTCGACGTCCCGCTGGACACGGGCGCCTTCGCCCCACCCGCACCCGCCATGCCAATCTCCGCCACCGAAAAGGCGACCGGCCTGCTCTACCTGATCCTGCCTGCGGGTTGGGGCGGCGCGCAGCACCCATCGCCGCGAAGGCAGGTAGCGTTTTGCCTCTCGGGCCGGTTGCGGGTCGAGGCGGGTGACGGCGAGGTGCGCGAATTCGGTGCGGGCGCGATCTGGCGGATGGAAGATGTGGCGGGTGCAGGTCACACAACCACGGTTCTCGAAGATGACGATGTGCGCCTCGCGATTGTGCAACTGCTGCCGCAGCCTGGCGACCCGACAGGGGAGGAAGCCAAATGAACAGCAGCGAAAAGACTGTCCGACAGTTTCACGAATCCTGGGACCTGCGCGATCCCGACCGCGGCGCCGCCGTCATCGCCCCGGATTGCCAGTTCGAGGATGTGGCGCGCGGCGAGTCGCAGATCGGCCCTGACGGTTATCGCGCGGATTATCACCGCTGGCGCGCGGCATTTCCGGATGGCGAGGTGAAGGTCGTCAAAGTCATCACCGGAAGCGACGGACCCGATGGCTGGGCGGTTGTCGAGTTTCTCAATCGGGGCACTCAAACCGGAGTCCTTCATTCGAGCCTCGGAGAGTTCCCGCCTTCGGGCCGCCCGATGGAAGTGCGCTATTGCTCGGTCATGCGGGTGCAGGACGGCAAGGTGGTCGAGGGCCGCGACTATTACGACAGCGCCAGTATCGCCCGCCAGCTTGGCCTGGTGGATTGAACAGAAACGAAAGTACAGCCCCATGCACCTGCCAAACTTCTTCAATGCCATGCCCGCCCTCAATGTGCCGTTTCCCGAGGCGGTCGTCACCTCCCATGCGGTGCGATCAGACGCAGGCTTGGTGGTGTTTTTCCACTTCCATCAGGATTTCAGCCTCCCACCGCATTCCCACGGTCCGCAATGGGGCACCGTGGTGGCGGGAGAGGTGGCGCTGACCATCGACGCGCAGACCCCCCGCTATTGCCCGCGGATGAGCTATGACATTCCCGCTGGTGTCGAACATGCCGTCGCCGTGAAGGCGGGCACCATCGCCATCGATGTTTTTGCCGAGGCTGACCGCTATCTGCTGAAGGCACGCTGAGATGGTGGTCGACATCGCCCGCGCCGAGACGCCCGAAGACCTCGACGCCACGCGGGCGTTGATCCGCGACTTCGTCGCCTGGGCCTTGGAGAATGTGGCCAAGGGCAAAAACCCGAACCCGTCGGTCTTCGCCAACCTCGACGCCGAGCTTGCCGGCCTGCCTGGACGCTTCGGCCCGCCCTCGGGCTGTCTGCTGCTGGCGCGGCTGGAGGGTGCGCCGTTGGGTTGTGTGGCCTTCTATGGGCAGGACGACACGACGATGGAAATCAAGCGCATGTTCGTGCGCCCCGATGCCTGGGGTCACGGGATCGGGGCGCAGATGCTGAAGGTGCTGCTGGCCGAGGCCGAGGCCGCCGGATACGCCCGCTACCGTCTATCCACCCATCACGCACTGCACGCCGCCCAATCGCTTTACCGTCGCGCCGGGTTTCGCGACGTGCCCGGCTCATCAATTTTTTCCGGGCATCGTCGAAGGCGTGGATATGTGCATGGAAATGACCCCCGTTCGTCAGATTGCCGAGGAGCGCTGCCTTGCCTGAACCGACCGACCCCTTTGCCCATCACCCCGAACTGCGCAACCGGATCGCCGACGCCGAGACGTCTTTCTTTCGAACGTTCAGCGTTGAGGCGATCATGGCAGCAGACCCCCGACAGGAGGCGTTTCGCGACTGGGTCCATACCGACGCGCAGCGCGAGACGATCCGGGCCGAGGCGCTGGCCGACCATTCGGGCGATCTGTGGATCTTCGGCTATGGGTCGCTGATGTGGGATCCTGCCTTGCGCTTTGCCGAGGTGCGGCGCGCCCATGTCGCGGGCCATGCCCGCCGCCTGATCCTAGTCGACACGAGGGGCGGCCGCGGCACGGCAGAGGCGCCGGGCCTGTTCGCGACGCTAGATGCAGTGGAAGGGTGCGACGGGTGCGAGGGGCTGGCCTTTCGGATCGCTGCGGCGGATGTCGAGACCGAAACAGGAATCCTGTTCCGGCGCGAGGTGATCGCACCTGGCTACCTGGCCCGGTTCGTCCCCGCCCGGATCGGCGATGCGGAGGTCCGCGTGCTGGCCTTTGTCGCGGATCACGACGTGCCGGACGTCCGCCCCGACCTGACCCTTGAGGAACAGGTCCGCTATATCGCCCATGGGGCGGGCGATCTTGGCACCAGCCGGGACTATCTTGCCAATATCGTCGGGCATTTCGCCTATCTCGGCATCGCCGACGACCACTGCACCGACCTCCTGCGCGCGGTGGACGCCTATCTCGCGGCGCAGGCTGCAAGGGAGACCACCCGATGACCGCGCCCACCCCCTTTTTCGACGGCCATAACGATTTCCTGCTGCGGCTGTTCAAAACCCCCACCCCGCGCGACGAAACATGGCTGGGCACATCTGGCCGCGGCCATCTGGACCTGGCGCGGATGAAGGCCGCGGGCTTTTTCGGCGGGTTGTTCGCGATCTTCGTGCCCCCGGTGTCCAGCGGCCCGCCGCCCGACTTCAAGGCGCTGATGGCCGCGCCGCCTTACGCGGTGCCGATGCCGCCCAAGATGACGCATCCGCAGGCGCAGCCCGACGCGCTGGCCATGGCGGGAATGTTGCACTGGATGGAACGCGCAGCCCCTGATGATTTCAGGGTCTGCCGGTTCGTGGCCGAGATCCGCGCCGCCATGGCGCAAGGAGTCATCGCCGGCGTGATGCACATGGAGGGGGCCGAGGCGATCGGCCCGGACCTCGACGCGCTTTACCTGTTTCACGACATGGGCCTGCGCTCGCTCGGCCCGGTCTGGAGCCGTCCGACGATCTTTGGCCACGGCGTGCCGATGGCCTTTCCGGGTAGCCCCGACACCGGGCCGGGCCTGACGCCGGCGGGCGTCGATCTGGTGCGCCTGTGCGATGAATTGGGCATCGTAATCGATCTTTCGCATCTGAACGAAAAGGGCTTCGACGATGTGGCCCGCGTCTCCTCTGCCCCGCTTGTCGCCACCCATTCCAACGCTCACACACTCTGCGACAGCCCGCGCAACCTGACCGACCGGCAATTGCACATGATCCGCGAGCGTGGGGGCATGGTGGGGTTCAACTTTGCCACCTTCTACCTGAACGCCGACGGCACGGCGAACACGGGCACCGGATGGGACGTGATGCTGCGTCACCTCGACCATTTGATTGCGCAGGCGGGTGAGGATCACGTTGGGCTGGGGTCGGACTTTGACGGCTGCGTTCTGCCCGACCTGATCGGCGATGTCACCGGCGTGCCACGCCTGTTCGAGGCGATGGCCTCGCATGGCTACGACACCCCGCTGGTCGCGAAACTTGCGCGCGAGAACTGGCTGAACTGCCTTGATCGGTGCCTAACCTGATGCGGGTCTAGCGGACAGGCACATGAAACCGCGCTGACCGTAAGCCAGTGAGAAGGAATGTTCGATGAATGCGATCGCGATTGTCAACTGTGACCGACTGCCCCCGAAGGAGGACCTGAACGCCATCCTTGCCCAATACTATGCCAACATTGTCCAGCGGATGCAGGGCATGGGTTTCGGGATCGATCCGGCCGCGCCGCAAAGCGCGCTTGCCGAATTCTGGGCGCATGCAGAGGAGTATCTGCCGCCCAATGGCTGCCTTGTCGTGGCGCGCAACGATGCCGGTCATATGGTCGGCTGCGGCATGATGAAACGGCTCGACGCCGATACCGGAGAGTTGAAACGGGTCTTCGTCACCGCTGCTGCGCGAGGCACCGGCACCGGGCGCCGCCTGATTGAGGCGCGCATCGCGGCGGCGCGTCAGATGGGTCTGAAAAGGCTGATTGCCGATACGCTGACACCGAATGTCGAAATGCGCAGGCTCTACCCCAAGCTCGGTTTTGTCGAGGTTGCGGGTCCTTTGGAAACCACGACCTGGCGCGATCAACCGATGCTGCGTCCCCATCTGCATTATTTCGTCATGGAGCTGGGAGAGCCGGACCCGCAGTGACGAGTCCACAAGAAGACACCGCGCACCGGTCGCGCAAGGTCGCGCTTTCATCAAGGAACACCGCGCATGACAATCACGCTTTCTGCTTGCACCGAACGCCCCGCCCGCGCGGATATCGACCCGATGCTGGCCGAAGACTACGAGGAGATTCAGCCCAAATTGCAGGCGCTGGACTATCCGCCGCTGGATATCCCCTTCTGGATCGAGGATTTCTGGCATCATGCCGAGGAATACCTGCCGCCCGCGGGCAGCACCTGGATTGCGCGCAACGCGGCGGGTCTGGCCGTGGGCTGGGGCACCATGCGCCGGATCCGCCCGGATACTGGCGAGATGAAGCGTCTGTTTGTCAGGCCCGAAGCGCGGGGCCACGGCATCGCGCGCCGCCTTGTGCAAGCCCGCATTGATGATGCGCGCGCAATGGGCTGGGCGCACCTGCTGTGCGACACCATCCGCACCAATATCGAGATGCAGACTCTGTATCAGAGCATGGGTTTCCGCTTCACCGACCCGTACCCCGAAAGCGGCACGGTCAGGACTGACCCACAGGCCGCCGTGAACCTTGTGTTCATGCAACTCGACCTTTGACGCCGCAATGATGGAGACACGCATGTCCGCCACTCCGGAACCACCCCGCCGCATCTATACCGACGCCGTTTCCGATAGCTCCCGCTGGGACGCTTTCGTGCCGCGCGTGGGGGATATCGTGGTCTCCACCCCGCCGAAATCGGGCACGACCTGGACACAAGGCATCCTTGCCATGCTGATCGCAGGCGACCCGGAGGTGGACGCGCAGACCTCGATGAAATCGCCATGGATCGACATCAACATTCGTGATCTTGACGAGGTCATGGCCAGGCTTGCGGCGCAGCAGCACCGCCGGCAGGTCAAGACGCATACGCCTTTCGATGGCATCCCCTTCTGGCCGCAGATCCGCTATGTCACCGTCTACCGGCACCCGATCGACGTGCATTTTTCGTATGGCAAGCATCTGGCAAACATGGCCCGCGACGTGGGGCAGGCCCCTTTGTCCGACAACCCGTCTGACAGCTTTCGGGAATTTCTGGCAGACGACGTGAATCACGAGGGCCTTGGATCAATCCTGGACCACTACCGCTGTACACTGGCGCGCGAGCCGCGCGAGAACCTGATCCGACTGCACTATGCCGACATGCTGCGCGATCTTCCGGCTGCTGTGGCGTCGCTGGCCGCGCATGTCGGCATCGCCCTTCCGACCGAACTCATGGCGGCAATCACCGAGGCTGCGACATTTGCCAGCATGAAAGCCAACGCGGCCCGTTTCACGCCGTCTGCCGGACAAGGGTTCTGGAAGGCCGATGCGGGGTTCTTTGACAGCGCGACATCGCGCAAGTGGGAGGGTGTGCTGACCGATGATGACCTAGCGGCCTACGATGCCAGGATGAACGCAGGACTCACGGTTGAAGAACGCGCCTGGCTTGAATGGGGAGATGCAGGCCGTGGGTGAGGGTCGAGCGGCTCTCACCACAGCAGGCGTTCAACAGTGCAACGCATCGTGGCGCCGAGAGGGCAGTCAATCTGCGCGTCCAAAAGAAGAACTGGGTAGAGTTTTGTGCGCACATACCCGAACGCCGTGGCCAAGGGATGGGTAGCGAGCGCCGGAGTTGAGCAATCAACGTTTTCAGCTTTACGACTATATAGACGAAACAGATGCGCTACGATGAACTAAAGGGGGCCGATGTGGGGAAAACCATGACAACCATCCTGAAGACTGCTGCGTTCGCAGTTGCCGTCCTTGCAACTGGGGCGGCAGCGGTTACCGCCCTGAACCGCGACCTTCCCGATTTCGCGGTGCCCGCCGGGCCGTGGCAGGCCGGATCGGATCTCGATAGTCGGGCCTTCCACGTTACGGGAACCGTGCAGGAAACCGGGGCAGCTATGCCCGAAACCGTGCTATCCTTTGTGGACGGACAGTTCCAGTCTTCGCGCTGTCAGGTGGCCTGCACCTTCGGCTGGAATGAATACCAGAGCTTCACCGAGGGCGAACGCATCCATTTCACCGCCACGACCCGCTGCCCCGAAGCGCCGTTCACCGTGGTCTGGTATGGCACCGTCGTCGGCGACGAGGCGCAAATTGCCGGAACCTGGACGGTCCGGCGCTGGTACTGGACGCATCAGGCCACCATAACCGCCGCCGAGGGAAGCCTGGTGGAACTCGGGACGGCGGTCAGCGACGGGTGAGCAGCGCGCAGCAACCCTCCTCTGGCCTGGGCTCGGTGGCGATTGCCCTGCGTATCGTCGCGCTGATCGGCATCGTGGTGGCGGCGACATGGGCCGCACATCTGATCCGCGACGCGCTCGACCTCACGATCATGCCGGCCAGCGAGCGGCAGGTTCATCGGGCGATCATGCTGGGCTCGGTCGCGTATGTCGGGCTACTGGCTTTGCCGTTCGTACCCGGCGCCGAGATCGGGATCGCGATGCTAACCCCCTTCGGCGCGGCGATTGCCCCCCTCATCTATGCAGCAACCGTGGTGTCGATGATGCTGGCCTATGGCGTGGGCCGATTGCTGCCGATCAGCGCGCTGGAGCGGCTTCTGTCGTTTTTGCGCATGCGCCGGGCCGCCGATCTTGTCAAGTGTGCCGCCCCGCTGGCACGCGATGAGCGGCTCGCAATGCTCCTCGACGGCGCACCACCCCGTACGGTCGCGCTCGCCCTGAGGCATCGCTATCTCGCGCTTGCCGTGTCCGTGAACATTCCGGGCAACGCGGTGATCGGCGGCGGCGGCGGGATCATGCTGATGGCGGGCCTGAGCGGGATCTTCGCGCCGGTGCCCACCTTGGTGGCTGTGGCGCTCGCGGTCTCGCCGGTGCCGCTCGCCGTATACATCATGGGCGGGTGAGCAGCTTTTCGCGGCCGTCTCACGCGCCCATGAAGCTCCTGCGTCGAACCTGACCCGTGCGACACCTTCGTGCCGCTTGGGAAATCTGGCGCCGAGGTTTATTCTTGCAACGGTCGATGCGCTCCCGGGGCGGTTCTCAAGGTCCAGACACCTTGCGCGACAGGCGGTGAAAAGTGTTCCCTGCATGACTTTACCTGCAAGCCCGCGCCTAGTCACGCATCACAGCGTAGTCCGCCAGCTTCTCGGCGATCACTGACCCTTCCGAAAGCAGGGCCAGTTCCTCGGCCGCACGTGCCTGGAACTCCCGGCTGTAATTGACCACGGGCGGACAGGCCCCGAACTCGCCGCCATCAAAACCGACCGTCGCGCAGCCTGTCAGAAAGCTCGTGGTGATCGCGAGGACGGCGAGCCGCCGCCTCCAGCATCCGGCGTTGGACATCATTGGCCTTCTCCGTGGTTTCAAGGCGATCGGCGAGGCGTCCCGCTCGCTCGCCAGACCGCCGAAGCGAAAGCAGGAACGGGAGCACGGCGAGGACGATGGCGCCGTAGCGCAGCGCCGCCCGTATCCATGGGCTTGTGGCGATCCCGGTGAGGAGCCCGCCGATCATCGCCGCCCCCGCTTCCAGTCGTCGAGCCGGGCGTAGATCCTGACCGCGATGCCGCCGAGTGCCATGGCGATGAAGACCCATCGCAACGTGTCGAGATACGGCACAAGCGGCAGGATGGCGGACTGGGTTTCGGCCAAGACGCTCTGTGCGACCTCTACGCCCGCCGCGCCCAGCGTCGCCACTCCGGCCGCGCCGCCACCCTGCATTGTGCGGCTCTGCGCTAAAACCGCTCGCCCCAGTACCGTGCCGGTCCCGCTGAGGGGGGCATCCCCATCTTGGCGGTGAACCACCTCTTCACCGGTGCGGTTGAAATTGCTCCGGTGGAGGCAAACGACAAGGATGCCGAATAAGGGTGGTCATTTTTAGCCTGCGCTTCATCGGGAGCGCGAGATTTCCGACTGATACCTTCGTTCGCGCACCGGCCATGTGCTCTTGATGTAGTCGAGGACGGCGCGGATTTCGGAATCGCTCAGTACGTCTGCGAAGCCCGGCATATCGCTCTCGTAGCCACCGCCGATGATCGCGGCCGTGCCTTCCTTGACGATGCGGAACAGCACGTCGTCGTGATGGTGCCAGGTGTGGCCGCCGGCGTCATGGGGGGGCGCCGGCAACCGACCTGAGGCAAGCGGCGTGCGCCAGTCGGGCTGGCCCTCCAGGTCCGCGCCGTGGCAGGCGGCGCACTGATCTGCATAGATCTGGCGTCCTTGCGCGACGATGTCCGCCGACGCAACGGCGGTGGATGCGGTACAGGCAAAACGCCAGCCAGCAAAGACTGCGATTATCACACCTCCGACGACCAGACCGATCCCGACAGTATTTCGGAGAGTTTTTTCCAAGACACCTATCCCCGATCATTGCAGAATATCATTTGCTTTTGGCTGAAACCACGTTGTGCCAGCGGCGAGGCGCCTGCGACAATGGACATTCTCGTGAGTAATGCGTATCTTTGCAGCATGCTCACTCGTCTTGTCACCATGCTTGCAATACTCGCGATCACCGTGGTGACGGCGCTGACCTCCGCGCATGCGGCACGCATGAGCATGAATTCCGATGCGGATCACGCGATGCATGTCGCCGACATGATGCACGCTCCGGTCATCGCGGACCTCGGCTGTAACGCTGGAGAGCGCTGCGGATCGGCCGATGCAGAGATGTGCGCGTTCGTCTGCGCAGGCCTCTCGGCCTTCCTGACGTCGGCAGGCGGGGAAGTCGGGCACGCCCACGGCACCGCCAGTCATGACAACCGCTCCGAGGCGATCCACGTCAGCCGCGCGCCGGGACTGAACGAACGCCCTCCGAAGCTCCGTCTCCTCTGATCGCGCCCGGGCGGACGCCCGCGGCGTCCCATCGGCCTTGATGAACGGGACGGGATGTCCCGAGGAGACGACCATGAACACGCTTTCACGACGCGGCTTTCTCGCCGCAAGTGCCGCCGCCATTGGCGCGGCACAGATGCCCCGCATCGCCTTAGCGCAAGGGGTGGCGCCGATCAGCCTCGCCGCCGCGACCCGGACCCTCGATATCGACGGTCGCGCGGCAACGGTCTTCGGCCTTGCCGGCCCCGGCGGTCAGGGCCTGATCCTCGACCCCGGCCAGAGGTTCCGGGTCGATCTGATTAACGATCTCGATGTCGGCACCATCATCCATTGGCACGGCCAGATCGCGCCAAATGCGCAGGACGGCGTGCCGGACATGCCGATGCCGCTGCTCTCGCCGGGCGAGACCCGCTCCTACGATTTCGAGACGCGGCCGGGCACGCACTGGATGCACAGCCATGTGCCGACCCATGAGATGCAACTGCTCGCCGCGCCGCTGATCGTGCGCTCTCAGGAGGATCTGACCGCCGACCGGCAGGAGGTCGTGATGTTCCTGCATGACTTCTCCTTCAAGGCCCCAGAGGAGGTTCTCGCAGAAATCGGCGGTGGCCATGGCGGCGGGCACGGCGCGGGCCATGGTGCCGGTGCAGTGCCCGAACAAGGCGCTCCCATGGGAGGCATGGGTGCGATGCAGGGCATGGATCACGGAGCCATGGGCCACGGCGCCATGGGCGGCATGCCGATGCGAAACATGCCCGGAATGGGCGGGATGATGGGCATGGGCGGCCAGATGGGCGGCATGGCCATGGACCTGAACGACTATGACTGGGACGCGTATCTCGCCAACGACCGGACGTTGTCGGATCCCGAGGTGGTGCGGGTCGAGCGTGGCGGGCGCATCCGGCTCCGGGTCATCAACGCCGCTGCGGCGACAGTGTTCTGGATCGATACCGGGGCGGCCGATGGGCGCCTCGTCGCGGTGGACGGTCACGCGGTGCAGCCGCTTTCGGGCAACCGGTTCGGACTGGCGATGGGCCAGCGTCTGGATATCGAGATCGACCTGCCGAACGGTGGCGGCGCCTGGCCGATCCTCGCGCTGCGTGAGGGCGCGCGGGAGCGCACCGGGCTGATCCTCGCCACGCAGGGCGCCGAGGTGCGGCGCCTCGACGCGGTGGCGGAGACGGAGGCTCCGGCGTTCGATTCGGACCTTGCGCAGGAGTCACGCCTGAGCGCGCTGAATGCTCTGCCGGACCGGCCGGTGGATCGCAGCCAGATGCTAATGCTGGGCGGCTCGATGCAGCCTTATGTCTGGACGATCAACGGGGCCGTCTGGGGCCAGCATCAACCGATCGTCGCGCGCAGCGGCGAGCGCGTCGTGCTGTCGTTCCACAACATGTCGATGATGGCCCACCCGATGCATCTGCATGGCCATGTGTTCCAGGTTGTCGGGTTGAACGGGCGACGTGTTGCCGGTGCGCTCCGCGACACGGTTCATGTGCCGCCGATGTCGATGGTCGATGTCGCGCTGGATGCAGGTGAGGTCGCGCGCTGGATGCTGCACTGTCATCACATGCCGCACCTGTCGACCGGCATGATGACCGAGTTCGCCGTCACGGCATCGGCCTGACCGCAGGCGGGGCGTTCGCTCCGAGCGCCCCGACGTCCCGTCCGATGCGGTGGTGGGCTCCCCGAGCTCTCGCAAGTCCGGTCGAGATGCTCACACCGAAGGCAACAATACAGGAGGTCGACATGATGAACTGGAACGACATGGGGCCTGGAATGGGTTTCGGAATGGGATTTGGCTGGCTCTTCGGCCTTCTGATCCTTGTGCTGCTGGTTTTGGCCATAGCGGCGTTGATCAAGTATCTTAGGAAATAGAAGAGAGGACGTCCCAATGACCTACACGATCAATCGAATGATCCCCGATGCGGGTATCGACGACGTCGACGGGCGCGCGCGAAAGGCGCTGGCAGACCATGGCTTCGGTGTCCTGACCGAAATCGACGTCAAGGCGACGATGAAGAAGAAGCTCGATGTCGAGATGCCGGCCTATCGCATCCTTGGCGCCTGCAACCCGAAGATGGCGTATCAAGCTATCGGGATCGAGCCGCGGGTGGGAGCGATGCTGCCCTGCAACGTCATCCTGCGCGAAGTAGAGAGCGGCGTGGAGGTCAGCGCGATGGGCGCGCGCGGGTCTTTGGGGGCCGGTCCTGATCATCACGCTCATGACCCTCGCGGTCGTCGCCAGCCCCATCCCGAGTGCGCCCATCGCGCTGGCCGCCGGAGCGGCCTACGGGCATGTCTGGGGCACGGTGCAGGTCGTAATCGGCGCGGAACTTGGGGCACTGATCGCCTTTGGGCTGGCGCGGGTTCTGGGGCATGACGCCCTGCGGCGGGTGTTCGGCGACCGCGTCGATGCCGGATTGCTAGGGTCGCAAAGCGCATTGACGGCGACGGTCTTCGCCAGCCGCCTGATGCCCTTCGTGTCCTTCGACATGATCAGTTACGCGGCAGGGCTCAGCCGACTGCACGCCTGGCGTTTCGCGCTGGCAACGCTGGCCGGCATCGTCCCGGCAAGTTTCCTCCTCGCGCATTTTGGCGGCGAGGCGGTCAGCGGAGACCTTGGTCGTGCGACTTGGGCGGTGCTTGGGCTTGGACTTGTAACGGGGGTGCCCCTGCTCTGGGTCGCCCTCCGGGGAAGAGCTGAAGGAGGCGCTCCCGACCAGGATTGAAAAGGGCTTGAGCTTCCAACGGCTGGAGGGCGCAAGCTGAAACGAAATACCGAAAGGCTGGCAGACCATGGAGCACGATCATCATCAGCATCGCCCGACATACCGGCGGGGGCGAATGCCGCAAAGGACCCGGTCTGCGGGATGACGGTCGCGATCAAGCCGGACGGACGTCGCGCCGAGTTCAAGGACGAAACGTTCCACTTCTGCTCGGAGAAGTGCCAGACGAGGTTCAAGGCGGATCCCTGGTTCTATGCCTCAGGCCGCGCTGCCGGTCAGAAGAAGGCAGCCCCGGCCAACGTCCAGTACACCTGCCCGATGCATCCCGAAATCGTGCGCGACGCGCCGGGATCCTGCCCGATCTGCGGCATGGCGCTGGAGCCGATGGTCCCCTCGGACGAGCCGAGCGAGGAACTGACCGACTTCACGCGGCGGATGTGGATCTCGGCTGCCGCAGCGGTACCGCTCATCGTCCTGACGATGGGTGAACTCGTCGCGCTGCCGGTGCGCGACTGGATCGGGCACCAGACCGCCAGCTATCTGGAATTCGTGCTGGCGACACCGATCATCCTCTGGGCGGCCTTGCCGTTCTTCCGGCGCGGCTGGGACTCGATCGTGAACCGCAGCCCCAACATGTGGACGCTGATCAGCATCGGCGTTACGGCTGCCTACCTCTACTCGATCGTCGCCACCTTCCTACCGGGGGTGTTTCCCGAGCAGTACCGGATGGGCCACGGCGTCGGCACCTACTTCGAGGCGGCGGTGGTGATCGTCGCGCTGGTCTTCGTGGGCCAGGTGCTGGAACTGCGCGCACGCGAACGCACCGGGGACGCGATCCGCGCACTTCTGGATCTAGCGCCGAAGACCGCTCGGCGCATCCTGCCGGACGGCACCGAGTACGACGCGCCGCTCGAGAACATCATGGAGGGCGACCGGCTGCGCGTACGCCCGGGCGATGCTGTCCCTGTCGACGGCACGGTAATCGAGGGCCGGTCCTCGCTGGACGAAAGCATGCTGACCGGCGAGTCGATGCCGGTGGAGAAAGGTCCGGGCGATGCGGTGACCGGGGCCACGATCAACAAGAACGGCTCTCTGGTGATCGAGGCGGGCAAGGTCGGCGCAGATACCGTGCTGGCCCAGATCGTTGCCATGGTCTCGAACGCGCGCCGCTCGCGCGCCCCGATCCAGGGGCTGGCCGACCGCGTGTCGGCGGTGTTCGTGCCGACCGTGGTGGCCATCGCCATTGTCGTCTTCATCGTCTGGCTGACCGTCGGCCCCGAGCCCGGGCTGGTCTTTGCCATCGCCTCTGCGGTCTCGGTGCTGATCATCGCCTGTCCCTGCGCGCTTGGGTTGGCGACACCGATCTCGATCACCACCGCGGCGGGACGCGGCGCGCAGGCGGGGGTGCTGATCAAGGACGCTGAGGCGCTGGAGCGCATGGCGGGCGTCGACACGCTGATCGTGGACAAGACCGGCACCCTGACCATGGGCAAGCCGAAGCTGACGGACACCGTGTCGCTGGGGGATGTGGCTGAGGCGGATCTGCTGTCGGTGGCCGCTGCGCTCGAACGCGGGTCCGAGCATCCTCTCGCCGAGGCGATCGTGGAAGGGTCCGAAGCGGCGGACGCTGCGCGGCAGGAAGCCACCGAGTTCGAAGCCGTCACCGGCAAAGGTGTACGCGGCACGGTTGGCGGGCGCGCGGTGACGCTCGGCAATGCTGCGATGATGCGCGAGATGGGGCTCGACACCGCGCAGGCTGACGCGAAGGCCGACACGCTGCGCGCCGAAGGCAAGACGGCGATGTTCGTCGCAGTCGATGGCGCGCTTGTCGGCATAGTGGCGGTGGCCGACCCGATCAAGGACAGCACGGCACAGGCCATCAAAGAACTGCACGCCCAGGGACTGCGGGTCATCATGGCGACGGGCGACAATGAGCGCACGGCGCAGGCAGTGGCAGGCAAGCTCGGCATCGACGAGGTGCGTGCCGGCATCCTGCCCGAGGCAAAGAAGGATCTCATCGACCAGCTTCGCCGAGAGGGGCACAAGATCGCAATGGCGGGCGACGGGGTGAACGACGCGCCCGCATTGGCCGCCGCCGATGTCGGCATCGCCATGGGCACCGGCGCGGATGTGGCAATGGAAAGCGCAGGCATCACCCTCCTGGGCGGCGACCTGATGGGCATCGTGCGGGCGCGCAAGCTCGCCCGGGCGACGCTGCGCTACATCAAGCAGAACCTGTTCTTTGCCTTCGCCTACAACGCGCTTGGCGTGCCCATCGCGGCCGGTCTGCTCTACCCTGTCACCGGCCTCTTGCTCTCGCCGATGATTGCGGCGGCGGCCATGAGCTTGTCCTCCGTCTCGGTGATCACGAATGCGCTGCGATTGCGGCGGGTCGATCTCTGACTTGCCAGGCTACACATGCAATCTCGAAAGGAAGATGAGATGAACCAAGACACTTTTTCCCGCCGCACGCTTCTGGTCGGCGCAGCTGCGCTGGTGGCTGCGTCGCCCTTGAGGGCTCTGGCGCAAGGCGCCGGACCGGCGATCCACGTGACGAAGGACCCGAACTGCGGCTGCTGCTCGGCCTGGATCGACATCCTCGAGAATGACGGCTTCGCCGTCACGACCGAGGCGAGCGCCGGGACGCTTCTGATGCGCTACAAGCTGGACAACGGCATCCCGCAGGAGATGGTCTCCTGCCATACGGGTCGCGTGGATGGCTACATGATCGAGGGCCACGTCCCCGCTGCCGACATTCGTCGCCTGCTGGCCGAGCGCCTGGACGCGGTCGGCCTCGCAGTGCCCGGCATGCCCTATGGCTCTTCCGGGATGGGACCCGAGGACCAGCGCGAAGCCTACGACGTGTTCCTCATCCGGCGCGACGGATCGACCGAGGTGTTCACCAGCTACGCCGCAGCCTGATCCCCGAACCGGCGCAAAGGGATATGAGAACTCCGCGGAACTTGTTCCCGCTTGACGGCAGGGTCGCCGCGCGTGTCTGCAAGCCCCATGCCGTCTGGCAATGCCGCCGGCTTTTCGACCGATGGCGACTGCGGTTCCGAGCGGCCGTACATGGCTGACGGGCAGCTCTCGAGCAGTATTTTTCCGTTCTGCAACCTCGAGCTCCTGTCTCTGCGAATGTGGTCGCGACGAACCAGTGCCTCAAGAATACGTCCCGAGCCCGGGGTTTTCTGCATAACTCCGAACCTCCTGGCCGCGTTTGATCCAAATCAGCGCAAACGCAGCCGCAACGTGCGAAGCAATTCCGGAATTTCACTCAGTCGCCAGAGCCATTTCGATGCCAATCCGGCCAGTTTCTATCCCTATGCAAAGGGTGCCGACCTCGGCTCTGGTCGTTTTCCTTGCCGTCACCTTCCTGATCACCTGGGGTCTGATCGGGGGCTACATCCTTGCGCCCGAAATGGCCGCCGCCACCTTTGGCGAGATCAGCGGATCGCACCCATTCTTCTTCCTCGCCACCTGGTCACCGGCCATCGCGGCCTTCGTTGTCGTCTACCTGCACGGCGGTCTGCCGGGCCTCCGCGCGTTCCTGTCGCGGCTCCTGATCTGGCGCGGTTCCTGGGGCTGGGCGGCCTTCATCCTGCTCCTCATTCCGTTCGTCTTCGTCACAGGCTCGCTGATCAAGGGTGGGCCAGTGCTCGCTCCGTTGCCACCGGAGGGCGTGGGGGCGGTCGTGGCGGTGATGCTCATGATGCTCCTTCTCGGCCCGATCGAGGAGTTCGGCTGGCGCGGCGTTATGCAGCCCCTGTTGCAGCGGCACATGGCGCCGATCTGGGCGGGCCTGATCATCGGCGCGACTTGGGGGTTCTGGCATCTGCCTGCGTTCTTCCTGTCGAGCACGGTCTATGCAGAATGGAACTTTCTGCCCTTCTTCATCGGCAACGTGACGCTCGCGGTGCTGGTCACGCCGATCTTCAACAACGCGCGGGGCAGCCTGCTATGGCCAATGCTGTTCCACTGGCAACTCATCATCCCGTTCTGGCCCGATGCGCAACCCTGGGACACGATCCTCCTCGTCGGCGTGGCCGTCATCGTCGTGTGGTGGAACCGCGGCACGATGTTCTCGCGCGACGGAGCCGTCACCGAGGTCGTCCCGGTCACACGGGCCTCCGCGCCTCGAGCCGCGGAGTGACCACATGCACCCGCCCCTCATCCTCGCCCTTGCCCTCGCAGCGACCTGCCTCGCCGCGCCCGTGAGGGCGCAGGACGGGCCGGACCTTTCGACACGTCTGGCCACCACGCTGGGCGAGTTCCACGACCGCTACGCATTTCCGGGCGCAACCGCAGCCATTGCGCTGCCGGACGGTAAGGTGGTGACGGCGGTGACCGGCCTTGCCGATCTCGAGAACGGTCGCGCCATGACACCCGAAACGCCGATGCTGGCTGCGAGCATCGGCAAGAGCTTCGTCGCGGCGGTCATTCTGGCGCTGGAAAGCGAGGGGGCGCTGTCGCGCGGCGATCTGCTGTCTGCACATCTCGGGGATCGTGTGTGGTTCGACACGCTACCCAATGCGGGCAGCATCACCATCGGTCACCTCCTGCATCACGCCTCTGGCCTGCCCGACCACGTACACTTGCCCGGCTTCCAGCGGGCATGGGGCGAGCTTGCGACCAACGAAGGCGACTTCGATACCGAGCGCCTGGTGGCATTCGTGGCCAGCGAGGCACCGCTGTTCGAGGCCGGCACAGGCTGGGCCTACAGCGATACTGGCTATGTCCTGCTCGGACTGGTGATCGAGGAGGTGACCGGACAGCCGTGGCACGACGCCGTTCGGGTGCGTTTTCTCGAACCGCTCGGCCTCGGCGGCACGATCCCGTCGGACCGCCCAGACCTGCCGGGGCTCGCGGTGGGCTATGCCGCGCCCAACGATCCGTTCGGCCTTCCCGCACGCACCGCCGATGCGGCGGGGCGGCTGCTGTGGAACCCGGCGGTGGAATCCGCGGGCGGAGGCTTTGCCTCGACCTCCGTCGATCTGGCACGCTGGGGGCATCTGCTGTTCGGCGGCGAGGCGATGGACGTCCCCTATCTCGACCGGCTGCTCGACGGCGTGCCTGTGGCCCCCGACGCGCCCGGCATCCTCTACGGCGCGGGCGTCGCGATCTACGCCGACACGCCGCGCGGGCCGGTCTGGGGCCACGGCGGCTGGATCCCCGCCTACGCCTCGAGCTTGCGTCACTACCCCGACCACCGCGTCACCGTCGCCTTCCAGATCAACACCGATGTCGGTGTCATGGACGACACAAGCGATCTTGTCCCGGCCCTCGAAGGGGCGCTGGCAGACCTTGCGATCGGGGCCGTCCGATGATCGCGCGTCGCGCCCTGCTGACCGGCCTTGCCGGCATCGCGCTCGCAGGCGGAGCATGGAGCGTCGGCGCCTACCGCGCCACGATGGCTGGGGCAGAGGCCCGCATCGCGCAGCGCAGCAGCGTCATCGAGACGACCGCGGGGCCGCTTGAATACGCTGTCGCGGGCCACGGGCCACCGCTGATGATGATCCACGGCACCGGCGGCGGGTTCGATCAGGGCCTTCTCTTTGCCCATGGCCTGCGCGATGCAGGCTTTCAGATCGTCGCTCCGTCGCGCTTCGGCTACCTCCGAAGTGGCTTCCCCGACGATGCCTCGCCAGCCCACCAGGCGGATGTGCTTGTCGACTTGCTCGACCATCTCGGCCTCGCGCGGATCGCGGTCGCGGGCGGATCGGCGGGGGCGCTGACGGCAGCGGAGTTTGCACTGCGCCACCCGGACCGTTGCGCGAAACTGATCCTCATCGTGCCGGCGGCGAACCTGACGGGGCGCGATCCGGTGGAATTTTCCGCTGTGCAGCGCTTAGCGGTGGCGCGTGTACTGACCTCAGATGCCTGGTTCTGGGCCTTCGCGACACTTGCGCCCGACATGCTGCTGCGCACGCTGCTCGCGACGGACCCGGCCCTGCTCGACCGGGTTTCGCCGGAAGAACGGCAGCGGATCGACCTGATCCGCAAAGGCCTGATGCCGATCAGCCGCAAGGTCGACGGTTTGCGGAACGACGGCTACTGGGCAGGCGCGCCCACGCAGACGGTTTTCGAGAATATCACGACACCGGCGCTGATCCTGTCCTGCGAGGACGACCTGTTCGGCACCGCCGACACGGCCCGCCTGCTGGCCGGGCGCATCCCCGATGCGCGGCTGGTCGTCTATCCGGATGGTGGTCACATCTGGCTCGGCCATGATGCCGATCTGACGCAGGTCATGCGCGATTTCATCACCGGGACATCCCGTCCCTGACCCCTCTAGGAGAAGCCCGATGCCCTACACCCGTGTCACACTGAAAGCCTTCGGTGGCCCTGAAAACCTCGAACTGGAAACCGTAGCCGACCTGTCCGAGCCCCGCGAAGGCGAGGTGCGGGTCCGCGTTCTTGTGACCAGCGCCGCCTTCACCGACGTGATGATCCGCAAGGGAATGTATCCGGACGTGAAGGACAAGCCACCCTTCACCCCCGGCTACGACATGGTGGGAATCGTCGATGCTACAGGTCCGGATGCCGTGCGGTTCAAACCAGGTGACCGGGTGGCGGACCTGACGACCATCGGCGCTTATGCCGAATACATCTGCCTGCCCGAGGACCGGCTGACGCGCGTGCCCGACGGCGTGTCGGAGGTCGATGCGCTCGGCATGATCCTGTCGGCGGTCACACCCTTCCAGATGCTGACCCGCGTGGCAAAGATGCAGGCGGGCCAGAGCCTGCTGATCCACGGCGCGGGCGGGGCGGTGGGCACCGCCATGCTGCAACTGGCGCGCGAGGCCGGGATCACGGCCTTCGGCACCGATGTGGCGAGCAAGCACGATCTGATCCGCAGCCTCGGCGCCACGCCGATCGACGCCGATGCGCCCGAGGCGGCGCTGCTGGAGGCGACGGGGGGTGGGGTCAATGTGGTCTTCGACCCGCTGGGCGGCGACAGCCTGTCGCGCTCGCTTCATGCGCTTAAGCCCGGAGGCATGCTCGTCGCCTTCGGCTTCCAGAACGAGGTGCTGGGTCGCGGCGGGTCGATCCCGATGGATTTTGTCAAGCTGACGCTCTGGGACTGGCTGCCCAACGGCCACGCCACCGCCTTCTACTCCATCGGCGCGATGCGGCGGAAACACCCCGACTGGTTCCGGGAGGATCTGGCGACGCTCTTCGAGATGCTGGCCGAGGGGCGGATCGACCCCGTGGTTGCCGAGGTGCTGCCGCTGGCCGAGGTTCGGCGGGCGCATGAGCGGGTGGAAGCGGGCGAGGTTGCGGGAAAACTCGTCTTGAGGGTGATGGAGCGATGAGGAACATGTTCAAGGGACTTCTTGCGCTCGCCCTGACCTTCGGGGTCGCGGCAGAGGCACAGGCACAGGCACAATCCGAAACACTTCTGACCGATGTGACCATCGTCGATGTGGCCGGGGGAACGCTCGCCCCGGGCCAATCCGTCCTGATCCGTGACGGTCTGATCGTGGAGGTTGGCGCAGATGTCACGTCGGCTTCGGCGACCCACCTCGACGGAGCGGGCGGCTACCTGATCCCGGGCCTCTGGGATAGCCATGTGCACATCTTCTCCTCGGCGTCCGAACCCGAAACGGCGCTGCCGCTCTACCTCATCAACGGCGTCACCGGCATTCGCGACATGGGCGCGCTTTGGCCCATCGCCGAGCAACAGGCGTTGCAGGCCCGTATCGAGACGGGCGAGGTCCTTGGTCCGCGTCTGATCCTCGCCGGGGCCTGGGTCGATGCCAGCCCCGGGTCGTGGCCCGGCATGTTCCTCGCGGACACGGCCAGCGCGGCACGGGGCGTCGTGGACCGGATTGCCGCAGAAGGCTGGGCCGCCGTTAAGGCCTACTCGATGCTGGACGAAGCGACCTATCTCGCGCTGGCCGAGGCGGCCCACGAAGCTGGGCTGCCCTTCGTCGGGCACATTCCCGAACGGGTTGCGCTCGGCACCGCCATCGACGCTGGTCAGAACGGGATGGAACATTTCGGGCGGGTGGCGATGGCCTGCTCGACCGCAGAAGACGCCATGCTGGACGAGCTGCGCACCGCCATGGCCGAGGGCGCGGAACGCGATCGCATCTTCGAGATCATGGCGGCGCGCAACCGGATGATCCTGGAAACCTGGGACGAGGCCCTGTGCGAAACGATGCTCGGCCGGATGGTCGACGCGCGCATGCACGTCAGCCCGACGCTGGTCGTGGCCGATTTCTACACCGGCAACTGGCCCGCACCCGACGCGCCCCGGATGCGCATGATCCCGGCCGACGTGCGCGAGGCCTGGGGCCGGCCCGACTTCCGGCTGGAGGCGATGACCGACGAGGTGCGCGCTTTGGCCGAGGACAGCATCGCGCTCGACCGGCGGACGTTCCTTATGGCGCATCGGGCGGGCGTGCCGATCCTGGCCTCCACCGATGCCTCCTTCGCCAACCCCTACCTGTTCCACGGCTTCTCGCTGCTCGACGAGCTGGACCTCTACGTGGCCATCGGCCTCGCCCCCCGCGAAGCCCTCCACACCGCGACCGTCGCCCCGCCGCGCTTTTTCGGTCTGCCGGATCAGGACGGCACCATCGCGCCCGGACGACGTGCCGACCTCGTTCTGCTCGATGCCAACCCGCTGGAGGGCCTCTCGACGCTGCGCGAGCCGCAAATGGTCATCGTCGGCGGGCATGTGCTGGATCGTGCGGCGCTGGACGGCTTTGAAGCCGCGCTTCGGGACCGCGGACAGTAGGCATGGGCTCTGCTGGGAAAGGCGCGCCGCCATGGCATCACGCACCAAACGCCGGTATCGCGCCAACAGTGTCGGCAGGGCGATGATGGTGGCAGGTCTGATCCTTCTGATCGGCTTCGCCATGGGCCTCGCCTGGCTCGTCGCCATCAGCCCCGGCCGACCGGACCCGCTGCGCGATTCGGCGGGCGACGTGATCCCCGGCAGCCTCTCCGAGCGTGTCACCGTCGAGATCGGCGGCATCCCTCAAGGCATGATCATCCAGAGCGTCGACCCTGCCAACCCTGTTCTGCTGTTCCTGCACGGCGGACCCGGCATGACCGAGGTCTTCATGGAACTGGACTATCCGACGGGGCTGGAACGCCATTTCACCATGGTCTGGTGGGAACAGCGCGGGGCGGGCATGTCCTTCTCGGCCGATATTCCGCCAGAGACGATGACAATGGCGCAGATGATCTCGGACACGATCGAGGTGGCGGATTACCTGCGCGACCGCTTCGATCAGGACCGGATTCTGTTGCTGGGTCATTCCTGGGGCAGCTACCTCGGCATCCAGGCCGCCGCCGCCGCGCCCGACCGTTTTCTCGCCTATGTCGGCATGGCCCAGATCGTCCATCAACTGCGCTCCGAGGTGATGGCGCATGCCTATCTGCTTGCCCACTATCGCGCGCGCGGCGACACGGCCATGGTCGGCAGGCTGGAGGCCGCTCCGGTCAGCATGGAGAACGGGCTGTCACCGGCATGGATGCGGCTGCGCGATACCGCGATGCATCGGGCGGGCGTCGGGCATGCCCGCGACATCTCGTCGGTCGTCACGGGCATCTTCCTGCCGGTCTGGCGGGTGCGGGCCTATACGCTCATGGACAAGATCAACGTCTGGCGCGGCAAGATCTGGTCGCGGCCCTTCTTTTGGGAGGACCTGCTGCGGGACGACCTGAGCGCGCGACTGACGCAGTTCGAACTTCCGGTCTACTTCTTCGTCGGCCGCCACGACCGGACCGCGCACCCGGACCTCTCGCGCGCCTGGTTCGATGCGATCGAGGCGCCGGTGAAGGGGTTCTACGTCTTCGAGAACTCCGCTCACAGCCCGCTCTTCGAGGAACCCGCGCGGGCCACGGAAATCCTTTTGAACGATGTGCTTCCGGGGGTTCCATGACGGAAACCGCGCGAAAAGGCTCGACACGCCTCTTGGGCGGTTGCGGCATGCTCGCGGCAGCCGCCTTCGCTCTAGCCGACGGCTTGGGGATTGCGCTGACCCCCGACTACTCGGCCTGGTCGGACACGATCAGCGAACTGGTCGAACGTGGCGCAGCGGCCAAGCACGTCGTGGATCCTGTCCTGCTGCTCTATCACGCGCTGGTCATCCCGTTTGCCGTCGGCCTCCACCGGGTGATCTATCCCGACGCGGCCATGCCAGTCGGACCCTTCATGCTGGGCCTTGCGGGTCTCGCGGGCGTGATCCTCACGCTGTTCTTTCCCTGCGACGCCGGGTGCGAGCCGTTCGTATCGCTGCGCGGCACGCTCCACATCTTCATCGCGATCCCGATGGGCCTCTCGATCCTGATTGCGATCTGGCTGGTCGGCGGCGTCATGCGCGCGTCACCACAATGGCATCGCTTCGCAGGCTATTCCCGGGCGACCGCCGTAGCGGGTGCGGGGCTGGCGGCCGTGACCATCGTGCTGGCGGAAACCGATCAGGTCGGCCTGTTCGAGCGGCTGCTCACCTGGTCCTATCTTCAATGGTACATCGCGATCGGACTGACCATTGCCCGGGGGCGCATGACGGGACGAGGAACGGCAAGATGACTCCGGTTGCCCGGCTCCGCGACGCGGCCCTGACCGTGATGGCCATGCTCGCCCTAATTGCATCCGCCGTCGCGGCGCAGGACGGCGCCTCCCCCTTGAGGACCCGCTTGTCGGAAACGGCATTGGCCCGGATCGAGTCCGATGGCGTCGTCGGGGCCGTCATCGTGCTCCTGCGCGGCGGCGAGGCGGCGTGGACCGGTGCTTTTGGCATGGCCGATCCCGAACGCGGAATCCCCATGACGGAAGATGCCCTGTTCCGCGTCGAGTCCCTGTCCAAGCCCCTCACCGCCTGGGGCGCGATGCGCCTGGCCGAGACGGGGCGGCTTGGCCTTGACGCGCCGATCGACGTTTGCCTGACGCGCTGGCGCTTGCCCGAAGGCGCGGATCTGATAACCCCCCGCGCGCTCCTGAGCCACAGCGCCGGTATCGGCCTCGGCGACTACGCCGCGCGCTTCCCGCCCGAGGGGCCGAGGCCCGGCTTGCCCGAACACATCGCGCAGGATTTCAGCCTGATCGCCACCCCGGGAACCGGGTTCTCCTACTCGGATACCGGATATAACCTGCTCGAACTCGTGATCGAAGACTGCACGGGTGAGGATTTCGCCGCGCTCATGGCGCACGAGGTGCTTTCGCCCCTCGGCATGGCGCGGGCGAGCTTCGACTGGGCGGGCGCGAACATGCCCGTGGGCCACGACCTGCGGGGCCTGCCCGTGGCGCCCTATGTCTATCCGGGGCGCGCCTCGGGCGGGCTGCATGCCACGGCCGCAGATATCTCGCGTTTCGCCGTGGCCGGGATGGCGGGCGCGGAGCAATCCGTGCTCTCGCCCGACGGCGTGGCCGGCCTGTATCGTCCCCAGGTGGCGGTCAGCGGATTGTTCGCCTTCGCCGCAGACGGCTACGCGCTCGGGCACTTCACCGAAACGCTTTCCGACGGGCGGCATGCAGTCTGGCATGGCGGCCAGGGCCACGGCTGGATGAGCCACATGCACCTCGTTCCGGAGACGGGCGACGGCATCGTGGTCCTGTCGAACAGCCAGCGGGCATGGCCGCTCTTTGCCGCCCTCCTGCGGGACTGGTCGGAAAGCCTCGGCGTCTCCCCGGTCGGCATGTCGCGCGTGCTTTGGGCCGAGGCGGCGGCGCGTATCGGCATTGCAATCGGCCTCGTCGTAGGGGCGCTCGGTATCTGGATCGCGTCACGGCCCGGAAGGCGCCCCCGGTTTGCGCGGCTCGCGGCGGGCGGGATCGCTGCCGTCCTGATCCTCTGGCCCCTTTGGGCCGCGGCGCAGGACTACCTGTTCCTGTTCTCGATGCTGCCAGGCCTCTGGCCCTGGCTTGGCGCAGCCTCGGGCCTGGCGGGGCTGGGACTTGCCGCGCTGGCCCTCGCACCGGGGCGTCGGCGATGACCCTCCTGCGCCTTGCCTCCCTCGTCCTCATTGCGGTGCTGGCCGGCGGATTGATATGGAAATCCTTGCCGGCCAGCACCTCCCCGTCGCCGGCCCCGGCCCGATTGCAGAACTGGTCGCGGCGGAGATCGGTGGCATGACGCAGTGGCTCCTGATCCGCGGCACGGACCGGAACGCGCCGATCCTCCTTTGGTTGCATGGCGGACCGGGATCGGCGCAGATGCCAATCCATGCGCTGAACGCCGAGCTGGAGCTGGACTTCGTCGTCGTCCACTGGGACCAGCGCGGCGCGGGCAAATCGAACCCGCCGGACTTCGACCCCGAGACGATGACGCTCGAACGATTTCTTGCGGATGCAAGGGAAGTGACGACGCTGTTGCGCGAACGCGTGGGCGACCAGCCGCTGATCGTGCTCGGCCATTCCTGGGGCACGATGCTGGGGGCGCGGTTGGTAGCGCGTCGGACGGAGGATTACGCAGGCTACATCGGGGTCGGCCAGCAGGTGGACACGCTGCGCGGCGCGGCGCTGGCGCTCGACTGGCTGGGCACGGTCGCGCCCGACTCCGAGCTTGTCGTCCGTGCGCCGGAGGCCTTCCGCGACCATGACCTCTACGTGCGGCTGATGCAGGCGGTCGAGGCGGCGGGCGGGGGCATGAATGTCTCGTTCGTCTCCATGCTGCCACGCGCGCTGGCCGCGCCGGAATACCGGCTGGCCGACTACCGGCGCTGGTTCCAAGGCGCGAACCGCGGCAGCGGGCCGATGTGGGCGGAGTATCTCGCGCGCGATCTGATCGCCGAGGTGCCGGTGATGCCGGTGCCGATGCTCCTGATCTCCGGCGCCTCAGACATGAACACGCCGGTTCCGCTGGTGCAGGAGTGGTTCGCGGCGGTCGAGGCCCCGCGGGGAAAGCGGATGGAGGTGTTCGGCGGATCGGGTCATGCACCGTTCCTGACCGAGACCGATCGCTTCGTGGAGACGGTGCGGGGGTTCGCGGCCGGGCTCGCGGTGCGCCCCGAATGACCGAAGGATGGCTCACGATTTTCGGCGTCGCGCTGACGCTTCTGGCCGCGGCTACGAGCTTCGGCATGCTCCTCCTCCCCGAACGCTGGGGCAGGTTCGAGGCCTGGGCCTATGGCGGCGCCCGGCGGCCGTGGCCGGTATGGGGTCTGGCGGCGTTGTTGCTCGCACTCTGGGGCCTTGGCGCGCTGGATTTCGCCCTGTGTTCTGACGCGGGCAGGACCTGGGCCGGCTGGGCGCTGGTCGCCGGTGTCCCGGCGCTCTGGGTGGTCAAGTCGGCCGCGCTGGTCTTCAATCCGAGGGGGCGCGCGGCCGTGTCTTCCGTGTCCGACCCGAAGACATGGCGGCGGATCGGTCTGGCCCGGTTGCCGATCGTTCCGGTTCTGGCTGCCCTGACCTGGTTGTCCTGACGGCCCGATCAGCTCCGCGACCCGTCCAGACGATCACCCCGCACAAGGAACCGGCCATCGATGCGAAGCCCGAGCGGATCGCCCGAGATCGGCGGCGCACCCTCGGGCGCGGGCCGTTGTGCGTGGATGTGCAGATGCGGCTCGGTCGAGGCGCCGGAATTGCCGACCTCGCCCAGCCGGTCGCCCACGGCCACCCTGTCGCCGGGCGTGACCGGGATGCTCCCTTGCCGCATGTGCGCCAGCACGATTTCGGCCGCGCCGCAGCGCAGGATCACATGGTTGCCGAGCCGGTTGACCGTGTCCTGCTCGGGCACCTCGAAATCGGGCCAGTCGCTCTCGGCGGCGACCACCACGCCGGCGCAGGGCGCGCGCAGTTCGGCCCCGAAGATCGCATAGGCCGCCGGATCGGCGGGCCGCCATCCGCGGGCCCGCAGGCCCCACGGGCCCAACCCGAAGAAATCCACCGCGTAGGATTGACCGCGCCAGGGCCGGAACCGCGCGACGCTGTCATCGAGCGTCCGCATATGCCCGTTTACCAGCGTATTGGAACCGCCATGGCCGACCAGATAGCGCCCGGGGCCGAATGGATTGGCGATATCCACGACCTCTACCGGCGGCTGACGCTGCCCCAGCATCGCCCGTGCCCCATAGCAGCCGCCGAGGCCGAGGAGCACAACCGACAAGGCGGCCGCGACCCATCCGGCAGGCGCGTCGGGCAGCCAGGGCAGGCCGGAGACATCCTTGCGCAGGAGCGCGGCGCCGGTGAGCACGAGCCAGAGCGCACCATAGACCCACGGCAGCCACCAGACCGGAACCGCCCATTGCGCCACCCGCGCCAGCGTGAAGAGAAAGGCAGCCGTCCCCGCAGCCTGAACCAGGAGCCCGATCGTGCTGCCGGCGGGCCAGAAGCCAAGCCACGCCAACAGAGCCAGGGGCATCCCGACCTGTGTGAGCAGGATCAGCGCCGTCATGGCGCTGCCCTCCTTCCGAAACCGCGCGAGACGTGCATCAGATCGGCCCTCCGAAAGCGAGCCCCCAGCGCAGCAGGAGGCCCGCGAGAGCCGCCAGCGAAAGCGCGAAGAGCGTGTCGTGGAGACGCCGCCAAGGGCTCCAGCCCGCGACGCGCCAGACCGGGACAAGCGCCAGCAGGGCAAGGGCGGCCACGACCGCCACCACGTCGCCCATGGCAAGGAAAGCGTTGAGCGTCGGTTGCGGCTGGTCGAACAGGAACTGCGAGCCGAGTCGTGACGCCGTGAGGCCCGCCACGATGCCCACTCCGATCAGCCCGATGACCGAGACCGCACCGGCCAGCGGAACGGCAGCGACCAGCGTGCCGGCGCTCGTGCCCCCGCGCAGACCATGCCGCCATGTGAGCCCAAGAAGGCTCGTCGCCGAGAGCAGCGCGGCCAGCCCCAGCGCCAGCCAAAGCCAGACCGGATCGGCCAGGCCCCGCAGCCGCTCGTGGGTCTGCGCGCCCGTCCCGTCTGCGAGCCGCACGATCCGCCCTGTCTCATCCCGCAGAAAGGCCATCCGCGCGCCCTGCGCATCCTGCCAGATATCGGGCGCGACCGGCGTGTGGCGCACCGGCCCCTGCGACAGCGGGGTCGGGATCAGGAGCGTGCCATCGGGCAGCGCGGTCACGATCACGGGCGAGAGCGCTGCCAGAAGCTGCCCCGGCCCCGAGAACGTCCGGCGGTTCGTCAGGTAGCGCCCTGCCGCCTCGGCGGCGCGAGCGGCCGCATCGGGCACGGGGTCAGGCTCCGGCGCCTCCAGCCCGGCCCGCGCGCCCAGCACGCCGAGGAGTTCGGTCGGCACCATGAGCGGCAGATCTGCGCCCGTCCCCCCGTTCTGGGAGATGAACACTCCGGCGCCGATCTCGGGGATGAACGCGAGGTTCGACAGAAACTCGTTCACGCCGCCGCCATGGCCGTAAACCGTGGTGCCGAACATGTGCCGCGCCTGAAACCCGTGCGCCATGTCCGCCGCTTGAAGCCGGTCGTCGAATACCCGGCTGCGCAGCTGCGCCATCGTCTCGGGTTGCAGGAGGCGCACCCCATTGAGCGCGCCGTCCCCCATGAGGAACCGCAGGAAGCGGGCCATGTCGGCGGCGGTGCTGGCGATGGCACCGGCGGGACCGAAGGCGCCGATATCGACCCGGAACGCCGGATGCGCGACGCCCCCCTGCACGCGGTAGCTGCCAGCCAGCGGGGGCTGATCCGGCCGCCGAAACCGCTCGGCCGTCGTCGTGTCGTCCATGCCGAGCGGAGTCAGGATGCGCGCCTCGACGAAGCTCTCCCAGGGTTCGCCAGACACCTCCTCGACGATGTGCCCCGCCAGCGCCGCGCCCCAGTTGGAATAGGAGGTGACGGCGCCGCGCGGAAAGACCTGGTCGGGCGCCGCGACCGCCAGCGCCTCGGCGCGGGGCAGCGCGGCCACGGCCGGGTCGAAGATCGCGTAGCTCTCCTCGAAGCCGCCGCGGTGGCTCATAAGCTGCGCGAGCGTCAGCGGCTCGGTTCCCGGCACCTCGATGTCGGGCAGGTATCGCGCCACGTCCGCCTCCAGGTTGAGACGCCCCTCCTCCACCAGCATCATGACCGCGATCCAGGTGAACAGCTTGGTGATCGAGCCGATCTCGAAGCGGACGTGGTCCGAACTCGCCGCGATTGCGCCGTCGAGATCGGCGACCCCGTAGCCGCGCAGGATCACCGTGTCGCCGCTGACTATGGCGGCAATGGCGCCGGGCACCTGATCGGTCACCATGACCGCGTCAGCCAGCGCATCGAGCCGTGCCGCGATCTCCGCATCATCGTCCGCGAAGGCGGCCGCCGCGGCGACCAGCCAGAGCACCACGGCGGCGACGACAGGCAACACGAACCGTCCCGCCGACCGGGTCATGGCTCCGCGCCCGGAAAACTGATGGAGGTCACCTCGGCACGGAAGAACGGAAAATATGCCTCGGTGCCATAGAGGTTGCCCGCCTCGACGCGGAACGGCAGGCGGTAGCCGCCGACCTCGCGGAAGTCGGACATGGTCGCGCCGAAGGGCTGCAAACGGTGGACCTTGTCCGGGTTGGCGTTGCTCCAGCGCTGGAAGACGGCGGTCACGGGCCGGCCCTCGGCATCGACAGTGATGTCCACCGCCTGACTGAGGGCGCCGTGCTCGACCGTCACGCGGGCGGTATCCTCGTCCACCGCCTCCCAGGTCACACCTGGCCCGGGCAGCAACGCGGCCGGTGCCCAGATCACGGCCTCGCCCACATAGCGCCCATAGGCCGAACGCGTGTGGTCCGGATCGCCGCCAAGACGGGCCACCGGGATCAGCCCCAAGATGCGGAACCGGGTCCAGCGGCCGGAATCCGATCCCGAGACGGGCATGCCGCCAATCGTGTGCATGGCCCAGACGAAGCCCTCCGGCGCAGCCAGGATCTGGTGCGCCTCCATCGGCTGGTAGTTGGGGGCCTCCTTCGTGCCGAGGCTGAACTCTCCGCGCATCTCGATCTCTGCCACCGGCAGGATCGGTGTGCCCGGGCGGATCGTGTAGCCGAAATAGCGCCGGGCCGGTTCGGGCAGGTCCGCCACCATCGTCGGGTCGAAGGTCTCGGGCATCGCGGGTTGGAGCGCGGTCAGCCTCTCACGCTCGACGCGATCGGCGCGTCGATCCAGGAACAGCAGAAGCCCCAACGAGATGACGCCGATACAGACGATCAGGACAAGAGCGATGAGGGCTTTCATGGCAGGTGTTGAGGTCCTTCTTCGTCTCCTGAGAGTCCGCTCGACGCGTGGAACGAACAATCAGGTGAGAAAATACCACGAACGATATCCGAGGTCACAGGCCGTCTCCTGGTCCCGACCGCGGGCATGTGCGACGGGATGTCTGACCGGAATCCGCCATGCCAAAAGGGGACGGCTGCGCGTGGCGCTTGGGAGCAGGCCGGGATCATGACGCGCCTCGTTGAAAGAGCAGGCGCAGGCAGAACGCCGTCTCGGCGAGGATCGTCACTCCATAGGCGGGCATGAACGCCGATGACAGGTCGGGGGCGAAGAACCGCAGACCGCTGCCTGTCAGATAGACCAGTCCGGCCAGCGCCAACCCCGCACCGAATACCTTCGCGAAGAGGCCCGAGTGCCACACCAGCAAGCCCATGATCAGGCTGTTCACGCCGAAGAACACCAGCCCGAGGTCGTAGCCGTGCGCGTGCAGATCCAGAAATACCAGCGCCAGCGCCGGGGCGTCGACAATGCTGTCGGCGCGGGTCAGCACCAGCCAGGCGGTAAGCAGTGCCATGAGGCTGGCCGCGATCAGCACCGTCTGGATCAGGCGGAACACCATCGCCGAGAGGGCAAGGCCCGGCGCCATGGTGCGGAAGATCAGGTAGAGCAGGAGCGCGAGGCCCGCGTCGCTGAGTGCCATCACGAGATCGGCGGCGATGGCCAGGCGGAACTGGGCGGGCGCGGCGAGGATCGCGGCGGCGGTGGAATCGGCATCGCTGAAGTCGATCAGCGGGCCCCGCAAGCCAAGCTCGGCGCCGAGGCCCGCAATGATGATGAAGAGGTAGAGCAGCCCGGCAAGGCGCGCTTTCCATGCGAGATCGGGGGTGATCGTGAGAACGGGCATTCGGATAGTCCTTTCTGGAATAGCGATCATGCGGCTTTCGCCGGCCATGGGTTTGGAAGCACAGGGGTGGTGTCAGTTGATGGGCGGTTGGCCCGCTGTCCCGCCCAGACCGAACCAAGGACGATGGCGGCACCGAGCCCCTGCAGCGGCGACAGGGACTGGCCCAGCACGACCCAGCCGAGGATCACGGCCGTCATGGGACTCATCATGCCGAGCATCGAGACCGCGCCGGGTTCGAGGCGGGCGACACCCCGGAACCAGAGCACATAGCTGGCCGCAGCGCCGATGAGACCGAGCCAGATCAGCCCGGCGAGGTTCGTCGCCGTCAGGGGCGGCAGCGCGGGTTCCATGATCAGCGCCAGCGGCAGCAAGATAAAACCCCCGGCGGTCAGCTGCCACGCGGTGAAGCTGAGGGCCGATACCGGCGGCTGCCATCGCCGGCTGAGCACCGTTCCGGCGGCCATGGACGCGGCGCCACCCAGCCCGGCGGCGATACCGACGGGATCGAGGGCGGCGTCCGGCGAGATCAGCAGAAGCGCCACGCCCAGAACGCCGGTAGCTGCCGCGGCGACCGCGCCTGCCCGGATCGGCGTGCCGAGCCAGCCGCGCGCCATGAGGATGACCATCATCGCCTGCAGCGCGCCGAGCGTCGCCGCGACCCCGCCGGGAAGCCGGCAGGCGGCCACGAACAGGAGCGTCCAGAACAGCGCGAAGTTGAGACTGCCAAGCAGGAAGGTGCGCCCGAGCCAGGCACGCGGCGGCAGGCACCGCGTGAGCGCGAGCAGGAGCAGCCCGGCCGGAAGGGCGCGCAGCGCCGCCATCATGATGGGGTAGCCCGCGGGCAGTGCCTCGGTCGTGATCAGATAGGTGCTGCCCCAGACTGCCGGGGCGAGCGCGGTGAGAAGGATATCAGTGGTGCGTGACATGGCGTGTCTCGTTCTGGGAGGATCGGAGAAGGGGCGCGCGCATCGCGGGCCCGGCGTTGGCGGGTCAGGCCGCGTCAGCCGCCCTCGTCATGCCTGACGACGGTGAAGCCCTCGTCCGGCGATGGCACTTCGAAGTGGCTGGAGAACTCGCGGAACTGGGCCTCGGTCACCGCGAACGGATGTTCGCCCCGGCTGTTGCGTGCGCGCAGCCTTGCGAGGCAAACCGCGTCCGGCGGCTCCAGCAGGTGAAGCCGGTGCGCGGCGGTCGTGGTCTCGAGGATGCCGCGCATCCAAGCACGCTGCCCGACGGTGTTAGCCGGAAAATCGAGGACGACCGAAACCCCCGCCTTTAACATTTCGGCGACATGGGGACCCATGATCCGCCGCAGCTTGTCGGAACACCGGACATAGTCGGACAACGAGACCAACTCTTCGGCGAAGAGCCCGTTCAGCCAGTCGTCCTCGGCGATCAGGACGGTCCGGGGCGCGCTGGCAAGGCTGGCCGCCAGGGTGGATTTTCCGGCGGCGATCTTTCCGCACAGCATGTGAAGGACCGGCGATCTGTCGGGCAAGTTGGACCTCGTGGCTTGGCTCAACAGAGCGGATGGACGGGCAAGCGCGGGCGGTCCGGCCATGGATCGAGGCCGATGTCGCGCAGCAGATGAGGCGGCAGATCGCGCGGCACGCCGCGCGGGATGCGGTGGCGGTGCCGGACTGCAGTGCGGAGGAACGAGAGGGTCATGGCATGTCCTTTCATGCGACGAGGCGGAGGGCGGCGCGCAGTTGCGCGGCCAGATCCTCGCGCGGTCCGTTGACGAGCCGGGCGCCGGTCTCGCGGACGATGAGGGTTGGAATCGACCGGACCTGGAGGGCACGGGCGTGTTGCCGGTCGGTCTCGACGGCACGAAGGATTTCCGGGTCCTCGAAAACATCGACGAAGGCCGCAGCTTCGAAGCCCAGCTCCCGGGCGGCGTGCAGCACCGTGGCAGGATCCGCGATGTTCCGCGCCTCGGTCAGATGCGCGCGCTGCAGGCGGTCGAACATGTCCCAATGGGCAGCCTGTCCGCCGAGCCGTTCCGCGGCCTTGCAGCCCAGCGCGGCGGTCATGCCGTGCGGATAGTCGAAGGGCGCGGCCCGCATCGCGTCAATATCGACGAGTCCCGGCCGATCGCTGACTTTACGGCAGACTGCCCAGTGCCCGAGGATGGTCTCGCGAGCGTCTTCCGGCGTGCCCCAGCGCGCGGCCATCTCGGCCGGGCTGGCCTGCAGGACGAAAGTGCGGTGCCGGATGTCGAGGTCGAACTCGGGGGCAAGCGCCCGCATCCGCGACGAGATGTTGAAGCACCAGCAGCAGACGACGTCGTGAAAGAAGTCGATGGTGAGCTTAGTCATCACGCCGCCTCCTCTGACAGGTCGGCGCCAACAAGCCGCGCGGCGATCCGCGCCACATGCGCCCCCTGGAACCGCGCGCCGGCAAGGTCGGTCTCGGTGGGTGCGCGCGAGCCATCGGCGCCGGCGATGGTGCCCGCGCCGTAGGGGGCGCCGCCCACGATCCCGTCGGCGGTGGTCTGGCCGGCGAAGGTGTAGGGCATGCCGGCGATCAGCATCCCGAAGTGCTGAAGCGGGATCTGGGTCGACAGCAGCGTCGCCTCGTGCCCGCCATGCTGCGAGCCGGTGGAGGCGAAGACGGCGGCGACCTTGCCCATCAGCGCGTTACGCGCCCAGAGCCCGCCAGCCTGGTCGAGGAAGGACTTCATCTGCCCGGCCATCATGCCGAACAGGGTCGGTGTGCCGAAGATGATGGCGTCGTAGGCCTCCAGATCAGCCGGCATGGCCACGGGCGTGTCGTCGGCTGCGAAGCCGGCTCTCTGCCGGATCGCCTCGGGAATGGTCTCGGGCACGCGCCGCAGGTCGACGCGGGTGCCGGGCACGCTGCGGGCGCCTTCGGCTTCGGCCTGAGCAAGGGCGCGGACATGGCCATAGCTGGAATAGTAGAGAACGAGAACGCGGGTCATGGGATCTTCTCCGGGGCTGGGTTTCGTTGCCGGAGAGGATCGGGGATTGGCCGGGCCGGAATAACCGGCCCGCTGTCACTTCATTCTTTACGCAGGTTGAAGAATGTCAGGGCCGGAGCGCGGCCCGCAGGTGGTCGAGGAAGGCCGTGACCTTTGCATCTATGCCCAGCCGCGAGGCCGTCACGGCGAAGATCTCGGGCGCCGGAAGCTCCCAGTCGGGCAGGACCCGGACAAGATCACCACGCGCCTCGGGCGCGTCCGAGACGAAGTCCGGCAAGGTGCCGATGCCCTGACCCGCGATCAGGAGATCGCGCAGGACGAGGCTGTTGCCGACCCGAACCGGCGGGTCGAGGTCGACGACGGTGGAACCGGAAGGGCCTGTCAGCGCCCATGTGGTCAGGTGGTCCGCAAGCAGGAAGCCGATCACCCGGTGCCGGGCGATGTCCTGCGGGACAACCGGAACGCCCGCCCTTTCCAGATAGGCGGGGGCCGCGAAGATCCGCTGTCGCATCGTCCCGATCCTGCGCGCCACTAGCGCCGAGTCCGGCATGGCAGGCCGGATGCGGATCGAGACGTCGAACCCGCCCTCGACCATGTCCACCACTCGGTCGTCCATGGACACTGTCAGACGCAGATCGGGATAGGCGTCGAGAAACGTTGGCAGGATCGGCGCGATCACCGTCTGCCCGAACGAGCTGGAGGCGTTGACCTTGAGGTGACCGCGCACGGCCCCGGCGCCGTCGCGGATGCGCGTCTCGACCCCGGCAACGGCGTCGAGGATGCCGGAAGCCTCGTCGTAATAGAGCCGCCCGGCATCGGTCAGCGACATGGAGCGCGTCGTGCGCGTCAGCAGCGTCGTGCCAAGACTCTCTTCGAGCAGTTTGATCTCGCGGCTCAGAAGCGCAGGCGACACGCCAAGATCCTCCGCCGCACGCGCGAAGCTGCCGCGTTCGACGATGCGGCGAAAGGCGTGCATGACGGAAAGCTTGTCCATTCCTGTCTGTCGATCATTGCGGGGATGCGCCATGTGGGGCGCATGTTCCCCGAGCCTATCACAGGCATGGAAAGGCGCGAACGTATTGCGCTCCCGCCAGCCCGAGAGTTCCCGCGGCATCGGAAGACGACCGCGTCCGCGATGTCGATGCATCAACTGCACTGGAAGAGATCGGCGCGGACGATTGAGCGGCAGGTCGAACTCCGAGTCACCCCGGTCCCGCCGTCGCTCTGACACCTGGTCGCATCGGATCCGATGCGCGAGGGTTTCCGGCATTTCCGCATGGACTGGATCAGCCGCCCCGACGTCGTCGAGTGAACGTCTTTCCGATCGAGGCAGGTCCGTTTCGACGACGGCGTTGAACCCGTTCGATGAACCTGCGCCCGTTTGATGGCGACATGGGCAGCGAACTGGCGTTCGCTCATGCCCTGCATCGACGGCTCCGATTATCATTCAAGATCATGTGCTTATCGAGTTGATAAGCGTCGCCACCGGAGCGAACGTCACTCCAACGAAGCGATGCAACTCACCACGGAGCCACCACGATGACCACCCGCCTGAACCCGATCACCACCCGGCGCCACGAACTCCGCGCCGAGAAGGCGCGCCGGAACAAGGAAACCGCGCTCGCCGCCTTCATCGGCAAGAAGACTGAGATCGACGAGATGCTCGCCCGCCTGAAGGCGCACAGCGACAACCACTTCAACTGCCACCTGGACGAGGTGGGCTGGGCCATGGTCGGCACCCTCGAACACTACGCCAGCCTCCTGAAGCGCATCACCGACAGCGCCTTCGGCGAGGGCGAGCACGCCCGCTGATCTCTGACACTGCCGGAACTCCCGCCGCGCGCCCTGCGCGGCTCGGGCTCGTAGAAGGTGCCGCATGACGCGGGCCCGAATACGGAGACGACCCAATGACCAAGCTTTCCGATACCCAAGCCATCATCCTCAGCTCTGCCGCACAGCGCGAGGACCGCATCGCCCTGCCGCTGCCCGAGAGCCTGCGCGGGGGCGCCGCCGCCAAGGTGGTCGGCGCGATGCTCGCCAAGGGCTTCCTCGAAGAGGTCGACGCGGACATGCGCAACGGCCAAGCGATCTGGCGCGAGACCGGCGACGGCCACGGCGTCACGCTGGTCGCCACCGACGCAGGACTCGCCGCCATCGGGATCGAGCCCGAAGACGCGAACCCCGCGTTTGCGGGCGCGACGGAAGCGCAGAGCAGTGCGCCGGCGACAGAGGACACCGACCAGCCAAAGCCCGTCACCATTCGCGCCGGCACCAAGCAGGCGCAGATCATCGCGCTGCTGCAGCGGCCCGAGGGGGCGTCTATCACCGAGATTGTCGAGGCGACGTCGTGGCAACCGCACACCGCGAGGGGAATGATTTCAGGGGCGCTTAAGAAAAAGCTGGGGCTCCAGATCACGTCTGCGGCGGAGGAAGGTCGGGGAACAGTTCATCGGATCGGGTGACCGTCGAAAGGCACCTGAAGCGGACAGCAGTCTGCAAGCGGGATTGCCCGGGCCGCACCGTCGATGTGCGGCCCGGGCTTTCGTCAGGCCTTTTGCTCGAGGCCGAATGCGGGATGGTGGATCAGCTCGCCTTGAGGGTCGCTGCCATTGAACGGCAGGGCCTGCACGAACCGGGCCGGGACGTCACCCAACCGCAGGCCCGGAAAGGCCGTGAACCCGAACCGCCCATAGTAGCCGGGATCGCCGACAAGGGCCGCCCCCTTGTAACCTGCGCGCAACCGCAGGATCGCTTCAGCGATGAGGGCGCTGCCGATCCCTTCGCCGTGTCGCGATGGCAGGACGGCGACGGGACCGATCAGGCCCCAGCCGGTCACGTCCCCGATCTGGGCATCCGAGGCGGCCAGATAGCCGACGACCTCGCCCCCGTCCTCGGCCACGAGCGACAGGCTCAGGGCATTGTCTGCCCTCAGCCTGTCGACAATGTCGGCCTCCGCTCCGCTGGATTGCGGCAGCAGCTTCATGGCTTCGGTCACAACCCTACGGATCGCGGAGGCATCCCTGTCGATTTCATCACGGATCAACATCATCATGCTCCCTGATTGTCGGGTTGTGCCCGGACGGAAAGGCGTCCGCGTTTCGAGATGTGATAGGGGCTGCCGCACCGGGATTCGATCAGCCGCTTGCGCTTGAGCCTGTTGAAGATGGTCATGTCCAGGTCGGACAGGATCATCCCTTCGCGCGTGACGCAGATGACGGAGGTGATCTTGGGACCGCTCTCCCGCTCGTGCAGGATACGGCCACCAAGGGCCAGAACGTGCAGCGCACGTTGTTCGTTTCTTGAGATATTCATGGAAGTCTCTTGTGACAGACGTGAAAAAAGGCCCCGCGCAAATGCGCCTGGCGGCTGCGGTTTCACTTGGCTCTCTGAAACTCAGAGAGCCCTATCACACAAGCTCTGACATCCAGTCTCCGTTTTCCGGGCTGCGCACTCTGTCGCCGCCCGACCGTCGAGATAGACCATGCGGAGCGCGTTCTCAACCCAGCAGAGCAGCGCGCATGCAACCGTCCGTAGTGTAATGCAAAGCTGTTTCACCTCAACGCGCGCCGATGGCCTGGAACAGCCTGCGCAGGGCGTAGCCCCCCGATCAGGGAGATCACGGTGAAGATCCCGCCCAGCGGCAGGTTTTGGTCACGGCTTGGGTGCAATCAGAACCATGGGAACACGATGATCTGCGGCGACCACCGCCAGCGCGTGGCCAATCGCGAGACTGATGATGGCCTCGATCAGCGACACGCCGCGCGACTGCATCGTGCGCACTTTCTCGATCCGCTCGCGAGCTTGCAGTCTTCCCGCAGCGTCATGGGCGTGTGGTTTCCGATATTGTGTTGGAGGCTGGCCGGATTTCGGACGCCGCATGCCGCGCTGGATTCCAAGCGGAGTCCAGCGGTCTCCGGGGCATCCGGCCCGAAGGCCAGCGTTTGTTGGTCTTTTTCATCCTCCGCCGGACTCCGGATTCCGGGGTGGCTTCCCAAAAAATCGGCCCTGTCGCTGGCGATATTGCGCGCTGCGCCCGCCAGCATACGAATGTCGCCAGGAAGGAACCAAGAATTCAGTGGGTTAGCCGACTGGATGCCCGGCTGAAGCCAGGAAGCCGTGCCGGTATCCACCAAAAAGGACGGGGAGAGCCGTCTTCCGACGTACTCTCCCCATCATGCCTTACGGATAGCACGGACATGTTGGATGTGTCGAACACAAAAGTGTTGCAACACATTGGAGTCGCTATGCATTCAGCCGAGAGGCAATCTTGGTGAGTGCCAACTGCCATCTCCTCCACGCAGTGCTACGATCAACCCCCAACTCGCCACTGATCTGCTTCCAAGGCACACGTGCAGCCCGCGACCAGACCAGTCTGCGTTCCGCTTCATCGATCCACAGCACCCAGTCCGAGGTCTGCTCCAGCCGTGTGATGGCGGCAGCAGACGGCCAGACCCGCATCGGCTGCGGTTCCATCGCCGCAATCTCGCGGCTGGTGCGGACGATCTGCGGCCAAGCGTTGAAGAACCCCTGCGCCTTGACAGGGGGCAGCTTGCGCAGCGTGCGGAACGCCTCCTCGAAATGATCGGCCACGCATTCGGCAGTCCAGATGCGATCACCCATGGCGAGCCGCCCTGTCGGAAGGGCGCGGCCCGTAGAGCTTCTCACCGATCTGGCGCACCAACTCGCGCTCGGGCCAAGTAAGGCGCTGGTCATCGGCGGAGACTGCAAGCACGCCCTGTTCGCGCCAGCCCTCGCGTTTGACCTGCTCGGGATCGCGCCGCTGGCCGCCGTAGCCGTGCGGGTGCCACCTCATGCGACACCCCCGTTCGTCTCAATGGCCCAGAGCAGGATTGCGATGGCGTCGGCCTCGTTGTCATCGGCAGGGCTGAAGCCCCGCGCCCGGGCAGCGGCGACCATCGTGGCCTTGTCGGCATTGCCGTGACCGGTGGCGTGGCGTTTGATCGTGCCAACGGGCACACCCTGATAGGGCACGCGGCGCAATTCGCCCCAGCTTGTCAGCGACGCCATCAGCCCGCCGTAGACGTGGGCGGCGTCTGTGCCTGCATGCCGGCGGACTTCCTCGAACCAGATCGCCTCGATCGGGCCGGACAGCCGGTCGATTTCGGTCAGCCAGCCAGTGAAGCGCAGATAGCGCATCCCGCCACCGTCGAAGCGGCCGGGGCGGAAGGACACGGTTCCGCTGGTGATCAGGCCGTCATGGCTGCGCAGGGCCCAGCCGGTGGTTGTTCCAAGATCGAGCGCAAGGATGGTGCGCGGGTTGTGTGTGGGTTCGGCCATGCCGACCTCCTCTTCGCTTGGGCGAGCGTGGCGAGAGGGCTGGCCGGTGAAGGCTGCGGTCTCGCCAGGCCCCGAAGGGTGGTCTGGTCACGTCAGGCGCAGGGCGATCGGGTCGCGCTGCGAATTCTTCTTGGGCTTCAAGGTCCCCCCGTGAAGGATTGGAGCCGCTAACCCCTTGTTTGGTCTCTATAATATATAATAATTCAATTATTATATAGTCATAAAGGGTGTCTCTCTATTTCTAATCGCGCGCGCATACACGCGAGGGGTATAGGTATCCTCTTGAAAGATTGAAGAATGTGAAGGAATGGGCTTTTCGCATATCTTCCATACAGTTAGGCGGCTTTACTGTTCCTTCTGATTGATTTTGCGCCCTGAAGCATCTCGCCACGGGCCCATCCAGCGGGCCATCCGGTAGACCATGGCCTGCCGCGTCGATGATCCTCGCATGCCCGTTGTGACGTCCCCGGTTTCGATCAGGGTGAGCAGGATCTCGTCGCGGTCACGAGATTTCAGCCACTGGGAGGCACGCGTGATTTCCGACTTGGTGATCCCGTTCGCCCCTGCGGCGCGGATGCCCTGTGCCGCTCAGCGTCGATGAAGCCATCGCGCAAACGGCAAAGCTTGCACGCCCCAGCGACATCTCGGTCCGCCCCTCGGGCAGGTACTTTGAAATCTCTGACCACAGGTTCGCCTCATGCGCCCATCCCACCCCGGTCTCTGCGCCGTCTGCCACCGGCAACCTCGCGGCTTTTGCTGGTTCAACGCAGGTTATCGGCTCGCCGACGCGCGGCGCGACACCAGCCGCAAGCACCTCTGCAGCCGCGCCTGCCAGGACATCTGCCATGGGAGGAAGGGCATGATCGATCCGACTCCCAATGAAGCCGAGGCGATGACGGTCGGCGGCCAACAAGGCGGCGAATACCTCGAAAGCATCGACAAATCCGATCTCGCCACCCTCACCGAGACCGAGTGGGACCGCTTCATCGACGCGGTTGTCACCGGATATTGCGACCACCTGCGCGCGCTTGCGTCCAAGGACCGTGCCCGGCTCGACGCCATGACCCCCGAGGTGCCCTTCTGATGGCTGACACATCCTGGATGGCGCGCTTTGGCGCGCGGCTCGTCACCAACGGCTATGCCATTCTGTCGATCGCCCCGGGCACGAAAAAGCCCGGGCAGTTCTAGCGGGGTGCATGGACCGATTACCCGGAATGGAATCGCCACACTGAGCGCGCCACCACGGATGTGGAGGTCTCGACATGGTCCAGCTGGCCCGATTGCGGGATCGGCATCGTTGGCGGCGCGGTCGCGGCGGTCGATATCGATATCGTCGAGAATGCCGAACTGGCCTTGCAGATCGAGCAGCTGGCCCGCGCGAGGCTGGGCGATACGCCTGCCTTGCGCATCGGCCGGGCCCCGAAACGGATGCTGGTCTATCGCGCTGCGCAGCCGTTTCGCGGGATCAAGCGTCATCCGCTGGAAATACTGTGCCTCGGGCAGCAGTTCCTGGCCTATGCCACCCACCCCGATACCGGTGCGCCCTATGTCTGGCCCGATGAGGCGCTGGCGGACATCGACATCAGCGATCTGCCGGAGATCACGGCCGCAGCGGCTGCCGCTTTCCTCGATGAGGCCTACGCGCTTCTGCCCGAGGCCCTGCGCCAGCGGGGTCTTTCGCTGGTCACATCCGCGACAGACCATCTGCGCAGCTACAGCCAGATCGGCACCTTGTCCGCCATCAGCGCGGCGCTGGACTGGTTGCCCAATACAGAACTTGACTACGACAGCTGGATGCGGATCGGCATGGCGCTGAAAGGCGCGCTCGGTGACGCTGGCGCAGATCTCTTTGGCGAGTGGTCCGCGCAGGCTGCCAAGGACATGCCCGCGACCACGGCCAAAGCCTGGGCCACCTTCAAGCCAGACCGGATCGGCGCGGGCACGATCTACCATCTCGCGATGGAGCGCGGGTGGCAGCCGGAACCTGCGCTACGACTTGATGGCAGCGTGATGGATGCAACCGAGCACCCTGCGGCGGGGCTCGCCGCCGCCAGCTTCGCCAGGGCGTTTTGGATGCACCAGATCGATGGGCCCGTGGCGGCGGACGTTTCCGGCGAAGTCCAGGACCAAACAGTTCTCCTTGCCAGACGCAAGGCGCGTGCCCCTGCCGACCATCTGCACATAGAGCCCGGCGGATTTCGTGGGGCGCAGCAGCGCGATCAGATCGACGCCCGGCGCGTTGAATCCGGTGGTCACCACCCCCATCGAGGCCAGCGCGCGGATTTCGCCGCGCTTGAAGGCGGCGATGATCGCATCACGCTCCTCCTTCGGCGTGTCGCCGAATATGGTGCTGCAGGTGATGCCCTGCCGGCCGAACTCCTCGGCCACATGGCGCGCGTGCTCGACGCCCGAACAGAAGGCCAGCCATGACTTCCGCTCGCGCCCGTGTTCGATGATCTCGGTGACCGCCGAGCGGGTGATGGCCTCCTGGTCGACCGCTGCCGCCAGATCACGCTGAATGAAGTCACCAGCGCGAGTGCCGACCTTGGAGACATCGAGCCGGGTCGCGGGCTGTTTCGAGACCAAAGGGCTTAGATAGCCAGCGTCGATCAGATCGCGCACCGGGGCTTCATAGGCGATGTCAGTGAACAGCGCCGATTTGCCTTCATGCAGCATGCCGCTGTCGAGCCGGAACGGCGTGGCGGTCAGCCCGATCACCTTGAGCGCCGGATTGATCTGCGCCAGCCCGTCGAGGAAGCGGCGATACATCGTGCTCGAGTTGCCCGGTATCAGGTGGGCCTCGTCGATCAGCACCAGATCGGTATGGCCGATTTCCTGTGCGCGGCGGTGGATGGACTGTATGCCGGCGAAGAGGATGCGGGCCTGCGCCTCGCGCTTGCCCAAGCCCGCCGAATAGATCCCCGCAGGGGCCTCGGGCCATAGGCCGATCATTTCGGCATGGTTCTGAGCGATCAGTTCGCGGACAAGGGCCGGTCCATCGACATCGACGTGATGACCGCACTGGCCGACCGATATGCCGTGTCCCTGACGGCGGCGATCCTGAAGTGGATGACCATCACCGACAAGCGCGCCATGATCGTTGTCGGCAAGGAAGGCTTTATTGATTGGGCCTGGTCTAGCGAACCGCTGCTGAAATCAGGCGTGTTCTATCGCGCACGGCAGGTCGTGACCGAATTGCCGCCAGCCTCTCTGGCCGCGCAGGAGGTGGACTGGGATACAGGCCGCCACGGCCATCACCACCCGGCAGGTGTCTGGGCCGGTTCCGAGCCGGTGCGTGAAATGACCGTGTTTTCGCCTGGCAACGAGATGTCGATTTCACTGCTGCTCTATCCCGACCGTGCACCATCTCGGTGGGAGATGGCCGAGCTCGAGGAAGAGCCGACGCTCGACACGTTCGACAAGTTCATGGGCGGCGAAGCCCGCTGATTCGCGGCCCAGCGCCCCATTGTCAGCCTTTGAGACGAAGGATCGTGTGCGCAGATTTGCGCGGCGCTTCTCGTAAGCCGTGACTGTCCACAAGACATTGAAATAATTGTATTTTCCAGATTTCGCGATACCTTTCGAGCATCATCCCAATCGCGAAAAGTCGCCATGTCACCCACATCAGAGAGCCCGATCTCGGGGCCCAACCCCCTATGCCCTGACCGGATGTCGGCTGAGGCGCGCCTCGCGGAGATCGGCCGCATTCTGGCGGCTGGCGTCGTTCGCCTGAACGTCGCCACGTCCAGCGATTTATCTGCCGACGGCGGAGACAGTTTCGTGGACTTCTCGCCCCGAAAGAGCGGTGGTCGTCGTGCGAAACGTATCCGCATCGGAGGAATTGATAAAGCATCACAATAGGATATCACCCACGAAACCAGGCCAGGACCCACGCTTGGATCAGACGGTTCTGTCGCGCCTCGCCGCATTGAAAGCCATGTCCGTGAAGGAGTTGAAGGCCGAATGGGAAAAGCTGATCGGCACCGCCGCCCCGAACAACAGCCGAGCGTTTCTGGAGCTTCGGATCGCGTATCGGCTGCAGGAGCTGACCTACGGCGGCCCTGATCGCGAAACCCGCCGCATGCTTGACCTGCTGGCCGACGAGGTCGAAGGGCACAATCGGCGCAAGCACCAGATCGCCGATCCTCGCAATCCGGTGGTGGGCACAAAGCTCATCCGCGAATGGGATGGAATCGAGCAGACCGTCACAGTGCTGAAGGACGGTTTCGACTGGAAGGGTCGCAGGTTCAAATCGCTCTCGGCCGTGGCGCGTGAGATTACCGGCACGCGCTGGAACGGATACCGCTTCTTTGGTTTGCGCGAGCGGAAACGGGAGGAAGCGTGATGGACATCAACGCCCGCCCCAACCGCCGACTGCGCTGCGCCATCTACACACGCAAGTCGAGCGAGGAAGGGCTCGACATGGAATTCAACAGCCTCGACGCCCAGCGCGAAGCCTGCGAGGCCTACATCGTCAGCCAGCGCTCCGAGGGCTGGGTCGCCACGCGAGAGCGCTATGACGATGGCGGGTTTTCCGGCAGCACTCTTGACCGGCCCGGACTCAAGCAGCTGCTTGCCGACATCGACGATGGTCTGATCGACGTCGTCGTGGTCTACAAGATCGACCGCCTCAGTCGTTCGCTGATGGATTTTTCCAAGCTGGTCGAGGTGTTCGACCGAAACGGGGTGACCTTCGTTTCGGTGACGCAGTCCTTCAACACCACCACATCCATGGGGCGGCTGACGCTGAACATCCTGCTGTCCTTCGCCCAATTCGAGCGCGAGGTCATTGGCGAGCGGATCCGCGACAAGGTGGCGGCATCGCGCAAGCGCGGCATCTGGATGGGCGGCTACGTGCCTCTCGGCTACGACGTTCAGGATCGAAAGCTGGTGATGAACGACGCCGAGGCGGCCTCCGTGCGCGCAATCTTCGCGCGTTTCATCGAACTCGGTTCCGCCACCGTGCTGGCGCGGGAACTCCGCAGCGATGGATTCCGCAATAAGCAGGGCACGCTGATCGACAAAGGCTACCTCTACCGGGTGCTGAACAACCGCGTTTATCGCGGCGAGGCCATGCACAAGGGCAAAGCCTACCCCGGAGAACACGAGGCCATCATCGAAGAAGCTCTCTGGAACCGCGCCCATGCCATCCTTCAGGAGAGTCCCCGGAAACGGGCGAACAACAGCCGGGCGCAGACGCCCGCGCTGCTGAAGGGGCTGATCTTCAGCGATACCGGCGCAGCAATGACACCAACCAGCACGCGGAAGGGCACGAAGCTTTACCGCTACTACGTATCGATGGATGTGATCCGGAACCGCGAGACCGGCGAGGAAACAGCGCCAGTGCGGCTCGCCGCAGGGATGGTCGAGGACGCCGTCGTCACCGAGGTCCGCCGCATCCTGCAGACACCAGAGGTCGTCACGCAGATGCTGGCGTCCCTGAAACGAGAACAGGGCGGGACCTCAGAAGCCGATGCCATCGCGGCACTGCATGACTTCGACGAGCTGTGGGGGAAGCTGTTCCCGGCCGAGCAGGCACGGATCATCCAGCTTCTCGTCAGGCGCGTCACCGTAACCGCTGCGGGGCTCGAGGTCGACATTCGCCGCGAAGGTGTCAACGGCATGATCCGCGAGATGGTCGCACCGCGCAGGATGGAGGCTGCTGAATGACCAAACCAGACGATACGATCCGCGTGCTGATCCCGCTGAAGGTGCGCAAGAAAAACGGGCGACCGAAGATCATGCCGCCCGCCGACTACCGCCCCAGCGAGGATCAGGCCCAAGATCCGCACATCTTGCGGGCCATCGGCCGGGCATGGGGATGGCGGCGTCGCATGGAGGCGGGCGAGTTTGCGACCATTCAGGAACTTGCCGAGGCCGTCGGACTGGCGGAACGCCATGTCAGCCGCCAACTGCGGTTGGCCTATCTGGCGCCGGAGGTGCTGAAGCGGCTGACTTGCGGGCGCGAGGAGTTGGTGGTCAGCCTATACGATCTGTGCTTCTTGGCGGGTGACGCTTGGGGAGAGCAAGTCAATCGGGTGTTCGACAATACTGTATCATGAACGTGGTGGCCGGACCATTACGGACTTGTATGCATAACCTAGCGAAGGCAAACTGGTTTCCCGAAACCGCCAATAGACCAACCCACCATGTAATCCCAAGTTCAAGCCCATCCCTGACACAGGCGCTAAACTTCGTAAAATGCTAGGACCAGAGATTTCAAAGAGCATTCAGGTAAAATGCTTCCCGAACTCATAATTTTAAGTTGCGTTTGATCTGTTTTGTCATGGCAGCGCCGATTCTTTTAGTAAACCGATCCCGCGATCCAACTTCGTATACAATCACCTCCTGTGCAATAGTTTCAGCTTCAATGTGAGCTAGATCACTTTCGGCTTCTTCAGAAGTATGCGACTTGTACGATTTGAGGAAGCTTGCCCGTCCACCGGGGCCTTCCATAGCAGACTTGTACCTGAATCCCCGCGGCCCCAGTGCATCCTTAAAGAACTCGAAGTTATTTGGGTACTTATTCTTTCCATCAAGGGCAACTTGTATCATGCCTCCTTTGACATCAGAACCAGCAATCAGTTCTGACCATGCGGTATCTCCGCCATGGGAAACGTGATTAAGTAAATAGGCAACGGCAATTACATCTTCCAGTGCGTCATGTGCTTCATAAAAGTATCCTAACTGACACAGAGCCAACTCAAGCTTTCCAGCCAACCCGCGCGCCAGCCAGTTAACATCCGAGAGGCTGCATGCCCAAGGGTATCTTTGGAAATGTGGGAAGAACTCTCTCTCCAAAATTGGGCGGTCAAACGAAGCATTGTGGGCTATCAAGAGCGTGTCACGGCCACCTATGAAGTCAGTTAACTGGCTCGGATCAATGTTTCTTCCCTGGACGTCGGAATTTGAGATTCCAGTAACGAGTGTGGCTTCGTGTGAAATTTCAACTCCAGGATCATGAAGGGCATCGAAAGACTTTCCTATCCTCACAATGTTGTTGTCTTGGTAAAAAATCTCAATCATTGCCACCTGCGTGACACCTTGATCCCGATAGCCTAACCCGGTTGTTTCTACGTCAATTATTACAGCTCGATTCGCACAATTTTCGGAGCTGCCACCGAACCTTTCATTGAAGTCGTCGATACTGATTTTCTTGAGAACCCTGTATCTCTCGAGGATCTCGGATTCACCTACCCCTGCCTGATCGTCATTTATCAGCTGTTGCCAGACTTTTTTGTTTTGTTTCAATTTTTCTGCCCTTCTTGGTGCTGGGGTTACTGTTACATAACTGTAGATGCCGTCAATCGCTTCTGCCTGGGGACACCTCAGTGAAAGCTCGCCTGAAACGTCGTCGCGGTCAGGGAGACATGCGCGTCCAGCGGCGGATGCAGCTCGAACGCCTTCGGCTCGCGTGAGAAATTCCAAAGCCGGAACAGGCGCCATTCTGACCGGCGTTCCTCGGCCACGGCCAGCTCGTTGCGCGTGATGTGGAAGGGGGTGCGCTCCCAGCCGTTCGTCGTCTTGACCTCGATCAGCCGAGGGAGCCCGTCCGGGGCGAAACTCGCGATGTCATAGCCCGCGCCGTCGCCATCTTCCTCCGACACCCAGCGCACCTTGCGCGCCAGATCGTCACGTCCTGCCGTCCGCAAGGCGGCGCGCTCATGCGCAAGCACGCGCTCCTCGCCCGCGCGGCCAAGGGCGCGGTTGCGCTCGTCCCGGCCCGCCACGTCGAACTTGCGGGCGATGTGCAGCATCTGGTCCAGCTCCTGCGGGGGCGGCTGGTTCGACAGCGTCGGCGGCGGCCCGATCCAGATCTGCGCCGCCTCGCGCAGGCCAGCGGCGGGTTGCAGCCCAGGTTGGCGTCCGAGCCAGGCCGGGTTCAGCGCCAGCCACCGCGCCACTGCATCCACCAAGGTCATCTGGAAGTTGAAAGCGGGCTTGTAGCCGGGGATCCAGTCCTCGCCGAGCCCCTTCAGCACCGCGCTGATGTTCTGGTGCTTGAACTCGACGGACCCCTCGGACCGGTCGTTCAGCAGCGGCAGCAGCGCGCGGCGGTGTTCGGCTTTGCTGTAGCGGCGCGCGGAGATGTCGTCGGCCAGCATCGCGAAGTAATCCGCGACGATCAGGTCGTTCTCTTCATCTGTCCACGCCCCGTTCGACATTGCGCCAGGCTAAGAGCCAAAAGGCCATTTGTCACCAAGGGCTTCGCGCAGCTTTGCGAGGTTTTGCGCTGCAAAACGCCGCCTTCGAGTGTCTCTCATCGCACTGAGAGCAGATGAACCCGCTTCAACTGTGGCGCAGACCGATATTAGCAACATACTGAAAAAGCGTCACTTTTTGAATCCGTCTCGATTTGGATGAAGGGCGGATGGAAAGAGACGTGGGGACTTCAGAGACCGATTTCGGCTGAAACGCCAGTCTCCGAAAGTCGGATGGCTCCGCTAAACCCCTTTGAAACAAAGAGAAAAAAGGCCCGCATTGGGGCCTCGTCTCGGGTTCGCGATATGCAAGTGGCGGAGCGGGCGGGACCGGGATTCAACGTTCTCCAAGCCTGACCCGCCGGCAGCAGCACTGGCATTGTCCGGAAAACTCACATCTGAACAATGGCTTAACCGAAATCCTCCTTGAAGCGATCCATCTGATGCATCCGCTCGTGAAGGATCGTGACGATACCGATGTCGCCATTTGAGAGCCGTCGCCAGTACACGAAATGCCGCTCGTAGCGGAAGAAATACCCCTCCACTCCGAACTCGGCCGGTACGGGTCTCGAAATGACTCCGCGTGTGTCGATCTGCTCGAAGGCGGCGAACAGACCGGTGATGTAGGTTTCGGCCTGTGCCTCCCCCCACCGGTCGCGGGTGTATCTATAGATCTCATCGAGGCGGACAGAGGCCGTCTCCTGGACGCGGATCGCCATGGACTCAGGTCCGGTTCCGGGCGATCACCTCAGCAGCGGTCAGCGGCTTGTAGCTGTCCTCGGGCGCAGCGAAGGCACGGTTGAGTTCGGCCTTCAGGCGGTCGAAAGCCTCGCGCTCCGCACGCTCCTTATCGCGACGGATCAGGTCGCGGATGTATTCGCTGACGTTCTCATAGGCGCCCTCCTCGCCGACGTTGGTCGCAACGAACTCGCTGAGGGCGCCGCTGACGCGGACGGTCATGGTGGTGGTGCGGGGCATGGCGCTCTCCCTGCTCGGTGTGTATTCAAGATAACCAAAATCGAACACGATACAAGGGTAGCGAGGCCAGGCGACACCTTCCCCTATCCGCGCTCCCGGTCCTCGGCCTCCTCCACGATCAACCGGTCCGCCAGCGCGAGCAGCGCGATCAGCACGGTATCGGAATGACGCGCGAGCGACACGAGGTGCTCGCCGCTCGGCCCGCGCTCGCCTGCGAACCAGTATTTCACGGTCCGCTCGCTGGCACCTGTCCACCGCATGGCGGACTTGATCGCCCGATGGGTCGATCCGAGCTCCGCATGCAATGCAATGGCCATGGCGGCGCGATAGTCAGCCGGAACGTCCTCGGGGTGCACAACTGTGCCCATCTTCGGCACAAGTGTGCCCATCTTCACGCGCATCTTCATGTTTCTCTCCGCTAAATCTTTGGAGAGCCATGAAAACGGCAGAATCCATCTGTTCCCGCGGTGGTCCTGTTTAGCCGCCTGTTGGAACGGACCGTTCACTTGAGGGTGGCCGATATGAACTGCGAAACGGGACCGCAGATTATCGAGCGCGTCGGCGGCCGCGCGCCGCAGGCGATCCGCCAATGCGCCGGGCACGGAAAGGAATTGCCCTTTTCCGGAAACGACTTTCCGGCGCTCGCATGTTCGAATGATCGTGGCAGCATGCGCAACGGTCCGGACCATCCCGACCGGATTGCTGCGACGTGAACCGGAGTCGGGCAGATGCGAGGGCGTGAGGCAAGCAGGGAGACTGGCGCCAGCCAATCAGAGCCCGACGTGCCCGCCGTCGCCTATGTCCGGATGTCGACTGACCACCAGAAGTATTCGACCGAGAACCAGCTGGACGTCATTCGGAACTACGCCTCTGCGCGGGGCTTGCAGATCCTGCGCGTGTTCGAGGACTCCGGACGTTCCGGGCTGCGGCTCGATGGCCGGGAGGCGCTTCAGAACCTCATGGCCGAGGTTCAATCCGGCCAGGCCGACTTCAAGGCCATCCTCGTCTATGACGTCAGCCGGTGGGGAAGGTTTCAGGACGCCGACGAGGGTGCCTACCACGAGCATGTCTGCTCCCGCGCGGGGATCCGGGTCCATTATTGCGGCGAGCAGTTCGAGAACGACGGCAGCATCGGCTCAAACCTGCTGAAGACCGTCAAGCGGGTCATGGCGGGGGAATACAGCCGCGAGTTGTCGGTGAAGGTCTTCGCCGGACAATGCCGCCTCGTCGAGTTGGGCTATCGCCAGGGCGGTGCCGCCGGATACGGCCTGCGTCGAGTACTGATCGACGAGCACGGCAATCCGAAGGGCGAGCTGTCCCGCGGCGAGCAGAAGAGCCTCCAGACCGATCGCGTGATCCTGGTGCCGGGCCCCGAGGAGGAGCAGCGGGTCGTCCAGCGCATGTACGAGATGTTCGTCAATGAGGGGCGTCCCGAGCGCGAGATCGCGGAGGTCCTGAACGCCGAAGGCCACCGCACCGATCTCGACCGACCGTGGACCCGGGCGACCGTCCATCAGGTGCTGACCAACGAAAAGTACATCGGGAACAACGTCTTCAACAAGGTGTCGTTCAAGCTGAAGCAGCGCCGTGTCGTGAACCCTCGGGACATGTGGATCCGGGCGGAGGGCGCGTTCCCGGCTATCGTCGACAAGGCCCTTTTCCTGCGGGCCCGGGAAATCGTCGATGCCCGCAGCCGTCATTTTTCCGACGCGGAACTGCTCGACGCCTTGCGCGCGATCCTGAAGCGGCAAGGCGTGCTCTCGGGGCTGATCATCGACGAGGAGGATGATCTTCCGTCATCCAGCGCCTATCGCAGCCGCTTCGGCAGTCTCCTGCGCGCCTACCGGCTGATCGGATACGAGCCGGACCGCGACTACAGCTACATCGAGATCAACCGCGCTCTGCGACAGGCTCATCCGCAGGTGGTGGCCGAGATCATCGCCGGGGTCACGCGGCACGGTGGGCGGGCTGTGCAAGATCCGGAGACCGATCTGCTTCGCGTCAACGACGAGTTCACCGTGTCCATCGTGCTGGCCCGCTGCGCGGCGACGGCGGCCGGGTCACTGCGGTGGCGCATCCGCCTCGACACCGGCCTGGTGCCGGACATCACGATCGCCGTGCGCATGGACGAGGTGAACGAGGCGCCGCGCGACTACTACGTGCTTCCCAGCATCGACATGACTTTCGGGAAACTGAAATTCGCCGAGCAGAACGGGCTCGCGCTGGATGCGTACCGGTTCGACACGCTCGATTTCTTCTACGCGCTCGCCTCGCGGGCCAGGATCGCGGAGGTGGCGTGATGCCCGACAACACGGAGCCGACCAGTCAGAAGCAGGTGACCCTGATCCCTTGTGACCGGATCCGGATCCTCAATCCCCGCGTCCGCAACCGGCGCACCTTCGAGGCGATGGTGGAGAACATCGCTCGCATCGGCCTGAAGCGACCGATCACCGTGGCGCCGCGCGCCGGGACCGATCCGCAGGAGTATGACCTGGTCTGCGGTCAGGGCCGCCTCGAGGCCTTCATCGAACTCAAGCAGGACAACATCCCGGCCATCGTGATCGAAGCCGACGAGAGCGATTGCCTCGTCATGAGCCTCGTGGAGAACTGCGCAAGGCGGCAGCACAACCCGATCGATCTGATGCGCGAGATCGGCTCGCTTCGCGAACGCGGCTACCACGACCGCCAGATCGGCGAAAAGATCGGGGTCTCCTACGAGTACGTGAACATGATCGCCGGACTGCTGGAGAAGGGCGAGGAGCGCCTCGTCTCCGCCGTGGAGACTGGACTGCTGCCGCTCAACCTCGCCATCCAGATCTCCAAGACCGACGCCAAGGGCGCGCAGAAGGCGCTGATGGACGCCTACACTCAGAAAAAGCTGCGTGGCCGGAAACTGACGCTTGTGCGCCGCCTGATCCAGCAGCGCGAACTCCGCGGGCCTCAGATCAAGAGCAATGCGCTCGGGCGGAGGGTGGCGAAACGCGCGTTGACAAGCGAGGGACTTGTCCGGGCTTATCAACAGGAAGCGGCACGCCAGAAGCTGCTGATCAAGAAGGCAGAACTCGCGCAGAGCCGGCTCATGTTTGTGCGCGAGGCGTTCCGGAAGCTATGCGCGGACGAGCACTTCATGACGCTGCTGCGGGCCGAGGGGCTTGAGACGATGCCCGCCGATCTCGCCCAGGCGGTCACCGATGGATCCTCGTCATGAAACGGGCCGCGGACAAACGCCCGGCCAGCGTCAACCACGGCTTCGAAGATGACTGTGTCACCCTGCCGATCGACATGATCTTGCCCCTGCGAACCCTCGGCAAGAGCGCAAAAACCAGCCGAAAGTACCGGCAGATCGTCGCCTCCATCGCCCAGATCGGGATCGTCGAACCGCCGGTGGTCGTCCCGAACCCCGACAAATCCGCCACCTGGTTGTTGCTCGACGGGCACCTGCGGATCGAGGCCTTGAAGGATGACGGCGTGCAGGAGGTGGAGTGCCTCGTGTCCACCGACGACGAGGCGTTCACCTACAACCGGCAGGTCAGTCGCCTTGCGCCGATCCAGGAGCACAGAATGATCCGGAAGGCGATCGAACGCGGCGTACCCGAGGAGAAGATCGCAGCCGCGCTCGATCTCGGCACGCGCAGCATCCAGAAGAAGATCAAGCTGCTCGATGGCATCTCCGAGGAAGCCATTGCGATCCTGAAAGATAAGCCTGCTACGGGCGCCGTGTTCGACGCGCTTCGCAAGATGAAGACCATGCGCCAGATCGAGGCTGCGGAGCTTCTGGTCAACGCGAACAACTACTCCGTCGCCTACGTGAAGGCGATCCTCGCCGGCACGCCACAGGCACAGCTGGTCGAGTCGTCCAAGCCAAAGAAGGTTAAGGGCATCACGCCCGAGGCGATGGCGCGGATGGAACAGGAACTCGCCCGCCTGCAGGAGGGCATCGCCTCGATCCAGGACACCTACGGCCAGGATCACCTGCATCTGACCGTAATCAAGGCCTACGTCGTCAAGCTGCTCGGGAACGCCAAGGTCGTTCGCTACCTCATGCAGACGCGACCCGAATTCCTGTCCGAGTTTCAGACGATTGCCGAGATGGAGTCAGTGGTGCCGGCCGAGACGGAATAGCCGGCGCGGCAGACTTGATGGGGACCCGGACCCGATAAGCGCGGGGACCGCGGGAGACGCCGGACTGTGGGCCGGATCGAGCGCGGCGGTGGGGATGGCGGCGAACCCGCTCGGGGCCCACCAGGCTGGCTTGAGTTTTCGCCAGCCGCGTGGCCGTGCATGCGGCTGCGTTCAATTCGGGGCGTGTCGGAGATCGGGCCACTCCGGCACGCCCATCTGGCGCCGTGAAAATCGCTGCGTTTCGCTATCGCACAGCCATAGTTCACTTCAAAATTCGACACGGACCACTGCTAGATAGACACCGATTGCGCACCGATCCATGCTGCGATCTGGAGCAACCCTGCAATTGAGCCTGCCTGCGAATAGTGCTGGCGCCCACCATTCTTGCTGGCCTTTTGGAGCCAGCGGTTTCCAACGGCATGAGGTGTTCCGACTTCACATTGCAGTCATTCGTCGGTGACGAGAGCCAAGAGAACGGTGCAGGGTTGAATTCCCCCAAATAGAACGCTCCCACCAGCAATGTCGCGGATGAACGTTGTGGCTTCCGAATAGTTCAAACGGGCCATCTCGAGTGATCTTTCCAAAGCGGCCACCTGACCCTGCCAAAGTTCGACTGGACCGGCTTCGGGTGGTGATTGCCTGCGGCGCTCTAAGGCCAGCTCTCTGTTTCTGATCTCTGCTTGAAAATGGGCACTGGCTTGCAAGGCGAAGCCTACAAGTTCCTTTCGGACACTATTAAGGACCGACGCCTTGTGTTGCTCCACCTGCGAGGTGATCGCTGCCAACTGTCGAGACCGGATCACGTTCACAACCTCATGCTTCTCGAGGGGCACGAGTGGAGTTCTACCCTTCGCCAACGCATTGTTGGTGGACGTAGTTATCGGCTGTAGACACAGGTCCACTTGAGCAACCGTCAAATCCTGCCAACCATCTCGTGCTTTCCACGACCCAACTCGACCTAGCCTTGCTGGCGCCGTAATCCTGATCTTGCGCTGGAGGGCGTGAAAGAGGGCTTGAAGCTCATAGCGGTCGGCGCTGAGCGCTCGCCTCTGCGCATCTGTCGGCGCGGTTTCGAGGATTTCCTTTGCTCTGGGTGTCCAAAGAGGTGGAAGCAGTCCATCTGGAAATGGATCGATCTGCGCTGCGGAAATGATCACCAGTGGGCCAATCCCTCTTGCCGGGTGACCTTCAGGCAGCCTGACGCTCGTCTGCACAACGGGCTTTGCTGTACCGAAACCATTGAAGCATGCGGCCGTGTAGCCGGCGACCAGACCATCGTGCAGCTCTGCGCCGTGATCGAAAAAGCGTAGCGGGCGTCCGGATCTTTCCCCGTCTCCTGAACGCTCCCCATCGTCCGTGAAGACGATCTTCCGAGGCGGCGCAGAGATGTCCGCTCGACGATAGATGAACGGGACGTGTCCCGACATCCAGGTCTCGCGGGACGCACCAGGTAAAGCGAAAGGGCTATCGCCCGCACGCCCTCGTTCGCCAACGCCATGATACCAGATCGTCTGGAACCCGTAGTCGTCGACCTTGTCACGACGATACCCGATGTCGAAATCGCTGGAAGCAGTGATTGACTTCAGCCAGGCACCGATTGCCCGCTCTTCTCGCCGTATCGGTGTATCCATTGGCCGCGCGCGTTCAGAAAGCATCGCCGGCGCTGGACAAGGCCTCTGACGCCATTGATCGAACTCATCAGCTGCCTGTTGATGTGTGAAAGGATCTGCTTCTTTGAATCGAGAAGGCAGTCCGTCATGGGCGAACGACACGACATCGGCCGGGTCGAGCGCCAGCCGCGAGGGCGGCAGGCGGAACACGGCACTCTCGCGGCCGGTCCAGGCTTCCATCAGCGCGCGGCGGCAGCGGCGCTCCGCCTCTTCCGGCGGCACCGCCATGGGGAAGGACTCCGAGGCGATCCGGGTCGCGTCGACGGCGATGCGCCGGCCATGAACCAGCTTGTCCGTGTCACCCTCACGCCCGGCATGACCCTCTATAAGTACCGGTTGGTCAGCAAGATCGGCGCAGGCAGCTTCGGAGAGGTCTGGCTGGCGCATGATCTTGCCGTGCAGCGAGAGTACGCGGTCAAGATCCTCCAGCCGGGGGTGTCAGTGGACGAGCGGCTGCGTGAAGCCCAGATCGGCAACCGGCTCGAGCACAACAACCTCGTGTACGTCCACCAGGCCGATGTCGTGCCGGTATCGGGGGAGCATGCCATCATCCTCGCCATGGACTACCAGCCGAACGGCTCGGTCGAGACCTTGGCGAATCCGGCCGGCTATCTGCCGCTTCCCGCCGTCCTGCGGATCGCGCGAGATATTCTGCAAGGGCTGGAGTACCTCCATGCTCGCAGCTTCTATCACAACGATATCAAGCCGGGGAACATCCTGCTGGGGCCCCAGCAGCAGGCGATGCTGTCCGACTACGGGATTACTGGCGTTTCATCGAATGGCGGCCCCGTGGCGGCTCCGAATGCCTACGTTCTACACCGTGCACCGGAAGTCCTCGCGACCGGAAACATCGGTGTCAGTTCGGACATCTTCCAGGTCGGGATGACCCTTGCGAGGTTGCTGATTCACCTGGACCACCTGCGCGCAGTCCGCGCCAGCATCGGGCCTGCGCAGTACGAACAGGACATTGCGTCGGGGAAGCTGCTTCAGGCGAAGGACTTCGGGTGCCACATCCCGGCGGCAGTTCGGCGCGTGATCCTGAAGGCCGTCCGTCCCGATCCGGCCAAACGTTACACTAGCGCGCTCGAGATGCGGCGCGCGCTCGAGAAGCTGGACTATCCCGGGCACTGGACCGTCGACGCTGCCGGCAATGAGGTCGGCAAATGCGGGACCTACGAGTTCTCGCACTCGGTCTCGCCTGTGGCAGGCGGGATGTTCGACGTGACCTGCAGCAAGCGCAATGTGGTCTCCGGCAATACTCAGCGCGTCACCCAGTTCTGCAAGCGGGGTCTAACCCAGAAGCAGGCGGAAAAGGTCGTCGCGGATTTCAAGCAATTCGTGGTGACCGGGAAATGACCTTCAACGCCGCTGAGAAACACCAGTCCCAAGTGCCAGCAGTGCAGTTGCTAGTTGCGCTTGGGTTCACGCCGCTCTCGCAGGAGGAGGCGCTTCGCCTGCGCGGCGGGCGTCTGCGGAACGTGGTGCTGGACGATGTGCTCGCTGAGCAACTCATGCGCATCAACCGCTTCACGCATCGCGGCCGCGAGTATGGGTTCGATCTTGAGGATGCGCACGAGGCGATGCGGCGGCTGAAGCCCACGCCAGATCGGCTGAAGGGGCTGCGCGGCACGAACCAGGACATCTACGACACGCTCGTCCTCGGCACGACCATCACGAAGTCCATCGACGGCGACTCGAAGAGCTACTCGTTCCGCTACATCGATTGGGAGCGGCCGGAGAACAACGTCTTTCACGTCACGGCCGAGTTCTCGGTCGAGAGGACTGCGTCAAGCCAGACCAAGCGCTGCGACATCGTCGCGTTCGTGAACGGCATCCCGATCGTGGTGATCGAGAACAAGCGGCCGACAGAGAGCCTGAAGAAGGCGGACAGCCAGCTGATCGGCTACCAGAACGAGGACAACATCCCGCAGCTCTTCCACTTCGCTCAGCTGCTGATCGGCATGAACCGGAACGAGGCGCGCTACGCGACCGTGGGGACGCCGCGGAAGTTCTGGCAGACCTGGCGCGACGAGGAAGACACCGACGAGGCCATCGCGCCCTTTGCCAACCGCGTGCTCACCGCGGCGGAGAAGGACGCCATCTTCTCCGGTGATTTCGCGGGCGCGCGCGTCTATTTCGACGCGCTGGCCGCTGAGGGCGAGCGCGCGGTCACGGTTCAGGACCGGACGGTGTACGCGCTGTGTCGCCCCGAGCGGCTGCTCGACCTCATCCGCCGCTTCACCGTGTTCGACGGCGGCGTCCGCAAGGTTGCGCGCCACCAGCAGTTCTTCGGAATCCGGCGCGCCGTCGAGACCGTCAAGCAGCACGACGTGAGCGGCGCCCGCAAGGGCGGCGTGATCTGGCACACGCAGGGTTCGGGCAAGTCATTGACGATGGTGATGCTTGGGCGCTCGCTCGCTCTCGAGCGCAGCATCGAGAACCCACGGATCATCATCGTCACGGACCGCGACGATCTCGACAAGCAGATCAAGGACACCTTCAAGTCCTGTGACCTCGAACCGGTTCGGGCGACGAGTGGGTCTCATCTTCTGGAGCTCGTCCACAACAAGGCTCCGCTGGTCACCACGATCATCAACAAGTTCGACACGGCGCTGAGGAACAGCAAGCTGGCGGACGACGACCCGAACATCTTCGTGCTGGTCGACGAGAGCCACAGGACGCAGACGGGGCGCTACGGCGGCCACAGCCAGTTCGCCGCCAAGATGCGGCGCCTCCTGCCCAAGGCCTGCTACCTCGGCTTCACCGGCACGCCCCTGCTGAAGAAGGAGAAGAACACGCTTTCGACCTTCGGGCGGCTGATCCACCGCTACGCCATCGACGAGGCGGTCGCCGACGGCGCCGTCGTGCCGCTGCTCTACGAGGGACGGCTTGTCGAGCAGCAGGTCTCGGGCACCGTGATTGACCGCTGGTTCGAGAAGATCAGCGAGGGGCTCACCGAGGACCAGAAGCGGGATCTGAAGCGGAAGTTCTCCCGGATGGACGCTCTGGCCAAGACCGACCAAGCCATCCGAGCCAAGGCCTTCGACATCTCCGAGCACTATCGCCAGTACTGGCAGGGGACCGGCTTCAAGGCGCAGCTCGTTGCCCCGTCCAAGGCGGCGGCGGTCCGCTTCAAGGAGGTTCTCGACGAGATCGGCCACGTCTCGAGCGCGATTGTCATCTCGCCTCCGGACGAGAACGAAGGCAACGAGGAGGTCGACCAGGAATCCAAGGACCTCGTGCGCCGCTTCTGGTCGCAGATGATGGCGAAGTACAAGACCGAGGAGGAGTACAACCGCCAGATCATCGATGCCTTCAAGGGCTCCGGTGATCCGGAGATCCTGATCGTCGTCTCCAAGCTTCTCACCGGCTTCGACGCCCCCCGGAACACGGTGCTCTACGTCTGCAAGTCCCTGAAGGAACACAATCTCCTGCAGGCGATTGCGCGCGTGAACCGTCTGTACGAGGACGGCGGCACGGAGAAGCAGTTCGGTTTCATCGTCGATTACGAGGGGCTGCTGGGCGAGTTGGACAGCGCCCTGACGACCTATAGCGCCTTCGAAGGTTACGAGGCCGCGGACCTCGCAGGGACGGTGCACGATGTCCGGGAGGAGATCCGCAAGCTACCCCAGCTGCACGATCAGCTTTGGGACCTTTTCAAGCCGGTGAAGAACAAGAAGGACATGGAACAGTTCGAGCAGCACCTCGCTGACGAGGCGCTGGGCCATGAGTTCTACGCGCGCCTCAAGGCATTCAGCCGCTGCCTGCACATCTCGCTCTCGTCCGACAAGCTGTTCGATGTCTTCGACGAGGCCAAGATCGATGCTCTGAAACGCGACTGGAAACAGCTCTCCGAACTCAAGCGCTCGGTCCAGCTCCGCTACCAGGAGACGGTCGATGTCCGCGAGTTCGAGCCGAAGATCCAGAAGCTGCTGGATGACCACGTCGTGGCAATGCCAGCAGAGACCATCATCGAGGTGGTCAACATCAACGATCCCGACGCGCTGAAGGCTGTCGTCGAGGAGACAGGGGTCTCTGAGGCGTCGAGGGCCGACCGCATCGCAAGCGCAACTCGGCGGGCAATCACCGAGAAGATGGATGAGGACCCGACGTTCTACAAACAGTTCTCCGAGCTGCTCGAAGAGACCATCCGCGCCTACCGTGAGAAGCGGCTGTCCGAGCGCGAGTACTTGAACAGCGTCGTCGACCTCGCGAGCAAGGTGGCCCGCAAGGATCGGGGTCGGGATGTTCCGGAAAGCATCCGAGGCGATGAGGATGCACAGGCGTTCTTCGGGATCCTGGACGGTCAGCTCAGGACCAAGGGAGACTCGCTGGTTGGAGGCGACGATGCCGCAGCGATCGCACAACAGATCATAGACATCATCAAATCGCACCTGATCGTCGACATTTGGTCGAACGAAGTGGCGCAGAACAATCTGCGCAACGCCATAGACGACTACTTCTTCGACGTTCTGCGCGACGAGCAAGGCATCGACCTCCCTGTGGAGGTACTCGACGATCTCGAACTGAAGATCATGGACCTCGCCCGGGCCCGGTTCGCGGCATGACGCGCGAGTTGTACTGCCTGCATTACGGCGAGCAGGAGATCCGATACGAAATCGTCCGTCGCCCGAGGAAGACGCTCGAGATCGCCGTCGAGCCGGATGCTTCGGTGGTGATCGCAGCCCCGGAGGACGCGACGCTCGACGCCATCGAAGCCAGGCTGCGGAAGCGCGCGGCATGGGTAACAAGGCAGCAGCGGTATTTCGCGCAATTCCTGCCGCGGACGCCGGAGCGCAGGTTCGTCGCAGGGGAAACGCATCTTTACCTCGGCCGCCAGTACCGGCTGAAGGTCGTCCCGCATGTCCAGGAAAGCGTGAAGCTGATCCGCGGCTTCATCGTCGTGCAGACTCACCGGCTGACAAGGCCGGAGGTGACACGCGACCTGGTCGAGGCATGGTACCGCGACCGGGCCCAAATCAAGTTTCCGGAACGGATCGAACTCTGTCTCGGTCTGTTCCCGGATCCCGAGGCATTCAGGCCGAAGGGGCTCATCGTACGTCAGACCCGGCAGCGATGGGGGTCCATGTCACCGGCCGGACGTCTGCTACTAAACCGCCGCCTCGTGCAGGCGCCGGTCGATGCCATCGACTACGTGATCACCCACGAGCTTTGCCATGTGGCAGAGCCACATCACGGGGCTGCCTTCTTCGAGCTCCTCGACAAGGTGATGCCCGATTGGGAGCGTCGGAAGCAGAGGCTGGAACGGGCCATGGCCTGAGAACTTCCGAGCCCGGTCGCGGCAGACGCAAACGCGACTCCAATCCAAGCAATTTCAGAGGCTTGAATTTCCTACGCTTCTACAAGAACTTACGAGAAATTCACCAAATCCGCGCAGTCATGAGGTCGGGAGAATACCGCGCCTGAGAGACCGCTTCCGCGCCACCTGGCGCCGGGGCCAGTGCTCAGCCCCTCCCGCATAACCCTCGAAAACAACGGAAAAATCCGGCAGCAGCCGGATGGGGAGAACGCTTTCGCTGGGGCAAGTGGCGGAGGGGGTGGGATTCGAACCCACGGGACGCTTTCACGCCCAACGGTTTTCAAGACCGCCGCAATCGACCACTCTGCCACCCCTCCGTGCGTCTCGATTAGCCGGGGATGCTTGATTCTGAAAGCGGCAAGGCGGGCCTTGCCTCTGTCGGCGGAATGCTCCACACCTGCCGCACACGGACAGGAACAGTATGGCGGATGGACTGATGGAGCGTGGCGTGAGACCGACCGAAGAGATTTCGGTGCGCGAGGTCTTCGGGATCGACAGTGACATGACGGTCAAGGCCTTCGAGGATCGCACCGACCGCGTGCCGGATGCCGACCCCACCTACAAGTTCGATCCCGACACAACCCTCGCGATCCTGGCCGGTTTCGTTTACAATCGTCGGGTAATGATCCAAGGCTATCACGGCACCGGAAAATCCAGCCACATCGAACAGGTTGCCGCTCGGCTGAACTGGCCTTGCGTCCGGGTGAACCTCGATAGCCACATCAGCCGGATCGACCTCATCGGCAAGGACGCGATCAAGCTGCAGGACGGCAAGCAGATCACCGTGTTTCAGGAAGGCATCCTGCCTTGGTCTCTGCGCAATCCCTGCGCCATCGTGTTCGACGAATACGACGCAGGCCGCGCGGATGTGATGTTCGTGATTCAGCGCGTGCTCGAGGCCGACGGCAAGCTGACGCTTCTGGACCAGAACGAGGTGATCACGCCACACCCCTGCTTCCGGCTCTTCGCCACGGCAAATACTGTCGGGCTTGGGGACACCACGGGCCTTTACCACGGCACGCAGCAGATCAACCAAGGCCAGATGGACCGCTGGTCACTCGTGGCGACGTTGAACTACCTGTCGCACGATGCCGAAGCGGCAATCGTTCTGTCGAAGAACCCACACTACAACACCGCCGCCGGACGGAAAACGATCGGCCAGATGGTGACGGTGGCCGATCTGACCCGCACCGCCTTCATGAACGGCGACCTGTCCACGGTGATGTCGCCGCGCACGGTGATCGCCTGGGCCGAGAATGCGCGGATCTTCCGCAATGTCGGCTATGCGTTCCGGCTCACGTTCCTCAACAAGTGCGACGAATTGGAACGCCAGACCGTGGCGGAGTTCTATCAGCGCTGCTTTGCCGAGGAACTGCCGGAAAGCGCGGTTTCGCTGAGCCTGGGCTGATGCCGGGCGGAGGGACATGTCCTGCAGGCGGACAGCGGCGCAGGTGCGGATAACATTCGGGGCGGATATTGCAGAAGACGGACAACCCTGCTGACCCGTTCAAGAAGGCGCTGGCCGACGCCACGCGCACCATGGCGGATGACCGGGAACTGACCGTCAGCTATTCGGTCGATCCGCCGGGCGTTAGCGGCGACGCGATGCGCTTGCCCCAGATCAGCCGCCGGATGACAAGGGACGAGGTCTTGCTGGCGCGCGGCACGGCCGACGCACTTGCCCTGCGGCGTCGCTATCACGACGACTCGACCCATACTCGCTATGCTCCGCAGGGCCAGATGGCCCGCGAACTGTATGAGGCTTTCGAGACCGCGCGCTGCGAGGCCGTCGGGGCGCGCGCGATGCCCGGCACGGCGGGCAATATCGAGGCCAAGATCGGCTATGAAGCCGACCGCCGCGGATACGGCCAGATCACCCAGGCGGCCGATGCGCCGTTGGCCACGGCCGCCGGGTATCTCTTGCGCCATCTTGCCACCGGACGCCCGCTGCCGCGATCGGCCGACAACGTGATGAACCTGTGGCGCGGGTTCATCGAGGAGCAGGCCGGCGGGACGCTGGAAGGCCTGGCTGACGTGCTGGAAGATCAGACTGCCTTTGCGCGATTTGCTCGGCAGGTGATCAGTGATCTGGGTTATGGCGATCAACTCGGCGACGACCCGGACATGGAGGATGAGGAAAGCGAGGAAGAGGTCGAGGACCAACCGGACGAGAACAGCGAGGAGCAGGGCCCTGACGAGGAACAGACCGACGACGGCGAGAGCTCGGACGAACAGTCGCGGTCCGAGCAGGATCAGAGCCAGGCCGACGTCACGATGGACGACTCGGCCGACATGGAAGACGCCGAGGTCACCGAGCTTCCTGATGGCGAGGCGCCGCTCGAACCGCCGCCCCCTGCCCCGCACTCCGACGCCGACCCGAACTACGAGGTCTACTGCACCGAGTTCGATGAGGAAATCCGGGCCGAGGAACTGGCCGATCCCGCCGAACTGGAGCGGTTGCGCGCGTACCTAGACCAACAACTCGACCCGCTGAAGGGCGCGGTCGGCCGGCTGGCCAACAAGCTGCAGCGGCGACTTCAGGCGCAGCAGAACCGTAGCTGGCTGTTTGACCTTGAAGAGGGAACGCTGGATGCGGGCCGACTGGCCCGCGTGGTCGCGAACCCCACCACCCCGCTGTCCTTCAAGCAGGAGAAGGAAGCGGAATTCCGCGACACGGTGGTGACGCTGCTTTTGGACAACTCGGGCTCGATGCGCGGCCGGCCGATCTCGATCGCAGCAATCTGTGCCGACGTCCTCGCTCGCACGCTGGAGCGGTGTCAGGTGAAGGTGGAAATCCTCGGCTTCACGACCCGTGCTTGGAAGGGCGGACAGAGCCGCGAGCGTTGGCTGGCCCAGGGGCGCGCCCAGCAACCCGGCCGCCTGAACGATCTGCGCCACATCATCTACAAGGCCGCCGATGCGCCTTGGCGGAGGGTACGCGACAACTTGGGTCTGATGATGAAAGAGGGCCTGCTTAAGGAAAACATCGACGGCGAAGCGCTGGAATGGGCGCACCGTCGGATGGCCCAACGGCCCGAGGCGCGGAAGATCCTGATGGTCATCTCCGACGGCGCGCCGGTGGATGACTCGACCCTGTCCGTCAACCCGGCGAATTACCTGGAGAAACACCTGCGCGACGTGATCGCGATGGTGGAGCGAAAGAAGATCGTTGAACTTCTGGCGATCGGCATCGGCCACGACGTCACGCGGTATTACCAGCGCGCAGTGACAATCACGGATGTCGAGCAACTGGCGGGCGCCATGACCGAGCAGTTGGCCGCGCTGTTCGATACGGACCCGCGCGCGCGCGCCCGGTTCCTGGGCCTGGCGCGGACGATGCGCCGCTGATGCTGCAAGGTTTTTCCGCCACCACGCGCCCCGCGGACGGCCCAGCCCGACTGGGCGCCCTGCGGGAGGCGCTCGCCGCGGACGGCATGACCGGTTTCCTGGTGCCGCGCGCCGATGCGCATCAGGGCGAATATGTGGCGCCCCACGATGATCGCCTTGCCTGGCTCACCGGCTTCACGGGATCTGCCGGTTTCTGCATCGTTCTGCCGCATGTCGCCGGTGTCTTTGTGGACGGGCGCTATCGGGTGCAGGCCCGCGCGCAGGTGGCCGAGGGGCATTTTACGCCGATAAACTGGCCGGGCATCCAACCGGGCCCCTGGCTGCGGGAGCAACTCCCCAACGGCGGAGTGATCGGGTTCGATCCCTGGTTGCACACGGTGGACGAAATCCAGAAACTGCGTGCAGCACTCGAAGAAAGCGGCATAACGCTTTCCCCTTCCGAGAATTTCGTGGACCGCATCTGGGAAGATCAACCAGCCCCCCCTTGTGGCGTAGTCCGGGTTCACCCCGCCGAATACGCGGGCGAGGCTGCGACGGAGAAGCGTGAACGGATTGCCGAGGGACTGCGGAAACAGGGCCAGCGCGCGGCCGTTCTGACCCTGCCGGATTCGATCTGCTGGCTGACCAACCTGCGGGGAACCGACGTGCCCCGCAATCCGGTCGTGCATGCCTTTGCCGTCCTCCATGACGATGGGCGCCTGACGTTGTTCATCGACGATACGAAACTGACGGACGAGGTCCGCGCCCATCTGGACGACGCTGTGTCGCTGCGCTCCGTATCGAGCTTCGGGGCAGATCTGCAGGCGCTTGCCGGTCCGGTGCGGGTAGATCGAGGCTCGGCGCCGGTCTGGGTTTCCGATCAATTGAAAGACGTCGGCATCGAAATCTGCTGGGGGCAGGATCCCTGCATTCTGCCCAAGGCCCTGAAGAACGAGGCCGAACTTCAAGGCAGCCGGGCGGCGCATCTGCGCGATGCCGTGGCGATGGTCGAATTTCTGGCCTGGCTTGAGCGCAGCGCGCCGGGGGAGCTTACCGAGATCGATGTGGTTCGCGCGCTCGAGGGCTACCGCACCGCCGACCCTGCATTGCTGGACATCAGCTTCGACACGATCTGTGGTATGGGCCCGCACGGCGCCATTGTCCATTATCGCGTCACCGAAGAGAGCAATCGTCCGTTATTCGAAGGCGGCCTACTGCTGATCGACAGCGGCGGCCAGTACGTCGACGGCACGACCGACATCACGCGGACCATTGCGCTTGGTAAACCGGGCGTGGCGGAGAGCGAAGCCTTCACGCGGGTGCTGCGCGGCATGATCGCCATTTCTCTGGCGCGATGGCCAAAGGGTTATACGGGCCGCGATCTTGACCCGCTTGCGCGCCAGCATCTTTGGCGCGCCGGGCAAGATTACGATCACGGCACCGGGCATGGGGTCGGGGCGGCATTGTCGGTGCACGAAGGGCCGCAGCGTCTGTCGCGCGCCTCGGAGGTGGTGCTGGAACCGGGCATGATCCTGTCGAACGAACCTGGCTACTACCGGGAGGGTGCGTTCGGAATCCGGATCGAGAACCTCGTGGTCGTACAGGAAGCCCCTGCCCTACCCGACGGCGAGGAGCGCGCTATGCTTTGCCTCGAAACCCTGACCTGGGTGCCGATCGATCGCAATCTGATCCTGATGGATCGCATGTCCCAGGAAGAACGCGACTGGCTGAACGCATACCACGCCGAGGTGGAGCGGCGACTGGGCGAAAAGGTTTCCGCCGAAGCACGCGATTGGCTGACACGCGCCTGCGCGGCGATCTGACTGGCCGGTCACGCCGGCGACACACGGTGCCCCAAGGATGCGGCATCCAAGAAGGCAAGGGAAAGCGACATGGCTGAGCACATCAAGATCCGCAAGGCCGAGGGCACATGGGTTGTCCGCGCGGGGGGCGCCGTTCTCGGCGAGACGAAGGATGCACTGGAACTGACCGAAGGCAGCCGTGAGCCCGTCATCTACATCCCGCGCAAGGATGTCGCGATGGCGTTTCTCGAACCGTCGACAACACGGACGAGCTGCCAACACAAGGGAGAGGCAAGCTATTTCTCGATCATGGCCAAGAGCGGCCGGATCCCGGATGCCGTCTGGTCCTACGAGTCCCCGAAGCAGGGCCTGGAACGGATTGCCAGACTCCTCACCTTTGACCCGGACACTGTCACGGTGGAACGGATCTGACGCAATGCATGGCGCCACATGCCTGCGGCGGACAACTATTGCCGCGACGATACCGGGCAGCACCCGCTCAACCTGTTGCCGACCTGCCTCTGCCATCGCGGTAAAGGGTAAATCTTGCGGCGCAGGATTGACTGAAATATAATCAAGGTCTTGACTCTGGATCAGAGAGTCTTAGGGCCAAGGTTCGTTGGGCCGAAACAAGGACGCATCGCTTTGGATTTGAAAGAAAAGCCTCGCAGCGCCACGTTAGAACGCGCGGAAACCGATGCCGCTGGCGCGGTTCCTGCAAGCGAGATGAACGCCGAGGCACAGGCGGCCGCCCGCTTTCTGAAGGCACTGGCGCACGAGGGGCGGTTGATGATCCTCTGCCACCTGTCCTCGGGCGAGAAGACGGTGGGAGAGCTGGAGGTTCTGCTCAACACCCGTCAGGCGACCGTCAGCCAGCAACTCGCGCGGCTGCGGCTTGAGGGGCTCGTCGCCTGCCGCAGGGATGGCAAGGCGATGTACTACTCCATCTCCGACCCCAAGGCACAACGCATCGTCGGGACCGTCTACGAGTTGTTCTGCGGCACGACCGACTGCTGAATACTTGTCCCATCGCGACTGCCCCTCCATATCCTCTCCGCGCAACTGATCGACGGAGGATATGATGGCCTATACCCGCACCGCCATTCTTCTGGCGGCCATGACGGCCCTTGTCATGGGGCTTGGATTGCTTCTGGCCGGCGAGGCTGGACTGATCATCGCGCTGCTTGTCGCCGGCGGGATGAACCTGTTTGCCTTCTACAACTCCGACAAGGCCGTGCTGCGCATGCACAATGCGCAGGAGGTCGATGAACGCAGCGCGCCCGATCTGGTGCAGATGGTGCGCGGGCTGGCAAAGCAGGCCGACCTGCCCATGCCCAGGGTCTACATCATCGACACCGACCAGCCGAATGCCTTTGCTACGGGCCGGAACCCTGAAAATGCCGCCGTCGCCGCAACCCGCGGCCTGTTGCGAAACCTGAGCCGCGAGGAAGTGGCGGGCGTGATGGCGCACGAACTGGCTCATATCAAGAATCGCGACACCTTGTTGATGACGATCACCGCCACCTTTGCCGGCGCCATCTCGATGCTTGCGAACTTCGCCCTCTTCTTCGGCGGCGGGCGCGACCGCCCGATGGGTCTGATCGGCACGCTGGCGTTGATGATCCTCGCCCCGCTGGCGGCGGGTCTGGTGCAGATGGCGATAAGCCGCACCCGCGAGTACGAGGCCGACCGGCTGGGCGCCGAGATCAGCGGCCAGCCGATGTGGCTGGCCTCGGCCCTGGGCAAGATCGAGCAGATGGCGCAGCGGATCGACAACAACGCGGCTGAGCGGAACCCCGCCACTGCGCATATGTTCATCATCAATCCCCTGCATGCGCATGGTCACGACCGGCTGTTCTCCACCCACCCCAAGACTGAGAACCGCATCCAGGCCCTGCGCGAGATGGCGGGCACGGCCGCACCGCGCAGCAGCGGCCCTTGGGCGTAACCCCGACAAATAAGGGCGGCGCATGATCTGCACCGCCCTCTCCTGCTGAAAATCGCACGACATTCGGCCCAAAGCACACAGGCCGCCATCACTGTGCCTGAAATCACTGCTGAAATGACCGGACAGGCGGGCGCGCCGAAAACTGTCACACCGGCAACGCCCCACACTCATCACTCAACCGGTGGACGATCAGGGCGGGAGCAACCCTTGCGTCCATGTGAACTGTTCTGCCCTGCCGCCGTGAACCCAGCGTGAAACCGGATCACCCTGCCCGGGATTTTTACTTCAGACCTGAAATATTTTTACTTGAAGCAAATTCGGAAACCGGTAGCCTGTCAGGTGTCGATCGGATCAGGGGGGACCGATGCGCATTGCCTGTCTGGGCGGGGGGCCTGCCGGCCTTTACTTCGCCATCTCGATGAAGCTGCGCGACCCGTCGCATGAGGTTGTCGTAATCGAGCGCAACCGCCCCGACGACACCTTCGGCTGGGGCGTGGTACTGTCCGACGAAACGCTCGACAACCTCGCAGCCAATGATCCGGTCAGCGCAAAGGCGATCCGCGCCCATTTCGCCTATTGGGACGACATCGCGGTGGTTAAGGGCGGTGTGCGCACGCTGACCACCGGCCACGGCTTCTGCGGGATCGGCCGACGGCAGTTGCTGCTGCTGCTTCAGGATCGCGCGCGCGAACTGGGCGTGGACCTGCAGTTTCAGACCGAGGTGGAAAGTGCTGCCGCCTATGCCCGTGACTATGACCTCGTGGTCGCAGCGGACGGGCTGAACAGCAAGACCCGTGCCGAATTCGCCGATGTCTTCAAGCCCCAGATCGACGTCCGGAAATGCAAGTTCGTCTGGCTGGGAACGCAGCAGAAGTTCGACGACGCCTTCACCTTCATCTTCGAGAAGACCGAACATGGCTGGGTCTGGGCGCATGCCTACCAGTTCGACGACGAATCCGCGACCTTCATCGTCGAATGCGCCCCCGAGACGTGGGAGGCCTGGGGCTTCGGCGAGATGACGCAGGAGGAAAGCATCGCCACCTGCGAGCGGATCTTCGCGGCCCATCTCGACGGGCATCATCTGTTGTCGAATGCCCGCCACCTGCGCGGATCGGCCTGGCTGAACTTCCCGCGAGTCCTGTGCGAGCGGTGGTATCACGACAACATCGTCCTGATGGGCGATGCGGCCGCAACGGCGCACTTCTCGATCGGCTCCGGCTCGAAGCTTGCGCTGGAAAGCGCGATCGCGCTTGCCACCTACCTGCACGAAAGCGACCGCGACACCGCCTTTGCCCGGTATCAAAAGGAACGGCGGCTGGAAGTGCTGCGGCTCCAATCGGCTGCACGCAACTCGTTGGAGTGGTTCGAAGAGGTAGAACGGTACACGCACCTTCATCCGATCCAGTTCACCTATTCCCTGTTGACCCGCAGCCAACGGATCAGCCACGAAAACCTGCGTCTCCGTGATCCGTCGTGGATGGAACTGGCCGAGCGCTGGTTTCAGGCGCAGGCCGGTGCCGACAGCGCGCGCGCGCCCATGTTCGCTCCCTTCCGGCTGCGCGACATGACCCTGAAGAACCGCATCGTCGTCTCGCCCATGGCGCAATACAAGGCGGTGGACGGCTGCCCGTCCGACTGGCACCTGGTGCATCTGGGCGAACGCGCAAAGGGCGGCGCCGCCTTGGTCTATACCGAGATGACCTGCGTCAGCCCAGAAGGGCGCATCACCCCCGGCTGCCCGGGTCTCTACACGCCAGAGCACGAGACGGCCTGGACCCGGATCGTCGATTTCGTTCAGGCCGAGACAGACGCGAAAATCTGTTGCCAGATCGGCCACGCTGGCCGCAAGGCCTCGACCCAGCTGGGCTGGCAAGAAGCCGATGCGCCGCTGCCCGACGGAAACTGGCCGATCATCGGTCCCAGTCCCATCCCATGGTCGGACCGCAATGCCACCCCGCGCGAGATGACGCGCGACGACATGGAGGCGGTGAGCGCACAATTCGTGGCGGCCACGATGATGGCCGCGCGCGCCGGGTTCGACATGATCGAACTGCACGCCGCCCACGGCTATCTGGTGTCGTCCTTCCTCTCGCCGCTGTCGAACCACCGCACCGATGCCTATGGCGGCACGCTCGAAAACCGGCTGCGCTGGCCGCTGGAGGTTTTTGCCGCCATGCGCGCGGCCTGGCCGGACGAGAAACCGATGGCCATCCGAATCTCGGCCACCGACTGGCACGACGACGGCGTGACGCCAGAGGAGGCGGTGGAGATCGCCCGCGCCTTCGCCGGGGCGGGCGCCGACATCATAGACGTCAGCGCCGGGCAGACCTCGACCGAGGCTAAGCCGGTCTACGGCCGCATGTTCCAGACTCCGTTTTCCGATCGCATCCGCAACGAGGCCGGGCTTGCCACGATGGCCGTGGGCAACATCACCGAACCGGACCACGTCAATTCCATCCTGATGGCGGGGCGCGCCGATCTGGTCTGCCTCGCCCGGCCGCACCTGGCCGATCCCTACTGGACCCTTCACGCGGCGTCGCATCTTGGCGACCGTCAGGAACGCTGGCCCGACCCCTATCTGGCCGGCCGCGACCAGTTGTGGCGGCTGCGCGAAAGGGCAGAGGAGTTACGGGCATGAGGCGGGTTCTGGTCACCGGCGCGGGCTCCGGCATCGGGCGGGCAGTTGCGCGGGCCTTCGCCGACCAAGGCGATGTCGTCACGATCTCGGGCCGCCGGATGGAAGCCTTGCGCGAAACCGACGACGGACGAGGGATGGAGTGCCGCAACGCAGACGTGACCGACGAGGGGCAGGTGGCCGCGCTGTTCGATGCCCCCTACGATGTGGTGGTGGCCAACGCGGGCGGCGGTGCGGCAGGCCGGCTCCGCGACATCTCGCTTGAATCCTGGAACGCGACGCTGTCCGTCAACCTGACCGGCACTTTCCTGACCTTTCGCGCCGCGCTGGACGGCATGGCCGACGGGGGGCGTTTGATCGCGATGGCCTCTACCGCCAGCCTGAAGGGGGGAGCGTCCATTGCCGCCTATGCAGCGGCAAAGCACGGCGTTCTCGGGCTGGTGCGGTCAGTCGCGCTGGAGGTTGCGAAGCGCGGGATCACCTGCAACGCGATCTGTCCGGGTTACGTGGACACGCCGCTTGCCGACCGCGCTGCAGCGGGTCTGCAGGATCGGCTGGGGCTGGACGCCGAGGCCGCGCGCACCAGGCTGGCGGCGGGAAACCCTGTAGGCCGGCTGATCGCGGTTGAAGAGGTCGCGGCCGTGGCCCTGTTCCTCGGCTCGCCCGCTGCGGCGATGGTCAACGGCCACGCGTTGGCGGTGTCGGGGGGAGAAATATGAGCGACCTGTCCAAGGCCCGCCTGCGCCTCTGGCTGCGGCTTCTGAAGGTCTCGCGCCGGATCGAGGGCGACTTGCGCGAGCGGCTGCGAGAGGGGCACAGAACCACCCTGCCGCGGTTCGATGTCCTGGCAGCCCTTTCCCGCGCCGGGACAGCGATGCGGATGAGCGATCTGTCGGGAGAATTACGCGTCTCCAACGGCAATGTCACCGGCCTTGTCGATAGGCTGGAAGCCGAGGGGCTGGTTGCGCGTCTAGCGGCCGAGGGCGACCGGCGCGCGACTCTGGTCCGTCTGACGGCCGAGGGGCGCGCGCATTTCGACACGCTGGCCACCGCGCATGAAGCCTGGGTCAGCCGCGCCCTGGGCGGGTTGAACGCCGAGGATGTGACCGAGATGATGCGGCTTCTGGGCCGCGCCACCGGCGAGGGCAACGAAAGGGGCGCGGCATGAAGATGGCCGACCGCAGCACGACGCATTTCGCCTGCGAGGTTGCAGAAGGCGTCGCCACCATCCGCCTGACCCGGCCAGAGCGGAAGAACCCGCTGACCTTCGACAGCTACGCCGAACTGCGCGACTGGTTCCGCGCCCTGCCCTATGCCGCCGACGTCCGCGCCGTGGTGCTGGCGCCGAACGGCGGCAACTTCTGCTCGGGCGGCGATGTGTTCGAGATCATCGGGCCCCTGACCGAGATGAAGATGCCCGACCTCCTGGCCTTCACACGGATGACCGGCGATCTGGTCAAGGCGATGATCCATTGCGGCCGGCCGATCATCGCTGCGGTTGACGGGATCTGCGCCGGCGCGGGCGCGATCCTGGCCATGGCGTCAGACCTGCGGCTGGCAACGCCGGGGGCAAATGTCGCGTTCCTGTTCACCCGCGTGGGCCTTGCCGGCTGCGACATGGGCGCGTGCGCGATGCTGCCGCGCATCGTCGGCCAGGGCCGCGCGGCAGAACTGCTCTACACTGGGCGCAATCTGGGGGCCGAGGAAGGCGCGCGCTGGGGGTTCTGGAACCGGCTCGTGGATGCACAGGATCTCGAGGCCGAGGCCGTGGCGCTGGCCCGCAGCCTCGCCAGCGGCCCGGCCTTTGCCCACATGATGACCAAGACGATGCTGGCGCAGGAGTGGAACCAGAGCTTGGACCAGGCCATCGAGGCCGAGGCGCAGGCGCAGGCGATCTGCATGCAGACCGAGGACTTCCGCCGCGCGTTCGAGGCATTTGCGAAGAAGGAAAGGCCGGTGTTTCGTGGCCACTGACCGCTCCTTCCTGTCCTGGCCGTTCTTCGAGGCTCAACACCGCAATCTGGCGGCAGAACTTGATGAATGGGCGAAGGATCTGATGGTCGATCACGGCGACACAGACGCCGCCTGCCGCGATCTGGTCGCGGCGCTGGGGCGCGGCGGTTGGCTCGGCCACTCTGCCCCGCCACCGGACGGCGGCACGCTCGACGTGCGTAGCCTGTGCCTGATCCGCGAGACGTTGGCACGCCACGATGGGCTCGCAGATTTCGCCTTTGCGATGCAGGGGCTGGGCATGGGCGCGGTCAGCCTGTTCGGGACGGCCCATCAGCGCGAATGGCTGGCCGAAACGCGCGCGGGTCGCGCCATCGCCGCCTTTGCCCTCACCGAACCGCAGTCGGGGTCCGATGTTGCGGCAAGCACGATGACCGCCACGCGTGACGGTACCAATTGGGTTCTGAACGGCGAAAAGACGTGGATTTCCAATGGCGGTATCGCCGATATCTACTGCGTCTTCGCAAGGACCGGCGAGGCACCGGGCGCACGCGGCCTCTCGGCCTTTCTGGTGCCCGCCGACACACCGGGGCTGAAGGTTGCCGAACGACTGGAAGTGATCGCCCCCCATCCGCTCGCCCGCCTGCGGTTCGACGACTGCCGCCTTCCCGCGGCGGCGATGATCGGTGAGCCCGGCGCGGGCTTCCGGATCGCCATGTCGGTGCTGGACGTCTTCCGCGCCACCGTCGGTGCTGCGGCCCTCGGCTTCGCTCGCCGCGCGCTGGCCGAGACGCTGGACAGGGTGCAGACCCGACGCATCCAGGGCCAGCCGCTGTCCGAACTGCAGATGGTGCAGGGCCATCTGGCCGACATGGCGCTGGACATCGACGCCTCGGCCCTGCTGGTCTACCGCGCCGCCTGGACCAAGGACACCGGCGCCGCCCGCGTCACGCGCGAGGCCGCGATGGCAAAGCTGCACGCGACCGAGGCCGCGCAGCGCGTGATCGACACGGCGGTGCAGCTGCACGGCGGCGACGGCGTCCGGTCGGGCAGCGTTGTGGAGCGACTGTACCGCGAGATCCGGGCGCTGCGCATCTACGAGGGCGCAAGCGACGTGCAGCGGGTGGTAATCGCCCGCGCCGTGCTGGGGGGATAGGGGATGGACCTGCGACCAAGCGCACACGAGGACACCTTCTGCCGCGACCGGCTGCCGCCACCTGACCAATGGCCCGATCTGCTGCTGGACGGTTTCGACTATCCCGACCGACTGAACGCGGCCGTTGAACTGACCGATGCGATGGTCGCGCGCGGGTTCGGCGACCACACCGCACTGATCGGCAATGGTCGCCGCCGCACCTACAAGGAACTGGCCGACTGGACCAACCGCATCGCTCATGCGCTGGTTGAAGACTATGGCGTAAGGCCCGGCAATCGCGTGCTGATCCGGTCCGCCAACAACCCCGCGATGGTGGCCTGCTGGCTGGCTGCGACCAAGGCCGGCGCCGTCGTCGTGAACACCATGCCGATGCTGCGCACCGGCGAATTGACCCGGATCGTGGACAAGGCCGAGATCACGCATGCGCTGTGCGACACGCGCCTGATGGACGAACTGGCCGCCTGCGCCAAGACCTCGGCGCATCTGAAGACGGTGGTGGGTTTCGACGGTACCGCCAACCACGATGCCGAGCTTGATCGCGTGGCGCTGGACAAGCCCGTGCGTTTCGACGCGGTGCACACATCGCAGGATGACGTGGCGCTTCTCGGCTTCACCTCGGGTACGACCGGCAGCCCCAAGGCCACGGCGCATTTCCACCGCGACCTGCTGATCATCGCCGACGGCTACGCGCGCGAGGTGCTGGGCGTCACGCCTGAGGATGTCTTCGTCGGCTCCCCGCCGCTTGCCTTCACCTTTGGCCTAGGGGGTCTTGCGATCTTTCCGCTCCGGTTTGGCGCCTCGGCCTGCCTGCTGGAGAATGCCTCGCCCCCGAACATGATCGAGATTATCCAGAAATACCGCGCCACCGTCTGCTTCACCGCACCCACCGCCTATCGCGTCATGCTGAAGGCGATGGAGGACGGGGCGGACCTGTCCAGCTTGCGCGCCGCCGTCAGCGCGGGCGAGACACTGCCCGCCCCGATCTATGACGAGTGGATCGCGCGGACCGGCAAGCCGATGCTCGACGGCATCGGCGCGACCGAGATGCTGCACATCTTCGTCACCAACCGGTTCGACGACCACCGGCCCGCCTGCACCGGCCGCCCGGTCACCGGATACGAGGCCCGCGTCGTCGGGCCCGACATGACGGATGTGCCGGTGGGCGAGGTCGGTCGCCTGGCCGTCCGCGGCCCCACCGGCTGCCGCTACCTCGACGACCCCCGACAGGCCGATTACGTACGGCGGGGCTGGAACCTGACGGGCGACAGCTTCTGGCGCGACGAGGCGGGTTACTTTCACTTCGCCGCGCGCAGCGACGACATGATCCTGTCCTCTGGTTACAACATCGCCGGGCCCGAGGTGGAGGCAGCGCTGCTGGCCCACCCAGACGTGCAGGAATGCGCCGTGATCGGTGCCCCCGACGCCGATCGCGGCCAGATTGTCGAAGCGCATGTGGTCCTCGCCCCCGGCGTGGCGGCCAGCGAACTGACGGCGAAGCTGCTGCAGGACCACGTGAAGGCCACGATCGCGCCCTACAAGTATCCACGCCGCGTGATCTTTGCCGATGCGTTGCCCAAGACGGCGACGGGAAAGATTCAGCGTTTCCGTTTGCGACCCCCTACTGACGGGCTTGCAGGCGGCGGCGCCAGCGACAAGACTGACGGCTGAAAACAAGCATCAGGGAGGTCAAGATGCGCAAACTACTCATGACGGCGGCGGCGGTGATGCTGGCGACCGGGGCTGCGGCCGAGGGTGTGAAGGTCGGCATGATCACCACCCTGTCCGGCGGCGGCGCGGGACTGGGCATCGACGTGCGCGACGGGTTCCAACTGGCGCTGCAGATGGCGGGCGACAGTGATGTCGAACTGGTCATCGCCGACGACCAGCAGCAGCCGGACGTTGCGGTGCAGTTGGCCGACCGGATGATCCAGTCCGATCAGGTCGACGTCCTGACCGGGATCATCTGGTCGAACCTGGCGATGGCGGTGGTGCCGGCCGCGGTGGCGCAGGGCAAGATCTACCTCTCGCCAAACGCCGGCCCCTCGGCCCTGGCCGGCGCGCAGTGCAACGAGAACTACTTCAACGTCGCCTGGCAGAACGACAACCTGCACGAGGCCGCGGGTGCCCATGCGAACGAGGCCGGCTACGGCAGCATGTTCATCCTCGCCCCCAACTATCCCGCTGGGACTGACGCGCTGACCGGGTTCAAGCGGTTCTACGAGGGCGAGATCACGCAGGAACTGTACACCACCGTCGGCCAGACCGACTATGCCTCCGAAATCGCGCAGATCCGCGCCTCGGGGGCGGACGCTGTGTTCTTCTTCCTGCCGGGCGGCATGGGCATTTCCTTCATGAAGCAATATGCCGACTCGGGTGTCGAGATCCCGCTGATCGGCCCGGCCTTCAGCTTCAGCCAGGATATCCTGGGCGCGGTGGGCGATGCGGCGCTCGGCGTCATCAACACCTCGCAATGGTCCAAGGATCTGGACAATCCCGCCAACCAGGCCTTTGTCGAGAACTTTGTGGAAGCCTACGGCCGCTTGCCGTCGCTCTACGCCAGCCAGGGGTTCGACACGGCGAACCTGCTCCTGTCGGCGATGGAAAAGGCCGACATCTCGGATCAGGCAGCGTTCCGCGCGGCACTGAAAGAGGCCGATTTCGACAGCACCCGCGGCGAGTTCCGGTTCGGCAACAACAACCATCCGATCCAGAACATCTACGTGCGCGAGGTGATCATGGAGGATGGCGTGCTGACCAACCGCATTGTCGGCACCGCGCTGACCGATCATCAAGACGCCTACGCGGCCGACTGCCCGCTTCCGTAACGCACCCGGCGGGGGGCCAGCGGCCCCCTGCCCCTTCCGGGGTTTTCCATGTCCGCGATGCTGCTGATCGAGCAGGCGCTGAACGGCCTGCAGCTTGGCGTCATGCTGTTTCTCATGGCGGCCGGGCTGACGCTTGTCTTCGGCGTGATGGGGTTGATCAACCTGGCCCACGGCTCGCTCTACATGGTCGGCGCCTTCGCCTGTGCGGTCGTCGCGGCCCACACCGGGTCGTATCTGCTCGGCCTTGCCGCGGCGCTGGCGGCAGCGGCGGCAGCCGGTGCGCTCGTGGAAATCGTGGTGATCCGGCGGCTTTATGACCGCGATCACCTGGATCAGGTGCTGGCGACCTTTGCCCTGATCCTCGTGTTTTCCGAGGGCACGCGTTACCTCTTCGGCTCTCTGCCGCTTTACCTCAACGTCCCCGCCGCGCTGTCGGGGCCGGTGATGCTGCCCGGCGGCATCGCCTATCCCGCGTTTCGCCTGGCGATCATCGCCATCGGCCTCGCCGTCGCACTGGGTCTGTTCTGGCTGATCGCCCGCACACGCCTCGGCATCCGCATCCGCGCGGGCGAAAGCGACCGGCAGATGATCGCGGCGCTTGGGGTCGATATCCGCCGGCTCTACACCATCGTCTTCGCCCTTGGCGCGGCGCTGGCTGGGCTCGCCGGCGCACTGGTCGGCACGCTGCAATCGGTGGAGGTCGGGATGGGCGAGCCGGTGCTGATCCTCGCCTTCGTTGTCATCGTCATCGGCGGCATCGGGTCGATCAAGGGCGCGCTGGTGGGGGCGATCCTGGTGGGCGTGACCGACACGATGGGCCGCTTCCTTCTGCCGCAGATCTTCGCCACCTTCATGGACCCCTCGCGCGCCACCGGCGTCGGTTCGGCGCTGGCGTCGATGCTGATCTACATCCTGATGGCGGTGGTTCTGATCCTGCGCCCGCAGGGCCTGTTCGGGGCGCGGGCATGACACGCGAGCGGATCGTCAACGCCTTCCTCTGGCTCGCGCTGCTGGTCGTGCCGCTGGCGGCCGCGCAGATGGGCCAACCCTATATCGTCAGCCTCGCGACCAAGGTGGTGATCCTGGCGCTGGCCGCCACCGGCCTCAACCTCGCGCTCGGGCTGGGCGGCATGGTGTCGTTCGGCCACGCGGCCTTTTTCGGCGTCGGCGGCTATGCTGCCGGCATCCTGATGAACCACGCCACCACCGGCGCGGCCCTTCCCTTCGGCCTGTCGGGCACGAACCAGATGATCGCGCTCTGGCTCGCCGCGCTCGTCGCCTCGGGGCTGGCCGCGCTGGTGATCGGCGCGCTGTCGCTGCGCACCTCGGGCGTCTATTTCATCATGATCACGCTCGCCTTCGCGCAGATGTTCTACTACTTCGCCATCTCCTGGCCCGCCTATGGCGGTGAGGACGGGTTATCGCTGTTCGTCCGTTCGCAGTTCCTCGGCGTCAACACCTTCGATCCGCTGAATTTCTTCCTGATATGCTTCGCGCTCCTCAGCCTTGCGCTGCTGCTGTCCGCGACGCTGGCCCGCTCCCGCTTCGGCATCGCCCTGCAGGCCACGCGCCAGAACCCGCAGCGGGTGGAGGCCTTGGGGATTCGCCCCTATCGCCTGCGCCTCACCGCCTTCGTGATCTCTGGCATGATCACCGGCCTCGCCGGTGCGCTCTATGCCGATCTCAACCGCTTCGTCAGCCCCGCGATGCTGGACTGGCACCTGTCGGGCGAAATCATCGTCTTCGTGATTCTGGGGGGCATGGGCCGGCTGATGGGGCCGATCGCAGGGGCGGCGCTGTTCATCGTGATGGAGCACAAGCTGGGCGGCATCAGCGAGTACTGGAAGGCGCTGCTGGGCCTGCTGCTGCTGGGCGTCGTGCTGTTCGCCCGCGGCGGCATCATTGGCCTGCTGGCCGGGAAGCTCCGCCATGTTTGAGCCGATCCTCGATATCCGCAATATCTCGAAATCCTTCGGCGCGCTCCGCGCGTCCGACGACGTGTCGCTGACGTTGCATCCGGGCGAAATCCACGCCCTGATCGGCCCGAACGGCGCCGGCAAATCCACCCTCATCCGCCAGATCGTCGGCGAATACCGCCACGACGCGGGCGAGATCTGGTTCGCGGGGCAAGAGATCGGCGCGCTGGATGCCCCTGCCCGCGCCCGTCTCGGTCTTGCGCGGACCTTTCAGGTCTCGTCGATCCTGGCGGAATTCTCGGTGCTGCAGAACGTGGTGATGGCGGTGCAGGGCGCCAGCGGAAAGATCTTCCGCTTCTTCCGCCCCGCGCTCGGCGACCCGGCGCTGACCGAGCCCGCCCGCGCCCATATCGACCACGCAGGTCTGCAGGGGCGCGAGAGCGTCACCGCCGCCGACCTCTCGCATGGCGAGCGCCGGAAGCTGGAAATCGCGATGGCGCTGGCGCTCAGCCCCCGCGCCTTTCTGCTGGACGAGCCGATGGCCGGCATGGGGCCCGAGGGGTCGAAGCAGCTCACCGAAATCCTGCGCGAGTTGAAGCAGCAGGCCCCGATCCTGCTGATCGAACACGACATGGACGCGGTCTTCGCGCTCGCCGACCGCGTGTCTGTCCTCGTCTACGGCCGCATCATCGCCACCGGCACGGTGGCCGAGATCCGCGCCAACCCAGAGGTGCAGACCGCCTATCTGGGGGATGACGCGGCATGACCCTGCTGACCCTGCAGAACGTCACCGCCCATTACGGCCCGGTGCAGGCGCTGTTCGACGTTTCGCTGACGGTGGATCAGGGGCAGGTCGTGGCGCTGATGGGCCGCAACGGCATGGGCAAGACCACCACCATTGGAGCGATCCTGCGGATGGTGCCGCAGGCGAGGGGAACGATCAGCTTCGACGGCCACGATCTCTTGCGCCTGCCCTCGCACCGCGCCGCGCAACTGGGCATCGGCCTCGTGCCAGAGGGGCGGCGCTGCTTCCCCAACCTGACGGTGGCCGAGAATCTGACCGCCGCTGCCCGCCCCGGCCCATGGACGCTGGCCCGCGTGACCGACCTTTTTCCCCGCCTCGGCGAACGCGCCGACCAGATGGCCGCCACACTGTCGGGGGGCGAGCAGCAGATGCTGGCCATCGGCCGCGCACTGATGACCAACCCGCGCCTCTTGATCCTGGACGAGGCGACCGAGGGGCTGGCCCCCGTGGTGCGGCAGGAAATCTGGGCCGCGATCCGGCAACTGACCGGGCACGGCCTGTCGATCCTGATCGTGGACAAGACGCTGAAGGAACTACGCGCGCTGGCCGATGCCTGCGTGATCCTGGAACGCGGCGCCACCGTCTGGCAGGGTGCGCCCGCCGACCTGACCCACGACCTGACCGACCGCTACCTGGGGGTTTGACGATGCACAGACTGCGCCAGCGTGTCCTGTTCCAGCACTGCGACCCCGCCGGGATCGTCTTCTACCCGCGCTATTTCGAAATGGCGAATGCTCTGGTGGAGCATTGGTTCGACGCCCTTGGCCATTCCTTCGCCCTGCTGCACGGGCCGATGGGACTGTCGGTGCCGACGGCGGAACTGTCGGTCACCTTCACCGCGCCCAGCCGGTTGGGCGACGATCTGGATTGGACGCTGCACCTGACCCGGCTGGGCCGGTCCAGCGCGCGACTGTCGATCGGGGCCGATTGTGGCGAACAGCAAAGGCTGGCCATGACCTCGACCCTGGTCTGCGTGACGAAAGACACGGGCCGCCCGACCGGCTGGCCCGCCGACCTGCGAGCGGCGATGGAGGGCAGCACATGACCCACAGGATCATCCACCCCGAGGGCTGGGCACCGGCCAAGGGCTACGCCAACGGCGTTCTGACCGAGGGGGGGCGGCTGTATGTCGGCGGGCAGATCGGCTGGACGGCTCAGCAGCGGTTCGAGTCCACCGATTTCGTGGGCCAGACCGAGCAGGCGCTGCGCAACATCCTGGCCGTGGTCCATGCCGCGGGCGGGCGGGCGCGGGATATCGTGCGGCTGACCTGGTATGTCACCGACAAGCGCGAGTACCTCGCCCGGCAGGCCGAGATCGGGGTCGCCTATCGCCGGGTGCTGGGCAAGCATTTCCCGGCGATGACGATGGTCGTGGTGGCCGGTCTGATCGAGGACGAAGCGCTGGTCGAGATCGAGGCGACGGCAGAGATCGGCACGAAGGCGGGCTGATCGGGGCGGTTGGGCACGTTGCCCAATTTTGCCAAGCCCTTGTTATCTCATGATTTCCGATTTTCCGTTAACCGTGCCGAAACGCTTTCGGAACATTGGGCGCGGAAACACACCCAAAGGGGCCGAAACCGGCGCGAACCTTGCGACACGGTTAACGGAAATCGCGAAATCCCGATATTTCAGACACTTGGCAATCTGCTCACGCGTGAGCAGACCCGCCGCTCACGCCCAGTCCCACGGCACGGTATATTCGCCCAGCACGCGGGCCACCGCGTCCTCGTCCACCTTTCCATCGCGGCGCACCCGCGCCACCAGCCCGCGCTTGCGATCCTCGAACACCCCGGCAATGCTGGCATCGATTCCCGCCTCGGCCAGCGCCGCGTCATAGACCCGGATGATCGCCAGCTTCCTGAGTTCCGGCTTGAACACCTTGCCCACGGCGGTCTTGGGCAGTTCCGGCAGCACCTCCACGTGCTTCGGCACGGCGGCGCGCTCGGGGATCTTTTCCATCGCGTGCTTCAGCAGATCCTCCACCGTGGCGATGGCCCCGGCGATCAGTTCGACATAGGCCGCCGGCATCTCGCCCGCCTTGGCGTCGGGCTGGCCGATGGCCCCCACCATCGCCACCGCCTCGTGCCCCGCCAGCGCCTCTTCGATCAGGGCGGGGTCGATGTTGTGGCCGCCCCGGATGATCAGATCCTTGGCCCGCCCGGTGATATACAGATAGCCGTCGGCATCCATCCGCCCCAGATCGCCGGTGCGCAGGAAGCGGTCGTCGGCGAACAGGTTGTTGTTCTTGTCTTCCTCGGTATAGGTCGACCCCTCGAACACGCCGGGGTTGGCGACGCAGATCTCGCCCACCTCGTCCACCGCGCATTCGCGGAAGCCGTCACCGTTCTTCTGCAGGATCCTCACCTCGGTATAGGGAAATGGCAGCCCGACCGACCCGATCTTCTTCACCCCGTCGGGCGGATTGACCGACACGAGACAGGTCACCTCGGTCAGCCCGTAGCCTTCGACGATGGTCACGCCGGTCGCCCTCTCGAAGCGGTTGTAAAGCTCGATCGGCAGCGGGGCGGAGCCCGAGAACGCCAGCTTCAGGCTGGAAACATCGGCATCCACCCTGCGCTGCATCAGCGCCGCCATCGCGGTCGGCACGGTGATCATGAAGCTGACCTTCCAGCGTTCGATCAGCTTCCAGAAATTGTCGAACACCCCCTCGCCCCGGTAACCGGCCGGCGTGGGAAAGACCACGTGCGCGCCGGACCCGATCATCGACATCAGCACCGGATAGGCGGCAAAGACGTGGAACAGCGGCAGCGGGCACAGCACCACGTCGGTTTCGGTGAACAGAAGCCGCTGGCCCAGCCAGCCGTTGTAGATCATCCCCGAATACTTGTGCTGCGCCACCTTGGGCAGGCCTGTGGTGCCGCCGGTGTGGAAATAGGCGGCAACCCGGTCCTCTTCGGGGTCGTCAAAGGTCAGCCGGGTCGGCTGGCGGGCCAGTTCGGATGCGAAATTCAGCACGCGGGCCTTGTGCGTCACCTCCACCTTCGGCCGGATCAGCGGCACGATCCAGCTTTTCGGCGGCGAGAGATAGCGGTTCAGGTCCACCTCCAGCACGCATTCCACGCCCGGCGCCAGCGCCACCGCCTGCGCCACCTTCTGCGACACGTCGGTCTTGGGGAAAGCCTTCAGCGTGACCACGACGCGGGCCTTCGTCTCGCGCAGGATCGCGGCGATCTGCTCGGACTCCAGCAGCGGGTTGATCGGATTCACGATCCCCGCCGTCGCCCCGCCGATCAGCACAACGGCCGTCTCGATGCAGTTGGGCAGAACATAGGCGACCGTATCGCCCGGCCCGATGCCCAGGCTGCGGAACAGGTTGGCGGCCTGCGTGACCTTGGTGAGGTATTGCGACCACGTCAGCGTCTCGGCCTTGGCGCCCGGGTCCGACAGCAGCTGGAAACTGATCGCGGGGCGGTTGCCGTGGGCCGCGGCGGTGCGGCTCAGGAACCCGTGGATCGTGGCCGGCAGGTCGCGCTCCGACCAAGGCATCTCGGTCGTGATCGCATCGCGATCGGCGGCAGTCGCATAGGCCCCCGGCATCAGTATCCTCCCCGCTCCGGCCCTTTGCGGCCGTTCGGGATCAGTGTGCGGGCGATGGCGCACCCGCGCAAGCCGTGACGCTGCGAAAAAAGCCCGCCAGACCTGTGGCCACACGGCCGTCGGCGCCGGCGGGCGGTTCCGGGGTCAGGCCTGCGGGATGCGCAGAACCTGGCCGGGATAGATCTTGTCGGGATCGGTCAGCATCGGCTTGTTCGCCTCAAAGATCTCGGGGTATCGCGATCCGTCGCCCAGCGTCTTTTCGGCGATCTTCCACAGCGAGTCGCCCTTGACCACGGTGTGGAATACCGGATCGGCGCCGCCGGCCTCATCCTCGACGCTGGCCACGCCCTCGACGTTGCCGACGGCCAGCATGACCTTTTCCTTGGCTTCCTGGCTTTTCGCGCTGCCGGTGACCTTCACCTTGTCGCCCTCGACCGCGATCTCCAGCCCCTCGGCGTCAAGGCCCAGGTCGGCGATCTCCTTCTTCAGTTCCTCGGCGCTCGGTGCTTCGGATGCCTCGGCGCGGCCGGTCAGCTTCTTGCCCGCGTCCTTCACGAATTGCCACAATCCCATGTCGTCATCCTCCGGTTCCGGGTTGGAACCGCACCAGACTAGACCTGTGCCCGCGACAAGGAAACAGCCAGCGGACGGATCAGGCGGCGCTGTCGATGCCTTCGGTGAATTGCAGCCGGGCGAGGCGCGCGTAAAGCCCGCCCTCGGCCACCAGCGCCTCATGCGTGCCGCTGGCGACGATCCGGCCATGGTCGAAGACCACGATGCGATCGGCCTTTTTCACCGTGGCCAGACGGTGCGCGACGATCAGCGTGGTGCGTCCCTCGGCCAGACGTTCCACCGCCTGCTGCACCGCGCGTTCGGATTCGGCATCGAGCGCGCTGGTCGCCTCGTCCAGCAGCAGGATCGGCGCGTCGCGCAGGATCGCGCGGGCGATGGCGATGCGCTGCTTCTGCCCGCCCGACAGCATCACCCCGCGCTCGCCCACCTGGCTGTCGTAGCCCTGCGGAAGCGCGGTCAGGAAGTCATGCGCGGCGGCGGCGCGGGCGGCGGCCTCCACCTCGGCATCGCTCGCCTCGGGGCGGCCGAACCGGATGTTCTCGCGCGCGGTTGTGGCAAAGATCACCGGGTCCTGCGGCACCAGCGCGATGGCGCGGCGGAAATCGCTGCGCGCCATCTCGCGCAGGTCCATCTCGTCGATGGTGACGGACCCGGCGTCCGGATCGTAGAAGCGCTGCAGTAGCTGCATGATCGTGGATTTCCCCGCACCCGAGGGGCCGACCAGCGCCACCGTCTCGCCGGGGCGCACGGTCAGATCCACCCCGTTCAGCGCCGCGATTCCGGGCCGCGCGGGATAGTGGAAGGTCACGCCGTGAAACCCGATCTCGCCCCGCACCGGGCGCGGCAGCGGTTTCGGTGCTGGCGGGTCCTGCACCGCGTCGGTGGCGTGCAGCAGTTCCACCAGACGTTCGGTCGCGCCGGCCGCGCGCTGCATCTCGCCCCAGACCTCGGACAGGGCGGCGACGGCGCCGGCGACCATGACCGCGTAGATCACGAACTGGATCAGCTCGCCCGCCGACATCGCGCCCGCGCGCACGTCATTCGCGCCGATCCACAAGACCCCGACGATGCCGGTGAACACAAGGAAGATCACGATCACCGTCATCACCGCCCGCGTGGCGATGCGCTTGCGCGCGGCGGTGAAGCTTTTTTCCGTCACGTCGTCGAACTGGGCGCGACTGGGAATTTCGTGGGTAAAGGCCTGCACCGTCTGCACCGACAAGAGCGCCTCGGAGGCGTTGCCGGAGCTGGCCGCGATCCAGTCCTGGTTCTCGCGGCTCAGCACCCGCAGGCGGCGGCCAAGAAGGATGATCGGCACGATCACGGCAGGCACCAGCAGCAGCACCAGCCCGGTCAGCTTCGCGCTGGTCGCCAGCAGCAGCGCCAGCCCGCCCAGCAGCAGCAGCGCGTTGCGAAGCGCGATCGACAGGGACGAGCCGATAACCGAAAGCACCAGCGTGGTGTCGGTGGTCAGCCGGCTCAGTACCTCGCCGGTCATGATCTTTTCAAAGAACGACGGGCTCATCCCGATCATGCGATCGAACAGCGCCTTGCGGATATCGGCCACCACCCGCTCTCCCAGCCGGGTGACCAGGTAGTAGCGCAGCCCCGTCCCCAGCGCGAGCAGACCAGCGATGCCGAGCGCGCCTGCGAAATAGGCGTTCAGCAGCGCCGCATCCTCGGAATTGAAGTTGTCCACCACCCGGCGCACCGCCAGCGGCAGCGACAGCGACACCGCCGCCGTCAGCACCAGTGCGCCGATCGCCATCCACGCCATGCCGCCATAGGGGCGCACGAAGGGCAAAAGCCCCGCCAGCGCGCCGATGCGTTTCGATTTCGCCCGATCCTCGGGCGCCCCGCCGTTGCCTTGCGCCATTGTCACCCTGCCTGCATTCGGCAAGGGGTTTACCCCCCCCGACACCGACGGGCAAGCGCATGCGACGCTTTGCGCAGGCGCCGGCTTGCGCACGCCCCGTCCGAACGCCACATTGGCCCCGGACTGGGGGCATCATGCCGCAACGCCAGCAGAATTGGCAGCGGGTCCACGAAACCGGCGCCAGCGCAGCTGGCATGAGGCGCGGCCGGCCATTTCGCTGGGTCTGTTCCGCCGCACATGAAAACGCCCGCGCGGCGGCGGGCGTTCGTCAGTTGCGCAATAGGTGGTCCGCGTCAGCCGGCCGAGGCCGGCTCTTTCTTCGCGTTGTCGGCGTAGATCAGCAGCGGCTTCAGGTCCGATGTCACGGCCTCTTCGTTTACCACCACTTCCTGCACCCCCGTCATGCCCGGAAGCTCGAACATCGTGTCCAGCAGGATATCCTCCAGGATCGACCGCAAGCCCCGCGCGCCGGTCTTGCGCTTGATCGCCCGCTTGGCGATGGCGGTCAGCGCGTCGGTGGTGAAGGTCAGCTTCACGCCCTCGATGTCGAACAGGCGCTGGTATTGCTTGACCAGCGCATTCTTCGGCTCGGTCAGGATGGTGACCAGCGCCTCTTCGTCCAGATCGGTCAGCGTGGCGATCACCGGCAGGCGGCCGACGAATTCGGGGATCAGGCCGAACTTCAGCAGATCCTCGGGCTCCAATTCCTTGAACACCTCGCCCACGCCGCGGCTTTCGTTCTCCTTCACCTCGGCGCCGAAGCCGATCGAGGTGCCCTTGTGCCGCTGCGAGATGATGCGGTCCAACCCCGCAAAGGCACCGCCGCAGATGAACAGGATGTTCGTCGTGTCCACCTGCAGGAATTCCTGCTGCGGATGCTTGCGCCCGCCCTGCGGTGGCACCGAGGCGACGGTCCCCTCCATGATCTTCAGCAGCGCCTGCTGCACGCCCTCACCGCTCACGTCGCGGGTGATTGACGGGTTGTCGGACTTGCGGGTGATCTTGTCGACCTCGTCGATATAGACGATCCCGCGCTGCGCGCGTTCGACATTGTATTCGGATGCCTGCAGCAGCTTCAGGATGATGTTCTCGACATCCTCGCCCACGTAGCCGGCTTCCGTCAGCGTGGTGGCGTCGGCCATGGTGAACGGCACGTCCAGGATGCGCGCCAGCGTCTGCGCCAGCAACGTCTTGCCGCAGCCGGTGGGGCCGATCAGCAGGATGTTCGACTTCGACAGCTCGATGTCGCTGGATTTCGCCGCGTGGTTCAGCCGCTTGTAGTGGTTGTGCACCGCAACCGACAGCACCCGCTTGGCATGGATCTGCCCGATCACGTAGTCGTCCAGCACCTTGCAGATCTCGCGTGGCGTCGGCACCCCGTCGGTCGCCTTCAGCCCGCTGGTCTTGGTCTCCTCGCGGATGATGTCCATGCACAGCTCGACACATTCATCGCAGATGAACACCGTGGGACCGGCGATCAGCTTTCGCACCTCGTGCTGGCTCTTGCCGCAGAAAGAGCAGTAGAGGGTGTTCTTGCTGTCGCTGCTGGAATTATTCGCCATCTTCGGTCCTTTGCCGCCCTGATTTCCCGCAACTTCGCGGGCATGGGCCTGCCCAAATCCTCAAGTCCTATAGAGAGTAGGGTACGATACCCCCCTCCACAACGTCAAATTTTGCCGCAAGCTCCGCCCCGCGGCAATCGTGATCACTTCTTCTCGTCCTCGGCCTTGCCGCGGCTTTCCACGATTTCGTCCACCAGACCCCATTCCTTGGCCTTCTCGGCGGTCATGAAGTTGTCGCGCTCCAGCGCCTTCTCGACCACGTCGTAATCCTGCCCGGTGTGCTTCACGTAGATCCGGTTCAGCCGCTCCTTCAGCTCCAGGATTTCCTTGGCGTGCAGCGCGATGTCGGTCGCCTGTCCCTGGAACCCGCCCGATGGCTGGTGCACCATCACCCGGCTGTTGGGCAGCGAGAACCGCATCCCCTTCTCGCCCGCCGCCAGCAGCAGGCTGCCCATCGACGCGGCCTGCCCCACGACCAGCGTGGACACCTTGGGCCGGATGTACTGCATCGTGTCGTAGATCGACAGGCCCGAGGTGACAACACCACCGGGGCTGTTGATGTACATGCTGATTTCCTTGGACGGATTCTCTGCCTCAAGGTGCAGAAGCTGCGCCACGATCAGGCTGGACATGCCGTCATGCACCGGGCCCGAAAGGAAGATGATCCGCTCCTTCAGCAGGCGCGAGAAGATGTCATAGGCCCGTTCGCCCCGGCTGGTCTGTTCCACAACCATAGGGACCAGCATGTTCATGTAGGTGTCGATCGGATCTTTCATCAAGGCCTGCCTCTTCATTTGCCGGCACCCTATGGCCGGTATCCTTACCGGAGTCTTAGTCCCGAGGCCGGACCCCCGCAAGGGCACCCGGCTTGAAGAAAGCCCCGCGCCCCCTACCCTTTCGCGCCATGACGCCCGCCGCAACCCGCACCGAAGGCCTGCGCCGACTGAGCCGCTTCCTGCCGCACGCCGGGCGCGACTACGCGCGCCTGCGCAACCATGACGTGCCGGGCCACCCGCATGTCTCCACTCTCTCCCCCTTCCTCCGCCACCGCCTGCTGACCGAAGAGGAGGTGCTGCAGGCCGTCCTTGCCCGCCACAGCCCTGATGCCGCTGGGAAATTCGTGGCCGAGGTGTTCTGGCGCACCTACTGGAAGGGCCGGCTGGAACTGCGCCCCGCGGTCTGGGACGATTACCAGCGCGGGCTGTCCGCCGCGCTGAACCGCGTGCAGGTCGAATCCGGCCTGCGCCGCGACTGGCAGGCTGCCTGCCGGGGCGAGACGGGTATCGACGCCTTCGACCACTGGGCGCGCGAACTGGCCGAAACCGGCTACCTGCACAACCACGCGCGGATGTGGTTCGCCTCGATCTGGATTTTCACCCTTAGGTTGCCGTGGGAACTGGGCGCGGATTTCTTCATGCGTCACCTGCTCGATGGCGATCCGGCCTCGAACACCCTGTCCTGGCGCTGGGTCGCGGGCATCCAGACACCGGGCAAGACCTACCTCGCCCGTCCCGACAACATCGCCCAATATACCGACGGCCGCTTCCGCCCGCAGGGCCTGGCCACCCGCGCCGACCCCCTGCCCGCCCCGCCGCTGCCCACCACGCGCGCCGCCCCCGAACCGCAGCCCTGGGATCGATCCGCCCGCACCGGCCTTCTGTTGACCGAGGAAGACCTGTCCCCCGCCCACCTGTTCGCCGATGGCCTGACGCCCGTTGCCGCCGCCACGCTGACCGACGCGCCGGGGCGCTCGCCACTCGCCGTGGCGCCACAGGTCCACGCCTTCACCGCCGCCGCGATGGACGACTGCACCACCCGCTGGGCCGACCGGCTGGGCACCGTCACGCCGTGCGCGGACGATGCCGCCGTGGCCGACTGGGCGCGTGCGGCGGGGCTTGACCAGATCGTCACCCCCTATGCCCCGGTCGGCGCCATCGCCACGCGCCTTGCCCGGCTGGAAACTGCCCTTGCGCCCCACGGCATCACGCTCGTCCGCGCACTCCGGCCCTACGATTGCGCTGCCTGGCCCCATGCAACCCACGGCTTTTTCCGCTTCAAGGAACGGATTCCCGCCCTCATCGGCCAGATTCGGGGGCTTTCCGTAGCTTGACAGCGCCCGCCCCCCCGCATCCAAATGCACATCGCTGGGGTGGAGAAAGACATGTCGGACCTGACCGCACTGGACGCGACCGAACTGTCGGAACTGGTCGCCAACCGCCATGTTTCGGCCGTCGAGGTGATGGCGGACTACCTTGACCGTATCGCGCTGCTGAACCCGGCGCTGAACGCCATCGTCGGCATGCGCGATCCCGACGACCTGATGCAGGCAGCCCGCGACGCCGACGCGACCCCCCGCCGGGGCTGGCTGCATGGCCTGCCGCTGGCGATCAAGGATCTGGTGGCGGTGAAGGGCATCCGCACCACCTGGGGCAGCCCGATCTATGCCGATTTCGTGCCCGAGGCCGACGAGCCGCTGGCCGCCCGCCTGCGCGCATCGGGCGCGATCCTGATCGGCAAGACCAACACCCCCGAATTCGGGCTGGGCAGCCACAGCTTCAACCCGGTCTACGGCGCCACGCGCAATCCCTATGACCGCGGCCGCACGGCGGGCGGATCATCCGGCGGGGCGGCGGCGGCGCTGGCCGCGCGGATGCTGCCGGTGGCCGACGGGTCGGACATGATGGGCAGCTTGCGCAACCCCGCCGCCTTCTGCAACGTCTACGGCTTCCGCCCCAGCTTCGGCCTCGTCCCCGGCAACCCGGACGGCGAGACCTTCCTGCACATGCTGGCCACCGACGGCCCGATGGCGCGCAGCCCGCGCGATCTGGCCCGCCTGCTGGAAATCCTCGCCCAGCCCGATCCGCGCCTGCCGCACAACTGCCCGCGTGTCGGCGGCTTTGCCGCCGACCTCTCGGCGATGGTGCGTGGCCGCCGGATCGGCTGGCTGGGCGACTGGGCCGGGCACTACCCGATGGAGCCGGGCATCCTCGATCTCTGCCACGCCGCGCTGGACCGGATGGAGGGGCTGGGCCTGCACGTCGAACCGCTCAGCCCGCCGTTCGACCCGCGCCTGCTGTGGGACAGCTGGTGCACCCTGCGCGGCTTTGCCAACGCCGGGAAACGCCGCGCGCTTTACAACGACCCGGAAAAGCGCGCCCTGATGAAGCCCGAATTGCTCTGGGAGATCGAACAGGGCCTGCCCCTCACCGCGATGCAGGTCCACGACGCCAGCCTGATCCGCTCCGACTGGTATCGCACCGTCGCCGCGTTGTTCGAGGATTTCGACGCCCTCATCATGCCCTCGGCGCAGGTCTGGCCCTTCCCGGTGGACTGGCGCTACCCCGAAACCGTCGCCGGCCACCCGATGGACACCTATCACCGCTGGATGGAGGTGGTCGTGCCGGTCAGCCTGATCGGCCTGCCCAGCCTCAGCGTCCCGATCGGCTTCGGCGACGGCGGGCTGCCGATGGGAATGCAGATCATCGGCCCGGCGGGCGGCGACCTCGGCGTCCTGCAACTGGGCGAGGCGTGGCATCAGGCCACGAACTGGCCCGCGCAACGTCCGCCGCTGCCCTGAGCGGAGGGCCCCGAAAGGGCCGGATTGTATCCACGTGTATACGCTTGGATACAAGATTTCCGATCAGATTGTATCCAGCGGGATCCAGTTGGATACAGGATTCAGCGCATCACAGCTTGGACGAGATGACGCCCGTGGCAAAGCCGCCCATGCGCAATTCACCAAAAAGACGCTGGTATTCGATCTTCGGGCAGCGGTTCTGAATCACCGTGACGCCCCGCGCCTCGGCCCGCGCCGCGGCCACGTCATCGCGCACGCCGATCTGTAACCAGATCACCTTCAACCCCGGCCAGCGCGCAAGCGCCTCGTCCACGATGGGGCCGACATGCTCCGACCGGCGGAACACATCCACCATGTCGACAGTGTCGTCAGGGATCGCGGTGAGATCGGGATAAACGGTTGATCCAAAAAGCGTTTTACCCGCGCACACCGGGTTGACCGGGATCACGCGATAGCCCTTCAACGCCAGGTAGCGGGCGACGTAATAGCTGGGCCGCACGGGGTTGGGCGACACGCCCACCACCGCCACGGTCTTCACCCGTTTCAGCACATCGCGCAGCAGATCGTCGGAATACTCGGCCATGCCGCAGCCTAACATCTGCTGCGCGTCATGCCAGAGGGGAAAGAAAAAAGCGCCCGGTCAAAGGCCGGGCGCAAGTCGCGGAACGAGGGACAGTGAAGTGAAACGCGAATGTTCCGTAGTCGCGCTTCCGTACCAAGAGATAGGAAATCCCCGGCACGCTGTAAGAGGATGTCGCAATTAGTTGAACGGAAGATGACAGATCCCCGCCTCACCGGCTCGCCAGTTCCCCGCGCAATTCCGGCCAATGGGCCGCCGCCCGGTCCAGCCGCGTCGACAGCGCCTCGGCCAGTTCCAGCTTCCGCTTGGCGCTGCCCAGCAGGTAAAGCCGTCCGCCATGGACAAGGAATTCGGTCGGCACGCCGGCCTCGATCCGCCCTTCCGACAGGGCCACGACACAGGCGCCGCCGAACTGCGGCACAAAGGCATGGGGGTTCGCCTCGAACAGGCTGCGGTTCGCGGCAGAACTGAAACGCCACATCCGCCCGCGCCATTTCACCGCAATCCCCCGTTCGCCCGGCACCGCGCGGCCTTCGGTGAAATAGGCCACGGGGTCGTATCCCCCCAGCGCCATCCGATCGGGCGCGGCCATCTGCGCGCGCGCCGGGGTGCCCATCCAGGCGGACAGCGCCAGGACCAGCATCGCGATCTGCAGGACGGCAAAGGCAGGGGCAGCAAGGGGGCGCGCGGCAGGCATCACGTCAGCGACTCCGTTCGGGATTGGCCTTACACATGGCTCATCCCGGCACCGGAAAAAAGCTGGCTCCCGCAAGCGTGAAAGCCCGTCATCCGTTTGCCGCCCCGCCTTGTCCCCGCGCCGCAGCGTAAAGCGCGACGGCCGCGGCGTTCGAGACGTTCAGCGACCCGAACGCGCCCGCGGCGGGAATGCGGACCAGCCGGTCGCAGGCGGTCCGGGTGCCCTCGCGCAGCCCCGGCCCCTCTGCCCCGAGCACGAGGCCCAGCGGCCGGTCGCCCAGACTGGCCAGCGCCGCGTCGAGCGTCTCCTCGGCCGCCCCGTCGAGGCCGAGCAGCACGTAGCCCATGCCCTGCAGCCGCTCCATCGCGGCGGCGAGGTTCTTCACCCGCAGATAGGGCTGGCGTTCCAGCGCGCCGCTGGCGGTCTTGGCCAGCGCGCCGGTCTCGGGCACGGCATGCCGCGCGGGCGCGATCACCGCGCGCGCCCCGAAAACTTCGGCCGAGCGCAGCACGGCGCCCACGTTGTGGGGATCGGTGACCCGGTCCAGCAACACCACCCGCGCGGCCCCTGGCCCCGATGCGCAAACCTCCTCCAGATCGCCCCAGTCCAGCGGCTTCACCTCCAGCGCCGCGCCCTGATGCACGCTGTCGGGCGCGATCGGGACGTCGAACCGGCGCGGATCCACGATCTCGGGCGTCATCCCGCTGGCCGAGATCGCGTCCGCCAGACGGTCGGCGGCGTTCTTGGTGACCACCAGCCGCAGCCGGGTACGCGCGGGGTTCATCAGCGCGTCGCGGACCGCATGCAGACCGAACAGCCAGATGGTCTCGGCCGCCGCCGCGCGGCGGGCGCGTTCCTTGTCGATCACCCAGTCGGGTTTGCGGGCCATGATTTCTCCGGCGGTCGGGCGGCGGTCGGGGGCGGCAGGATGGCCGGGCGGCGGAGTGGCCGCAAGCGGGATTTTCCGCCTTGACGCTCCAAGGGGGCTTCGCTATCCCGCATCCCCAGAGGGCGACGTGCTGCAAGGTGCGGCAGCGGACTGTAACTCCGCCGGGGAGACCCACGCCTGGTTCGATTCCAGGGTCGCCCACCATCCTTTCCGCTAGAGCGATTGAAACTGCGGTGGTGGCGCCGCCGTCCGGCGGGCGCGCAACCGGGCGGTCACTCGCCGCCCAGCCCCCAGAGCATGAACAGGATCACGCCCAGAATGATCGCGGCGGCCAGCGCCACGTAAAGCCCGATCAGCAGCAGATCGACGAACCTGCGCCGCCCCCCGTCCCGCGGCGGTTGCCGCCGCGGTCTAGTCTTGTCGTCACCATTCTTCACAATCACACCTGCAAACTCGTACACACCTTCATGTTCAAAGGTTGTCTGCGAATTTGTCGCGAATTTGACGGAAGTTGGACGTCTGACCGAAAGTTCTGCGTTAACCGTGTTCGGACAGGCGTTGCAGCATTGCGTGCAGGTCGGCGCGCTTCATCGGCTTCGGCAGATGGGCGTTGAAGCCCGCCGCCTCGTATTCCCGGATCTGGTGTTCCATCACGTTGGCGGTGATGGCCACGGCCGGCGGCGGCGGCAACCCGGCCTGGGCTGCAAGGCGCCGGATTTCGCCCAGTGCGGTCGGTCCGTCCATCACCGGCATCGAGACATCAAGCAGCAGCAGATCGTGCCGCCCCTGCTGCCACAGCACGACCGCCTCCTGCCCGTTCTCGGCCAGTTCGTGCCGCACACCGAGTGACGACAGCAGCGATTTCAGGATCAGCCGGTTGGTGGCGTTGTCGTCGGCCACCAGGGCACGCCAGTCGCGCAGGAGCGGCGCATGGCTCACGCGCGGCGTCTCTTCGGGCCGCGCGTCTGCGGGATCGGCCAGCGCCAGCGGAAGGTCGACCCGCACCGTCGTGCCCTCATCCAGGGTGCTGTCCAGCGTCATCCGGCCGCCCATCATCGCCACCAGATCGCGGGTGATCGCAAGGCCGAGGCCGGTGCCGCCGAACCGCCGGGTGGTGCCGGTATCGGCCTGCTCGAACGGGGCCGTCACGCGGGCGGCCTGCTCGGGGGACATGCCGCAGCCGGTATCGCGCACCTCTATCACGATCGGGCCGGTGCTGCCGCCCTGCAGGCGCAGCCGTACCTCGCCCTGCTCGGTGAACTTGATCGCATTGCCCAGCAGGTTGTGCAGCACCTGCAGCAGTCGCGTCGGATCGCCCCGCCGCGGCACCGCGCAGCCCGAGGCGATCTCGACCGCGAAGGATACGCCCTTGCCCTGCGCGCGCAACCCGTAGATCGGCTCCAGCCGGGCGATCAGTTCGGCCGGGTTGAAGGGAATATCCTCGAGCGTCAGCTTGCCGGCCTCGATCTTCGCCAGATCCAGCAGGTCGTTCAGGATCGACAGCAGCAGTTCGCCGGATTCCTGGATGATTCCGATCATCTCGCGCGCGTGGTCGTCGGTGGTGACGTCCTCCAGCAACTCGGCCATGCCCAGGATGCCGTTCAGCGGGGTGCGGATCTCGTGGCTCATGTTCGCCAGGAAGCGTGACTTGGCGCGGCTCGCCTCTTCCGCCGCCTCGCGCGCGCGCTGCAGCGCGGTCACGTCTGCCCCGACCCCGCGATAACCAAGGAAGGCACCCGCCTCGTCGAACATCGGCTTTCCGCTGATCTGCATCCAGACCTCTTCGCCCCCGCTCTGGGCGGTGTTGGTCCGGTAGACGAAGCCGTTGAACGGCTCGCGCGCGGCAATCTTGCGGTTCAGTTCGTTCCAGTCGCGGTTTTCTGCGACGGACCCGCGATCGGCGATCAGATCCTCGCGGCGGTGGCCAATCACTTGACCCGGCCGCAGCCCGGTCAGCGCCCAGTAGCCGTCCGACAGGTAGCTGAAGCGCAGATCGGCGTCCTGTTCCCAGATCCAGGACCGGCCGAATTCGGAGACGTCGCGGAACCGGCGCTCGGCCCGCTCCTGCTCGGCCAGTGCAGCGGCCAGCGCGGCCTGACGTTCCTTTTCCTCGGTGATGTCGAAATCGAGGCCCGAGATCACCAGCGGCCGGCCGTTCGCGTCGCGCGCGGTGACACGCCCGCGGCTGCGCATCCAGACCCAGTGGCCCGCCTTGTGGCGCATCCGCATTTCCATGTCGACAGCGTCGATCTCGCCCCGCGCGCAGGCCTCGATCTGCGCCATCATCCGCGGGCCGTCCTCGGGGTGGGCGAGTGCCAGCCAATCGTCGCCCTCCACGGTGCCCAGCTCTTCCACGGTATAGCCCAGCAGTTCGGCCCAGATCTCGTTCGAGGTCTCCACCCCCGTCAGAAGATCATGCTCCCAGGTGCCGGCGCGCGCCCCTTCGATGACGTCAAGCAACCGCTGCTCGGCCAGTTTCGACCGGGTGATGTCCATCCGCAAGCCGACGCGGCCGCCGTCGGGCATGTCGCGTTCGATCACCCGCAGCCAGCGGCCATCGGCCAGGCGCTGCTCGCGCTCGCAATAGGCCTGTCGGTGATCGGCGCGCCGCGCCTCGGCCCATTCCGCCTCTCGCCCCTCGGCCTCGGGAAACTCGCGGTTACCCATCCGGACCCGCAGAATTTCCTCCCAGTGCACGCCCTCGCGCACCACATCGGCCGACCGGGGATAAAGATCCACGTATTTGCGGTTGAAGATCGACAGCCGGTCGTCGGCGTCGAAGCAGACGAAGGCATCCGGCAACGCCTCGATCGCGACCTGAAGCCGGGTGCGGGCCTGTTCCGCCGCGGCCGCCAGACGCGCCTGCTCGGCGGCCTGCGCCTTGCGGGCGGTCACGTCGGTCTGCACCGCCACGAAGCCCGAGCAGGTGCCGTCCTTTTCCAGCAGGGGCTGGATGTCCATCTCGATCCAGTAGCGCCGGCCCTTCCGATCCTGGTTGACCAGTTCCGCGCGCACCGGCCACTGCGCCCGAAGCGCGCGGCGGATCTTCTCGATCACCTCGGGGTCGCTTTCGGGGCAGCCGGTGATCTCCTGCGGCTTGCGGCCCTGCACCTCCTGCAGGGTGTAGCCGGTCAGCTTCTCGTAGGCGGCGTTCACCCATTCGATTCGCTGTTCGGGATCGGTGACGACCACCACGTTCGACGTGCGCTTCACCACGCTGCCAAGCCGCTTCAGGGCGCGTTCGCGCGCCACCTGCCCGGTCACGTCGCGCAGCACGAACAGGTAATCCGGCGCGTCGCAGTCCTGGCCGCTGCGCGACACCGTCACCTCGGCATGGCGGGTCGTCTCGTCCGCAACATAGGCCACACGCTCTCGGCGCGAGACACCCTTTTCCGCCGCCTCTGCCATCAGCCGTCGCCGCTCGGCCGCGGCCTCGGGTGGCAACACCTCCTCCAGCGTCCTGCCCAGAACCGCCTGCGGATCGATCGGGAAATGGCCGACGCCGGTGGAATGGCACTGAACGTAGCGACCGGCGGAATCGACCTCCATAACCATGTCGGGCACAGCCGACATGGTGGCCCGCAGCCGGCCAAGTGCGGCGTCCCGGTCGCGATTCGCATTGCGACGCGCCAGAAGCGCCGCGATTCCGTTCGCGCCCGCGCGCAGCAGAAACACCTCTTCGTCCGTCAGACGCCGGGTCGAAAGAACCGAGTCGTAGCCCAGAAAGCCGATCAGCCGATCATTCTCCATCAGCGGTACTGCCAGGAGCGATTGAATTCCCTGCGCGATGAGCAGGTCGCGCGCCGGGTCCGCGGCAGGCAGGGCCTTCACGTCCGGAATCTCGACCACGGCGTCGCGTGCGAACACGCGCCACCAGTCGCCGACAACCTCCTTCGGCAGGCCCTGCAAGTTCTCGATCTCGGGCGCGATGCCCGGCGCGGCCCATTCATGGGTATTGTCGATCATCGAGCCATCGCGCAGCAGAAAGACGTAGACTCGGTCAAAGCCCCCCTGACGGCCCAGCCGTTCCAGCGCCTCGTTCACGGCAGCGTCGGTGGCGGCGACCGGAGTGCGCACCAGATCGCTGAGAAGCGAGACGATCAGCCGGTTCAGCGCCCCCGCCCCATCCGCCGGCAGCGCCGTGTCCCTCGCGATCTGCGAAACGCCCATGCTCCGTCCCATACCGTCGCCCGCCCCTGCCCCGGCGTTCCGGCGACCTTGCACCGATCAGCGTTAACAAATGCCTTGCGGTGTGGCGGGCGAATGACACCGGATATAGCCCCTTCGCCGGGCGGATGCAGGCCGACCGCCCGGCGAAGGGGGCGTCAGAACTTTGCGCTGCGCAGCACCTCAACCGGCTCCAGCCAGACGATGCCGGGTTGCTGGGCGAGATATTCCTGCGTCAGCGTTTCGGCCAGACGCTCGGCTGTTGCGCGTTCGCGCAGGACGGCCTCGATCTTGACGATGGCGAATTCGCGCACCAGTTGGGCCGCCTCGGTTCGGTGGACACCGTGGGTGCCGCGGCCGCCGCCGGGAAACACCGACCAGCCTGTCACCCCGGCGTCGGACAGCAGGCGCTCGACCGCGGGTTTCAGCAGGCGTTCGACGATGATGGTCAGCTTGATGGCGGGTTGGGTCATGGGGGTCTCCTTCACAGGGCAAAGACGATTTCGGCCAGCGCCATCCACAGCGGCACCGACAGCAGCGCGACCGGCGTGCCAAGGCTGGTGGAGGCACCGATATACGCCGCCGGATTGGCCGAGGGGATGGCCGCACGCAGCGTCGGCGGGCCCGAGATGTCGGAACTCGACGCCGCCATCACCGCCAGCAGGACGACCCCGCCGGGCGAGAATCCGGTGGCAAGATGCGCCAGATACCCCAGCCCGAAGCCCAGCATGCCGTGCACGAAGGGGGCCGTCACCGCATAGGCCGCATAGACATGCGCGACGCGGCGCAACTCTGCCAGACGGGTATAGGCCTCCATCCCCATCACCAGCATCAGGATCGACAGAAGCCCCCGGAACAGCGGCTCGTAAAAACTGGCATAGACCGGATCCGGCTGCGCGAGCAGGCCCAGGATCAACCCCAGCCCCAATGCCGAGATCGCTGAGCCGCGCAAGCTGTCGGCGACGATCATGCGGATCTGCGGCAGGCGCCGGCCGGCCTTGCGGCCCTGCGCCATTTGCGCCAGCACGATGGCGGTGATCAGCGCGGGGATATCCATGAACGGGTAAAGCGCGGGCACCCAAGCCTCGAACGCCATGCCGTCCTCTTCCAGCATGATCATCGCCGCAGCAAGGGTAGAGGCCGAGACCGCGCCAAACAGCCCTGCCGTGGCCATCCCGTCTTCGGGTTTCAGGCCGGGAAGCCTGCCGATCGTGACACGCCCCAGCAGCACGATCAGCGTACCCAGCGCGAAGGACAGCAGCGCCGGCAGCGCGACCTCGGCGGGATCGGCCTCGCGGATGGCGATGCCCGCGCCCAGGCCGATCTTCAGCAGCAGCAGCACGACAATGAAGCGATAGACCGGATCCGGAATCTCGAGCCGACTGCCAAGGGCCGCGATCAGCATGCCGCCCAGCAGAAAGGCCAGCGTCGGCGACTGAAGCTGTGCGACAAAGGTCGAAAGGAAGTCGAGGACAAGCTCCATGGGGGACGGCTCCATCAGGTTGCGACGCCCCGGATAGACCGCAGATTGACATCCTATAAAATGACATATTTTCTGATCTATCATTCGTTCTGATACAACAATCGCCATGGCGTACGAGGCCCCCGATGGCCATCCTGAACCTGCACCACCTGCGCCTGTTCCGCGCGGTCGCCCATGACGGCACGCTCACCGGCGCGGCGCGCGGGCTGAACCTGTCTGCCTCGGCGCTGTCGGCGCAGCTGCGCGCGCTGGAGGCATCGCTCGGCCAGGACCTGTTCGAGCGGCGCGGCCGCGGGCTGGTGCTGACCGAGGCGGGGCGCATCGCGCTCGACCATGCCGACGCGATCTTCCGCACCGCCGAGGATCTGACGGCCACGCTGCACGAAACCGGTCGGGCGCGCCGCGCGCTGCGGGTGGGGGCGCTGTCGACCCTGTCGCGGAATTTCCAGATGCAGTTCCTCGGCCCGCTGATCGGGCGCCCGGATGTCGAGGTCGTGCTGCGCTCAGGCTCCCAGCCCGAACTGTTGCGGATGCTCGAGGCGCTGGCGCTCGACGTGGTGCTGACGAACCTCGCCCCTGCGCGCGACGCGGTCAGCCCGTGGCTGATCCACCGCCTGGCCGAGCAGACCGTCAGCCTGATCGGCACGCCCGCGCGCATCCGGGACGGCGCGCGCCCCCTTGCCGTGCTTCTGGCCGCCGAACCCCTGATCCTGCCCGCGCCCGACACCTCGCTGCGCGCGGGGTTCGATGCGCTGACCGCCCGGATGGGCGTCGTCCCCGCCATCGCGGCCGAGGCCGACGACATGGCCATGCTGCGGCTGCTTGCCCGCGCCGACGCGGGGCTGGCGGTCATCCCCCCAATCGTGGTGCAGGACGAACTCGCCACCGGCCGTCTGATCGAGGCCGCCCGGCTCGACGACATGCGCGAGACCTTCCTCGCCATCACCCGCGCGCGCCGTTTCCCGAATCCGCTACTGGCAGAGCTTCTGCCGGGCTGACGGCCACGAACAGCGCTTCGGTCAGGCGGACTCGGTCTGGGATGGCGAAATATCCAGGTCGATCGCGCGCGCCGCATGATCGGCCAGCCCCATCCCGGCATGGTTCATCGTCAGATAGGTGTGCGTGGCGCCTGCGTTCTTCAGGCGCTCGATATGCTCCTCGAACAGCGCGTGCGACACGATTGGCCCTTCGAAACCGTTCCTCCGCAGGGCGCTCGCCGCACTTTCCTTGGCCTCGACGTTGTCCATCGCCAGAATGACCGCTTCAAGATTCGACACGTTCAGGCCGCGCCAGAACCCGGCATCCTCGACATCGGCGAAGAGCACGTTGCGGCCCGCCTCGCGGTGCGCCTCTACCTTGTAGGTGTCCGCGTCGATGGCCACGATCCGGTCGCTGGACGCAATCAGGTAGTCATAGGCCGCCGTTCCGGTGCGTCCCATGCCCAGGATCAGGACCCGCGCATTGCCAAGGTCGGTCGGCAGTTCGTCGCGGTGCACCCGCGCCGGCTCGAAGCGCTGCAAGCGGTCCTCGAACCGGTCGAACAGTCGCTGTGCCGCGCGGTTGATCGGCGCGGCGATCACGAACGACAGGCTGACCGTCACCGCCAGCGGCACCAGCCACTCCGGCAGCACCACTGCGGCGACGATGAGGCCGAACTCGCTGTAGGCCGTCAGACTGGCCGCCGCCATGAACGCCGTGCGCGATCTCAGCCGGAACAGAAGCAGCAGGAAGAAGAACAGCACCCCCTTGAGCGGCAGCAGCAGCGCAAAGGCCAGGGCGAAGATCAGGTCGTTCACGCCAGGCAGCCCCGACATGCCGATCTGCAGGAAGAACCCGACAAGGAAGATCTCCTTCAGTGCCCAGATCGCTTCCGAAAGCTCCTTTGCGCGCTTGTGCGTGGACAACATCAGCCCCATCACCAGCGCGCCGATCTCGGAACTCAGCCCGACACTTTCAAAGCCCATCCCGCCGACGACCAGCGCCAGCAGCATCCCCATCAAAACAAGCAACTCGTCATGGCCGGTGAAATCCAGCAGCCAGTGCAGCACGGGTCGCAGCAGCGGCAAGGCAAAGACCCCAAGCGCCCAGACCGTCGGCGCCTGCCCGCCCCAGATCCCGAGCACAACAAGCGCGATGATGTCCTGCACGATCAGAATGCCGATGGCGGTGCGGCCGTAAAAGGCACCGATGTCGCGCTTGGCTTCCAGAATCTTGGCCGAGAACACGGTCGACGAAAACGACAACGCCATCGCCAGCAGCAGCGACGTGTTCCAGTCGAGCCGCATGAACAGCGCGAGGCCAAGGGTGAAGACCACCGTGGTCAAACCGAAATGGATCAGCGACCCGCCCAGCACCTGCGGTTGCGCGATCTGACCCAGGCGAAGCTTCAGGCCCACGGCGAACAGCAGCAGCAGGACGCCCAGATGCGAGACATACTTCAGGATCTCACCCGTATCCTCAGGCAGACCCAGCCCCGGCCCGAAGGCATTTACCGCAAAACCGGCCGCCAGGAAACCGACGAGCGGCGGCAGCCCGATCTGTCGCACGGCCAGACCGAAGAAGAAGGCAAAGGTAATGCAGATGACTTCGAACATCTTTGCGCCGCCGCTCCGTGACCTCACCCAAGCCATAGGTGCCCGCACGACGGATCGCAACCAAAGGGAACGCCGGCGGCGAAGCGGGCATACTGTTGAAAAAGTCGGCGCTCGACGCGTTCTGACTGGCATTCAAAGCGAGTTGATTGCCATTCCCGCTTCATGCGGGGGCTGGCAGGGTCACCAATTTGGCCAGTTTGCGGAGGTTCTGGGCGGTTGCGGCGAGCTGGAATTGCTCGGTTGCGCCTTTGGGTCGACGCAGTCGCATCATTCGCAGGCCGATGTATCGCTTCAGATGGGCAAAAAGCATCTCGACCGTTCGCCTTTGCATGAACGAGGTCATGTAGGCGTCGGTTTTGCGGATGTCGCGGCCGATGTCTCTTGCTGCTTCGTGAACGGATCGGAGCACTTTCCTGGCAGGTTGGTCGGGCAACATTGCGCTTTCAGGTGGCAGGTGTCGCAATCCTGTTTGCGCGCCCTGTAGCGGATCAAACCGTCCTTGCTGACATTCGTGGGGCGCGGCTTCGAGAATTTCCGGCGGGACATTTCGAGCGTATTTCCGGCAGGGCACGTATACCTGTCGGCGGTCGTATCGTAGGCAAAGTCCTCCCGCGAGAAGGTGCCGTCGGTGCGTTTCGATTTGTCCCAGGCCGGGATGTGAGGTACGATCTTGCGGTCCTCCACCAGCCAGCCCAGCATCTCGGCCGATCCGTAGCCTGTATCGCCGACCAGCTTGCCAGGTTTGATGCCGAAGCGTGCCTGCACCCGGTCGATCATGTCCCGAGCGGCACGCGCCTCCGCTGGCCGGATTGGAGCTGTGGGTTCGACATCCACGATCACGGCATTGGCCAGATCCACCAGATAATTGGTGGAATAGGCAAAGTAGGCGGCACCGCCATCGGCATCCGTCCAGCGAGCGGCCGGGTCCACCGGCGAGACGTACTTGGGAATGGCGTCGGTCGCTGCGCCGAAGGCCGCATCGTCGAGTGTTTCAAGATATTCGTCCAACGGCGCGGGACGTGAGGACCGGCGGCAGGCCTTCCTTGCTGTCGATGCCGCAGGTCTGATTGGCATTCGCAGGGATCAGGCTGGCATCGACGCCGAAGCTGTGACCGCCGACCAAACCTTCATCCATGCAGCGTTGCAAGACGGTCTCGAACAGATGCCGGAACAGGCCGCTCTCGCGAAAGCGGCCGTGGCGGTTCTTGGAAAATGTCGAATGATCGGGAACCGCGTCGGTCAGGTCGAGCCTGCAAAACCACCGATACGCCAGATTGACATGGACCTCTTCGCAGAGCCGCCGCTCGGACCGGATGCCCATGCAATAGCCCAGCAGCAGCATGCGGATCATCAGTTCGGGATCGATCGACGGGCGGTCGCAAGAGCTATAGAAAGGTGCGAGCAGCGGCCGCACATGCGACAGATCGAGGAACGGGTCGATGTCGCGCACCGGGTGATCCAGGGGCACGAACCCTTCGATCGAGAACTCGTAAAACAGCGCGCCCTGCGCAACTTGCCTTGGCCCCATCATCGCGATGCCCTCCACTCTCAGAACGAGTGAATCAAAGCTCCGGACGCCAAACAACGGACTTTTTCAACAGTATCGCGAGATTGCCGCCCCAGAGCATCAGGTGCCCTCGGCAACGGCCAGCTCGAGGCCGGTCACAAGCTCGAGCTGCGAACCGCGCACCATCCGTCATGTGTCCGGTCCTGGACGAAATCGTAGGACCAGACGTGGTTCGGGCGCTCCGGCCGGAGCCGGACGCAGGACTCGTCGCCAAGCCAGCGTCGGCCCTTTTTTGCCTGTTTCCGCGGGACGTCTCACGCCCCTCGCGCCGCCATATCCGCTCGACCCGCTTGTGGCTCACATGCCAGCCGGCTTTGTTCAGCAGTCCGGTCATCATCCGATAGCCGTAACGCCCGTGGGCGCGGGCCATCTCGATGATCTCTTCCGTCAGCCGCTCCCCGTCCGGTGTGCCGCATGGAACCTTGCGCTGCGTCGATCGGTGCTGCCCGAGTGTGCGGCAGGCGCGGCGCTCGGATATGCCGAGCGCCTGCCGCACATGCTCGATGCACTTGCGACGGCGCGAAGGGCTCAGAAGTTTCCCCGTGCAGCCTCCGCCAGGATCATCTTGTCCAGCGTCAGATCCGAGACTGCGCGCCGTAGCCGCTGGTTCTCCGTTTCAAGCTCCTTCAACCGCTTGAGGTGATCGCGGTTCATGCCGCCATACTGCTTGCGCCAGCGGCAATAGGTCTGCTGGGTCACGCCGATCTGGCGCACCGCGTCGGAGATCGCCAGTCCTTGCCCATGAAGAACTTCGACCTGACGAAGCTTCAGGACGATGTCTTCGGGTTTGTCCCGCTTTCCTGCCATTTCTGGTCCTCCTGAACGGGACAATTCTATCCCAGTGGGTGGACCACTTGGCGTAATCGCGGGTGGGCGTTCTCGCCGGCAAGGCCGGGATCTCCCACACTGGTCACCCTATGATCGGCGTTGTGCCGACACGATGAAGGAGAACCAGTATGCCATGCTATGCCGCTCTTGATG